>JAUHYL010000001.1 GCA_030426545.1 Gammaproteobacteria bacterium
ACCTTCCATAATAATTGCGTTCTTACCAGCGTGATCGGTAGCAAACTTTTCAAGAGACATAGGTCAAAGCACCCAGGTGTATTCGCAGAGATCGCCCTCTAATCTCAACCATAGTCTGGACATCGAGACCAAAGCTGGATCAGTTATTACAGGCGCCTAACTGGTACCAGAATCAGAAAGTACCTCGGGAAGCGAGGAGCGATGAAAGGCATGGAAGGGTTTTGGAGTGTAGTGTGGTTCGTCCGGCAACTTCTGGTACATGTGTGACGAGCCAAAGCGACCCCCTCCGTCCACATGCACGGTTTCACCATTGATAAATCCGGCCGCATCACTCAAGAGGAAACAGACAACACTACTGACCTCCGACTCGCTACCCATACGCTTCAGTGGTATAAAACCAGACGCCGTGTTGAGGGTGCGGGCAACATCAGGGTCGTCGTAGGTATCAAACCCACTGGAAATAACGAAGCCAGGGGACACAGCGTTCGTTCTGACACCGAAAGGCCCCCACTCCCAGGCGGCAGTACGGGTCAGGTTTTCCGTTCCGGCCCTTGCCGCTCCCGCATGCCCCACCCCCGGAAAACCATTCCCACAATCTGCCGTAATATTGACAATAGCGCCACCATGCTCTTGCATTGATTGTCGGAAAACCTCCCGGGACATCAAGAATCCACCAACGAGATTATTACGAGTGACCGCTTCAAAACCATTCTTGCTGATATCGCGCAACAAGGCGGGAAACTGGCCGCCCGCGTTATTTACCAGGGCATGTATTTGGCCATATTTCAGGACGATTTCCCCTATGACGTGGGTAACCCGCTCTTCATCGCGAATGTCACAAACCCAGTGATCACACGTGCCGCCATCTGAGACTATCTCACCGACAACAGTGCGCAACTTTTCCTGAGTTCGACCCAATATGATCACTCGGCCACCAAGTGATGCGATCTCGTGCGCCATACAGCGTCCCAAACCGCTTCCGCCACCTGTGATAATCACAACGCGCTCCTTGAAAAGGTCGGGTGCCAATACTGAGCGGTAAGCGCTTTTGCTATCTTTCATAGCATACTCCTTTCACTAAATATCAAGGGACGCTGCTGGAGAAGCGCCACCGACGCTAAAGCCAGACTCTCCAGTCACTTCTTTCCATCAGCGAATTCGCCCGCTTTGGTGGCAATGAAATTGTGCCGCAAATTCCAGTGGCCTCAGGCCAGAATGCCGAGAAAACCTATAATATACAACACTGGTGTTGTATTATGATACGGATCGAAGACACCTAAGGACTGTCAGTCATGGCTAAAAACAGTGGGCGCCTGTTGATTACCGGTGCCACTGGCGGCATGGGAAGCGCCAGCAGCCTACTGGCCGCAGAACTCGGCTACTCACTATTGCTAACCGATCTCAATGCAGACAAGCTCAGGGATTTGCAGGCGATTTGCGTCGAACGGGGTGTCGCCTGCGATACCTGCGTGACTGACGTTAGGGACGCTGCCAGCATCAACGATCTGGCGAAACGTGCAAGAACACTTGGTATTGATGGCGCCATACACACGATCGGACTCTCACCCCAAATGGCCGACTGGAGAACGATCATAGAAGTTGATCTTGTCGGCAACCTCACCCTTGTAGAAGCGGTACGACCGGCCATGAATCCAGGCGCCTGCAGTGTCTGCATCGCCTCAATGAGCGGGCACATGGTCCCGGCGAATGAGCCTATAGACGCCTTGCTCGCCGACCCGTTGAGTGACAATTTCCGGGAGAGGCTGACTGCACTGGCGGCTGGCGAATCCAGCATCAAGCACTCGGGACTCGCTTATGCTTATGCCAAGAAGGCTCTGCAGAATTACGTAACAAGACACGCGTACAGCTGGGGAAGTGAGGGCAAACGCATCGTATCCATTTCGCCAGGACTTATCGATACGGAGCAGGGACAACTGGAATCCAAAGCCATGGATAACTTTGAAGAAATGCGATCGCTAGTCGCTCTACAGCGACTCGGTGCAGCGGAGGATATCGCTAATCTCTGCCTGTATCTCGTATCGGAACAGGCCTCCTATATCACCGGCTGCGATATTCTCGTTGACGGCGGCTTCATAGCTTGCATGAACGAACAGCAGGAGGCAACCGCCGCCGGCGGATGAACATTTCTCAATGCTGAGCGAAGTCTATGAAAAAGGCGCCGTACAGGCGCTGGGTGCCTCCCGATCTTCTTTTCAGAAAGCTATACAATCGGTGCTATCCGTGGGGCGTGAATTGCTGGCCAAGCAACGCTCCGGCGGCATTCCAGCAAACGGCACGGCCACATCGCTGTCCCAGCGCTGCCTGGATTTACTGGATCATCGTGGAGAAGCCTCCGGCCTCGCACTTGCGGAAGAGATCGCCGCAGAATACCAATCGCTGGACGACGATCAGAAACGACTTTTCATGCTGAGCCTCGCCGCAGACTTTGATGTAAATACCCAGCAGATCATCGATCTCGCCACCCGGTATCGGGACGACCCTAGCTACGATAACCTGGAAAGTGTCGCTCATGCAGTTGAGGCGCCCCGGAAGAAGCTATTCCGCCGTATCAACATGGCGCCCGACGGAACCCGTAGACTGGTAGAGTTGCGCGGCGACTTAT
This sequence comes from Gammaproteobacteria bacterium, assembly GCA_030426545.1. Taxonomy (GTDB): domain Bacteria; phylum Pseudomonadota; class Gammaproteobacteria; order Pseudomonadales; family Halieaceae; genus Marimicrobium. The sequence goes on from JAUHYL010000001.1 coordinate 2,624, forward strand.
TACAGTTACTACCAGAGCACCCTGAACTGAAGGGTGTAGAAGCCGACCTCAAACACCTGTTTGCATACTGGTTCAACAAGGGTTTTCTCGAATTACGGCAGATCGACTGGAATTCGCCCGCAGCGGTATTGGAAAGACTGATCGCGTATGAGGCGGTGCATGCAATCAGCGGCTGGGAGGACCTACGTGGTCGCTTGCGCAAGGACCGCCGCTGCTTTGCTTTCTTTCACCCTGCCATGGGCGACGATCCGATAGTGTTTGTTGAGGTGGCGCTGACGAATCACACACCCGAAGCCATCGGTCCGCTTATTTCACTGGAGCGGGAACCTCTGGAACCGGCCGAGGCAACAACGGTAGTGTTTTACTCGATCAGCAACTGCCATCCGGGATTGAACGGCATTTCATTCGGCAATTTTCTGATCAAGAACGTGGTAAAACTACTTTCCGATGAATTCAGCTCGCTGCACACGTTCCTGACGCTATCACCCATCCCGGGATTCACGAAGTGGCTCAAAGAAACTGACCTGACAGAACTCATCGACGACGAGGCAATGGCAGGCAAAGTGCTCGAACCGCTCGGCCAGGTGGTCGAAACGGATGTGCGCGATGCCCTGATGCAGCTTTGTGCCTACTACCTGTTACACGTGAAATCGCACGGACTGGCCCGGGATCCCGTCGCACGCTTTCACCTCAGCAACGGCGCGAGCATGCACAAACTCCACTGGGGCGCGGATCTCACCCTAAGCGGCCGTTCACAATCTGCCGGCATGATGGTCAACTACCTCTACGAAATTCAGAAGATCGAAGTGAATCACGAAGCGTATTTCAACCAGCAGAAAATCAACGCCTCGAAAGAAATTGCGCGGCTCACAGAGCAGCGTAAATAGACTGCGAAGCGGCGGATACATGGCGACTATTGAAGAACTGGCGCGCGCAGCACTACAACGGGAACCTACCCTCCCGGCGCTGGAGTTCAATGGTGCCTGGATTCACTGGGGCGAAATCTCGCGCATCGCGGCAGGAGTCCGTTCAGTAGTCCAATCCAACAGCGGGAAGATCGCCCTCGTAACGCGTAATCGCCCCTCCGGCCTCGCAGCCCTGCTCGGCTTGCTGGCCGACGGGCATGCGATCCGCATGGTGTACCCGTTTCAGTCCGCCGCGTCCCTGGCGGCGGACCTCGAGCGGATCGGTCCCTCCACCGTGGTGGCGGACCAGGACGACCTCGCACCCGAAGTACTGCAGGCGCTGGACAACCTGGACGCTACCGTCGTGGCCCTGGACGGCGCAGACGCCAGACTGCTCCGCAGCGGCGATGTGGCAGACAGCCAGCTGCTTCACACCGCGCCCGGCATAGAGATTCTAACCAGCGGCACCACCGGGCCACCCAAGCCCTTCGCGCTGAGTTACCAGCAGGTGATCGACCATATACTCGGCGAAAGTGTCTCCCCGGCGAAACAGGTGGGCGACCCCGCAGAGTTGCCGCCCGCTCTGCTGATGTTCCCCGTGGGCAACATCTCCGGCCTCTACTCCACACTGCCGCCACTCCTTACCGGGCAGCGGGCTGTGCTGCTGGAAAAATTCACCGTCGCGGACTGGCACGACTATGTTCTGCGCTTTCGGCCTATCATGAGCGGCATGCCTCCAGCCGGCATACAAATGGTGCTCGATGCAAATATTCCATCCGGGGATCTGTCGTCCCTGCAGGTATTGGGTACCGGAGCCGCCCCACTCGACCCGAATGTAAAACGCGCCTTCGAAGACCGCTATGGCATACCGATTCTGCTGTCTTACGGTGCGACGGAGTTCGCTGGACCCGTTACTCGCATGACACCCGAACTACTGCAAAAATGGGGCGATGAGAAGTTCGACAGCGTCGGCCGCGCCCTCCCCGGCGTGCAGATAAGGGTTCTCGACCCCGATACCGAGAAGGAACAGCCTGCAGGGCGGGAAGGCATACTGGAAGTGGTGTCTCCGCGCATTGGGCCCGACTGGATCCGCACCTCAGACCTTGCTGTTATTGACGCAGACGGCTTTTTGTTTCACCGCGGCCGCGCGGACGGCGCCATCATGCGCGGCGGTTTCAAGCTGATGCCCAGTGTCATTGAGCAGGCGCTGCAGACTCACCCCGCTGTTGCCCATGCCTGCGTCGTCGGCATTGCTCACCATCGCCTGGGCGAGGTACCGGTCGCGGCCATTGAAGTCGCCGCGGGACAAACGGCGCCGGCTGCAGATACACTTGAGAACCATCTGCGCGGACAACTCCCATCCACACACATACCGTCTGACTGGCGCCTGCTGCCGACACTGCCACGCACTCCCTCAATGAAGGTCGACCTGCCGGCGGTCCGCAAACTGTTCGAGAAACCAACCGCCGTGACCGTCGCCATGGACTAAGACATTTGTCGCCATCGGCTTGCCCCCTGCCGTAACAGAAAATGGTTGGCAAACGATTTAGCTGCATTTACCATGGCTCTATCTATTGAACATCACTGTTGTTTTATAGCTGCTAGCTGAGTCAGTACAGTTCAATCCAGTGGAACGGGATCACCCCATGAGCAAGGACAACCTCCTCGACCTGAATGGCCAGATAGCATTCGTCAGCGGCGCGGGCCAGGGCCTGGGTCGCGAGATTGCCCTCACGCTGGCCCGGCACAGCGCGGGGGGCATCGCCGTCAACGACTTCGACGCGGACAGGGCCGAAGCAGTGGCCGCGGAAGTACGCGAACTGGGCGTGCCGGCCACTGCAGCAATATCCGACGTGGGCAACCTCGACAGTGTGGCGGCCGCCGTGGCCGGGGCGACCGAATCCCTGGGACCCATAACACTGCTCGTTAATAACGCCGGCAACGCTGGCCCCGACAGTCGCATGGGCTTTTCGCCCGAGTTCTGGGAAACACAGCCGGAAGACTGGGCCCGTTTTTTTCACACCAACCTGTACGGCGTAATGAATTGTTGCCACGCAGTTGTGCCAGGCATGGTGGCCGAGCAGCGCGGCCGCATCGTCACGATCATCTCCGATTCGGGCCGTATGGGCGACGCACGACTGACGGCCTACTCGGCAGCCAAGGCGGGCGCAGCGGGCTTCATGCGCGCGCTCGCACGCGAGACCGGGCGCTACGGCATCACCGCCAACTCGGTGTCCCTGTCCACCCTGGTGCCGCCCCTGGAAGACGAGGAACTGGAAGCATTCATGGGTAGCGAACGCACACGTGCCCAACTGTCGCGCTACGCCCTGCGCCGCTTCGGGGAAGCGGATGACGTGACCGGCATGGTGCTCTTCCTGTGTTCGGATGCCGCGGGCTGGATTACCGGGCAGACCTACCCCGTGAATGGCGGCTACTCCTTTGCCCTGTGACAAAACGACCCGGCGCGCTGGCGCGGGCAGCAAACCATGAATAGTGACGCAGAACAACTGGCAAACATGCAGGCGAAGGAGGCTATACGGGAACTCGCCCTGTTGTACTGTCGCGGAGTCGACCGCAAAGACCCACGGCTACTGCGCTCCCTCTACACCGAGGATGCTACCGACACCCACGGCGACACATTCGACGGACCGGCCGAAGCGTATGTCGACTTTCTGGAACAGTGTTTTCCGTTCATCAGGTACAGCGGGCATCACGTTTGCAATCACCTCATCTCGGTGGACGGGGATGAGGCGGAAGGCGAAGTCTACGCCCTTGCCTACCACATCATTCCTGATGGTAAGGACGGCTGGCTCGAAGACTTCATGTGCGTGCGCTATCTCGACCGCTATTGGCGTCGTAAGGACGGTCGCTGGCGTTTTGCGGCCCGGCTAGTCTCATACGACATGCGCAGCCAACGGCCTGCGCCCGAACCGGATTCCGCCGGTGCAGTCTCAAGCAGCGCCGAAAAGCTTTTTTTCAGACACAGCCTCTTCGCCCCCCTCGCCTGAGCCCGGGACACGCGCAAGGAATCCGAAAATGACTACAACACTGATACGCGACGCCACGATCTTCGACGGCACGGGGGGAGACACTTTCAGGGGCCACCTGCTGGTCGAGGACAACCGAATCAAGTCGGTCCTTGCAGGCGGCGGCGACGCAATGGCGGATGTTATTGTTGACGGCGAAGGCAAGTTTCTCATGCCGGGCATGACCGAGGGCCACGCCCACCTCTCCTTCGACTCGTTTACCTGTACGGAAGATCTCATCGCGCCCCCTCCGGAAGAGCACGCCTTCCTGACCGCACGCGTGGCCAGGACCCTGCTGGATCACGGTTCCACAAGCGCCTACGGCGCCTCCGAAGCGAAACTGCGCCTTGGCGTCGCGGTGCGCAACGAGGTCGAAGCGGGGCGCCTGCCCGGTCCGCGCATCCGCGCTGGCTCGCTTGAAATCACCGTGACAGGCGGCCTGGGCGACGAAAGCCGCCTGCACAATCCGCGCAACTGCTACGAGCCCTCCACCGGCACTTCACCCTCACAGGTCGTGAATGGTCCAGAGGAAATGCGCAAGGCGGTGCGCATCGCCTGCCGCGAGGGCTGCGACAACATCAAGCTGGACGTCTCGGGCGACCCTTTCTACCCCGATATTCCCGCGCACTGTACGACCATGTCACTGGAAGAAATCCAGATGGCCGTGGACACCGCCCACGCCTTCGGCAAGATGGTCAACGTGCACGCACGCTCGATCGGCTCCATTCGCCACTCGCTGCTGGCGGGCGTGGACATGATCTACCACGCCGAGTACACAGACGAGGAAACCCTCGACATGCTCGAAGCCGCGAAGGACCGCGTGTTCGTCGCACCCTCTATCGGCCTGTTCCACACCATGTGGCACGAGGGCGCCGAGCACGGCATGCCGCGCGAGGTCACTGAAGCCATGGGCATCGGGCAACTCATTGAGGAGTCGATAAAGACACATACCGAGTGTCGCAAGCGCGGCATCCGCCACCTGATCGGCGGCGACTACGGCTTCACCTGGAACATGCAGGGTACGCAGGCACGTGAACTGCAGTACTTCGTGGATTACTACGGTTACACCCCCGCCGAGGCGCTCGTTTGTGCAACCCGCAACGGCGGCCTGGCGATGCGACGCGAAGGTGATCTCGGCACGTTGCAGGAAGGCATGCTGGCCGACATGTTACTGGTGGACGGTGACCCCCTCGCTGATCTCGATGTACTCAGGGACAAGGGCCGGCTCGTCATGATCATGAAAGACGGCGAGATTTACCGCAGCAGCGCGCTCGACAGCTGAGCTTCAGGTACGCAGGCGCTGCCGATATCGACCCGGCGACTCTCCCGTTGCTCGACGGAAGGCATAACAGAAACTCGACGGCGAAGAAAACCCCAGCGCGTAGGCAATACCTTTCACACTCATCTGGGTAAGCAGCAGTTCCCTGGCCCTGGTCGCACGTAATCCCACCATATAATCCCCAATTGAACAGCCGCGACTGGCTCGAAAGCCGCGTGTAAGCTGGCGCACGGAAAGCCCGCACAGGGCAGCAAGTTCCGCGAGATTGGGCATCTCGCCACTCGCCTTGAGGCGCTCGTCGATCAATCGTAGCCGCCAACCTGGGAGCCCACCGGTGACACCTTCCGCCGACAGCGCCAGCTGGTAGCGCGCCAGTTCCACCGCGAGTTGCGCAACTATCAGCTCTGTGAGTGTGGCACTGGCAAAGCCTGGGTGGCGGACCTCGGCGGCAAGCCTTTCCAAAAGCAGGCGTATATTACCGTGACGGATATCAAGACCCGCGAGCAAACTGCCGTCGGACCACTCTATATCTGCCTCCAACCAGTTATTCATCTGGCCGGGATCAAACTCGCACAGCAGCGAGGTCTGCTCACAGCAGCCATCGCTCTGGGCCTGCAGGCGTTCCCCGGGGGGAACGACAAAGACATTGCCCAGCGGCGCAAAATGCCGCATGCCCGGACGATCGGGATAGCGCGCTCGAGCATTGACCGGTCGCGGCGTGAGACACAGGTCGAGGCGGTAGCGCTCCGTTTCGCGCAAAGTGCTGTCGACCGGCGTCTCGAACTGAAAGCGCACCAGGCGCGCGGCGGCCACTGGCGCTGTGACCTCACCTTCAACCGTCATGGAGTGTTCCGGCGCAGCTCTCACAGTGCTTCAGCCTCCCGCAATCTTGGCGAAGAAGATGAGCTCACTGTCCGCGTCGAATGTTTCCAACAACGGTTCCTGGATGACAATTCCATCGATAGCCAGGGCCTGCTTGCGCAGGGCGTCCTGCCGAAGTTTAGGAAAACGTGCGCAGAGTTCCACGAGTAGGTCGCGGTACGCTTCCGCGGCGACTGTCACCTCAGACTCACCGGTGAGTCGTTCCAATTCGGAAGTGAAGATCACTCTTGCCATGATCCGGCGCGCCTTATTCCACCGCTCTGTCTATTGCAGCCAGCAGTTTGGGCGGCGACAGTGGCAGGTCGTATAACGCGGTACCCGCAGCGCGGTTTACCGCGGTGGCCACTGCGGGCATGGGCGGACAGATTGGCACCTCGCCGACACCGCGGATGCCGTAGGGGTGCAGCGGATTGGGCTCTTCAATAATCACGGTATCGATCATGGGCAGGTCTGATGCGACCGGCATGCGGTAGTCGAGAAAACCGGGATTTTCCAACACACCGTTTTCATCGTACAGATACTCCTCGTTCAAGGCCCAGCCGATGCCCTGTACGGCACCCCCCTGCATCTGGCCTTCAACATAGGCGGGGTGTACCGCCTTGCCCGCATCCTGTATGCAGGTAAATCGGGTGATGTCGACCTTGCCGGTTTCGCGGTCCACTGCCGCGTCACAGATGTTAATGGCAAACGCCGGTGCCGAGTTGTGCGCGTGCAGCGACGCAACGGCACTGAGCGGACCGCCAGTCGCGCCGGAAGTTTCAGCGAGCTCGACGAGACTCATTTCCCGATTCTCCAACTGCACTGCGGCACCGGCGTCCATAAGGTTTTCCAGGTCGCCGGTTGTTCTGGCGACGGCCTTGCCGTCGACCCACTCGACCTCATCGAGGTCGACCCCCCAGATCGCTGCCGCGCGGTGGCGCAACTCCAGTACAAGCTTCTCGGCCGCCTGGATCACCGCGCCACCGGTGGCGAGCGTGGTCCGGCTGCCGCCAGTACCGTCGCAGTAACCCACCGAATCCGTGTCGGCGACCGTCGGGTGTACGGTTTCGACCGGTACACCAAAGACCTCGGCAGCAAGTAACGCCATGGAGGCGCGCGAGCCGCCAATATCCGGATTGCCAGTAAGCACGTTGATGGCGCCATCCAGGGCTATATTGATTGTGGCACTGGACTGCTGGCCGGAATTTATCCAGAAAGCTGAGGCGAGACCGCGGCCCTGGCCAGGGCCCAATGGCGCCTGGTAATGCGGGTGTTCCTTCGCTGCCTGCAGCGCCTTCTTATAGCCGATCGCCTGGAAGGGCAGCCCAAAGACCGGAATATCACCCTCCTCCACCGCATTGTGCAGGCGAAAGTCGACCGGGTCGATGCCAAGTTCTTCCGCCAACTCATTGACCGCGCATTCCACCGCCATAATCGACTGCGGCGCGCCCGGAGCGCGGTAGGCCCATACCCTGGGCTTGTTCGTCAGTACTTCGCGACCGCGACTGCGTTGGTTCTCACACCGATAACACGCGGCACCAAACATAGTTGCCGGCATGATCGAACTGCTTGAATAACACCCGGAATCCATCACGATATCGATGTCGATCGCAGTGAGCGTACCGTCTTTCTTCGCACCGATACGCACCCGCGTCTCCGAGCAGGAAACGGGGCCCGTCGCGCGAAACACCTCCTCGCGACTCAACACCACCTTTACAGGCCGGCCAGACTTGAGTGCGAGTACCGCCGCAACCGGCTCAATATAAACCGTGGTCTTGCCACCAAAACCGCCGCCGATCTCTGACGCGGTTACCTTGATTTTGCCGGGTTCGATGCCAGTGAGCTGCGAGGTAAAATTGCGCACCATGAACGGACCCTGTGTGCAGCACCAAATCTCCACGCGGCCGGTTTCATCTGCACTGGCGATAGCGGCGTGAGGTTCTATGTAGCCCTGATGGCACATGGGCACCGAGTAAGTGCGCTCGACCACCACGTCTGCATCGGCGAAACCAAGATCTACATCGCCCATCTCCAGCGCCAGGTCCACCGAGAGATTGGAGGGCACCGTCGGTGCGGGGTCAAGCCCTGTCGTAATCAGGTCCGCGTGCAGCAGCGGTGCATCGTCCTCAAGCGCCGCATGCATGTCGATCACATGAGGAAGCACCTCGTACTCGACGCGCACCAGCGCTGCTGCCTCCGCCGCCAGCGATGCAGACGTGGCGGCGACAGCCGCCACAGGATGGCCGTGAAACATCGCCCTGCCGCGTGCCATGACCACGGGTGCCATATCACTGAGTTTCATTTCTATCTCAGCGCCTTGCATCAGTTTGTCGCCTGGCTCGGGCAAATCCTCCCCCGTCATGGTCGCGATTACACCCGGCAGTTTCAGCGCCTCGGAGAAATCGATCGACTTGATGACCGCGTGTGCATAAGGGCTGCGTACATAGTGGGCATGCAGCATGCCAGGCAGATTGAGGTCCGCACCGTACTTGGCGCGACCGGTGACCTTGTCGGGACCGTCAGGACGCACGGGACGCGTGCCGACATACTTGAAGTCAGTCTTGACGCTGTCATTCATGCGCTCACGCTCCTCGTATTTCCGAAGCGGCGGCCAGGACCGCCAGGATAATTTTGTCGTAACCCGTACAACGGCACAGATTGCCGGCCAGCCAGAAGCGCACCTCTTCCTCGCTTGGGTCTGGGTTTTCCTCCAGCAGCGCCTTGGCCGCAACCACCACACCGGGCGTGCAGATACCGCACTGTAGTCCCGCGTGTTCCAGTAGTTGCTGCTGTATTGGGTGCAATCGGCCATCTTGAGCCACACCCTCGATAGTCGCCACGCGGCGGCCCTCGGCCTCAGCGGCGAGCACCAGGCAGGAACAGACCAACGCATCGTCCAGCAGGACGCTACAGGCACCGCAGTCGCCCGTCGTACAACCCTCCTTCGTGCCGGTCATCTCCAGGTTGTTGCGTAACGCATCGGACAAAACCTGCCCCGGCTCACACAGGAACTCGCGCGGCTCCCCGTTCACCGTGGTACTGACATGTATCTTTCTCACTTGCATCATCCCGCAGCCTTACGTGGGTTGTTCGATACGCGACCGCGCAATGGCAGCGGCACGCCGGACCAGCACACCGACGACCTTCCTGCGGTAGTCGGCGGTGCCGCGCTTGTCTGTAATTGGTACAGCGGCGCCAGACGCCGCGTACCCCGCGTTACGCAGGCTGTCCTCGTCCAGCGTGGTACCGATGAGCGCAGCTGCGGCCCCAGGCACCAACAGCGCTGTAGGGGCGACCGCTCCGATTGCAACGCGCGCGTCGGTACACACACCCGACTCATCCAGCGTCAACGCCACGCCGGCGCCGACGATCGCGATGTCCATCTCGGTACGCGGAATCATGCGCAGGTAGGCATCGGCTGTGCGCGGCGCTGGCCTCGGCAACTCCAGAGACACCAGTATCTCCCCGTCCTCGAGACAGTGCGTGCCGGGGCCAGTGGTGAAATCTTCCGCCGCCACCGTGCGTTCTCCACCGAGCCCAGCGATGTGGCAGGTCGCACGATTCACGATCAACGCGGGTACGCAGTCCGCCGCCGGGGATGCGTTGCACAGGTTACCGCCGGCGGAACAACGACCCTGTACCTGGCTGGAACCGATCAGGCCGAGCGCCTCGGTGAAGCCGGGGTAGATACGCGCGATCTCCCTGTTTGTCGTCACGATGGCGCCGGGTACCGCGGCACCAAGGCGCAGACCGTTGTCATCGAGGGTGAGAGCCGTCAGTTCGGGGATGCGCTTGAGATCAACAATATGCTGTGGGTCACGCAGGCCCAGCTTTACCTGCACAAGAAGGTCGGTGCCGCCGGCAAGGGGTCTGTTAGCCGCCCCACCCGCCAGCGCCTGCAGGGCTTCTGCCAACGTGGAGGGCGCGCTGTACTGAACTAGTGACATGCAAAATCCCGGGTTGTTAACAATCGTCCTGAGGACCGGCTGGCGCAGGCGGCTCGCGGCCCGGGCAGGTGCCCGGCGCTGCCGGGCCACGCCCAAACTTTTCAACACTGTTGTTCATTAAATCATTTCGCTATACTGACATCAATAGACTGCCCGCGGGCCACGTCACCCCATTCAGGATAGTAACAGTGCCTCATATACGCCCACGTTCTCCGTCCATAGACCCACCCAAAAGACGCGATTAGCGTGGACCTCGGGCTCACAGGAGCTGTGGTGATCGTCACCGGGGCGACCGCCAATATCGGGCGGGCCATCGCGCTGGGGTTCGCTGCCGAGGGCGCAAGTCTGGTGGCGGTGGGCCGCGATGAGGCCGCCGGAGAGCGCGTGGTGTGTGCGGCACTAGAGCGCGGCGCGCAGGGCGCGGTATTCGTGGGCGCCGACCTGCTGGACGAAAATGCGCCTGCACAGATTCTTACAGCAGCGGCGGCGCTGGGCCCTGTGCAGGTGCTGGTAAACAACGTCGGCGGCAATATAGGCGCCGGCCTGTTCGTCGATTCTGACCCCGCAACCTGGCCCGGCGATATCGATCTCAACCTGATGAGCGTGTTGCGCATGACGCATGCAGCACTGCCAGGGATGATCGAGCGTCAGACCGGTTGCATCATCAACGTAGGCTCCACCGCTGGATTGGTGGGCGATTACCTGTTGTCGATTTACTCCGCCGCAAAAGCCGCCGTGCACGGATTCACCCGGGTGCTCGCGAAAGAAGTCGGTGATCACGGTATTCGCGTCAACGCCGTCGCGCCCTACGGCACAGTCGCGTCGGACCCCGAGGCTTTTTCCAGCGGCAGCCGCTTTCACCCCGACAGTGACTTCTTCGACAAGCTGGGACGGGCGGCACCGGAAGACCGGGCGCGTATGGCGCGGCCACGCGGAGCCCTGCCGCGCAGCATCGCACAACCGGACGAGGTTGCCAGCGCGGTACTGTACCTGGCATCGGACACCGCGAGCTTCGTCACGGGCCAGGTCCTCCAGGTCGATGGCGGCACCTTACTGTAATTAGGAGAAGTCAATGATTGACCCGGCACGACCGTTCGGCCTGCATCAAGTCTCCGCCCTGGAGGCGAGCCCCGAGGACTTCATCGACCTGGCCGCGCGGGCGGGCTGCGCGGAGGTGTCGCTGTTTGCGCACCAACCCAACAGCGACTCCGGCTTCCCCGTGGTAACGCGCGACAAATGCGGCGCGGTAGCCCGCCGCCTGCATGATAACGGCGTGCGACTCGCCAATGTCGATTGTTTCCTGCTCCACCCCAACGCTATACCAGCAGAGTTCGACCCTGCCCTGGCACTGGGCGGGGAACTGGGCGCTCGCGGTGCCGTGGTTTTGCTCTTCGACAACGAAGAGACGCGCGTGATCGACAAACTTGGCGCGCTCAGCGCAAGGGCGGCCAGTCTTGATCTCAACATCGCCGTGGAGTTCCTGGCCATGTCACCGTCATGGAACACGCTTGAGACCCTGGCGGATTTACTGACCCGTGCCGCCCTGCCCAACGTCCTACTGGGTGTAGACGTCCTGCACCTGGTCCGCTCCGGCGGACAGCCGGCGGACATCGCGCGCATTGACCCAGACCTTGTGGGCTACGCCCAGCTCTGTGACGGCGCCGACCTCACCACCACGTCCGACTACGCGGAAGAGGCGGCGGGCAACCGGCTGGCGCCCGGCGACGGCGCCTTCCCGCTGCGACAGTTCCTGGCGGCGTTGCCAGCCGAGACGCCGCTGGAACTGGAAGTCCCGCAGCCGCCAGACCGCCTCGCCGCGGAACGTATCGAGCACGCCGTCGCGGGCGCGCGTCGCCTGTTCGCACAAGGCTGATAGAAGGGTTTAATTCAGGAGTCGGAAACGGCGCGGGTAATCGTAATGTGCCGCGCGTCGCGCGCATGGCGCGGCTCATCGTCACCCTGTATTTCTACCGCGAGACCGATGTGGGCCAGGCTTAACAACAGCGACATCAGGCGCTGCTCTTGTGCATCGTGCTGGTCCAGGGGCTTTGCATCGAGCAGATCAAGCGCGGGCGCCACCAGGTTTTCCGCGGTGTGAAAAAACACCTCACGTTCCTGGGCCGTGCTGTCCAGCCTGCGCTGCGCGCGCTCCGCCGCCGTCGCGAATGACCAATCGGACACGAAGACCTCGAGTGCCTCAAATCCCGATGGCAATGACACCGCGCTCACAACAGCGCCCTCCCCGCTGCGTCGCGTTCCGCGCGCCAGTTCTCCACCCTCCGGTTAACCTCCTGAAACAGATGCCGGCACAGGATTTCCTGCGACTGGAAGTGAATGTGAGTTAGCGCGCCGCTGTTCAGCCCGCGCTGCCCGGCCTCGATTACAGCGCGGTCCTCCGAGTGAATATCGCGCGCGGTCGCCATGGCGTATTCGCGCGCAAAACGTCGGCTGGCGCAGTCGTCCTCGCCATTCCAGTACAGACGGATTACACCACGCGACCGCGTGGGGGACAGTGGTATTACACACTGCGAAAACGGTGTCATGGGAGAACCGAGGAGGAACAGGTTAGGAAAGATCGCGTAGTACTGCTTGGCTCGCGTGACATCTCCGAAACCGTCGCGCATGGCGAGCTCCGCCCCCTTCACGAATGCCAGGCCCTGAAAGGGCAGCGGCCTGGCATCTGGATTGGACCAGATCGTCTGCGTGCGGTGGGTGCCGTGGAAGCCAAAATTCACCGGGTAACCGAAGGGGTTCTGCGGGCCCGCTGCAGCCGCGCCTGAGCGCGGATGGATGAAACGCAGGTGATAATTTTCCTGGAAGTTGTCGTAGGTGAGCTTCCAGTTGGCCTCGATCTCGTACGTGTACTCGGAAAACGTCGTGGCCTGCGCGGACGGTAACTCCTCCAGCTCGGTGGCGAGGGGGCCAAGAAACTCCGCCAGGCTTTCCTGCGGTGTGGCATCGAGATTGACAAAGATTAAACGCGCGCAGACATCTACCGCCACGGGCGTCAGCGCACAATCGGCCTTGTCGACGTAGAAACGCTCAAAATCCGGCGCCGACAGCAGTTCGCCATCATCGGCGAAAGTCCACCTGTGGTAGGGACAACTGAAGCGAGAGCGACTGCCTTCGCACTCTGACACTAACTGCGTCCCGCGGTGGGTGCAGACGTTGTGAAAGGCGCGGATGACATCGTCCCGCCCGCGCGTAATCAGTATCGACGCGTCGGCAATTTCGATCTCCCGGACAATATAACTCCCGGGTTCCGGCAACTCACAGACGTGCCCAATTTGCAGCCAGCTGCGACGGAAGATCGCCTCCACTTCAAGCGCGAAGTAGTCGGGCTGGTAGTAAGGCGCCGCGGGAATTGGTGAAGTACCAAGATCGGCCGTGTCTTCATCGAGTTCGATGTGGTCCTGCGTTGATGACTCCTCCATAACTTCTACCTCGCAGCCGTGTCAGCCTTCAGCCCGCACTGTGTACTTGTCCTGGTAACGTTCCAGCACAGGCGCGACGCGCTCGACGCTTAAGCCGAACTCGGCCAGCTTGTACTCGTGCTTGCCGAACTTGTTTTGCGGGTTGTCGTCGAGCCAGTCCCGCATACCCTGCTCAACCTCTGGTGTGAACTCGTCGCCCAGGCCCGCGTAAAGTTCGCGCATGCTGCCAACTGGGTCCTCGGTCATATTCGCGTAATGCACGTCGATGATGCGGTCTTCGCCGAATTTCTCCCGGAAGTCCATGATGCGATCGACATGCTGCTGTAACTGGTAGAGGCAATTGTCGCCAATCCACTCGGGCGTGGCGCCGGTTTCGAAACCCCTGTGCGACAGCGAGATGATGCTGCAGAACGAGCCCAGCGCGGCGTAAGGGTCGCGATGCGTCCAGACCAGCCGCGCGTCGGGATAGACCTTGAGCAGGGTCTCCAGGAACAACGCATGCGACGGCATCTTCAGGTTCCAGTTACCCGGCGCGTCAGCCTGCAGCAACTGCAGGAAACGCTTGTGGTACTCGTAGGCCGACGTCATGTCGGCCTCGAGTAACCAGTCGCGATACGTCAGCATACTGCAGCGCGACTCCAGCATCAGCGTCTTGAAGTCATGCGCCATGAAGAACACGCACTCATTTGGGTAGATAGCCGAACTGCGATAGTACTTGCCCATTTCCGGCCGTGCTTCGAGCATCTGCCGCTCAAATTCAAGCAACTCCAGCGCGCGCGGATCAGTGTAGAGCATCTCGCGCGTGGGCGGCGGAACCGGAGTCTCAATTTCCCAGGTCAGAGGAGAGCGCCGCGCGGGGTCGGTGGCCAGCAGGTTGCTGAGAAGCGTAGTGCCCGTGCGCGGTATTCCGAAAACGAAAACCGGTCGCTCCACAGGGCGTTCCAGTAATTCAGGACGTTGCTCCAGGTAATCAGTGGTACGCAGCCGGTTGGCCAGCAATTGCACGATGTTCGGACGCAACCGCTGCAACGCACCCGCTGTGGGCTGGCCGGCGTTGAGGTCGGCGAGATAGACATCGAGCCCCTCGCGAAAACTGTCGCTATCAAAATGCTCCAGCCCTGTCTCCTGACGCGCCTGTTCAATGAGCTCTTCCGCTACGAGTGCTTCCGTCATGGCATCCTCGGCTATATGTTTCTACTGCGCGCAGCTATAACAGCTGCTATGCAGGCATTCTGGCACGTCCGCTTCGAGCGTGACAATCACAGCGGCGTCCGTGCTGGCCCACCATGTGTATTGCGGCCCGATGTCTACACTCTCTGTCATTGAGCAGTTAGCGGGTGTTACCTACACTGCAGTTACCCCCATTTCATTCGCGGGCACACCAAGCCCGCTGAGAGGAGACATCATGTCCGGCGGATTGTTTGATTTAAGTGGCAAGGTCGCGCTGGTAACCGGCGGCAACAGCGGTCTTGGCCTGGGTTTCGCCCGGGGCATCGCGAAACAGGGCGGCGACGTCGTGATCTGGGGTCGCTCCGAAGAGAAAAACGCGGCCGCAGTCGAGGAACTGCAGTCACTGGGTGTTCGCGCCAGCGCCAGGCCGGTCGACGTGTCCTCGGAGGAGGATGTGAGTGCGGGCTTCAACGCATTGATAGGCGAGTATGGCCGCATCGATACTGTGATTGCCAACGCGGGAATGCCACCCAATACCCGCTCGATCCTGACCACCTCCAGCGAGGACTATCACACGCTACTGAACACCAACATGCACGGCGCATTCTATACCTTGCAAAAAGCTGCACAGCTAATGGTTGAGCGCGCAGAGGCGGGTGAGCCCGGCGGCTCACTCGTATTTTGCGGCAGTCTCTCGATCTTCCAGGGCGTGCCCGGAATCGCGCCTTACGCCGCGGCGAAGGGCGGCATCAGCGCCGCACTGCGCTGCATGGCGGTGGAGCTCGGCCAACACGGCATTCGCGCCAACACGATTGCGCCGGGCTACATCAAGACGGGCTTCAGCGGCGGACGCCAGGACGGCAGCGAGCAACCCGAGGAGGAGTGGAATGACATCGACCAGATTTTCGCCGGCAAGGCCGCGCTCAGGCGTCCAGGCTTCGCGGTAGATTTCGAGGGCATCGCCGCGTACCTGGCGAGCGATGCTGCCAGCTTTCACACGGGCGACACCATCGTGATCGATGGCGCGTCCCTGATCCACATTTAGTCCTCGGCACTAATCCCAAGGACAAACGGGAGACCCAGCATGCGAAGAGTCCTCAACATTCACGAAGTCGACGACGCCCGCCTGGATGAGGTGCAAATGCCAGACGCGGGCGACTCGGACGTACTCATCGACGTAAAGGCCTGCGGTATCTGCGGCAGTGACCTGTCGTACATCAAGATGGGCGGCATCATGCGCCCTGAGGGTGGCGTGACACCGCTGGGCCACGAGGCCGCTGGCGAGGTGACTTATGTCGGCAAGAACGTCGAGGGCATAACCGTGGGCGAGCGCGTCGTCATCAACCCCATGCAGACGCCCAGCATGATCGGCAGTGGCGGACCCGAAGGCGCCTTCACAGAAAACTTGTTGGTTAGCGATGCACGGATTGGCGACAGCATACTGCCCATACCGAAAGGCCTACCTTTTGAGATTGCCGCGCTGACCGAACCTTTGGCGGTCGCGTTGCACGGTGTGAATCGCGCGGAGGTCGTACCGGGAGACAAGGTCGTCGTGTTCGGGTGTGGACCGATAGGCCTGGGTATGGTCTTGTGGTTACTCGACCGCGGCATAACAGACGTGGTCGCGCTGGACCTGGCCGAGGACCGGCTGGAACGCGCACGCGCATTGGGCGCGCAGGCCGCGCTGAATCCGGCAGAGGTGAATGTGCGTGAGGAACTGATAAAACTGCACGGCGTGGGCAAAGTACTGAATCGCGATGCAGCCGGCACCGATGCCTACATCGACGCGGCGGGCGCGCCGAATATCCTGTCCGACGTGATTGGAATGGCGAAATTCCACTCGCGCCTAGTGATTACCGCGGCCTACATGCAACCGGTCGAGGTACACCTGGGCGCGATGCTCACAACCGAGATGACCATCACCACCGCCATGGGCTACCCCGATGAAATGCCCGAGGTGCTGGCCGCCCTGCCCCGCATCGCCGATAAGGCCGGCTCAATGATCAGCCACCGCTTCGGGCTGGACGAGGTAATCGCCGCGCTAGACGTGGCGCGCTCGCCCGCCTCCGCGAAGGTAATGATCGATATCTGAGCCGCGGATCAGCGCGGCTGCATGCGTATAGCGCCATCCAGGCGAATCGTCTCGCCATTTACGTATCCATTGCGAAGCAGTTCCAGCGTCATGCTGGCATATTCCTGCGGGTCGCCGAGACGCTTCGGAAACGGCACCATGCCACCGAGCGACTTGAGCATCTCGTCCGGTACGCGCGCCATCGGAGGCGTGTGGAAAATGCCGGGCTGAATGGTGTTCACACGGATACCCTCCCGCGATAAGTCGCGAGCAATCGTCAGTGTCATACCGACAATCGCAGCCTTCGCAGCGGAATAGGCAGCCTGGCCGATCTGGCCCTCTGTGGCAGCCGCGGACGCGGTGTTAATCATCGCGCCGCGCTCGCCGTCGATCGGTTCGAGCTCCATCATTCCGGCTGCCGAACGCGTGATACAGCGAAAAGTACCCACTGTATTGAGCTTGAGCACCCACTCGAACTGATCGGTGGGAAACATTTTGATTTCACCTGTCTTCTTGTCGCGCTTAACAGTCGGGATGGCGTTGCCACCGCCGGCACAGCAGATTAGTGCACGCTCCTGGCCCTGGGCATCGCGAGCCTTGGCAAACGCGGCGTCCACGCTGTCGTCAGACAGCACATCGCACTGACAGAAAATGGACCCTGTCTCGGCCGCAGCCTGCTCACCCGACTCCTCATTTAGATCAAAGATGGCAACTTGTGCACCGGCGGCGCGCAGGGCCTTGACCGTGGCGAGCCCGAGCCCGGAAGCGCCGCCCGTGACGACTGCCGCGAGTGAGGAATCTACTTTCATGGTGTTCTCCTTGTAATGAAATGAGTGCCGAACGGGGCGTGCGACGGGTATTCCCGGCAAGGCCGAGCGGGCCGTCATATATATAACAGCCACCATAACTATGCAACAGTGTTGTTGACCTGTATAATTCTGTCAGAACAGCGGGGAATTGCGTATGACTCAAGTAATGAAAGGTATTCGCGTGTTGGAGGTCGCCCAAATGACCTTCGTGCCAGCCGCCGGCGCTATTCTGGCGGACTGGGGCGCCGACGTGATCAAGATCGAACACCCTGTGCGCGGAGACACCCAGCGCGGCTTTATCAATATGGGTGGCGTCAAGGTCAACCCGCAGCGCAGCCCGTTCGTGGAACACCCCAATCGGGGCAAGCGCAGCGTGGGCGTGGATATTTCAAAACCCGAGGGCGTCGAGGTCATTTACGAACTCGCAAAGACTGCTGATGTATTCCTCACCAATTACCTGCCGCGCCAGCGCCAGAAAATGAAATTCGACATTGAGCATATCCGCGCGGTCAACCCGGACATCATTTACGCGCGCGGTAGCGCCTATGGTGACAAAGGACCCGAGCGCGACACCGGCGGCTTCGACGGCACTGCATTCTGGAATCGCAGCGGCATTGCCACCGCCATGTCGCCGGCCGAACTTGGCGGCCCGATATCCCAGGGCATCCCTGCTTTTGGTGATTCGATCGGCGGCATGAACATCGCGGGCGGGATTTCGGCTGCGCTCTTCCACCGCGAACGCACGGGAGAGGCCATAGAGCTTGATGTCTCGCTCCTTAGCACCGCCTGGTGGGCGGCCGGGACATCCATCGATATGGGTATCGACTGCGGCCAGGTATCGCGCAACCGCATGCCCTCATCCGGTGGCAATCCCGGCAATCCATTCATGGGCAACTACACAACTTCGGACGGCGGCACGATCAACCTGTGCACGCTGACACCGGGCCCGCACATCCGCAATGTATTCGAACATCTGGGCATTCCCGACGCGGCGGATGATGCGCGCTTCGCCGACGTAGATTCCCTCATGCAGAACTGGGAAGCGGCCAGCGACCTGATCCGCGAACAATTCGCCGCCAAACCCTTTGACTACTGGCGCGAACACCTTAAGACTATGAGCGGGCAGTGGGCGCCAGTGCTCGACCTCCTGCAAATTGCCGCAGACGAACAGGCACTGGCCAATGACATGCTGTTCGAAGTCGAGGCGCGCGACGGAGGCGACCCCGTCAAACTCGTGCGCGGCCCGGTGCAGTTCAACCACGAACCCGTGCAGACCACCAGCGCACCGGAGGCCTCGGAACACACCGAACTCGTACTGATGGAAGCGGGCATGGAGTGGGACGAGATCGAGAAACTAAAAGCCCTGGGCGCTATTGCCTGAACTCCCTGCACAACAGAGCGAGCGAGACGACTATGAAAGCCGGAACCAAGCTAAAAAGTGCCGTGTGCGATACCGAAGTCATGGTAATTCGCGCGGGCGAAGGTGTCGTGGCCTGCGGCGGTGTTCCGATGGCGGAAGACAAGCCCGCGGAGACCGGCAGTCCGGATTCCGAATTCTCAGGCGGCACTCTGCTCGGGAAGCGCTATGTCGACGCGCAAGATACGCTCGAGTTGCTGTGCGTCAAGCCGGGCGCAGGATCCCTGTCGCTCGACGGCGTGGCGCTGATGACCAAGGACGCCAAGCCACTGCCCTCCTCGGACTAACCCCACGCCGTGAACATCTCTCTCATCCTGGAAATGGCCGCCGAAGCAGCCCCCGAGCGCATTGGCCTGGTGTGCGACGGCCGCCGCTGGACCTACGGCGAACTGCTGGCGGCTTCCAGAGGAGCGGCGGCGCGCCTGATGCAATACGACTGCAACTTCGTCTCACTACTGGATGAAAGCAGCGAGGCAGCCCCCATCGCGCTCTTCGGCGCAGCACTCGCCGGCATTCCCTATGTACCGCTCAACTACCGCCTGGCGGACGAGGATCTCGCAGGATTGCTAGCGCGCATTGCGCCCGCCTGCATCGTGGGCGACGTGGAGCGCGCAAGACGGCTGAACCCCGATGCCGGTCATACCTGCGTAGACCGCACCTCATTTGTGGCCGCTGCCGAGAGCGCGGCGGGTAATTTCGACGCACCACGCGACGACGAGGATATCACCGCCCAGATATTCACCAGTGGCACGACGGGCACCCCAAAGGCGGCACTGCTGCGTCACGCGAACCTGCTCGGCTATATTCTCGGCACTGTGGAATTTTGCTCCGCGGCGGAAACGGATGCGCAACTAGTCTGCGTACCGCCCTACCACATCGCCGGCATCTCGGCGCTGTTGAGTGCTTTTTACGCGCAGCGGCGCATTGTCATGCTACCGGCATTCGAACCTGATGACTGGTTGCACCTGGCGGCGGAAGAGCAGATCAGCAACGCGTTTCTCGTCCCCACCATGCTGGCACGTATCATGGAACGTATCGATGCCGGCAGCACGGCAAATCTCACAGCGCTGCGCGCGATTGCTTACGGCGGCGGGCGCATGCCGGCCGAATTGATCGAGCGTGCGCTCGAGCTGTTTCCCGACACGGCATTCACCAACGCCTACGGTTTGACCGAGACCAGTTCCACCATCGCCCTGCTGGGCCCCGAAGACCATCGCCTCGCGCAGAGCGCCAAAGACCCGGCAGTGAGCGCGAGGCTCGGCTCGGTCGGCAGACCACTGCCAACTGTCGAAATCGAGATTCGCGACGCCGATGGGCTCCCGCTACCCCCGGGGGAAAGCGGCGAGATCTACGTGCGCGGCGAGCAGGTCTCCGGCGAGTACCGCGAGCGCAGCGCACTGGATAAAGACGGCTGGTTTCCCACGCGCGACGCGGGCTGGCTGGACGACGAGGGCTACCTCTTCCTCGCGGGACGCGCAGACGACGTGATCGTGCGCGGGGGCGAGAATATTTCGCCCGGCGAAATCGAGGATGTGCTGACGGCGCATCCGGCGATCGCCGATGCCGCCGCGGTGGGCGTACCTTCCACAGAGTGGGGCGAAGCAGTAGGCATTGCCGTCGTCTTCAAGCCCGGCGCAGAATCGCTGGACGACGATGCACTGCGCCAACTGATCCGCGACCGGTTGCGCTCGTCGCGCCTGCCCGAGCAGATTCGCTTGCGCGACGAACTGCCCTACAACGAGATGGGCAAACTACTTCGCCGGGAAGTACGAAACTGGTTCAACGAATGACTACGAAGTAATTTCCAGCTACAGGGAGCGAACACTATGCAAAACATGATCACCCCGGATGATCCCAACTGCCCCTTCGAGTTCAACTTCGATGCGGCCACATTCCAACCCGGCGACATCGTTAGCTACCGTGTGTCCGAGGGTTTCGACGACATGCCCTTCGTAGGTGAACTCATCGAGGTACACGATGACTTCGTGGTCTTGCACCACTTCGGCGAGCCGGAAAACCAATGGCGGCCGATGCGCGGCACTCGCGAGGACCGACCCGTCGTGAGTCGTGAGGATGCCTTGGCCGAGTGAGCCTCGGCTAACTGCGGACTTTCACCGATTTCAGCTCACCCTCAAACACGCCCTCGTCAGCGCATTCGGTAAACACCGCAACCCGCGTAATGCGACCCGTATCGACGGTTACACCGAGGCCCGCCATAATGACAGCGGCGCGGCTTGGCACAGGTTCAGCAAGAGAAACAGAACCGGCGACAAGGCGGCACGCATTGGAGTACCTCACAAGTCTAGTTGAATTGATAAGTCGCCAGGAACTCGCCGAATGCCACGACACAACGCGCGGCGTCAGCGCCGTTAATGACCCTGTGATCGTAACTGAGCGATAGCGGCAACAGACGCTGCGTCACCGGATTGCCGTCGGCGTCAGGCATCAGGCAGGCACGGGTACGCGTTACACCGAGAATGGCCACCTCGGGTGCATTGATGATCGGGGTGAACGCCGTGCCACCGATGTGCCCCAGTGACGAGATGGTAAAACAGCCGCCGGACATCTCAACCATCGAGAGTCCTTTACCCCGCGCCTTTTCCGACAACGCGGCGATCTCACCGGCGATCTCCTCGAGCGTCTTGCCATCGCAGTTCTGCACAACCGGCACGAGCAGTCCACCGGGCACATCCACGGCGAAACCGATATTGTAATAGCCCTTCTGGAACACTGTCGCACCGTCGGCACTGAGAGAACAGTTGAACTGCGGGTACTGCTCCAGCACTGCCACAGCGGCCTTGGTCAGCACGGGCAATAGTGTGCGCTTTTGCTCTGGGTGGGTCTCATTCCAGGCACGGCGGCGCGCCTCGAATTCTGTGACATCGACATTGTCGTGATGCGTTACGTGGGGTATCTGCGTCCAGTTGCGCTGCATGACGCGCCCGACGTGCTGCTGCACACGGCCGGGCTCACGCGGCTCCACCGGGCCGTACTGGGAAAAATCCTCCTCGGGCCAGGGCAACGGGGGTACGGTCTTGTCACTCATTGTTTCGCTCCAGGCTAAAGCCGTTCGATGATCATGGCCGGCGCCATGCCGCCCGCTGCGCACATGGTAATCAGTGCATAACGGCCGCCACTGCGCTCCAGTTCGTCGAGCGCCGTACCGATCAGGATAGCACCCGTAGCCGCGATGGGGTGCCCAAGCGCGATCGCCCCGCCATTAGGGTTGACCTTCTCCCGATCGAGTTCGAGGTCACGTATAAACTTCTCGACGACAACAGCGAACGCCTCGTTCACTTCCCACACATCGATGTCGTCCTTGCCCAGACCTGCTTTTTCCAGCACTTTTTTCGCGGCGGGTACAGGCGCGTTCAACATCAGCGTCGGGTCATCGCCCACGTTGGCCATGGCGACCACGCGAGCGCGGGGTTGCATACCGTGCCGGTCTGCATACTCCCTGGAGGCCAGCAGCACTGCGGCCGCACCGTCCACGACGCCAGAGGAAATACCCACGTGATGCAGAGGCTCGAATTCGAGATCCGGGTACTTCTGTTTGATCAGCTCAGCGAAGGTGGGCCCGCCTTTCTGCGACGGCATACTGTGAAACATCTCAAAGGCCGGCTTCAGGTCCGCGAGGCTCTGAAGCGTGGTCTCCGGTCGGGGGTACTCCTCGTGATCGAGGATGACATTGCCCTCATCGTCGCGCACAGTAATGGTGGAATTATCGAAACGCCCCTGCTCGATGGCTCGCGCGGCTCGTTGCTGGCTCTGTATACCCAATTCTTCAAGTTCTGAGCGCGAAATGCCCTCCATCGCGGCAATCGCATCAGCACAGACACCCTGATTCGACTGCGGATGCGTGGCCTGGAGGCGCGGGTTACCCACCCCCATCCCGGCCGATCCAACGCCGGCCTCGCGCATCTTCATGCCGTGCGCGGTGACGTAGGAGAGCATCTCGGAGCCGCCCGCGACCACGAGGTCCTCCATACCCGCCATGATCTGGCCCGCCGCGAGGTTCGCAGCCGTCAGTCCACTGCCGCAGAACCGGTTCAGGGTTACGCCGCTCGCGCGGACGTCGTAACCCGCATCGAGGGCAGCCATGCGTCCAACATCGCCGGCCTGCAGGCCAATCTGCCCGGAAACCCCCCAGATCACATCGTCCACGTCCGCGGTGTCGAATTGGTTGCGATCGCGAATAGCGGCAAGCACGCAGGCGGCAAGGTGCTCCGGGTGCATCTTCGACAGAGCACCCTTGCCCGGCTTACCGATGCCCCGCGGGGTGCGCAAGGCGTCGATGATATAAGCGTCCGACATGACATTCTCCTGATGGCCGACTGGCTCGGCACGCTGGTCCGTAAAGGGCAAAAACTATACAGCGACACCCCTTATCATTCAACAATGTTGTCTATAACGAACAACAGTGGAAAACCTCCCGCTCCCCGCAGGTCGATACGCTTTGCTACTATGGTGAAAAAAGCGTAGACGAACCGGGATGACAAAAACCAGACAGGACGGCGATACGGAAGACGCCAAGGGGCGCGCCAAGCGCAGCTATAACAGCCCATTGCGCGAACAGCAGAGCCGCGAAACGCGTGACCGCATCGTCGCTGCGGGCGCCGAGCTGGTGCACGAATTCCACGCCTGGGACTGGACCAATCTCACGGCGCGGGCGGTGGGTGAGCGAGCCGGGGTCAGCGAGCGGACCGTGCAGCGCTATTTTCCCACCGAGCTGCAACTGCGCGACGCCGTGTTACAACGCCTGGTTGATGAGTCGGGTGTAAACCTTGACGCCCTGGAACTCGGCGACTTTTCCGGTGTGATCGAGAGCATGTTCACCTATCTGTCGTCCTTCGCCATCAAGCCGGAGACGGTGGCAGACCCCTCCTTTGCCTCGATGGACAAGTACCGCCGGGACATGCTGCTGGGCGCAGTCGAGCGCGCTATGCCTGACTGGCAGGCAGAAGACCGCACCTCGGTCGCGGCAATGCTGGATATATTCTGGAACCCGCTGTTGTATGAACGCCTGGTGGAAGCCTGGGATATGAGCCCCGATCAGGCCGTAAAGGTCATCACCTGGCTGGTACGTCTGGTCGAGGAAGCCGCGTACGATAATCGCCACCCCTGATCCACGCGACGGATGCTGGTATAACAATCTCGACCCATGCAAATTGCATGTCGTCAAACTGTTACCTAACAGGGGGGTCGTCGAGTTCGCAAATTCGGGGCAAAGATGGTGATTGCAATCAGCCGTGTGATTGAGTATTTTTAAGCAACATTGTTGATTATATAATAGGCCTTCCGCCAGGGCCGCTCCCGGAGATTGAATGAGTAACGCCCACGCCGTGATTGTCGGCGCCAGCCACGCCGCGGCCCAACTCTCTGTCGGCCTGCGCCAGAGCGGTTGGGAAGGCGGCATTTCTGTCGTTGGCAGCGAGGCTATCCCGCCCTACCACCGCCCGCCCCTCTCCAAAGACTACCTCGGCGGCGACAAACACGCAGACGAACTCCTGATCCGCCCCGCTGCTTTTTACCAGCAGCAGGATATTAACCTCGTGCTGGGCACTCGGGTCACCGCCCTGGACCGCGCGAACAAGGAGATCGAACTGCACGACGGAGCGCGCATTCCCTATACGAAGCTCGCACTGACCACAGGCGCGGCCGTGCGCAAGCTGCCGCTCACAGGCAGTGACCTCGACGGCGTACTCTACCTGCGCGAGCTGAGCGACGTCGACCGCATCCGCGGCTATCTCGGCGCGGGCAAGTCCGCTGTCATCATCGGCGGCGGCTATATCGGCCTTGAAACGGCTGCATCGCTGCGCAAGCAGGGCATGAATGTCACGGTGCTTGAAGCTCAGCCAAGGGTTTTGCAACGAGTGACGGCGCCCGAAGTGTCAGCATTTTATAGCCGCGTGCACCGGGAGGAAGGCGTCAATATCATGACCGAGGCGCAGGTACAGGCAATAAGTGGCGAAGGTCGAGTGCAGGGCGTCACCCTGTCAGACGGCACACACATTGATGCTGACCTGGTCATTATCGGTGTCGGCGTTATTCCCGCGACGGAACTGGCAGAGACGGCCGGCCTGGAAGTCGACAACGGTATTGTCGTGGACGAATACGCGCGCACGTCGGACCACGACATCGTCGCCGCGGGCGACTGCACAAACCACTACAGCGCTATCTACGATCGTCGGCTCCGCCTGGAATCCGTGCAAAACGCCACCGACCAGGCCAAGCTCGCGGCCGGCACCCTCTGCGGCAAGCTCGAAGCTTACAACGCGCTGCCCTGGTTCTGGTCGGATCAATACGACCTCAAGTTACAAATTGCCGGCCTGTCGCAGGGGTTCGACCGCGTCGTCATGCGCGGCGACAGCGAGTCTGGCAGGAGTTTCGCCGCATTCTATTTCAGCGGCGAACGCCTGCTGGCCGTGGACGCCGTTAACAGACCCAAGGAATTCATGTCGGTGCGCCGCGCGTTGACACAGGGTCAGTCAGCAGACCCCGAGGTCCTGGCGGACGATTCAGCAGACATCAAGCAAGCTTTCAGCACGTAGTAATAGACGCACCAAAAAAATAGCAAGAGATCTAGAGACAGCGTTCACAGGAATCAATCGCATGCCATCAGTCAAATTTATTGCCCACGACGGTACAGAATCGGAAGTCCACGTAGCGGCGGGGACCAACGTGATGCACGCCGCCGTAGACAACGGCGTCAGAGGCATTCTCGCCGACTGCGGCGGCGCCTGTAGCTGCGCCACCTGCCACTGCTACGTCGACGAGGCCTGGCAGGAGAGGATCGGCAGTCCCGACGAGGTGGAAGAGCAAATGCTGGATTTCGTCATGGAACTCCAGCCGAACAGCCGCTTGAGCTGCCAGATTGTCGTTGACGACAGCCTCGACGGCCTGGTGATCAGGCTGCCCGCGAGCCAGATCTAAAATGCCCGCGGGCCTGGCAACTACGAAAAAAACAAAGCGACCAACGGGACACGCCATGATAGTCATTCGCCAGAAACACCTACTCGCCCTCCTCGGAATTGCCATTGTGTGCCTGCCAACGCCAGGCTTGGCGCGCGACGCGAGCTGGCAAACAGACCAGCACCAGGGCGGCGAGAAATTTGCCTCCCTTACACAAATCAATCGCGATAACGTCGCCAACCTAACCCTCGCCTGGGAATACCGTACAGGTGAGATGCCGGCACCCGCCAGCGACTCGCTGATAGCCTTCGAGGACCAACCCAGCCTGATAGAGGGCAACCTCGTGGTGTGTACCACGTCCCGGAGAATCATCGCGCTGGACCCCGCCACGGGAATAGAGCGCTGGGTGTTCGACCCCGAGGATCGCAAGGTCGGCATGCAGAAATGCCGCGGGATCGCCAGCTGGATCGACGATGTTGCGCTCGACGGAGCGCACTGCAAGACCCGCGTTCTTTTGGGGACATCCGACAACCGGGTGATTGCAATTGACGCTCACGACGGCAAACGCTGCGCTGGCTTCGGCACCAATGGCGAAGTCGCCATCCAACCCAGCAAGCCGGAAACGTTCCCCGGCGAATATGTCACCACATCGCGACCTGCGGTTGTAAATGACATCATCGTGCTGGGGTCCATGGTGGCGGACAACCAGCGCATCGACGCGCCGAGCGGTCGGGTTCATGCCTTCAACGCGCGCACCGGCACTCCGGCCTGGACCTTCGACCCGGTGCCTCGCGACCCGGCGGACCCCGCGGCAGAATCCTGGGAACGAGGCAGCGGAGAGGGGTTCGGCGGAGGCAACGTCTGGGCTGCGATGGCGGTCGACCAGGCGCTGGACCTCGTGTATCTGCCCACCACTAGCGCCTCCGGCGACTTCTACGGCGGGGGGCGCGCGGGAGATAACCTGTATACGTCTTCTGTCGTCGCGCTGCGCGGCGCGACTGGCGAGGTCGCCTGGCACTACCAGCTTGTGCACCATAATGTGTTCGACTACGACATTCCCGCGCAGCCATTGTTAATGGATTGGCCGACCGATAACGGCAACGTACCCGCTCTCGTGCAAAACACCAAGATGGGATTGGTATTTGTCTTCAATCGTGAGACGGGCGAACCACTTGTACCCATCGAGGAGCGCCCCGTGCCGCAGTCCGGTGCTGCACCGGGTGAACAGCTATCGCCCACGCAGCCCTTCCCCGTCGGCATGCCGTCACTGATGCCTGAGGGTTTCACGCCCGACGATGCCTGGGGCTTCACGTTTATCGACGAATGGCTGTGCGAACGCGAGGTTAAAAAATTCAAACACGGGTCTATCTACACGCCGGCGAGTGAACAGGGCACCGTGTTCTGGCCCGCGGCCGGCGGTGGCCCCAACTGGGGCGGGGGCGCCTATGACCCGGATAGTCAGTTGATGGTGGTGCCCACCAATCGCGTGCCGATGGTTATTTCACTCCTGCCGGCGGAGGGCGCGGTCCCGGTTCCGGCGAATGCGAATGCGAACGAGACTGACATCACGCAGGCATTCAATTTTCCGATCGCGGGCTCGGACTATCACTACCAAATTGAGCCACTGATGTCCCCGCTCGGCGCGCCCTGTTCCGAGCCGCCGTGGGCAGCGCTCACAGCGTTAAACCTTCGAACTCGCGAAATTGAATGGGAAGTACCACTGGGCGACATCGGCAAGATGACTGGCCTGCCCATCACACTGGAATATGGCACACCGGGTGCCGGTGGTCCGCTCGCGACCGCCGGAGGGCTCGTGTTCATAGGCTACACTCTCGACGACACGTTTCGCGCCTTCGATCTGAAGACCGGCGAAGTGTTGTGGCAGACGGACCTCCCCGCAGCCGCTACTGCAATTCCCGTAACCTATCAGATCAATGGAGAGCAATATGTGGTCATTCCCGCAGGTGGACACACCATGTACCAGTCGACAATGGGTGACTCGGTCATGGCATACAAGCTCCCCCGTGAATAACGGCCGCCTGGCCCGTGTCAGGCAATATCCGTGACTGACGCCAACAATAGCCAGGAAACACCCTACCCCCCGGCAGCGGTAGGCTGGTACGCGACAGGCATACTGGCTCTACTATATTGGCTGTCGATCCTGGACCGCTTCATCATTGCGCTGCTCGTGGACCCGATCAAGCGCGACATGAATATTACCGACGTGCAGTTCGGCCTGCTGCACGGCTTCGCATTCGCCGTAACGTTCGCGCTCTTTGGCATTATCGCCGGCGCGCTCGCAGACCGGTTTAGCCGGCGTCGCGTAATCTTTGCAGCCGTAATGATCTGGTCGCTGGCTACAGCTGCCTGTGGCATGGCGCAACACTTCTGGCACTTGTTACTGGCACGGGTCGGCGTTGGCGCGGGCGAGGCTGGCCTGAACCCCAGCGCCATGTCTATGCTCGCCGATCTCTTCCCGAAGGAACGACTGACTTCCGCCATGGCCGTCTACAGTATGGGCGCAACGGTAGGTTCCGGCACGGCTTATCTTTTCGGAGGATTGATTGTTGCGACCGTTGCCACAGTAGATACTTACACCCTTCCGTTCGTGGGCGAGATGCGGTCCTGGCAGACCGTGTTTTTCATCGTAGGGATACCGGGCGCACTTCTGTCATTCATTATTTTCACACTGCCGGAGCCTATCCGCCGAAACCGTGGAGAAATTGATACTGGCTCGGGCGTGCTTAAGCCGCTGTTACGCTCCTACGGTCAGCTGCTACGTTTCATGCGCACGAATAAGCGCTTTTTTGCCTGTCACTACGCGGGGTTTCTGCTTGCCGGAGCAGTGATTGGCGGTGGCGGCGCATGGTACCCCGCGCACATGGGGCGCACTTTCGGCTGGGACGCCGGCCAGATCGGCCTGTCTCTTGGTATCTCAATTGTAATCGCTGGTATCACTGGAAAATTGTTGACGGGTTTTGCGGTAGACAGGCTATTTAGTCGCGGGTGGCATGACGCGCAGTTGCGCTGGTATGCGGGGTCACTGCTAATTGCCACGCCAATCGGTATTCTTGCCACTACCAGCGCAGATCCGTGGGTATTCCTGGGTGGCATCTGCGCCTTTCTTATACTGCTTTCGCCGCTGCCGGCTTGCTACGCCACGGCGCTTAACCTGGTCACACCTAACGAGCTGCGCGGTGTGGGCGTCGCTTTTTTCTCGGCGACGGCGGGGCTGATCGGTGTGGGGGGCGGCCCCATACTGATCGCCTACCTGGCCGAATCGCTGTTCGGCGGACCATCGGATATTGGCCTGGGACTGGCGACGATGGTCGGGGTTTGCTGCCCGCTCGCCGCAGCTATTCTCTGGGCGGGCTGTGCGGGAATGCGTTCAGCACTAGCAGACACCACCGCGGAGGGCAACTGACACATGCCCCTGGACCCCGAGTTTAAAGACATCATCGAGCTGTTTGGTGAAATGCCAAGCTTCAGCGAACTGCCGCTAGAAGCGCTGCGCGGTGCACCACCCCCGAACTCCAACCCGATACCCATGGCAGAAGTTCGTGACGAATACCTGCCAGGACCAGCGGGTAATATCCCGATACGCATATATCGCGCACTTCCGGCAGACGACCTGCCCTTGCTGCTGTTCATGCACGGAGGCGGCTTCGTCATGGGCAACCTGGACACCCACGACGACCTGGCGCGAGAACTGACCGCAGCAATCGGATGCGTGACGATATCAGTGGACTACAGGCTTGCGCCCGAACATCCCTACCCCGCTGCAGTCGACGACTGCTATTACGCTTTGCAGTGGAGTGCCGGCCGGGCCCGAGATCTCGGCGCTAATCCGGACGAACTTGTGGTCATAGGAGACAGTGCGGGTGGCAACCTGGCTGCGGTAACTGCGATGCGGGTCCGGGATGAAGGCGGCCCAGACATTGCTGCCCAGATCCTGATATACCCGGTTGCAGATATGTCAGGGCCCATGCTACCGGCACCAGACGGCAACTTTTACATTCTTTCCCCGGAAACCAGAAAGTTTTTTAACGAGGCGTACCTGAGCGACCCTGCACAGGCCACATTACCCACGGTTTCCCCAGGCTTGGCCGAGGACCTGTCGGGCCTGCCTCGCACTCTCGTGATTACCGCCGAATATGACCCGTTGTGCAGCCAGGGAGAAGCGCTCGCGGAACGCTACAGGCAGGATGGTGTGCGTGTTACGCATAGCCGCTACGACGGTGCCATTCATGGTTTCGCCACATTCCCGGTACAGATGCGCCACACACTTCAGCAAGAGATAGCACAGTGGCTGGCATTCACATAGGTAACTAAATTTCAGCGAAGCAAAAGCCAAACGAACACAAGTAAGAGGCAATGAACGCTATGAAACTACATATCCTGCCAACAGCAGCAGCCACGCTAGTGGTTTTCACAGCATCAAGCAACGCAGCTTTTGGCCAGCCCGGCGCACAGGGCACCAACAACCAACAAATGCTACTTGAAGAAATTGTTGTCACCGCACGTCGCAGGGAAGAGCTGCTTTCCGATGTGCCGGCCTCTCTATCAGTATTCAGTCAAGGGCAGGTCAACGACAGTAATATTTCCAACCTCGCCGACATCGCTACCTACACGCCGAGCCTACAGGTGAACAACCGTTTCGGTACTGACAATGCCACGTTTGCGATTCGCGGGTTTCAGCAGGAACTGCGCACCACCGCTTCGGTCGGTGTCTATTTCGCCGAGGTCGTAGCCCTGCGCGGCGCGAACTCCCAGCAATCCGGCGATGGTGCTCCTCCCGGAGATCTCTACGACCTGTCGAGCATCCAGGTACTGAAGGGGCCCACCGGCACGCTGTTCGGCCGAAACACAACAGGCGGCGCGGTGATACTGACGCCCCGGGCGCCCACGGACGAATGGGAAGGCTACATTGAGGGCTCGGCCGGTAACTACGACATGTGGCGCGCGCAGGCGGTGGTCAACGTTCCTGTGAACGACCGCTTCAAGCTGCGCCTGGGCACGGACCACCAGCAACGCGACGGCTACATTGACAATTTCTCCGGCATCGGCCCGGACGATTTCGCCGACCTCAACTACTCCGCGTACCGAGCCAGCTTCATCTGGAATATCACAGAATCCATCGAGAACTACACCATAGTCCGCTACTCGGAATCCGACAACAATGGCTACCCGGGCAAGTTGCTCGACTGCAACACAGAGCAACCACTCGGAATTTTATTTTGCCAGGATGATCTGAATGCTCGCATCGCAATCGGCAAGAACGATTTTTACGATACCTACAATTTCGTACCCAACCCGGTGAACGAACAGGAATTCTGGCAGGCGATTAGCACTACCACCTGGGAAATCAATGAGAATCTCCTCCTGAAAAACATCGTGTCGTATGGAGAACTCGAGACCAAGCAGCGCGGCGCCGTCTTCAGCACCAACTGGATGTTCGGTGGGGCCGATTTCATCTTCCAAATGGTGGGCCTTGCGGAGGACTTTCCCACCACTGACCAGGAAACCTTCGTCGAAGAGCTACAACTTCAGGGCGAGAACTTCGACGAAAGGTTAATCTGGCAGGCGGGCATCTATTACGAAAGCAGCGAGCCGGGCGGGCAGTACGGCGGCCAATCACCGGCTATCATTTCGTGTGACATGCCCACCCTCTCCTCCTCGAATCCGGCTGACTTTCGCTGCAACGACTTGCTCGGCGCCGGCTCGCTGCAACGGAGCCCCGGCGGTGTCGAGTACACCAACATGGCGGTTTACAGCCAGGGCACCTTCAACCTGAACGACGCCTACAGCATTACCGCCGGGCTGCGCTATACCGACGACGAGACAAAAGGGGACCTCGACGAGATCGTTTTGTTCTTCCCAACCACCGTTCCCGGTGAATTTGCTCCACCTGTGAGATCACTGGTGGAGGAGCGCAATCCGGAGACCCAGAGTGACGAGTTCACCTGGGTGCTGGGCCTCGACCACAAACCCGACGACGACACGCTCATCTACGGTAAGTACAGCCGGGGCTATCGGCAGGGGAGCGTCAATGTGGGAGGTTCCACTGGCGCCGACATTCATGAACCGGAACAGGTCGACACCTACGAGATAGGCTTCAAAAGCGCCTGGCACGGAGACATGCCGGCAACCCTGAATGTGGCAGCCTTCTACAACGATTTCCAGGATCAGCAGCTACAGTTCGGCTACTTCAAGTCAACGGGAGTTGGCACCACCGCCGTGGTCAACGCCGGCGGGTCCACAATTTGGGGTATCGAGCTGGACGGCTCCCTGCAAGTTACCGAGAACATCGTGTTTACAGCGGCATACGCCTATCTGGACACCAACGTGGACGAGTTCGAAATACCCACCTTTCCTGACGGTGTCGTCGCCGAGGGCTTCGATCTGTCGTTCACTACCGCCGAGGACGAACCCCTGTCTTACGCGCCCCAACACAAGCTCGTACTGACAGGCACCTGGGTGTTGCCAGTGGACAGTTCCGCGGGGCGCCTAGCCGTCTCGACTACCTACGTGTATACGGACGAGATGCAGGCAACTGGTGAGGAGTTTTCGAAGTACAGCACGCTGCCAGACTACGAACTGGTGAACCTCAACCTGAACTGGACAGGGGTATTTGGCACGTCAATCGACGTGTCGGCCTTCGTCACCAACCTCACCGACGAGGAGTACCTGACGTACGTGTCCGGCCTGTGGCCCAATGGCATAGAGTCGGGCCAGATCGGTATGCCCCGCATGTACGGGGCCAGGATTCGCTACAACTTCGACGAGAACTGAGTCGGGCTCCGGCCCTGGGGGTAGAGCCCGAAGCTTCAGCTCGCCTTTTTCTCTCCCTCCTCGGCGTGATGCGCGAACATGCGCATCAGGTCACCCGAGGTGATACGGCGCTGGGCCTCGCCCTCTTCCAACGGCTTTGCACCCGACATGGACACCGGGGAAGTATCCACACCGTCCGCCCGGGCCTTCGCGCGCAGTGCGCCCACTGTCAGTACGCTCTTATCTTGATATTTGAAGGGATCGAAGTTGAACCAACGCATGGCGTTCACGTGGGTGATCTTGTCGATCTGCTCGTCGGTCAGGTGCCTGCACTGCTCCCAGAGGTGCTCGGGGCATTCAGGCCAGAGCGTGTCGGAGTGCGGGTAGTCGCACTCGTACGCAACCATGTCCTCGTTGAGCTGGTCGAGGTTCTTTAGGCCGTAAGCATCGTCGATGAAACACAGCATGAAGTGCTTCTTGAAGCGCTCGCTGGGCAGCATGCCGCCAAAGTGATTGTGCGTCCAGTACTTGTGCCGCGAGTGTGCGAAGTCCGCTCGCTCGAGGAAATAGGGAACCCAGCCGATGCTCGCTTCGGACATGGCAATTTTGAGATCGTGCTCCTGCAACGCTTTGAGATGCAGCCAATCTGCCGCACCCACAGAGCTCGAGAGCGGCATGGTGGTAATCCACGCCTCAATGGGGGTTTCCATGGAAGCATGCGGGACAGGGTTGCCTGCGCCGATATGCAGGCACAGCGTAATGTCATTGTCCGCGACCGCGCGCCACATTGGCTCCCAGTACTCATTGTGAATACTCGGCAGTTCCTGTTTCGTGGGATTTTCATTGAGCGACACGGCGGTGCAGCCTTTCGCCGCGATGCGCTTGATTTCCGCAACGGTCGCGTCCATGTCCCAGGTCGGGAGCAAGGCGCAGGGAATGAACCTCCCGGGATACGCACCGCACCACTCATCGATATGCCAGTCGTTATAGGCACGCAGGTGAACAAGTGCCAGGTCCTTGTCCGGGGCCTTGTGGAAGCGGCCACCATCAAACCCGACACAGGTACCAAAATTCAGTGAGGCGGCGACGCCGTTGGCATTCATATCGTCGATCCGCCGGTCAACGTTATACACTCCCTCACGCATCTCCTCGAGCGAGTTCGGCTCCATGCCATACTCCTCCAGCGGCCGACCAACTACCGCGTTAAGCCCCACCGAGGGCATAAACATGCCCTGGTAAGTCCAGAAACTTTTACCGTTCTCATCGGTATCAAATTTCGGTGCGGTCGCAAGGTCATTCCCGGTCAGGTGTTTGTCAAACATTTCCGGCGGTTCCGTGATGTGATCATCTACACTGACAATCACCATATCGTTCATTTCCATCGCTTCTCTCTCCTCGGTGCTCGTAACACCGATATCTCTACTAAAAAACTATAGCCCACCAGAAGGGCCATACACGTTTTGTCATCAATCCAGTATTTCCAGGGGCTATTCACCACGCGGTCGGATACAGACGCGGCGGCGAAACCCGGAACCCCTGCGCTGCGTAATCGAAGCCAAATCGTCAATCACGCGCAAGCAGCAGTGCGGTGGCCAATGGGCCTCCGCCCGAAGTACACACGGCGACGCGGGGGTCTCCCGCGACCTGTCGCTCATCGCCCTCACCGCGCAGCTGCACCACAGACTCGTGAGCAAAGCCGAAGCCGTGCAGGCGGCCCGCGCCCAGCTGTCCGCCGCCGGTGTTCAGGGGAAGATCGCCGTCCAGCGCAATTCGCTGTCCACCCTCGATATACCGGCCCGCTTCCCCCAACTCGCAAAAACCTAACGCCTCCAGCCAGGTCAACGCAAGGAAACTGAAGCCGTCATAGAGCTGGGCCGTATCCACATCCTGAGGCGTGTAATCTGTATTGCGCCACAAGTCCGCTCCCGTGGCGTAGCTAGCCATGAGTTCGGGTTGGTCCCAACTGTGCCGCTCGACGCTGCCCGCCATGGCCGCGATACGCACAGGCTCTGAGCTCACTTCATCGAGCGCGTCGGCGGCGGAAACAATGAGGACGGTAGACGCATCGGTATAGCGGTCGCAATCGTACAGGCACAGCGGTGTGGACACCATGCGCGACTCAAGGTACTGATCCATTGTCAGCGGCTTGTCTACCAGTGCGCGCGGATTGCGCGCCGCATTACTCGAGCAGGTAAGCGCCACCTGCGCGAGTTGCTCGCGGGTGAGCCCGTAGTGGTACATGTGTCGCGTAGCGTACTGCGCGACCCAATTCGCGGCAGACATCGCATTAAATGGAGCAGTCCACTGGCTGTGGCCCTCGACACGGTCAGGGCGCCGCATGGGAAATTCTTCGGGGCGCTTCATTGCAGCTGCTTCATACACCGTGCGGAAGCAGATAACATGGCGCGCGAGACCCGCACTTACCGCCGTAGCTGCGGCCACCACGGCACCCAATTGCGACGTGATCTCTGCTCCACCGGCATACCAGGTGGCGCGAATACCCAGCGTGTCGATCAATTCATCGGCACCCACCGGCGAGAAGGCAAGATAGGTCGCAGCGCGGCCTGGGTACGTGGAGACACCATCGACCTGGTCTATGCCAAGGCCGGCATCTGCCAGGGCCTCCTTCACGGCATCCACAGTCAACAAGAGCGGCGCCCGCTCAAGCCCGCGACCCACTTCGGACTGACCGATACCTGTTATAAATGCGTCGGTCGCCATCTCATGTGCACCGCTGGAAAAGTGGAATGTAGACGTCGTCCTGCTGCTCGAATACAACGCGGACCCTGTCGCCAATGGTGACATCCTCCACAGCACAATCGACGATATTCGTAGTGAGGATCACACCCGGGGCGTCGTCCAGCGCCACCCGCGCAATAACATAAGGGACCTCCATCGCAGGGTGCCACGCCTGATAATTGATCGTGAACGAATCAATGACGCCCTCGCCTGAAACCGCATAAGGCGCGACGTTTTCGGACAGGCAGTGCCGACACACGGGCCGCGGTGGATGCACGAATCCGGCACAGTCCGCACAGCGGGCAATACGTAACTCGTCCAACTCACCGCCGGTCCAGAAGTCGCGGTTTTCGCGATCGAGGCGCGGCAGGGGTCGGGTGGCGGGCAAGTGCGTCAGTCTCCCCAGACGAGGTGCAGGCTCTCGACGCCAACCACGTGCCCGCAGTTGAAGCTCGGCGGCCGCACTGGGTCCATGCGAAACTGCGGCAGGCGCGCCAACAGTTCCTCGTAAAGAATATTCAATTCAATCCTCGCCAGGTGTGAACCCAGGCAGCGGTGCGGCCCTGCGTTAAACGCAATGTGCGCGCCCTCGCGCTTGAGGTTGAACTCTTCAGGGCTGGAATACTCCGCCGGGTCGAGGTCAGCGCCTGGAAGAAACAGCATGGCGCGTTCGTCTTTTTTCATCTGCACGCCCTGGAATTCCATATCCTTCGCCACACGCCGCGGCGGTACGGTAAAGGTATAACGGCGCAGGAGTTCTTCGGTTGCATTGGAAATCAGCGACGGATCCTCTCGCAGCTGTTGTTGCAGATCCGGATTTTCGGCGAGATGGCGCACGCCGAGACCAATACCCTGCATCACCGTGTCGAGACCGGCGATGAACAACAGCACGCCGTAGTTTTCGAGATCTTCCTGGGTGGTTTCGCGACCATCGATTTCCACGCCCCAGAGCATACTGATGATGTCGTCCTCGCGCTTGTCCTTGCGCTCCTCGATCGTGTCGCGCATCGCCGCGGCGACTTTCTGCAGGCGCCCAATCGCGTCAGAGGCGCCACTTGAGGCCTGGGCATCCATGTGTGCCCTTACCAGCGCGCGGTACTCGGGGTACTTGTCCACCGGCATTCCCAGCATGCCGAGGAAGACCTTGACCGGTAGCGGCTCCGCAATCGCCGCCATGAATTCGCATTCGCCGGATCCAGCCACTGCGTCCAGCAGCTCGCCCGCGAGCGTGCGGATATGCCCTTTGAGCTCGTTGATGGTGCGGGGGGAGAAGACACCCTGCAGCGGTTTGCGATAAGTCCCGTGCAACGGAGGGTCAAGGTTGATTGGATAGGCGCGTGGAATGCGCCCCGACTCATCCGCCATCTGCTCGAGCAATTCCTCCATCTTCTCGTAGGGCAACACCTCGCTGGAAAAGCCCTCGCAATCCCGCGCAGCTTCGAAGTTGGCGGAGTGGCTGACGAGCATCCAGTGTCCACCGTTACGTGGCGTCCAGAAGACAGGCGGCGCAATGTCGATCAACTCGAGTACGCGTTTGTGCGGGTCGGCGCGGTACGCCGGATCCTTGAACATGTCAAAATCATAAACCAGGGTTTCGGGCACATGCTCCGGCACGGGAGTGAGTTCACTTAAAGATGCTGCTTCAGTCATTACTGGATTCCTGTTGCTGGATGCAAAGCTCGTTACATAATATTGGGCCGCCGCGAGTACTGTCTTGAGCTGCGACTACTCCGCTGGCATCAACGCCGACATATCCACCTGGCCCGTTACCATCGCACCCATAAAGCCCGCGTCGACGGGCATAGCAAGTCCGTTGACAAAGTTCGCTCCATCGCTGTTCAGGTACACCAGCGGTGCCGCCTGCTCCTCTGGCGTAGACCGCCTGCCGATGGGCTGGATGAATGTGTCCAGCACCTCTTTTTTCGTAGCAGACTCGAACTCGTCCATCATCGGTGTCTGGGTTGGAGCAGGTAGTGTGCAGTTGATACGAATACCGCGCTTGATCAAGTCGGCGCCCATCCGCATCGTCCAGACGATAACTGCCTCTTTGGACAGGGAATAACCCTCGTTAACTGTATCGGGATTGTCTTCGCACCATTTGACGATATCGGCGTAATCCTCGATTGCGATCAGCGGCATGAGAACATCCATCCGGCGGCTCCAGCCCATACCTCCGTTAGAGGAAATGCTAGCTATGGCGCCGCCCTCTCCCATATGCTCGAGTACGCGGTGGGTCAGGTGCCGGGTACCGGCGTAATTTACTTTCATGACATCCAGTGGCGGGGCAGTTTGCGGCAAGCCCGCGCAGTTGAACAGCGCGTCGACCTTGCCACCTATCGAAGCGACCGCGGAATCAATCGAGGCGGGGTCGCGCAGGTCGACCAGGCTGAACGACGCAAGGTCCAGCGCAGACTCCTTAAAGTCCAGGCCGTGGACTTCGGCGCCAAGTTCGACGAGCAGCTTCGCTGTGGCCTCACCCATCCCGGAGTAGCAGCCACAAACCAGAACCCGCTTGCCCTCATAACCCAGAAAATCCATAGTTCAGTCCTTGCGGTTGTGCGTCGCCGGCGCGCCGGCCGTGTTGCGCTTTAGTTCTCGATAACCGTGATCACGCGCTCGGGACAGGCGCGCGCACCGCGCCGGGCCAAATCTTCCTTCCCGGCGGGGACTTCGAATTCTTCGATATCGATGTAGCCGTCTTCGTCGAGCGGAAACAGCTCATCGGATATCGCCCAACAACGCGCATTACCGACACAGGCTGACTTGTCGATGCGTATCTTCATAGGGAACTCCATCGCTATAATCGTTATCCGGCCCCCCTCTGGCTATTTGCGAGGCGGATGCGCTATTATACAGCAATGGTGTTCATTAGCAATCTACGGAGACACCCCTATGGCGCTCTACACCACCCTGCACCTACACAATGTAACCGCCCGCCGGGAAGCGGAATACGCCGACTGGTTCGGCGGTCCACACCGCGCGGCGCTGGGTAGCCTGAGGGGATTCCAGGGCGCCGAACGCTACGCCGTTTCCGCCGTCCAGATCATGCCCGACATCCCGCAGCCCTGGGCTTTTCTCAGCGTTTACGACTTCGACCTGCCCGCACCGGAAATCGACCTGCCGGCACTGGGCCCCCTCATCGCAGAAGCGCGTGACGCTGGCCTCGTGGTGGTCGACGACGACACGGAGCGCCTCTACAGTTATCGCATGCTTGCGGACTGGAAGGGCAGCCCGAACTGGCAGGAAGACCGCCCATTTTCGGGTGTCAGCATCATTCTGGGCAACTACGTGGCTGGTCGCTATGAGGAGTATCACACCTGGTACGAGAACGTTCACAGTGTGGAGGTCACCAACGTGCCCGGACATGTCGCGATGAAGCGCGGCGAACTTTCCGATCTACAACTCGAGCCGCGTCGCTACTGCCCCGGTGATCAACTCGTCATGTGCGCCAACCAGACCGATGACCTGATGTTTACGATTCGCGACTTCAGCGCCCGCGCCCGCGGCGTCAGCCCCAGTGGCATTGCAATGGAACCGCGTTCGTCCGCGGGATCTTTCGCCCGCACGGTGCACTACTTCGACAAGGTAAGCGGTGAGGACTTCTGGCCCGGCGGGATCGCCTACGCGGGCGACCTGTCGGCGTACGAGGGCGTGGAATAACGCACAAGGTCGCAGCTTGCAGACACCAACTTCCCAAAACCCAACAGAATAAGGAAACAAACAATGTCCAGGGTTATTGTCATCACCGGCGCAGGCGTTGGTCTCGGCCGGGCACTGGCGCGCACGTTCGCAGCCGACGGCGAACAGGTCGCCTTGCTCGGCCGCACGGCCGCCAAGGTCGAGGCCGTCGCCGAGGAACTGGGTGACTGTGCCATGGCCGTCGAGTGCGATGTGGCATCACCAGACGCGGTCAGGAAGGCCTTCGCCGCGATCGCGAAGCGCCACGGGCGGGTCGATGTGCTCATCAACAATGCCGCGATCTTCGAGCCGTTCAAGATCGCAAGTGCCCGCGACGAGCAGATCGTCAATACCATCGCTACCAACGTCGCAGGCCCGATGCTGTGCGTCCGTGAGGCGCTGCCGCTGATGCACCGCGGCGCTCACGTAATCAACGTAACCAGTGAGTCGGTTGCCATTACACTGCCGCACCTGTCGGTTTACCAGAGCACCAAGGCCGGCCTCGAGCAGTTTTCGCACAGGCTCTACCTCGAACTCGAACCCGACGGAATCCGCGTGTCCAATGTGCGCGCGGGCATGATGTACGAGGAGGGAAAATCCTGGGACGTCGACATGGAAGCCGCGATTGCCTTCCACGAGGCGGCGACTGCCCTGGGCATACACCTTGGGGAAAAACCGCTCTCCCAGTTCACCTCCGTGACAGGCATCTTCAAAATGCTGCTCAACCTGCCGCCAGACCTGCAGGCCCCGCACATCAGCCTGCATGCACGCGCGGCGGACGAGTAAACACGTGGCGAACAGCTACGATTTTATCGTTGTAGGCAGCGGCGGCGGCTCCCTGTGCGCGGCACTCGTACTGCGCGAGGCCGGCAAGAACGTATTGGTGCTGGAGAAGACGGCTCTGGTCGGCGGCACGACCGCAATCTCGGGCGGCGTCATGTGGATACCCGCCAACCGCTACATGGCCGAATCCGGCATCGAAGACAGCGTCGAACAGGCGCTGACATACCTCGATGCCGTGGTCGGCGATTCTCCCGGTACACCCGGCGCCACGCCGGCACGTCGGCGCACCTACGTGGAACAGGCGCGCCGCATGGTCGATTTCCTGGATTCCCGCGGCGTGCGCCTGCGTCGTGTGCCGTCGTGGCCCGACTACTGCGACGCACCAGGCATGTCGGAACCCGGCCGCACAGTCGTTTCCGAACTCTTTGATAGCAAGTTACTGGGCGAATGGCGCAACAAGCTGCGTCCGGGCTTCCTGCCGCTACCCGCCTACCTTGAGGAGGCCATGCAGCTACCCGACATGAAGCGCTCCTGGTCCGCGCGGGGTACGCTCTTGCGCATCATAGGTCGCACACTGGTCAGCCGCCTGCGGGGCAAAAAATTGATTACAGCAGGCCATGCTTTGCAGGGCCAGCTACTGCACGCGGCACTGCAGGCGGGCGTGGAAATCCGCACCGAGGCTACCGTTAGCGCGCTGCAGGTAAAGGACGAACGCGTTACCGGCGTTACGCTCACGGGAATGGGCGGGGACGAATCGATCGCGGCGAACCTTGGGGTTCTCATCAACGCGGGCGGTTTTTCCCGCAACCAGGCGATGCGCGACCGCTATATTCCCGGCACACAGAACGCCTGGACGAAGACCGCCGAGGGCGACACCGGCGAAATGATCGAGGCCGCGCAAGCCATCGGTGCGGCCGTCGCGCAGATGGAAGAACGGGTGGGCAATCCCATGGCGTTACCTCCCGATGCACAGGATGGCGAACCCGCCGTGGTACATGGCGACCTGGCCAAGCCGCACTCCATCGTTGTCGACCAATCGGGCGAGCGCTATATGAGCGAGACCGATTCCTACGTCAATATCAGCCGGAAGATTCTCGCCCGCAACAAGACCGCCCCCGCGACGCCCAGCTGGCTCGTGTTCGACAGCCGTTTTCTCAACACGTATCCGCTGGCCGGCAATATGCGCGGCGCGCGCAAGCCGCAGTTGTGGTTCGACTCCAATTTCCTGCGTCGGGGTGAGACGCTGGCGGACCTGGCCGGCGCCTGCGACATCGACGAACGCGCTCTGGAAGCTACGGTCGCGCGCTTCAATGGCTTTGTCGCGGCGGGACGTGACGAGGACTTCGGCCGCGGCGACCACGTGTACCACAACTGGCTGGGCGATGCCCTGCACAGGCCCTCCCCCACCCTCGGCAGTATCGAGGAGGGGCCGTTCTACGCCATCGCGGTCTACCCGGGCGATGTCAGCACCTTCGGCGGCCTGGTGTCGGACGAGCACGCGCGGGTGCTGCGCGAGGATGGTTCCGTGATTGATGGACTCTACGCTACAGGCACGTCGACCGCGTCCGTCATGGGCCGGGGCTGCCCGGGTGCCGGCGCCAGCATCGGGCCATCGCTCACCTGGGCATACGTGGCCGCGCGCCATGCCACGGGCAACCCTACGCAAACCTGATTAACCAACAACGAACAACAACGAACAAAAACGATCGCGGCAAACCCCACGGTCTACAAAAGGACAACATGATGAAATCTCTACCGGAAGCCCTGCTCCTGATCCACGGCGAACTATGCCGTGCCCAGGGCGGCAAGACCTACGACAACCTCTGCCCGTGGACGGCGGAAGTCGCCTGCCAGGCGGCGGACGCCTCAGCGGCGGATGTCGACGCGGCGATCGCCGCAGCGCGCCGTGCCTTCGACGAAACCGACTGGTCGCGCGACCACGAGCGCCGCCACGAACTCGTTAAAAACTACATGGGCATTCTGCGCGCCAACAAGGACAGGCTGTCGGACATCGCGCGGATCGAATCCGGCGCCGCGCTGGGCGCCACCGGCCGCGCCGTGGTCGAGTGGGCACTGGACGGCGGCGACGACCTCGTCGAGTGCAGCAAATCGATCACGTGGGAGGAAGACCGCGGTCGCCGGTCGGAGCACGACGCGGTGAGCGACCGACTAGTGCTGCGCGAACCGCTTGGCGTGGTCGGTGCGATAACGCCGTGGAACGTACCGTTGTACGTCAACGTCGGCAAGGTCATCGCCGCGTTACTGGCCGGGTGCACGGTCGTGCTGAAGTCCGCGCCGGACACACCGAACATGGGCGCCATCATGGGCGAGCTTGCCGTCGAGGCAGGCCTGCCGCCAGGGGTATTCAACGTCATCTCCTCCGAGGAACCCGCTATGGCGGGGGAGTTGCTGGTGGCGGACCCGCGCGTGGATGTCATCTCGTTCACCGGCTCCACCGGGGTCGGCAAGCGCATCATGGAGGCCGGGGCGGCCACACTGAAGCGTGTATTCCTCGAACTGGGTGGCAAGTCTGCCAAGATCATCCTCGATGACACGCCCGATTTCGCCATACAGTGCATGATGTCCATGGCGGTGTTTCACGCCGGCCAGGGCTGCGCCATGCCCACACGCCTGCTGGTGCCCAAAAGCCGCTACCAGGAGGCGGTCGAGGCGCTGGAGATGTCCTACAACAGCTTCGGCCGGAGCTGGGGCAAGTTCGACGACCCCGACAACGTCATGGGTCCGGTGATTTCGAAGAAACAACAGGAGCGCGTACTCGGCTACATAAAGCTGGGCCAGGAGGAAGGCGCGCGGCTGCTCGCCGGCGGTGGCCCCGCGCCGGATCGCGGCGACGGCTTCTTCGTGCAGCCCACCTGCTTCGTGGATGTCACGAACGACATGCGCATTGCACAGGAAGAGATCTTCGGACCCGTGCTGGTAGTCATTCCCTTCGAGGACGATGACGATGCAATCCGCATCGCCAACGAGAGCAGCTACGGCCTCGGCGGCGCCGTGCTTTCCGGCGACAGCGAGCGCGCCATGTACGTCACCCGACGCGTCCGGGCTGGCACGATCAGTGTCAACGGCGGCCTCTCCATCACCGGCGACCTGCCGTTCGGCGGCGTCAAGGGCAGCGGCGTGGGCCGCGAGTGGGGTCGCGAAGGTATCGAGGAGTTTCTGGATACCAAGGCCATCGCCGTGGGGGTTCCGCAAGCGTAACCGGTCCTATCGGGAGCAAACGAGCGATTGCGAACTATACTCTTGAGGATGCAATGTCGCGCAGCGCGAGCGAGTGCAACACGCCGAAGCCGCGCGTAATACACCCGGGTAATTGCCCATAATGAAACGCATCCCCCTCATTGGCGACGCTTTCCTGCAACTGGAGAGCCGCAACCAGCCACTGCATATCGGCGTACTCATGATACTGGGCTCGATGTCGACCTCACGCGCGGAGTCGAGGAAGATGCCGCCGCTGTGGGAAACGAAACGACTGCGCAAGCAGAAGAAGGCCACGCCGGTTGTACCCGCACCGGCATTGGCCGGCAGGATCAGGATGCGA
The DNA here is from genome assembly GCA_030426545.1 of Gammaproteobacteria bacterium. Classification (GTDB taxonomy): domain Bacteria; phylum Pseudomonadota; class Gammaproteobacteria; order Pseudomonadales; family Halieaceae; genus Marimicrobium. Next base: position 45,985 of record JAUHYL010000001.1, read on the forward strand.
TCCGTAACCATGGTCGGCGGCATCATCGCGTGTCGCACAAACACGCCCAGTTCGCAGCACCTGCTCGGCTACCTCGATGATGCGCTGGATGAACTGGACAGCGCCGTGAAACGTCACTCACGAGCCAGGATAAAGCGAAAGCAAGCGAAGAAAAAAGCGTCACCAATAAAAAGTGTGCAAAAAAAACAGCGCGCGGAAAGTCGGCCGATTAGCGCAGGCATGAAACATATATGCCCTGGGAGGGAAGGTGCCAGATAACAAACCGGTTGCCGTGGTAACAGGCGCTAGTCGCGGCGCGGGACGCGGTATTGCAATCGCACTCGGCAGCCATGGTTGCATCGTGTACGTCACCGGCCGCTCGGAAAAACCGGGCGATGCACCGCTACCCGGCACCATCTACGAGACCGCCGAGGCGGTTACGACCGCGGGTGGTATAGGTGTCGCAGTGCGAGTAGACCACGGCATCGACGGAGACGTTGAGGCGCTGTTCGAACTAGTCAAGCGCGAGCACGGCAAGCTCGACATCCTCGTCAACAACGCCTGTGCGCTGCACGACGAGCTTACCGCGCCGGGCAATTTCTGGGAAAAGCCGCCGGAAATCGTCGATATGCTGGACGTGGGGCTGCGCAGCAGCTACATCGCCAGCTACCATGCCGCCCCACTCATGGTAGGGCAACGCTACGCGCTGATGGTGTTCACGTCAGCCTCCGGCTCGGTGCACTACGTGTATGGTCCGGTTTACGGCGCACACAAAGCAGGTATGGACAAGTTTGCCGCCGACATGGCCGTGGAACTGCGCGACTATAACGTCGCCGCGCTTTCCCTGTGGATGGGCGCGCTGAAGACTGAGCGCCTGCAGTTGGTCATCGACTCCAATCCCGAGAAATACGGGCATATTGCCGATCGAACCGAAACACCCGAGTTCAGCGGGCATGTGATCTGGGCGCTGTACAGGGACCCAGAGCTACTGGAATTGAGTGGGCAGACCGTCATCGGCGCAGAGATGGCGCTGAAGTACGGCATACAGGACGCGGGTGGCCGTCAGCCGCTCTCCTGTCGCGACAGTCACCAGGTGGCGCCGCGAGTGCAATACCCCTTCATCATTCGCTGAGGTTAGACCCGTCGTAAAAAACTACCAGCGCTGCGGCGAGCTCCGGGGCTCGGGCGGCCGCTGGTAAGAGATGTCAGTGCCGTCGCGCACCCCTTTCGCGTAGCCCTGGTCTCGAAATACCGAAGAGGACAGAATGGACGCATCGCCGGACAGCAGCACGTCCACGGTCGTGCGCCTGACCAGTATTTTCCAGACACCGTCACGGCGCTCAAGCTGATCGAGGTAGCGCCCGCTGATAATGCGCGCGCTCTGTTCATCGTTATTCAGCAACATGACCAGGACGTAACTTTCGCAATGCGCGGTATCACCGTCGATCTCGCAGGTGTGTGTGGTGATGTTATGGGTGTGCAGCTTTGAGCCCGCGGCATGCACCTTGTTGGCCCACTCCGCATACTCAGGCCCGGGATTGAGGGCACTCCCGTGCTCATCCACTCCGTCCGGGTGATAGCAGGCCGTCAACAGGTTGACATCGAACCGGTCGTGCCCCCGCGCGTGCCGATTGACGCAATCCAGTATTGCGGTACGGTCCATCAAATAGTGAACATCTCGTTGCAGTCGCTGTAGGTCAATCGCTTCTGTCATCGTAGGCCTCGCTCTTGGTTGTATTGTCGGTCGTAGTTGCCAGCGAATTTTTAAAGCGCGTCCGCCGCGTGCAGGGCCGCGATATAGCCAAAAGTGAAGCCCGGCCCGATACTACACCCTGCACCCGGGTAGCAACGCCCCATCACGGAACCAGTGGCAACGCCGGTGGCATAGAGACCATCGATCACCGAGCCATCCTCGCGCACCACGCGGGCGTGCTCGTCGGTCAATACCCCGCCAAAGGTGCCAACATCGCCAGGTACTACCTCGATGGCATAATAAGGCGCCTTCTCTATCGCACCCAGCGTGCGCGACGGTTCGTGTAGTGGGTCGCCCAGCCAGTTGTCGTAGGCCCGCTCACCGCGTTGGAAATCGTCATCCCTGCCCCTTGCTACGAAGCCGTTGAAGCGCTCGATCGTGGCCCGCAGCACCTGCGGGTCCACTGCGATAAGCGCAGCCAGTCCCTCAATGCTGTTCGCCTTCTTCAGGTAACCCTCGTCGTACCAGTTCTGCGGTTTTGGCGTGCCGGGCATGGTGCCCGCCAACATGTACTTGCCCATGTACTGCTCGTCAAATACAGCCCAGCTGGGAATGGCTGGCACCTCCGCGTGACGCGCCTGCATGCCCTGGCAATACGCGACATAGGAGCCGCCCTCGTTCATGTAACGCACGCCCGTGCCGTCCACTAAAATGGCGTGGGGCGACGCCGTCATACCCTGCACGCCCGGTATGAGTTTGCCTGGCTCCAATCCGGGCGGCAGCGTTGCCTGGTAACCCACGAACTCCCCCAACTGCGCCGGTGCCGCGCCCTGGCGCAGCATTTCCTCGATCATCTCCCCGGTATCGCTTTCCGGTGCGTTGCTCCAGGCAGTGGAGGCCAGAGGCTGGTAACGTTCTCGCATCGCTTCGTTGCGCGCAAAGCCGCCGCTGTTCATCAATACGCCGAGCCCCGCGCCCACACGCAAGGCCTCGCCGTCTCGCATCGCCTCAACGCCGGTGACGCGACCGTCGTCGATGAGCAGCCCTGCAACCGCAGTCTCCGTGCGAAATTCCACCCCTGCATCCAGGCAGGCCTTGACCATGCGCCCCTGTAGCGCGGCACCACCCACCACGTACTCTTTTCCCGTAAGCCGCGCCAGCACGCCTCGCCCCAGCAGGCGCAACAGCATCCAGCGCGCCTTCCAGGAGCGCCGCATCAGCGGCAGTAGTTTCATCTCCTCCAGTGCGGCGGGCAGGTTGCCCGGCAATGCCAGGAAACTGGGGCGCAGCCGCCCCTTCCATTCGCCCAGCGCGTTGATGTTAAACGGTTTAGCCACCACGGTGCGCCCCGGCACCGAGCCGCCGGGCAGTTCGTCATGGTAGTCGGGCCAGTATTTCGGCCTATCCAACTCAATGCCCTGCGCGAGGAGAAACTCCAGCATCTTCGGCCCTTCGGTAAGGAACGCGTGACGTCGCTCCGGGGTTGCCGCGGGCGCATCGGCCTGGTCGCCAGTGAGGGTGTCAAGGTAGGTGCGCGCCTGTTCGTAACTGTCCTGGACACCGTCGCGCGCCATGAACAGGTTATTGGGTATCCACATGACGCCGCCGGAGCGCGCGGTCGTGCCGCCCACCAGGTCCGTCTTCTCGAGAATCACGACACTGCGACCCTTGCTGCGCAGGTAAAGTGCCGCGACCATCGAACCGGCCCCACTGCCGACGATGATAAAGTCATACTGTTCGTCATAATTAGTCATATGTCACTCCAGCGCCGCACGCGCGGCATCCAATTCCGACTTCAGCCACATCACTTCACTGAAGTTCTCCTGCCCGGCCTGTTCCATAAGCGCCGCGTGCGCGGCAACTTTCACCGCCAGAGCGCTTTGGTTGTTCGGCTGCGCGTGCAGCACGGGCTCGAGAAGGTGCAGCGCCTCCAGGGGCCTGCCCGCCTCGACGTGCTGGCTGGCGCGTTTGGCGAGTGCGTCCGCGCCCGCCAGTTCGACGATGTCTTTGGCGACGGACGATGCAGGCACGCCGTACAGCGAGGTCGTGGTATCGTAGTGAAACCAACCTGCATATTCCTCCCAGATCGCGCGCACGCACCAGGACAGCTTGCCGTGCGCTTGTCCCACCCTAGTTTCGTCAGGTAGAGTTACATCACGCATCAGCTCGTGCACCGTCTTGCCCGCGTTCATACCGGCGACGGTGTAGTCGTGGACAAAAACCACGGCAGCGCGCAACTTCTGTAGCGCCGCGTCGATTGTGGAGGCGCCTTCAATCACCTCGTGTCCCGTTACGATCACCGCGGGGGCCTGCGACCGTATGAAATCCAGCGACTCGATGAAGCGCTGCGCAGACCGGATCTTGTCGCCGCGGATGGTGTACAGGTTGGGCATATTGCCGAAGATGGGACCGAACAGGTTGCCCGTGATGACGGTCTTGTCCTGCGGCAACCAGACCACAACGCCGTCTTCGCTCTCGCCGCCTGGCGCCGCGTAGAGCTCGAAGTCGCGGCCGCCAACGCTGAACCGGTAATCGTCACGGAAGGTGATGTCGGGTGTTATCTCGCGCAGCTTGGCCTGTACACCGGAGCGTTCACCCAGAACGGAGCCCCACAGTTTATTACTGCGCCGTCCGTAGAAGTCCGCGAGCACCTGCCAGTATTGACGACAGGACGCATAGTTTTCATGCGTAACAATCTTCGTATCGGGATCGACCAGCTCATACGCCCCGCCAAAGTGATCGCCGTGGCACTGGGTGACAACAAGGTAATCGATGGGCGCATCGCTGCGGGCACGAAAGCGCTCCCGGTGTGCGCCGCCATTGCCCGGCATACCGCTGTTGATCACAACGCTGCCGGCATCGGTCTGCACCAGTATGCTGTCGCTGATATCTTTTGAAACCCACAGGTAATCGTGCACCCTGACCAGTGCCTCGTCGCGGCTACCGATACCCGTGATCGTACCCAGGCTGGTCATACTCGCGGCCTGATCGTCGTCATCTTGCATGGCGTTCTCCTGGTTTGCCGCCCGGCTCGTTGTGGCCGGTGCCGGTAACGCACCGACAGTAATTAAGGTAAGCATAGCGCCCGCCAGGACCGAAACTAAACTAGTGCGGTCCGCTGAACGGGAAAATGCATTTGTTTTATAACCGTGCATCAATACCGTCACGTATTCGGCCTCAATGCATCAGCGCCAAGAAGGATCGTCATTCTCGCGCGTTTACTAACAGGTTGTTCAGGCATGGTTTTTCGCCTCTTGACCTGCGTACCAGGCAACGGCATCGCGTATCGTCTCCGCAATAGGCCGCGGATGCCAGTCCAGATCACGGCGCGCCTTGCTCGAGTCCATCTCGCGAAAAGCGTTGGCCATGAACACCGCGTCGGCGCGCGCCATGAAGTCGCGTTTGCCGCGCAGGCGCATCCAGCGTTCTCCCAGCCACGCCATAGCATAGGCCACCGGCATGGGGATGACGCGTGGGGGTGGCTTACCCCCCTCGGCCGCAGCCAGGGCACAGAATTCGCGGTTACTGATAAATTCGTTGGCGATGATATAGCGCTCCCCCGAGCGGCCCCGGACTTCCGCCGCCAGCGCGGCCTCCGCCACGTCACGGATATCGACCGTGGGTGCGCCGGCATCCATGGTAAACCCTGCGCGACCGCGGGAAACATCGCGCAACATAGCGCCGTGGGGCGTGGGCGCATAATCCTCGGGGCCGTAAGTGTTAGCCACACACAACGCCACGCCTGGCAGACCGCGTTTGGCGCAATAATCGAAGAAACGATTTTCCGCTGCCAGGCGCGCGCGGATATACTCCGGCGCGCGGTCGAACCAGTTGAAGGGAATGTCTTCGGTAACAGGACCATCGGGGTTCAGGCCGAGCGTGCCCATCGTGCTCGTGAAAATAAAGCGTTCCACATCCAGCTCCAGCGCGGCGTCCATGGTATTGACCAGGCCGTCGACATTGTTGCGGTACAGCGGCGCGGAGTCAGTCAGCCAGAACCGTGCGTCGACAACGCAGTGAAAGACACTGCCGCAACCCTGCATGGCCGCGCGCAGTGACTCCGGGTCCAGTACATCGCCGTAGTGGATATCGACCGGAAGCCCCGACATGGCATCCTGCTTACTGCTCCTGCGCAGCATGACGCGCACCTTGCGACCACGCTGCGCAAGCAACCGGGCGGTGTGGCTGCCAACGAAGCCGCTGGCGCCGGTGACCAGTACCGGTTTGTCGAGAATGTCTTGCCGTTGATCCGTCACTGACACCTCATCGGTTAATACGCCGTCCGTTTCAGGCCTCAGCCTGGGTAGCGCCCAATCGCTGCACAGCAATCGCGCGCAATTCCGCGGTCTTTATCTTTTCATTACCCGTGAGCGCAATGTCCGCCTCCTCGAAGAAGAGCACGCGGCGCGGCACTTTGTAGCTCGCGAGCCTCTCCTTGAGACAGCCGATAATCGCCCCCTCCTCCAACTGCGCGCCCGCTAGCGGCACTATGCAGGCGACAACCATCTCACTCAGGGTCTCGTGGGGCACACCCACCGTCTGCGTGCGTTTGACGCCCGGCAGGGTGGCGATAACCGTGTCTACCTCCTCGGGTGACACATTGGCACCGCCGGTCTTGATGATGTCGTTGAGGCGCCCCTCCCAGTACAGCCTGCCCTCTGCGTCCACGTAGCCGCCGTCGCCTGTGTGAAAATAGCCCTCGGCATCAAACACCTCACTCGCGTCGACGCCTGTATAACCGAGCATCAGGGTGGGCCCCTTGATGCAGATCTCGCCGCGCTCACCAACCGGGACCACGGCGCCGGTCGCGGGATTCACAACCTTGAGCGTATTACCGGGCAGTGGCACACCAAAACTGTCCGCGTAGTCTTCTGCCGTGGCGTCCGCGTCGATGGACGAGAGGATGGTCATGGTCTCGGTCGTACCAAAGGAATTGGGCATTGCCCAGTCCGAGTGGACTGTCGGGTGCTCCAGCAAGATCTCACCTTTTGTCACGCAGTGCAGACTGGACAGGTCCGCGTGTTCCCAGCCGGCGCAGGCCTTGAGTCGGGCCCATTGGTGCGGTCGGCCATTCATCATTGTCACCCGCTCCGACTCTATCAGCGCAAGCGCCGCATCCGCGTCGAACAACGGCTGCAGGATAAGTGCCCCACCAGTGGAAAACGCAGTGCCGACTACCATCGTGACATTACCCGACCAGAAGAAGCCGTTACCCGTCCAGCAGCGCGCCGGTTCGCGTACACAGAATACCCGCGGCCAGCGCCACCACTGGATCGCGAAAGCCTGCTGCGTATGCAGGATGCCCTTGGGCAGGCTGGTCGTGCCCGAGGAAAAGAACAGGCCGCCCGGGTCAGTCGGCTGCACGCGATCAGCGCGTGCCTCGATCTCCCCGGCGGCTACCGCCGCGCCGCGCTGCAGGAAATCCGCCCAGGACTCAACCGCTGCCAGCTCTTTCACAGCCGCATCGGGTGCGGCAGTAAAACCATTGAGCCCGACCAGGTAGCGCAGTGCACGAAAGCGCTCGGATGCTACTTCGCCCGGCGCCGCGTCCGCTATTCCCGGCTCCAGCGCCACCAGCACCGTGGTGAAATCCTTGTTGAGCACCGTGCGTTCGAACAGCAGAACGGCAACGTCCGAGGCCGCGAGCAGATGCTCCAACTCGGGCGCCGTAGAAAAGGTACTGAGTGCGACCGAAATACCGCCGGCCATCGCCGTACCAAACAGCGCCGCGAGGTACTCGGGACGGTTGGTCATGAGGATGCCAACGCGTGTTTCCCTCTCAACACCGCAGGCGACGAGCGCGCGGGCGACCGCTGTGGACTGCGCCAGCAGGTCATCGTAGGTCCAGCGCACCGCATCATGGTCGCGCGGTAGCACCACCGCCTCGCGCTCGCCATAGCGGGCCGCGACCTCACGCAGGTAGCCGGGTATGGTCAGTGCGCCCATGCCGGGCTCAAGTGCCAGCGGCACACCCGAGACTATGGAGCGGTTACCGTCGACCTGTGCCGGAAGTCCCATAGGGTGATGGGCCGCGCTAGCGCGGCAGCTCAACCTCGGCTATGGCTGTCAGGATCACTTCGCCTTCCTGGGTCAACTGCTTCACCCGCACCTGTACGACAGGCACACCGTAGGGCGAGGTCTCCGACTTGTCTACCACCTCACCTTCGAAAAAGGTCACATCGCCCTCGAAAGCGGGACTGCGGAACTGCGACTTGCAGTGGTGGATAAAACCTTCATGACCGGCCCAGTAAGACACGTAGTCAACAAACCAGGCGTTCATTGATGCACCGTACCCGTACGCACCCCCCATACCGACCTGGTCGCCCTTATCGGCATTGATGTGGCCACTGGAGGGGCCGTAAAAAAGACCGTCGCCCTGGCGCGGGTCGATTTTGCGCGCCTCGAAATCATAGCTCATGTTGTCGGCAAACCCGGCGTCCTCGGTGGCGGGGTCGTAGGCACCCTCGGGTACGTTCCAGCGCCAGGTGCCCCAGATATTCTCCCGGTGCGCGCGTCGCTCCAACGCGAAGGTGACAACGGAATGCGGCCCAATTACCCGGCGCGGCAGGGAATCGCCTACCGCGACATCGTCGTAGCGCGGGGATATCCCATCGCGATTGGAGCGAATCCAGTCAAGTCGCTGTTTTTCAATGTCGTCCAGTTCCGCCTGTGTCCACCGCTTGGGCGCACGCTGCTCCTTGTCATACATGCCGCGCTTCTTCGCCTCGTCCACGAGGTAACGAATTGCCGTAGCGCGCTCTTTTGCCACAAGTTCACCGCGCTGGTTGCGGTGCTCGGTGTCACCACGCGCAAACACGGTGGGGCCCGCGAACTTGGTGTCTGCGACGTCGTAGCCGTCGAAACGCCGCTCCTGGACCAGCTTGTCGCCGGGGCGAATGTGCGGTCCGTAAAACCACCACTCCTCTCCGCCAAAAATCAGGTGTGAGCCTGGAATTTTGCCGACGCAGGTGGGATGACAGCCGTGGCCGTAGTCCATCGCCACGGCGAAAGACTGCGGCGCCACAATACCGCCGAAGCGTGATTCGCGCGCGAACTCCTCGTTCCAGTGTATCGGGTTGGGATAGTCCATCGCCTGCACCCAGCGGCGTATATCCGTGGCGCTGCAGGGGTCCCACAGTTCCGCGAATACAACCGGCTTGCCGACCCACTTGTCCAGGTCGGTCAGGTCGAGTAATTCCTCTTGGTCTTCGGCCTCTGCAGGCATGGCGCGTTTCTCCTTCAGTCAATTTGTCCAGCCACTCACGAACACGAAGGCCTGCGGCGGCGCTTTGTCAGGTGTCGTACAGGCTGCCGCCGGCAAGCATACGGGCGTACGCATCGCGCCCGCGTCCGAGGTGTTCGTCCAACATGGCCCTCTTCAGGAACAGGTGACAGTCGTGTTCCGACGTCATACCGATACCGCCATGCAGTTGTAGAGCTTCCTCCACCACGTGTGTATAGGTGTTGTTCGCCAGTAGCTTGGCAGCAAGCCCCGCGCGCTCTGCAGCCGCACAGTCGTGTGCAGACGCGGTCTGCGCCAATCCGGCCTCAAGCAGGGCTGTTGCCGCCTCCACCTGCGACTTGAGATCGGCGCAGCGGTGCTTGAGTGCCTGGAACATCGCCAGCGGTCGGCCGAACTGCTGCCGCTCTCCGAGGTAGGCAACCGTGCGTTCCAGTATCGACGTGGCGCCGCCCACGGCTTCTGCGGCCAGCGCGAAGTCGCGCCGCATGCGCAGCCTCCTTAGCAGTGCATGCGCGGCATCGCCACGAGCGAGGATGCAGGTCGGTACTACATCTTCCAGGTGCAGGTCGAATAGGCGGCGCGTCTCGTCCCATGTATTACTGCATTCGAGTTGCAGTCCAGGGGCGTCGATTGCAACCAAGGCGATGCAATCGTTTGCGCCGCTCCACAGCAGCACCTCGCGAGAGCGGTCAGCCGCCGGCACGCCATGCGCAACGCCATCGAGCTTGCCACCAACGTATTGCACCTCAGTTTCGGCAAGTGGTACGCCTATGTAGCGGTCACCGCTACCGAGCGATGCAAGCAGGTCTGCGCGCTCGGGCAGTTCAGACTGCACAACCGTGTCGATGGCCAGCAGTGCAGCGATAAAAGGTACTCGCGCCAGGCCGCGCCCGAGTTCCACGTGCAATGCGCAGGCGTCTGCAAGATCCAGGCCCAGGCCACTGTCGGCTTCCGGCATCTCCAGGACGAGCCAGCCGAGTTCGGCCACCAGCGCCCAGGTGTCCTGCTCATCGGCGGCGAGACCCAGATCATCAACAACCTGCCGCGCCGCGTCGCGCAATTCCGTCGTGGAAACCGTCATCAGATGCGCTCCACGGTGTGCCAGTCCTTCGGTTCCCGCTGCATGCCCAGCATGCGCTCGGCAATGATATTGCGTTGCACCTCGTCGCTGCCCCCGGCGATGGACCAGTTATAGGAATTCATAAAATCCAGTGGCCAGTTGCCGGTCTCCTGCGTGGCGCCGCGCATGAAACCGCGTTCGCACTGTGCCGTAAATCCGCCGACGCGCCGGCCGAGCAGGGTGAACTCGCGAAGGGTGCGGGAGTAGAAAAGTTTCACGATGGAGGCGTCACCCGGGCCCTCCTCACCCGTGATGCGCTTGTGCAGGTAGCGGTCTGCCAGCGCACAGGTGGCGTCGACGCGCGCGAGCAGATTGCCGAAGTCGTCCTGCAGGGCGCTGTCGTCGCCACGGCCCGCCGCGTTAATGGCATCTGCCAGCCGCGGCAGTGCGCTGCGCATGCGCTGGCTCAGTTCCACCAGCGTCAGGCCGCGCTCGGAGGCCAGGGTAGCCTGCGCCACTGCCCAGCCGGCGCCCTCCTCGCCAACGCGTTCGGTTACCGGCACTTCCACGTCGTCGAAAAAAATTTCCGCGAACTCATCATCGCCGGTGATCTGCGAGATAGGGCGCACGGTGACTCCCGGCGCGTGCATGTCGAGTAACAGGTAGGTCAGGCCCGCCTGCGGCGGGCCGCTACGGTCGTTGCGCGCGAGCAGCAAACAGCGATCGGCGTACTGCGCCATGGTCGACCAGGTTTTCTGGCCGTTGACGATATATACGTCACCGCGCCGCTCCGCGCGCGTGCGCAACGCGGCGAGGTCGGAGCCGGCATTCGGTTCGGAAAAACCCTGACACCAAATTTGTCCATCTTGAATCGCGGGCAGGTAGCGCGCCTGCTGCTCGGCGCTACCGCACTCCAGCAGCGTACACGCCGCGTGGTACAGGGCCACAAAATACAGAATGAGTCGCGGCGCGTCCGCGCGCGCGACTTCCTCAAAGATGAGCTTTTGTTGGGCGAGCGACCGACCTCCGCCGAGCCAACCCTCCGGCCAATGCGGCGTGGCGTAGCCGGCCGCGGACAGCTTTTGAAACCAGCCGCGCTGCAGCTCTACGAAAGACTCCTGCGCTGTGCCCGTCATGGACTCGCGCCAGGCGCCCGGCACGTTGTCCCTTAGCCAGGCACTAACCTCGCGCCGCAGTGCACCCGTCGCGTCGTCGCTTTGCTCCACCCTGATGCTCCTCTTGCTTACAATGCTGGCTTCGACCCAATCTTGTGCTGCTCGCACTTCAAAACTAGCGATGGCGTGTCTCACCGGGAGCGAGACCCGGCGTTTTTTCGGCCTGGTTTGCCATGGAAATCCTCTGCGAACTCTGTCCGCACGGGTGTGGCACCCTGCCCTGTCGGGGCCTGGAAAATCACAATAATACAACAGTGTTGTCTGGTAACGTAGTGTGCTTTAATCCACACGTGATCACAAGCTCTGGAGGACTCCGCCCATGATCAGTGGAATTCTTCATGTTGCCGTGCATGTGCGCGATCTCGACACCGTGATCAACTTCTGCCGCGACGCCTTCAGCCCCCAGCTCGTCGGCGAGCTCTTCGCCTGGAAGAACCATGCCTTCATCGACACCATTCTGGACGAGCCCAATTCCGCGGAACGCGCGTCGATGCTGATGGCGGGCACCTGCTACGCTGAGATGCTCCAGAACAGCGCCCCCGCGCCCGAATCCGATCGGCCGTAACCCGGAGGGTAACCTCGTCGAAATCCAGCAGACCCACGAGTTCTGCGAATTTCCGCTAGATGCACTGACTAGCGCCTCAGAGTAATCGCGCTGGACACAGAAATTCAGGTACCACTAGCCACCGGCGGACCATACTCCTCGTATACCAGTGCCATAGAGCCCTGTGTGTCTATCGCGTCGGACATCCTGATGCGCCCGTCGCCGGCGGCCACGCCTAGCTGGCCGAGCACTGCATCAATATCATCCGTCTCTATCTCGTAGATCGCCATATAGGTGTGGGCATCGTCACCCTTTAGATTTCGGGCAAAGCGGTAGCGTCGCGCCGAATAAATACCATCGAGCGCAACAAGGTCAGCAAGATGGATATCCTGGTACCAGTCGTTGTACTCGACCTCGCGCCCCGGTTGTGCGTTAGAGAACACCATCATTTTGTAACGCCTGATATCACCCACGGCTAATCTTCCTCCCTGTGCAACCCAAACTGCGGCTCGCGCTTCTCACGCAATGCATTGATTCCCTCGCGATGGTCAGCGGAACGCACGGTAACAGCCTCGTAGGCTATGCCTGCGTCCATAATTGCATTCGCTGCGCGTTTCAGTTCGAGGTTTAGTAGCACCTTTGTCCAGCGAATGGCATTGGTTGAACCCTGCAAGAGACGCTGGCAGAAGTCATCGACGGCGCCGTCCAGTTCCGCCGGGGACAGCGCATGATTCACCAGCCCGATCTCGGCCGCCTTTTCCGCGCTCAGCAGTTCCCCCGTCAGCAAGTATTCCTTCGCACGCGGCAGACCCACGAGCTGCGGCCAGATCACGGCGCCACCGTCGCCAGCCACCAGACCCATTGCTACGTGCGGGTCGCCAATCTTTGCCTTCGTCGAGGCGTAAACCACATCGCATAGCAACGCCAGCGTGGCCCCGAGACCCACTGCGTGTCCGTTCATACGGCACACCAAAGGCTTGTCGAGATCCAGTATTGCGAACACGATACGTTTGGCCAGGCGCGCTTCCTCATCGAAGAGATGGGGATTGGTGGCGTTATTCCACATATGGTCGATGTTGCCACCGGCGGAGAATGCCTTACCCGCGCCGGTAAACATCACGACATCCGAATGCGTGTCACGCGCAGCGAACGCAAACACTTCGGCGAGCTCCTGATGCATGGCAAGCGTAATCGTATTCATCGAGTCAGGCTGGTTGAGCGTGATCGTAAGTAGGCGCCCGTCACGCGCGAGCAAAAGGGTCTCAAAGTGCGGCAGCGCCGCTACGTTCTGGCTCATAGGCTGGCAAATTCCTCTAGTGGTACCGATCAGGGTTTTGCGTCGCCGCCCAGCGCGGCCACATCGTCCATAGCAATATAGGCAAAAACCAAGACCGAGCCAATGGTAAAGCCCGCACCGGGGTAGCGATTGCCGAACAGCCTACCCGTCTTCGTTGACCAGCTCGTCATTGAGACCGCGTGTTTCCACGTTAACGACAAAGGCCGGCGTAGCACGAAAAAAGTACTGCGTGGAAACTGATGTACAGCGCCCGGTGTCCGGGTCGGGGTCTCCATCAGCGAGCCGCCACGAGGCGGCATAGGCTCCATTGCAGGTCCGGTTCATGGCGCTAGCCGCGCCTGTGGCGAGCTGTGCCAACATATTTGCCGGGGCGGGATTTCCGGCCTTGTCGGTAGCGCTACGAAACCCGTACTGAAAATCGTAGAGTGCCTCCACGGGCGTATAGCCGCCAAGATACCCTTCCAATACACCGTCGGGGCTGAACCTGGCCTTGATCTGAGCATTGTTCAAGGGCCGTTCCAGGTGCAGGCCCGCAACCAGCCAGTGAAACCTTACGTGGGTAGGCTGTGTAGTGAGCACCCCGTCGACAATCTTCCCATGCGTCTCGCCGCGGAATCGCGGGTCCAGCTCCGCCGCGTAGGTAGCATAGGGGATCGGCTCGCGCTGCGCGCTCAACACAATTGGGTCGGCATTTGCATAGATGCCAACCTCGATACTGTCGTCGTTTTGGTAATCATCCACACCACGCAGCTCTATGAGTACGCCCCAGCCACCTTCCAGCATAGTGTTTTCCAACGCCTCGCTGTATGGCGGCAACCAACCCGCGTGGGCCTCTTCCACCACCGACGGGTTGCCGCTGCACCCGGTCAGGCGGAAATACTGGTTGTCAATGCCACCGGCACCATCAACACCCGGGAAATCGTCGTGAGCACATGCGCTAAGGGACCGCTCGTTGTGCCTTGAGGAATCTACCCCATCGAGGTCGATACCATAAGATGCAACGGCGGGATCGTCCATTGTGCGAAAGTGGGGGTCCGGCGCCAGCTCGGGATGGACGCATAGGTTCTTGCCATCCACGTGCGCCAGGGCAACGCCACCAGCACGCATACGTTTGACATAGTCGGCCTCCGTCTCCCCTTCGCGTCGAGCACCCTGCGGCCCCCGCTCAAAAATCTGTCGATAACCCAGGGAGCGCCCATCCGGGCATGACGCCTGCCCGCGTGCCTTGGCGTTACCCCACTGGTGAACCACGAATCCAGCCGTTCTTTCTTCCACCTGCGCGTAAGTCGCTGCGGTAGACAAGCCGACCGCAAGCACGACACGCCTGGCCATGGTCCAAGTTTTTCTGCGTAGTTGAGCCCTGGTATTCAAGTAAAAACCTCCTCCGTTGAATAAGTGCAACCGACGTCGACTTCCATATTCAAGAACTTGCCAGTTTGACGGCGGCCACGCTATGGACATGCCGAGAAGACGACCGGCTCAAGGAGACATCAGAGCATCATTGACGCCGTGGGTCTCGGCATCCACCACGAAAGCCGGGGTTGCCCGGATCCAGTATTGCGTCGAGATGGAGCGGCAACGCCCCGTCACAGGATCTGGATCGGCGTCCGCAAAGCGGTACAAAGCAGCATAGGCGCCATGACAGGTCCGACCCATCACCGAGTTGCCGAGCACCGACAGCATGCGTTTCATCTTCTCTGGCGCCGGCTCCCCGGTGTCCGTCACTGCACTGCGGAAGCCGTAGTTAATGTCGTACATTGCCTCCACCGGGGTGTAGCCCGCGAGATAACCCTGCAGGCCGCCATCCTCGTTGAAGGTCACCTCAAGGCGAGCATCTTTTAGGGGGCGCTCCAGATGGAGGCCAGCGACCAGCCAGTGAAAGCGCACGTCTACAGGCTCGGTGATGAGCACGCCATCCACGATACGGCCATGGGTGTCGCCACGAAAACGCGCGTCCAGGTCGGATGCGTAGGTTGCGTAAGGAATTGCCTCTCTCTTCGCACTCAGTACGATAGGGTCTGCGCTGGCGTACAAGCCCACGTCGACGTGATCGTCGCTCTCATAGCTATCCAGGCCCCTGAGTACGACCAGGACGGCCCAGCCGCCCTGTAACATCATCTCCGAAACGCCGCTTTCCCCACTGGGCAGGTCGCCCGATTCGTCCGCCGCCGCATACTGTTCGCCCGCCCCATCACAACCGACCACCCGTGCCATCTGATTATCAATGCCACTGCGGTCGCCGACGCCCCGAAAGTCGTCGTGGGCGCAAGAACCCTTCTCCAGTGTGCCGGAATGGGTGGTATGGCGGCCATCGAGGTCAATGCCGAACGCTACGACGTCCGCCGCCGCCATCAGTTTGTAGTGTGGGTCGGGCGGGCCCAATTCCGGGTGAGCGCAGAGATTGCCGCCGTCGATTTCGGCCAGCGCGAATGCTCCCTTATTCACCCGGTTGCGGAAATCTGCTACAGATTCCCCTTCGCGCTGCTGCCCCTTAGGACTGTGCTCGAAAATTTGAACATAACCGCGTGAACGGCCCTCGGGGCACATAACGTCGATTTGGCTCGGCCTGGCTAGCGCGTTGCCCATGCCATGGACGATAAAACCGACCTGGCCTCCTTCCGGCGGCTCCAGACTGTGGCTGAATATGGCTCCTGTCGCGAGACCAATCACGCCCATTGAGACCAGCGTTTTACCCTTGATAAAATCTACAAATCGCATGTCGGGTTCTCTCTTATAGAAGTGCTGCCGGTTAACGGGTGTACGGTTACTCGGTTGGATCGTCGAGGGGAATTCCTGCGAGATATAGCCATACGCGCGTGCGTTCTATCAAAAATTTCGCGGGACTGATCTCCTCCGGTATTACCTGCCATTGCAGCAGAGTGCCGCCGAGGTGGGCGATGAAGGCCTCCACCGCAGCATCGTGACTTATCACCAGCTCCGGCATCCTCTTGGAAACAGCATCGAACAACACCTCTGTTCTTCGCTTGTCAAGTTGCGCCAGGGCCTCGTCTGCAAGGTCGGCCTGAAATCCCTGCAGGAAGCTGGCCAATTGCGCCCGACTGCCAAGCATGTCGCCGATACATACTGCCAGTGCCATCAGGCTCGCTGCCGAGCGAGCAGCAGAAACTGAGCCCAGCAACTTCTCGAAATACGTCAACGCCTGTTCGCTGAGCGTACGCTTCAGGGCTTCTACCCCTTCAAAGCGCTGGATGATCGCCGCCCGGGAGATGTCCAACTCGCGCGCCAGCTCAGAGAGGGTGAACTGTTGATGACCACGCACCATGTACAAGTGCTGTGCAGTACTGAAAAGCGTTTCATCGGTAACCTGCTTGGGTCTCGCCATTCAATAACACCTTGTGTTGCCACAGCGGCCAATATTGGCCTTTGCTGGCTTGCAGTTTCTTACAGGGGTGTTATATTACATTCCATCGGCACAGGAAGCCAGCACCAAGGGAAGCCAAATTGCTGGATTTGTCCGCACTGGTACTGGGCAACGCTTGCAGGTCTTGAACTTTGGTCTCAATCAATGATGCGGCGATGGTCTCCGACCAAGCCACGCAAACACTGGGCCTATTGTCCTGCTACCCATCAACCTGACGCCCAGGGAGCGCGAAAACTTGAAGCACACGGTATGTACAATCACGAATTCGAGACCGCTTATCCAGGTGCGGTGCCTGGCCGTCCTGTTGGTGGTCACACTCGCCACGGCGCCTGAATCCCTGGCCAGGGCAGAGCCTGAACTCAACAGCGCGGGCGGCCCACCAAAGGTGCGCAGGCTGACGGAAGCCCAGTACCGAGCAACAATTGCGGACATTTTTGGGCCCAACATTGCAGTGGTCGGCCGCTTCGAGCGCGCATTGCGCTCCGATGGCCTGATAGCGGTCGGCACGAGCGAGGCGGGCCTCTCCCCCTTCAGTATTGAGCAGTACAACATCAGCGCCCGTAACATCGCCTCGGTGGTGATGAGTCAAGAGCGGCGCGACGCATTTCTATCCTGTCATCCCGCCGCGGCGGACACCTTCGACAAGACATGCGCTCGTCGCTTTATCGGGGAATACGGGCTGCGCCTTTTTCGCCGTCCATTGAGCGACGCAGAAATTGATCTGTTCCTGTCCCTCGCAGAGGCTGGTCACGACAAACTGGGCAACTTCTACAGCGGGCTACAATTCGCACTTACCGGCATGCTGGTGGCGCCCGACTTCCTGCTCAGAATCGAGCGCTTCATGCCGGATTCGGCGCGCCCCGGCAGCTTCCGTCTGGACAACTATTCCAGCGCGACGCGGCTAAGTTATTTCCTGACCGGCTCCGCGCCCGACGCCGAACTTCTCGCCGCGGCGGCGGCTGGCCAACTCTCCAATAATGTGGAGCTGGCGAAGCAGGTAGATCGCCTGATGGCCTCGCCCCGCTTCGAGACGGCCATACGCGATTTTTTTGCGGACATGCTCTACTTCAATTTATTCGCAGACCTGGCGAAGGATTCGGAGATCTACCCCGCCTTCAACTCCGCTGTGGCCGCTGACTCACGAGAGCAGACGGTTCGCACCATTACCCATCACCTGCTCGAAAGCGGGGGTGACTACCGCGAGTTGTTCACCACGCGCAGCGCGCCACTCACGCGCTCGCTCGGTATCCTGTACCGCATGCCCGTCGCCACACGCCACGGCTGGAGCATGGGAGAGTTCTCCGAGTCCAGTGGCCGCGCGGGTATCCAGTCCCAGGTTAGCTTCCTCGCGCTGCACTCACACCCGGGCCGCTCCTCACCCACGCTTAGAGGCAAGGCGATCCGCGAAATCTTCCTCTGCCAACACGTGCCTGACCCTCCCGCCGACGTCGACTTCACCGGGATCAATGACATCGCCAACCCCGAACGTCCAACGGCGCGGGACAGGCTGGAGGCACATGGCACGAATCCAGCCTGCGTAGGCTGTCACACGCTGATGGACCCGCTGGGGCTAACTCTCGAAAACTTTGACGGACTGGGTGTGTTCCGCACGCGCGAAAACGGCGCGGAGATCAATGTCAGCGGCTCGCTGGACGGCACGGAGTTTGTTGCGGCGGCCGGGCTCGGCCAGGCACTATACGACTATCCCCAGACCACAAGCTGCCTGGTCGACAAACTCTACCGCTCCGCGGTCGGCGGGAGCATTTCTTCCTCGGAACGGCCTTTTTTTAAATATCTAAATCAAGTATTTGCCGACAACGGCTACCGCTTGCCAGAGCTGATCCGCACCATTGCAACCAGTCCTGGCTTTTACACCATCACGCCAGATCCCCAGCATCAGGAATTAACAAATGCTTATGTGGCGCCGGGAGATAGATCATGAAGAAATTTAATCGCAGGAGCATTCTCAAGGGATTACTCAATGGCTCGGCAGTTGGGGTTGCCCTGCCCGTCCTCGACATGTTCCTCGACGACAACGGCAAGGCCTTCGCCGCGACCGGGCAACGCATTCCGGTGCGCTTTGGCACATGGGTCTGGGGCTGCGGGCACATCCCTGAGCGTTGGATTCCCACCACCACCGGCTTTGACTACACCATGCCCGCGGACCTCGAGCCGATAGCACCCTACCGCGACAAGATCGCCCTGTTCAGTGGCTTTGACGTCAAGCTGGACGGAGTTCCAAATAAGCCGCACATCACCGGTTGCCTCGGATTGCGGACAGGGATTCCAGTGCCCAGCGAGAAAGTCGAGGCTCCCACCCTCGATGTGTTGATCAGCGATGCCATTGGCCAGTCCACACGCTTCCGCTCAATCGAAGTCAGCACCTCTGGCATCCAGCGCTCCTACTCGTTCCGCGCTGCCGGCTCTCCCAACCCCAGTGAGGTGTCGCCCCTAACACTGTACCAGCGCATCTTCGGCGACGGCTTCCAGGACCCGAATGCCACGACATTCACGCCCGATCCGGCCACGATGGTGCACAAGAGTGTTCTATCCGCCATAGCAGAGGAACGGCGACACCTGATGCGCCAGGTGGGCGCGGCGGACCGCAGGCGCCTGGACGAGTACTTCACGTCCATCCGCCAGCTCGAAAACCAACTTGCGCTACAGCTTCAGCCACCGGCCCCGGTAGAAAACTTCACCATGCCCGAACCGCCTCCGGAACTGGAGCTGGACTCTGAGATGGATAACGTGTTGGTGACACACCGGCTCATGTCCGACCTGTTGGCGAAGGCGCTGCAGTGCAACCAGACCCACGTCATCAATGTGCTGCTGTCAGATACCACGTCCAACCTGCGCCGCAGGGGGTCGACCACCACCCACCACACGCTGACCCACGAAGAGCCGGTCAATCCCGAACTGGGCTACCAGGAGCAGGTCGGTTGGTTTGCCACACAGAGCATGCTGGCCTGGCGCGATTTTCTCGATTCACTCGCCAAAATCCCCGAAGGGGACGGCACGTTGTTGGACAACTGCCTGATCCTTGCCCACTCGGACTGCTCCATAGCCAAGTCACACTCCGTGGAAGGTATCCCTACCATGGTGGCCGGTGGCGCAGGCGATCGCATTCGCACCGGCTACCACATGGCCGGGCGGGCGGACCCTGTTTCCCGCATCGGCCTCACCATTCAGCAAGCAATGGGCCTGCCGGTTGAGCGCTGGGGCACCAATTCTATGGAGACTAACCGCAATATTCCCGAGCTACTGACGTAGGGCCGACATTTCGGACTCACATTTTTCAATCACTACAGGATTTTATTTGTGGCACAGATTAATTTAACCGATACGAATGGACGTAAGACAACGCTCAATTTCAATGAAGGCGGCACGCTAATGCAGACCATCACGGATGCAGGATTTGACGACTTGCTCGCAATTTGCGGCGGCATGTGCTCGTGTGCGACCTGCCACGTGTATATCCACGAAAGCCAACTGGCGGACCTACCGGACATGAACGCGGACGAAGCAGATCTGCTCGCCATGTCGGAGCATCGCGAGGACAGTTCCCGCCTCGCCTGCCAGCTGCGCATGAGCGCAGCACTTGACGGACTCAGGGTAACCATCGCCCCCAGCGAATAAATTTTATTGATGGCAAAAGCGCCAGGCAAAAACAGATTCCAGAGGATATGCAAATGACACAACCAATTAAGGAACGCGACTATTTCACCGACCCCGGGGTACTGCGGGACCCTTACCAGTACTTTGAGGAGATGCGCCCCCGCGGGCCGGTCTGTCAGCTGGAGACGCACGACTGCCTGCTGGTTACCGGCTTCGAGGAGTGTGTCGAGGTGCTGCGCAACCCTGCGGACTTCTCCTCCTTGAATTCACTCGCCAGTTCGGCCTTCCCGCTGCCCTTCACCCCCGAAGGTTCCGATATCAGCGCGCAACTTGAGGCGCACCGTGACAAATACGTCGGGGGCGACATGGTAGTCACCTACGATGACGGGCACCACACAAACGTGCGCGCACTGATCAGCCTCATGTTCACGCCTTCGCGACTGAAGGCCAATGCGGCGTTCATGCGCGAGTACGCCGGCGAGTTGGCGTCCAAAGCGATCGCCGATGGCAAGGTCGAACTGGTACACACCATCGCCACCCCCTACGTGACCATGGTCATTGCCGACCTCATGGGCGTACCCCCCGAGGACCGCACACTCTTCGAGGCGAAAATTGCAGAGGGTCAGACCGTGGGCAGCATAAATGACCCGGACAGCCCTACCGACATGTCGGTAGTCTACTTCATCGCCGAGTTCATGGGGCGGTACCTCCAGGAACGCGCCGCAAACCCCGGGGAAGACCTGCTCTCGGAATTGGCGACGGCGAGCTACCCGGACGGGTCGAAGCCCGACCTGATCGAGCTGATCAGCCTGTCGACCTTCATGTTCGCTGCGGGCCAGGACACCAGCGCGAAGCTGCTCGCTAATGCGATGCGCTATGTCGTGGATGAGCCCGACCTGCAACAACAGCTGCGCGAAGACCGCTCACTCATTCCATGGATGCTGGAAGAGGTACTGCGCCTGGAGGGGTCTTCGAAGGCCACCCACCGCGTTGCCCGCCGAGATACGAAGATTGGCGATATCGCCGTTCCCGCGGGCAAGCAGGTTATTGTCGCCCTGGCCGCTGCGGGCCGCGACCCGAAGCGTTGGGGCGACGATGCCAACGAGTTCAAACTCAAGCGCCCCGGAATCAAGCAGCACGTCAGCTTCGGCCGCGGCTCCCACACGTGCGCGGGTGCCCCACTGGCTCGTGCCGAGGTCGCGACTATGTTCAATGCCTTCCTGGACCAGACGGACAACATAGAGATCTCCGCGGCGCATCATGGCGCGAGGGGCGCACGCAATTACGAGTTTGAACCGTCCTTCATCATCCGCGGCATGGACAACCTGCACCTGGATCTGCAGGCGAAAACGAAATGACAGCCATCGCTGATGTCTCGGACCGCAGCATCGACCAGCTCCTCTCCCTCGCCGGGCGTACCTGCGTCATCACTGGGGGCGCTCGCGGGCTGGGCCGGGCGATTGCCAGCCGGCTAATGGAGGCCGGCGCGAATGCACTCATCGCAGACCTGGAGGCGGCGACAGGCGAAACCGCCGCCGTGGAGTTGACCAGCCAATTTCAAGGCCGCTGCCTCTTCAGCCGCACTGACGTCACCGATACCACGGCCGTTGAGGCCCTCGCGAACCTAGCCGTTGAGAGTTTTGGCGGCATCGACGTCTGGGTGAATAACGCCGGCGTATTCCCGTTCCGGTCACTGGACGAAATGGACGCCGACACCTGGGACACAGTTATGGCGGTGAATACCCGCGGGGTCATGCTCGGCGCGCGCGAGGCGGCACGACACATGACGGCGGCTGGCCGCGGTGGCACTATCATCAATATCGCCTCGACAGCCGGCTTTCGGGGCGTGTCGCCCGGTCTGTCTGCTTACGTAGCCTCCAAGCACGCCGTGCGCGGATTGACCCGCCAGCTCGCTTTGGAACTTGCCCCCCACGCGATCCGTGTCCTGGGCATCGCACCCACCTACTGCGTTACGGAAGGCAACCTACTAGCAGCGCAGGAAATGGGTGGCACCGAGGTCACCGGAGCGGAGATCGCAGCGATGGTGTCGACCCCGCTGGGGCGGGTGGGCGTACCGGACGACGTGGCCCGCGCCGCGCTGTTCTGCGCCTCGGACATGGCCATGTTCATGACGGGCAGCACACTGCTCGTCGATGCAGCGGAAACCGCTTGAAATTGTTTCTCAGGTTACTTCTTTCCCCGCGGTTATTCTCCACAACGCTTGACGGATGCTGTGATGACTAGGGTGCAGTAAACACCATTGCCAGCGCCGTGCCGAATTCCTGGTTACAGCCGCAGCCGTCGGGGGATGCGGCTCTGGCGGTTCGCGCTACGAGGTTCCGAAGTATGAATACGAGGAGCGGGAATTGTTCTTCGAAGGCACCCCCAAAACCTATCCGCCGGTCGGCTAACCAGCGCTTCATGCGCAAAGCATCTGTTTCCAATATCGGTAGGCCGGAAAACTACTCAGCCTTGCCACAGTGCACCGGCGCGCAGGCGCAGTAAATAGAATCTCCCCGCGTTAGTCCTGTTACCAAAATCAATCATTCAAAGCGCTTTCTGACGGCAAACTCAAAAAGCCGACCTAAGGTACTGCCATTGATATAGCCGTTGTTATTCAGGCTCACCGTATTGGTATTCCTGTATTCCGGCGGATCCTCGTCAAAAACGTTGTTCACATTGAACATCAACTCTAAGCCGGAGGCCAGGCCCTCACCCTCCACGTTGTAACGGAAGAACAGGTCTACCACCTCGTAAGAATCAACATCATCCTGCGGAGGGATGCCGATGGCTGCACCGAGGTCGTAACCCGCGGTGTGATACAGCGTCGCTGCGGCACGGAGCCGGCCGATATTGGTACCGACCGTCGCGCTGGCACGGAAACGGCTGTAGTCTGTTTGGAGCACATTGGTGAACGGTGCACCCGACACCGCGTTCTGCTCCCGGTTCAGCACGTACGATCCATTGAATCTGAAATCGATGGAGCCGAAACTTGTGTCACGCTCATAATACGTCACCAGGTCCAGGCCATCGGTGTTGAAGTCGCCGGTATTGTTCTTGCGACCATCTGTAATGATATATACACAGTCAGGCTGGGGGTCGCAGGTGCCCACAACGCTGTCCACTCCACCGAGGGCTGTATCGATCTGAGCCTGGGTCGGGTTCACCGTCTTGAAAGAAGCGAATGTAACAAAGGACGGGATGGGCGAGAAAAAGCTCGGCAAGCTGATGAGACCCGAGTACTCAATGTCCCACCAGGTCAGGCTCAGACTTAGACCCGGAATAAAGGGAGGTTCGATATCGATGCCGTAACTGGTGGTCTCGGCTGTTTGTGGTTCGATACCGGGGGAGGTGCCCTGCAACAGAATGGCTACCTGTCCAGCCTGGACCGGCGGATAAGCGCCACTGTCAACAAGATCCTGGGGCGGGTAGAGAAAGCCGGCGCTGGCAAAGGTTGCCGAGTCGACCGTCGTGGCGGAGTTGTCCGCCAGGCTTGGAGCAACGAACGACTCGCCCCAGGCGGCGCGCAGGGCAACCCACTCCACCGGTCGCCACGTGAGACCGTACTTCGGATTGGACACACTGCCGAAATCACTGTAATCGTCGTAGCGAACCGATGCCGACAGTGATAGTTCCTCGATAGCGGTGACCGCATTCGCATCGCTGAATACCGGGACAACCAATTCGCCGAACACGGAGGTGACGTCACGGCTCAGACGCACCGTTTCCAATGGGTCCGAGGCGGGATACACCTCTACACCATCAATTGTCAGGCCGTCAAACCCGGCATCCTGAGTTCCGAAAACCACATCCCCCGCCTGTACATCGTAGTCCTGATCCTGGTATTGGCCGCCGAGGGCCAGCTTCACCGGCCCGCCCGGCAGGGAAAAAAGGTCGCCATCGAAAATAATGCTGGAGTCGAACAGGGCCTGTTCCGTATTCCCGTAAGTTCCGTAGTTAGACAGGGCACTCAGCGCTGCCGGATCGCTGTTGTCAATGTCGTAGGGATTGATCAACCCTCCGCGTATAGCGCCATTCAAGGCGTTTGTGCTCGGGTTCGGATATTCGTTCTCAGTCGTGCTCTCACCGTAACCGAGTCGTGCACGCATTCGCCAAGTAGCAGGCAACTCAACTGTCAGCGTCGGGTAGATGCCCCAGGTTTCCAGTTCAATCTCCTGGTCCAGGTTGCCGGGCAACAGGAAGTCCACAGCCTGTATCTCACCGGGGTCACCCGTAGCAAGATACTGGTCGCGAAACGGGCTGCCACCTGGGGTAATACTCGCCGTAACTGGCTCGGCGCTCTGATTGGACCTGGTGTCGCGGTTCATATAAAACGCGCGCGCCTCGAGGATAGCCTTCTCGCCGATCTCCTGAAAAATACCGAACATCACCGAATCCCTGGTCTGCTCCGGATAGAGGTCAACAAAATCGGAAGCGTCACATTCGTTCACCGTGCCCGGCTCGGCATTGCCCGTTGTGTAGGGCAGTGCGTATGACTGGCCCCCGACCCTGACATTGCCGGGAGCGCAACCGAGATTTGTAACAGGCTGGTCCAGAACGGGGATATCCTGCCGAAAATTCGGGTACATTCTTACCCAGTCAAGGTCTTCTCCAGATAACGAATCACGGCTAATTCGGTTGTAGCCAAGATAGGTTGCGCCGGATTCCCATTTGAAGCCGCCGGTGACACTGACATCATACGCATCGTATTCCTCTCCCGCGCCGTATCTGGCTTCCACTTCGACGCCTTCAAAGTCGCGGCGGGTTATGAAATTGATAACACCGGCCACGGCATCCGAACCATAGATCGCGGAGCCTCCGTCGGGAACTACTTCGACACGCTGCAACAGTGCTGGCGGCACCACGTCCACGTCAGGACTGGTCGTGGTGACCCCCATGCCCACAACCCGGTGACCATTTAACAGCACCAACGTGGATGAAGCACCAGTCGTTTGAGGTAGATCGCGCAGGTTCGGACGGTTGCTGGTAATAACGTTCGCCGCCGACGTGGAATATTGCAGGCTGTTAAACGAATTATTCTGCGGGAGCGTCTGCAACAGTTGCGTCGCCGACATTGCGCCGGTGGCCTGTATCTGCTGGGCATCCATGCTAATGAGTTGCGTGCCTACCGGTGCTTCGAGTCCGCGCAACAAAGTGCCGGTCACAACAATTTCCTCGAGCAGCTTTTCATCTTTCTGCGCTGTACTGCCTGCATTTTCGTCTTGTGCTGCTGCCTGCAGCGACGCCAGCGTTGCTAAAGCGAGGGAACAGGACAAGCGCAAGCTATGGCGCAACGTCGCTATCATTTTATTATTCATCGCTATTTGCCTCTCTATCGTAATTCGTTTTTCAATTCGGCTTGTTGCGGACCTCAATCAAGCTTGTCCGAAAAGTCTTGAGGCCAAATGGATATCTGGGATCTTCTCTGTTGTTAATCCTTTCACTATGGTCGCAGTACCCAACCCCCGTCCACATGCATCACCTGCCCGGTAATCCATGCGCCTGCCTCAGAGCAGAGCATCAGTAGAGTGCCCACCAGCTCATCTGGCGCGCCACGCACCCGCATGGCAACGCTAGCCTCCAGGAACTGGATAAACGGTGAATCTTCGGGTGTGAGCTGTATCCCTGCGTCGCTGGTGGTGTTACCGGGAGCGATAGCGTTGACATTAATATTCTCGCGACCGAGCTGTCGCGCCAACGTAGTGGTCAAGCCCACAAGGGCCAACTTGCTGATGCCGTAGATAGAAATCGCGGGAAACGCGCCACCGGAGACCTGGTTGACAATTTTGCCACCGCCGCGTTTGCGCATCAGGGGCACCATGGCTTGTGCACAGTTCAGCGCTCCCGTCACATTCACCCTCATGATGCGGTTCCATTCGTCCAGGGAAATGTCCACTGCTTGCTCGGATTTCAGCTCCGCCATAAGGCCAGCGTTATTGACTAGAATGTCGACACCTCCGAAGGCAAAGGCGGCCTCCGCCGCCAATTCCTGTACCGAGTCGGGCGCCGCGATGTCGACTTGCACGCCAAGGGCGCTTCCACCGTTCTCCCCAATTTCGTCCGCAACCGCCGCCGCGCCCTCCCCGTTCAGGTCCGCCACGACCACGGATGCGCCAGCAGTTGCCAGGCCCAGGGCGTACGCGCGGCCAATGCTGTTGCCACGACCACCGGCGCCCGTCACCACGGCAACCTTGCCGTCCAATCGATACTGATCTAACGAAAAACTCATAGTTCTTGCCCTTCTCTCAACAAAGTGTCATCAGGCGATTGCAGGGCCGCGTTGAGGAACCGGCCGGCCGTATCTCGCAAAGCCGCGTAGTCAGCAGTGTTCCCTA
Organism: Gammaproteobacteria bacterium; assembly: GCA_030426545.1. Taxonomy (GTDB): domain Bacteria; phylum Pseudomonadota; class Gammaproteobacteria; order Pseudomonadales; family Halieaceae; genus Marimicrobium. The sequence continues at coordinate 72,308 of JAUHYL010000001.1, forward strand.
CTGTCCCGCCCAATAGGTGTACGTCCTTGGCGAGCAGCTCAGCGCCGTGGCGGAAATCAGTGGGGCTAGACATTCTGGCCCGCACGTCAAAGCTGAAGCTGTGCCCGCTGCTGGCGGCCACAAGTTTCCCGAAAGCAAGGGCGTCAATGCCCAGCGCCTGCGCTGTTTCGATGGCGTGGTGCGCCACGGCGAGGTTCGCCGCCATCAGTGTGTTATTCACCAGTTTGGTGGTCTGGCCAGCACCGACATCACCGAGATGAACGATGGTGCGAGCGAAGGTTTCGAAAACAGGCCGGGCGCGAGCCTCAGCATCGGCAGCGCCACCCACCATCACGGTGAGCCGACCTTCGGCAGCTGCGGGGCCGCCGCCACTCACCGGGGCATCGAGCAGTTCGATACCCTTTTCCCTGGCCCGACCGGCCAGTTTTCTGCAGAGTTCTGGATTCACGGTAGAGTGAATTACAATTAATGCACCGGCGCGCATATCGGGTATCATCGCGTCGCAGACCTGCGTTACACCAGCGTCGTCCACCACGCACAGCGCGCAGTAGTCCACCTGTGCGGCAAGTGCCTCGACACTGTCGGCAATGAGCGCTGGCGTGTCCCCAAACTCCTCTAAAGTCTGTGGCCGTCGCGCCCACAGCACCACATCCAGACCAGCGTCGATCATGCGGCGCGCCATCGGCGCGCCCTGACTGCCAAGTCCTATAAACCCAAGTTTTCCCATGACTGTATTGACTCTCCTGGCCTAACCCGCGGTTATGCCCTTGTCGATGCTGATGCAGGCGCCGTGATAGCCGCGGGCGGCATCAGAGGCGAGAAAGGCAATGAGGTCCGCCACGTCCTCCACCTCCACCATGCCACGCAGTGGCTTAAAGCGCTCCATCAGGCTGCCGTCGAGATCCTGCGGCAGGTTCATCATGCTCGACACGATGCCCGTCATCATGCCTCCGGGCGCTACAGAATTGATGCGAATAGGCTTGTACATGTATTCCATCGCCAGCGCCTTGGTGAGATGGGTAAGCCCCGCCTTGGAAGCGCAGTAAGCCGCGGCATAGGCCTCTCCTATATAGGTGGCGGAGGAGGAGACGTTGACGATAGCCCCTTCGCGCTCCAGCAAATGGGGAATTGCAGCCTGAGACAGGAAAAACGGCGCGCTCAGGTTAACGGCAATCGTCTTATTCCAGTCTTGCGGAGGCATGTCGGTGGAATGGTTGAAATAAATAACACCCGCGACGTTGCACAGCGCATCCAAGCCGCCGAACTCAGCGACGGCGCCCGCCACGACCTCAGCACAACTCTCTGGCTGTGAGAGGTCAGCGGTCTGCGCATAGCACTGTGCGCCATCTGCCTGTACTGCTTCGACGGTCTCCGCCAGGCCGTCCGGGTTTACGTCCACCACGCAAACAGCGGCGCGCGCTCGGCCCAGCGCCATGGCGGTGCTGCGCCCGAGCCCTGAAGCCGCGCCGGTCACCAACGCCACCCGGCCGTTCATGTCACTTGCCTTGTTCATTCACCGCTTCTCCTTTTTCCTTGCCGTCCCAGGTCAGGCCGCTGCGCAGTTTCTCCGCCATTTCGAGCACAACGCCCTGAACGAATGAAGCCCGCGGCCAGCCGCTATGGATGGCGTATTGCAGGACAAATTCGTCCATTTCCTCGTAGCTCGCGTTGCCGCTGGCCATGGCGCCGTAGATATGCGTGCGAATCGGTGTATCCGCGGACGAATCTGCCACTCCGACCAGGGTTACCCAGCGCCGACCGCGCTGGTCCAGACCGGGCCGCGCCCAAATTTCGCCGAAAACGAAGTTCAAGATGCCGCCCTCGAAATAGGCGGTGGCCGGTGGCGGCCCGCTGAAGGTCATCACATTTTCGAAACTTCTAGCACCGTCCTGCAGACGTGTCTGCTCATCCCAGGGCGCCTCGCGAACCGGTGCAAAGCGTTCCTCCTGTAGACCCCGCGATGCGACTACCCGGGAGACAGCATTGTCCAACACCGCCGCTCTCGACCAACCGGCGTAAATGGCAAGGTGAGCCGCTGCTTCACGTAGTTCCAGCAGGCTAAGTTCGCCGGTGGCAAGCGCGCCATGCACGTAACCGTCGAGGATCTCGTCGGGTGTGTCGCTGGTTGCGGCACCAGCGAGACTAATGAGATAGCGCGAGCGCAGGTCCAATCGCGGGCGGGTCCAGACCTCTGCGAATATGAAGTCGCGCCAGGTCGATTGCAGCAGGGTGGCGGGCTCAGGGAGTGGCGCGCCGAGCAGTTTCTCCGCCGCCCGCGTGCCCTGTGCCGAACGTTCAGCAGGATCGAGCTTACTCACGCCTGCTGCTCCGGGGTGAGGTTCATCCACACGTTCTTAACCTGCAGGAACTCCAACAGCCCCTGCTCTCCCCCAAGGCGCCCGTAGCCGCTGCGCTTATAGCCGCCAAACGGCGCGAAGGGCTGCATGCCCTCCCCGGAGGCGTTGACCTGCACCATGCCCGCCTGCATACAGCCGGCAACATGGTGGGCCCGGCGCAAGTCGCGCGTGTGAATATATGCACCCAGTCCGTAGTCAGTGTCGTTGGCCAGAGTGATGGCCTCCTCCTCCGTATCAAATGGGGTGACTGACAGGACCGGACCAAACACTTCTTGCTGCGCCAACGAACTCGCGTGATCCACATCGGCAAACACAGTGACGGGCAGGTAATAGCCTGCGGCGCAATCACCGGTGAGACGTTCGCCGCCCGTCACCAGCCGGGCGCCATCAGCTTGTGCTTTTGCAATGACTGCCTGGATACGTTCGAGCGATGCCTCGGAAATGATCGGACCCATGACAGTGCCCGGATCTAACGGGTCGCCCACCGGGATGTGTCCGGCAATGCCCTCAAGCACACCAAGGTACTGTTCATAGATCGCGCGCTCCACCAACAACCGCGTGCCATTGACACAACCCTGGCCGCTGACACTGATAGCGCCAGCTAGGCCCCTGCGGCCCGCCTCTGCCAGGTCAGCATCGGCAAACACAACCACTGCGGATTTTCCACCGAGTTCCAACCCGCATGGCTTCAAGGTCTGCGCCGCTGATTGCAGTACCTTTTTTGCGGTTGCGCCGCTGCCGACAAACTGCACTTTGTCGATTCCCGGATGAGACACGATGGCCTCGCCTACAGCGGCGCCCCCCGCAAGTGTATTCACTACGCCCGGCGGGAAGCCCGCTTCGAGAAACAACTCCCCCAGTCGCATTACCGAAAAAGGCGAAAGCTCTGGTGCCTTAAGCACCACGCAATTGCCCGCCGCCAGTGCAGGCGCCAAGACCATGATCGCAGCGAACAAAGGACCGTTCCAGGGTATGATGGCGCCCACGACTCCGTAGGGCTCATAGTTAACGTAGTTATGCGCCGGACCGTTCCAGGCGTCGAGCGTCTCACCGCGAACCTTATCCGCCCAGCCCGCGTAGTAGCACAGCCGCTGTGCGATCACTGCGGGAATGTGGCCAGCCATCATGCTGGAGGTGCCGTTGCCGAACGTCTCCAGCAAGTGCAGTTCCTCGCAGTGCTTTTCAATCAGGGTTGCCATTGCCAGCAGGAGTTTGCGGCGACGATCCCCAGGCGTGTCACGCCAGGCCGGAAATGCCGCGCGCGCTGCGGCCACTGCATCGGCCACATCTGCGGTCCCCGCCAGTACCAGTTCCGTGCTGACTTCCCCATTGGCGGGATAAATATGCCTCCAGACTTCACCCCCGGCTCGTGTGCGCCTGTCGTCACCTACTATGACCGGGTACTGTGGAAGGATAGACCTGTCGGGCAGTGGAAACGCCATAGCGCCGCTCCAGTTAGGGTAATCTCGTGGGATTAATTATATACCTGTTTTATGTGTTATCAACAGATTTTTGCCGCTATACCATCGGAAAAAGGGAATATACATGCTTATAAATGACATATCATTGGAATTTGGTTAATCTTCCCACAACCCACTCACAGGTTCGAGGGAAGCTCCCGCACGCCTGTGGTACAACTGAGGAACCAATTGGTGGAAAAGAAATCGTCCGGCAACGGGCTCGTTACAGAAAGTGCCAACCACCTGCGTGACCTGATCCTCGCCCGCCCCGCCGGAGAGCAGATTGGCTCCCTGAGCGAAGTAGCCGCAGAACTCGGCGTCGGTATCGTCACTGTGCAGCAGGCCGCACGCATTCTTGAGCACGAGGGCCTGCTGTCAGTGAAGCGTGGCCCCGGCGGCGGCTACTACGGTGCGCGGCCGGACCACGAAGCTATCGAACGCGCCTTTGCCACTTACATGCGCGTGCACAACATTGGGTACCGCGAAGCATTCGAACTAACTGTGTTGCTGGACTGCGACATCATCTGTGCCGCTGCACGCGAACTGCCAAAAACTCGACTGGGCGTAATTACCCGACTCATTGAAAGGCTCGATAATATTGAAAATGCCGAAGACTGCATTCGGTTTGAGATTGACTTCAGGGAATCGCTGTTTGAACTGTTCGAGCGCCCATTGCTAGAGCTGTTATCACACGTAGCAATGCAGCTATACACTGCCCAGTCCGACCCGGCAATTTTCGCCCAGGCCGTACCACTGCAGGAGTGGAAGCAAGGAAGACGCAGGATCCTGGAGGCCATACATTGTCGAGACGAGGAACGGGCGAATTTTGAGGCGCACCGATTCCGACGCATGGTGCTGAGGTGGTCGACCGCCTGAGCATTGGTAGAGATCAACGGATCATATTGCAGACCCTGTGGGAGGCAAGAAATCAGGGACGAAAGGCAGGTCCATAGACGACATCAAAGCGATCGTGAAGTGAAGCAGCGCAATCTACTCTCAGCAGGCCGCTTATTTTTCCCAAACTTGAAGGCTATCATTACCGATTCGATCGGCCAGACACTCATCACGGAAGCTGCTGGCCCGATGACTAATCTGAGTTTTATTTGATGATGAAACGTTCGATGCTCGCACTGGTTCCCCGCGTAGCAACCTCCGTCGCTCCGCCAATTGCGTAAAGCGCCAAGCCGTCACTCACCACCCCGAGGCCGTGGCGAGGTGTCGGCATGGGCGACAGCATTGACCAGTAATCGACCTGGGGTTCGTACCGCCAGACTTCCGAATAAACGCCATAGCCATTTGAACCAAAGTATTCTCCACCCAGGGCAATTAGATGACCGTCCAGCGCTGCGGCGGCGAGCCCGCCCTGTGCCTGTGGCATGGGAGAGGCTTCCCGCCAGCGATCCTCTTTCGTATCGTAAACTTCCAGCTGCGCCATGTTGCCACTCTTTACTCCGCGCCCACCGACAACGAAGAGATTGCCGTCTATGGCCGCGCCTGCAGCGCTGTTGCGGGCATACGCTGGTGGCGCGAGCGTCAACCACTTTTTGCCAGCACTGTCTAATACCAGGTGACGCTTACTATCGGTGTGATCCATCCAGCCAGCATTGTTTTCACCTTTAGGGGTTCTGCCGCCCACAACGTGAATGAGTCCGCCTGCGGCCAGGGTGACCGCTTCGGCATAGGGCTCGGGCGCGGATGGCAGGGTTTGCCAGCGATCTTCCTCGGGGAAATACCTCCAGCTATGGTCACACATGGACCAATCCCCCGCCGCTTCTTTGCGGAACCCACCCAGCGCGTAAATATGTGCGCCGCTGGCAGCGAGAGCGAGATGATGGCGGGCCTCTGGTAGCGCGGCGCGGGTTTGCCATTGATCTTCAGCAATGTTGTATTGCAGGTGAACATCCGAAGGTCGCACTCGCCCCTCAGCGACAGGGGTCAAACCACCGGCCACATGGATCAGTTCACCCCTGATCGCGGGGTATATTTCCTGCAACGCCAGTGGCATTCCAGCCCTTGCAGACCACCGGCCCAGCTGCCCGGAATTGGCAACAACGCTGGGAAAAAACGGTGCAGCGGCTGCCGCGAGGGATAGCTGGAATAAACGGCGCCGCTTGATCATTTTAGGCTTTTCCTGCGCTGGCAATGAATATCAGGCGACTGTGGGCAGCTTCGTGGCCCCCAGTAACACTGATCCTGGAAGTTTCACTCCGCCCCACAGGACGCCAAGCCCTCGCCGGCGGCCCACGCCAGAGCGTTTTCCAGCAGCGCCAGGTTCTGCACATTGTCGTAAACCTCGGGCAAGTGCCCGATCGCGGTATAAAAGGCGCGGCCGGCGCCGACGCAGCGGCTCCAGGCGATGGGATGATCCTCGCCCATGCGCAGGCTGATTCCACTCATTTCCGCTTTGTAACTGTTTTCGTCCACGGTAAGCACCACGTCGGCACCGCCCTTGCGCGGGTTTTCCGCAAAGGAATACCACTCGTCATGGACGGTCCACTCCGCGTCGATACCCTGGCTTATCCCGCTGGCCGCCACTGCCGTCCGCACCGTTGCATCCTGATAGTGCGGCGCCATGGTATGCCCGATAAACAGGGCTCCGATCAACGATTCCAGATACCAGTCCCAGAGGTACATGAAGTCGCCGCCGGAGCCGTGAATACCCAGGAAACCACCGCCCTGCTCCACGAAATCCCTGAAGGCCTCACGCTGGCTCAAGGTGAGCACGTCACCGCTGACATTGTTCCAGACCACCACATCGAACTTGCTCAGGCTTTTGGCATTGAACGCCCCCGCCCGGTCAGTGAGCGTTACACCCCAACCATTTTTCTCGCCCATTGCCTGGATCGCGGCGGCAGCCGCGGCGCCTCCCTCCTCATGGTCGTAACCGTTGACTTTCTTGAATACCAGCACCTGCACTGAGGCGTCTGAAAGAGCGAACTCAGGCAACTCGTTGTCATAACGCGCACAACGTGTGCGCTTTATCTCTTCGGTGATCGCCAGTGTGCCGAGCTTGCCATTCAGTGCCGCGATGGCCTCATCCGGCATGGGCATACGCAGCAATTCGGTGGAGCCACGCAAGGTCATGATCGCACTCAATGCTGGCGCCTCGGTGGCGAGAAACATAGCTGGTATCCGCTGCATCAGTTCAGGAACAGATGCGTCGAGCACCGCCTTCGCCTCCGGGCTGGCCGCCAGGTCCATCATCGGCATATCCACTGAAAAAGGCGTGTCGCGAAGCGGGCAATCGAGAATGTCATCAGCGGCCGCGACGGCAGGTGGCAATCCAGCCAGTACTGCCGCAATTATGGCATTGAGAAAAAACCCGTGATTGTAAAGTCTGGCGGAATTGATAGGCACAAGTACCTCCTTTGTCATTCTGTTGGTGCACTGCTTGCAATGCGGCATGCCTGTCGGCTGGCTCTGATCTGTCACCCGGCACCAGAGAAACGGGTTCCGGGCAACGGATACTTGACGAAAACTCGAACTTGATGACGCCTTCGCCTGAGGCTCACACACAGGAGAAAACCCCAGCGAACGGGGCCAACAGGACGCTACCAACTACGCCTGCAGATGGGTCAAAATCAGAGCTTTATGATACAGTGTGTATCATAAAGTGTGCTTCTACATATAGCAAGCGCTGGTGTTCAGCATAAATCCTTTCATAGCTAGTCCTCATGAAAATTCCTTCATATTTGAGCCAAAAAATGATTTGGGTATAATCGATCCGCTGCACAAATACGCATAGAACGATATATTATGTCTCAAGTTCAAAAATTGACCACAGCTTCCCTGCACCGACCCGGGAAAAAGCTCACCCGCACCCATGCTGCACTCCTAAACGCCCTACTCGAACTATTGGACGAAAAGAGTTTCGAGCAGATTACCATCCGGGAAATCACTGCCAAGGCGGGTGTCGGATATGCGACATTTTTTCGCCGCTATCAAGACAAGGAAGAACTTCTTCACGATCTCGCAGCACAAGAAATCCGCCGCCTGCTAACCATGACATTGCCGATAGTTCACGCGGCTGACACATATGCGTCGACTTTGGCATTGTGCTCGTTTATCTGGAAACACAAGAAACTGTGGCATGCTTTACTTACTGGCGGAGCTGCCGCCATCCTCAAGGAAGCTTACTTGCAGGAAGCGCTGGCTGCCTGTAGAGATCAGGCCGACCCCAGTGCATCACTACCAATAGACCTTGCCGTGAGCGTTGCCATTGCCGGAATCGTCGAAACGCTTTCCTGGTGGCTGAGACAATCCAATCCGCCAGATGTTGAGGCCATGGCGAAAACAATCAACAGGCTGGCAATTCGGCCTGTTTTTGAGCAGGACGACCTACTCTAAACCAGCTTTAAAGCAAGCTCTGCAATCGCGAGGCGGGGCTTGAAAGCAGTGAGTCTACCAGTTCGTCTTGTGCACGGGGTATGCGCATCGCAACCGTTGCCAATCAAGTAAGGAAGGCGCTACTCCTGCGCAGCCTGGTTGCGACAATTTCAACAGACTGAACGACTACCGATGAAAGAAACACTGCCGCGGGTTATCTCAGCCGTCGCTCGCTGCTTGAAGCAGGAATTCTCCATGCACAACTGGGTTGAAAACACCGCCAAACCTTTCCATCAGCCCTAACGGGCGACCTCAAAAACCGCGACAGGATGCTTGAAAGGCGAGTTCCATCCGATCGACCTCAACAGACGAAAGACCAACCCGGGTCGCCCTATGCCTCCACGTGGCAACTACCGCGATTACTTCCTCTTTAACCGCGAGCGCTTCTCGACTCCTCAAGCGAAAATACTCAGACACAGACATAACCAGCTCAATATCGAGCGCATTACTGGTCCCGTCAATGTTCAGCGTTAATCCCGACGGGCCCTCAGGGTTCGGGTTAACGTCATACGCCGGTGACAACACCCATCCACCCGGAGTAAGAAGGAATCCATGATTCCTGAGATGATCGTCAGTATTGGAGACCAGTACATTGAAGAGAATGCGACGCCAGAGTTGTTGCAGGTCTTGCGTGACATTCCCACCGCTGCGGGTCAGGAATTCCGCTATTTCCAGGTAGCTGGCGCCATCTGCACGGCCGTCGTAATACCCGAGTTGGGTCATGGCCGATGTGAAGTGGACCCTGGACTGAGCTGTGCGATCAAAACGCCGCGTCAGGAAGGTCTTGTATTGGTTTCCAAGCTTACGCGCTTCGCAGGGCGCCATGATCACCCCGGCCTCCACTGCAAGCTCGTGAGTAAGCTGCTCCCAGCCGGCGACATCGTAGTCATCTTCCCGCCCCGGGAACTTGGCAATCCAAAGTTCGTCGTTATTCACCGTTACCGATGCCTTGGGACGCGCACCACCCAACGACGAACCGGGCGATATCAACATACCCAGCCAGCGAGCCACTTCCGGATCCTTATCGTTGCGAGGGTCCTGAATGTGCCAGGCCGCCTGTTCCAATTCGCGCAGCGAGGTTGCCGGCGGTACCGCTAACTCCATCGCGTCATTCAAGAACGGTCCCTGTGCAGCCTCCTTGAATCGCAACGCGCCCATGCGATGGGTATCGTGTACGCCCAAAAGATAATCCAGCTCAGTGAGGCGTAGGCGCTCCCTGTCTTCTTCGCGCGCGAGAATGGCTTCCCGGCGTTGCATCAGGGTTCGTCCCCAGCGATCCGGTGATGAGTCCAGGAACGTGCGGAAGTTATCATCCCCGGCTGCGTGGTGTTCACCCGAATACAAAGCGAGGTCCGGGTCTATGGCAAAAGCGTGGTCGGAACTCAGCCATTCATCGGCGTAAACGAAGCTGAAGTGCTCCCTGCCGCGCGGCGTTTCCTGGCGAAGCGTGCCAACCAACTGCGGCGGGTCTAACTCTTCCCAGTCCGCATAGACCAATACCTCCCGGGTCATTTTCCACGACCCAGAGTTTCAATATCCTGTAACTTGCGTCCGAGTTCGTCATCAAGCGCTACGCGCGCGAGCTCCTCTCCCATCGATAACGCGCCCAGCACACGCAGGCAATGACCGATAGCCACACCAGGATCACCCTCCTCCAATTTTCGCAGCGTCTTTCTGTTAATGCCCGCACGATCCGCAAGCGCACTCTGGGAGAGACCGCGCCGCTTGCGGGCCAAACGCAGGTTTTCACCCAAAGTCTCCAATGTGCGCTGTTGTTCGGGAAAGAGAACCGCACCTTGCTTGCCGGTTCTGTGTGACGTGTTCACACGTGTTACTCCACATAGCACTTTGGCGTTGAATCTACGTCCAACTGATCATAATTTCAACTTAATGAGTATATAAATGGGCATTAATACCAACTATTGTCCTTTTTTATACTCAAATATTATAATTTCTCAATTGGCGCGGAGGTGTGCGACTGCGATAAAAAAGTGACTGAGTCAGCACGCTGTGTGAGCTTTACCAGCGCTTGCATTACCCCTCTAGCCGGACTCGGAATCAAGGGAATCAGTGAGCGATATCGCACTCGACGGGCACTGGCTCACGGCCTTGCGCACTGCGTCCTCTAACTCCGACGGCACCTCGCTGGTCCGCACAACGGCGTAGCCATTGTCGTGCAGTTCGAACACTTCGGGGGCCAGCCCCAGGCAGACGCTGAATCCAGCGCATATTTGTGCATCGACCTGCACCTTCATTGCGCACCGCCCGCCGCTACCGGGTTGAATTCCAGGTTGAGATGAGTCAACCCGCGCAGTATGAAGGTGGGCAGGTAGCTGTAGCGTCGTGCATCGGGCGGCCCGTGAACTTTTTCTGAAATCCGGATATCGCTGGTCCGATCGAACATACGATTGAGGCTGATGACCGCCTCGGCCCGTGCCAACGGAGCTCCAGGGCAGGCATGGCGACCGCGACCAAATGCCACGTGCAGACGGGCATTCTCCCGATCCACCTGAAATTCACCGGGGTTGTCGAACTGGCGCGAGTCACGATTGGCGGCGCTGTTGGCGATATACAGGAAGGAGCCAGCAGGAATATCCACCCCGCCCACTTGCGTCGGCATTTTCGCCAGTCGGAAGTCGCCCTTAACAGGGCCCTCAAAGCGCAGGCACTCCTCCACAAAATTGGGGATGAGACTGCGGTCCTCACGCAGGCGTTGTTGAATGTCCTGGCGCTCACCGACCATCTGAAAGGCGTAACTCAGCAATCGCACCGTGGTCTCCTGACCAGCAGCAAACAAATTGGAAGCGATGCGAGCCACGTCCAGAGGGTCGGGCACCGACCCGTCGGGAAAGGTTGCCGCCGCGAGTCCCGAGAGAACATCCTCTGTAGGGTTGTTACGGCGGTCTGCGATGTACGCCGAAAAGGTCTCGTACAGCCATTCCAGCGGTGAGTGCTCGACCTCTTTGTTTTCCACACCGCCTACCCCGGCACCACCGCGCTCCTGTTCCTGCCGTATCAGTTTTTTCCGGAACTTGATGCGGTCATCGGGCGGCACGCCCAACAGGTCGGAAACGGCGAGCACTGCGAAGGGCTGGGCGAAGTCGCCCATGAGCTCACATTCGCCGTTGGCAATAAACGTGTCGATCTGCTGATCGGCCTGGCTCCACATGTACTCTTCATTTTGCTTGAGACGCACGGGAGTAATGAGTCGCATCAGCAAGGCGCGGTGGTCGGTGTGCACCGGCGGGTCCAGGGTCGGGAGCTGGTCGCTGAACGGCGTCTGGTCGCGGTACTGTTCGATCAATTCGGAGATATCGTCGTTTTCACGCCCTTCCAGGGGAATGGGGCAACCGGCGAACGGCCCCGTGGTCGACATGCACGAGGAAAATCGATCGGGGCTGTTGTAGATATCCAGGGCTTCATCGTAGCCCGTAACCATAAAAATACCCTGGTGCGGTTCACGCACCACCGGCGACTGCTCGCGCAGATAATCGAAGTATGCGTAAGGATCGTCGACAAATCGGTCGCTGCGAAAGAAATCGTGCGCTTCGAATTCATGGGAATTTTCACTCATAGCAGTTCCTTTTTACCTGGCTTCTATCACTTTCCAGATTCCCTCCGCGCTTGCCACCGTGCGGTCGCCGGAGAGAATAAGGCCACGCACGAACACCAAACTATTTGTACGACGCACAACCTCACCTTCGCAGTACATAAACTCGCCGACTTTTGCGGCAGAGACGAAATGGGTCTGCAGGGAAATGGTCACGCAATGCAGGCCATCAATAGCGTGAGTAACAGCGGCGCCCAGGCCGTTGTCTGCCAGCGTCATCACCATACCGCCGTGCACCGTGCCAACGTTCTGGTTACCGTGCTGCTCTGCGAGGCGCAGGCCCATTACGCGACCGCTGTCGGTACTGCGCACCCACCAGGGTCCGGCCAGTTCGGTAAAACCGAAGCCACCCGACATTTCCCGCCAGCCTAAGCTCTCAAGTGTCTTGTCGTCGATGTCGGGTGGAATTACGGCCATGGTCAGTACGGATTGTCCGCAGTGAAACAGTCGTTCGCGACGCTGGCGGCCTGTGCGCCGAGACCGCCCAGTTCAGAGGACAGCGCTTTCATGCGGTAGGTCCACAGGTGCAGCGACATCTCCAGCGTCATGCCCATTGCGCCGAACATCTGGTGCAGGTCATAGGTGATCTTGCTCGCGCTGTCCTGCGCGTGGAACGCGGCCAGCGCGGCGTCGCCCGCGTCTCCGCTCCAAGCTGCTTGCAGCGCAAGGCGGCGCACACCGGCTACCAGCACGGCGCACTCGGCCATGCGGTGGCGCAGCGCCTGGAAGGTACCCAGTGGACGACCGAACTGTTTGCGCACACTGGTATGTTCCACCGTTGCGTCCAGCGCGGCCTGCATAAGGCCTGCCATTTCGGCGGCGCAGGCAACGCGCAGCCAGTTGCGGGCCTTCGCAGTTTCCTCCGCAGAGAGCGGCCGCACATCCGGGGCGCCAGTCAGGCGACCCATGGGGTAGGCGTACAGGGATTCCACCGTCTCGGTGTCTCCCGCTGCAGGGTGAGCGATGCCGATGCCGTCGCCATCCAATACAAGCAACGTGCCTGCGCCCGCAACGAAACGCCCGGGTCGACCGTTCTCCAACAGCGCGAACGGCCGCGGCAAGTCATCGCCGACCTGTGGCCTGACCAGCATGGACAAGGCAATCTCCGCCGTGCACGGCAGGCGCGCAAGACGCTCCACGGCAAGCGCAGCACAGATCGGTCCCATCTCCGGTACCGTCGAGATGTCGAAGTAGCCGCCCGCCTCCAATTCCTGCTCCAGTGCTTCGCCCGGCAAGTGAAAGCCGTCGAACTCTGTGGGTATAGAGTCAAAGCCCTCGGCGATACGGTCGATGGCGCCGGTGAGCGCGGCCTGGTCGTCGGTCAGCGTAAATTGCATCAGCGCGGCTCCCTTGGCAGTTGCAGGAGCTCGGTGGCGATCAGATTGAGCTGTATTTCGGCGGCGCCAGAGGCAATGCCCGCGACAATCGCGCGTTGGTGGTGCGCGAGCATCACCGGGTCGCCGCCCGAAAGCGCTTCGGGCAGGTGCTCCACCACAAAGTCAGACACCAGACGTTCGGCGTTCACGGTACCGAAGCGCACCAGGCTGGCCTCCGGCCCGGGTATCTGGCCGTTACAGCGGGCGTCGATGATACTGTAACTGCCGAGGCGCGCAGCTTCGCATGCAGCTTTCGCGCGCGCGGCCTGCACCTGCGCACTGTGGTGAAAGCGACTTTCCTTGCGCAACGTGTCCACGGCCCGGTGCAACATCTTCGTGGCCAGCGCGAAACGCGGAATGCCCACGCGCTCCAGCGCCAACGCCTCGCGCACAATGCTCCAGGCCTCCCCCTCACCCCCCAGCATGGCGGTGGCGGGCACCTCAACGTCGTCGAAGAACACCTCGTGGATATCGCCCTCGCCTATGATGCTCGGTATCTGGCGCACGGTAATGCCCGGCGTATCCATGGGCAGCAGGAAAATCGAAATACCGCCCTTGCCCTCGGAGGTACGCGCCAGCAAAAAGCAGGTGTCTGCAAGGCCGGCGTAGGACGTCCAAATCTTCTGGCCGTTTACCCTGTATTTGTCATCAACCAGCTCTGCACGAGTGCGCAATGCGGCGAGGTCTGAACCTGCCTCGGGTTCGGAAAAGCCCTGGCACCACAGCGTCTCACCGCGCGCCATAGGCCCGATATAGCGCTGCCGTTGTTCCAGCGAGCCGAAACGCATCAGCGTCGGGCCAATCCAGTTAACGTTCATGTACTGACCGCCACGCGGTTCACCCGCGGCCCACATCTCCTCGGCGAGGATGAAGGAAGTCCACGGATCGGCGTCGCGGCCACCCCACTCCGCGGGCCAGTGCGGTACCAACAGGCCAGCCTTGGCCAGGGCAGCGCAAAACTGTTTGGAAAAATGCGATTGGGCAGATGAGCCCGGACCGTGAGCAAGCGCTTCCCAGTCGGGTGGTAGATTGTCGTTGAGAAACGCGCGCACGGTGGCGCGGAATGTACGCTGCTCGTCGTTCCAGTCAAACTCCATGTTGGCAGAATCCTGGTTTAACCTTGCAGTGAAGGCAGACGCGGTCAGTCTTCATCCTTTTTTCCTATGCTGCCGATGTGCCGCTGGATACCGGCGAGGTAATGCGGGTTGAGCATGAGCACACTGTTGGCCAACCGCTCCACGTTGCGCGCCTGCGCCAGGCCGACATCATGAGCCATTTCGATAGCGATCTTGGCGGTACCCATCTGCTCCGCGTTCTGTTCGGCGAGATGTTCGCAGAACGCCATCGCCTCGGCGTCAAACGTGTCATCCGGGTACACCTCGTGGACCAGCCCCATAACCAGTGCACGCTCGGCGTCCGCCTGGCGGTTCGCCATAATCAGGTAGCGCGTCCAGTGCGTGCCGATGATGCGCGCAAGGCGGCTGACACCGTTGGACGCCGGTAGCACACCGAACTTGCCCTCGGGAAACGCGTAACTCGCGCTCTGCGCGGCCAGGCGAAAGTCGCAGGACAGTGACAATTCGAGGCCACCGCCCACGCAGGGACCCTGGTGCGCCACTACGATCGGCTTCTCGATGTGCTCCATCTCGTCGTAGATGCGGTGCATACCCATATTCTGGCGCCGGTGCTGTTCGCGCACTTGTGAGCCGCTCTCGTACAACGTGGGTTTACCGCTACGCAAGTCTACACCCGAGCAGAAGTAGCGGCCGGTCGCGCGAACCAGCATGACCCTCAGTGCCGGCGTGTCGCGAAAGCGGTGCAACGCGGCCTCGAAAGCTTCCATGATCGCGGGGGTCAGGGCGTTGAGTTTATCTGGACGGTTCAGCGTGGCGACAAGAATGGCGCCGTTTTCCTCGACCAGTAGTTGCTCTGCATCGGACATTACTCAATCCTCCGTTAGCCGCGCGTGCGCGGCAGGCCCAGGTTGCGCTCGGCGATCTGGCTGCGGTGTACCTCGCTGGTACCGCCGTAGATCGTAGTACCCTGCGCATGCCGGTAAGCAAGATTAAGTTCTCCGAAGCCACCCTCGCGCTTGGAAAGGGAATGCGGGGCGGTCAAATCCAGCAGATCGCGCGCGTCCGACAGGAATTTTTCGGAGGAGAACAGCTTCGCCATGGGGCCGTAGCCCATGTTGGGCATATTCTGCACACTCGCCCACAGCGCTCGATTTTCTATTACTTCCGCGACCTGCGCATGCAGCACTGTGCGGGCCAGACGCTTTTGCGCGTCGGCGCGTTCAATAAGCGGTGCGCCTCCGTTTGTTATCGCGCGACAGGCGCGCTCGCCCGCTTCCGCCAGCGAAAACTGATTGCGCGCAAAGCCGCCGCCGTGCTCCATCTCCAGCGCGGCTGCCATGACCTTCACACCGGCATCTACCTCGCCCAGCCGAAAACTGTCCTTGACCCTCACACCGTCGTAGTACGTAATGTTCGTGCGTTCGTCCTGGAAAGTGTGCACCGCCTGCACCTCAATGCCATCCGCGTCGAGGGGTACAACAAACAGTGTCAGACCCTTGTGCTTGGCAACGTCGGGATTAGTACGTGTGAGCATCAGCACATACTGCGCAATGTTGGCCCCGCTGGTGAACATTTTTGAACCGTCGATACGCCAGTCGTCTCCGTCGCGGGTCGCGCGGGTCTTTGCAGCAAACACGTCAGAGCCGCAGCCGGGTTCGCTATAGCCGAGACTGCAGATCACATCGCCAGACACAATGCGCGAAAGTACCTCTTCCTTGAGCTCGTCACTGCCAAACTTCTGGATCATGGTACCCACCAGCATCGTGGTGCTGTTGGCGTGGGTGGACCAGTTGTACTTTTCCCACACTCGGCGCAGCGCGCTGACCGTGTAGGGCGCGGCCTCCCGGCCGCCATATTCCTCGGGCCAGGCGGGAAACAACATGCGCGCCTCGGCCAGCTTCTTGTGCATGCCCGCGTCGAAACCGTCAAATGAGTAGTGGGCCTTGGCCTTCAGTTCCGGTGTCAGGTTGGTGTCGAAAAACGTATCCAGTTCTTCCGCCAATGCGCGCGCCTCATCTCCAAGGTCGAAGTCGATTGCAACCTGACCGACCTCGGGCAACGCTGCCTCCTCACCGCCATAAAGCCGCCTGCCCGCCTCTTCAAGCAATAGCTCGGTATCGCCATAGACCAGCGGCCAGTCCTTCGCGCGCAGATTGTATAAATGTATATCGTACTCGGTGGAAAGTCCGTAGCCGCCAAAGGTGTGCAGAGACTGCGCCACAGACTGCGCCGCGGTGCGAGCAGCCCACCAGAGGGCGAGTGATATCTGGGCGCCTGCGTTCTCTGCTCCGCCCGCGATATCGTGAATCGTCTTCCAGGTGTAATACTTGCCGCCGTCGACATCGGTAATGAGATCAGCCAGTGGGTGGGATATACCCTGGTAGGTACCGATGGGCTGGCCGAAGGCCTCGCGCTCGCACGCGTATTCCGCGCCCTGGCGCAGTGCGTCGCGCGACAGGCCGGATAGCGCGGCGGCAACCAGCAGTTTCCACTCTTCCACGGCCTGTGCGATTACCTTTAGCGCGCCAGCGCCTTCACCCAGTAACCGGCCCCCACCGGATAAATCCAGCTCGGCCAGCGGCGTACCCGCCAGGTTCTCCTCGCCGCGCTCCGCGCTGTCGAATTCATAAATTGCCACCCCGTCACCACAGCGCGCCAGCACCACATCGGCAATCGCGCCTCCCGCCACCCACTGTGTAGGATTCACCTGGGCATCATAGAGTGCGAGCGTCAGTACGCAGTCTCCATCGAGTACACGGCCAAGCAATTCGCCTTCGCGCTCTCCAGCGAGCAGTGCGAACGTTCGTGTTGCAACGAGTGTCTCGGCGATGGGGCCAGCGGCCAGCGTGCGACCCACTTCTTCCATCAACACGGCGGCATCCATCAACCCAAGCCCGAGGCCACCACAATTTTCAGGTACGCGCAGGGTGAAGGCCCCTAACTGGGCCAAGCCGCGCCAGAGATCGCGATCAAAACCGCCCTCGTTGCCTGCGGCACGCACCCGCTCTGAGCTGCTTTTCTCGTCCAGGAAGCGCGCAAAGGATTCACGCATCAGGCGTTGATCTTCAGAGAGATCAAAATTCATTTCAGGTGCTCCCGCGCTACCAAAGAGGCTACTTGTTTACGTCTACGACCAACCGACCCTTGATCTTGCCGGCAAGCAAATCAGCAGCCACGCCAGGTGCATCACCTAAGGCGATGTCACTCGCGACGCTTTCAAGTGTGTCTGCGCCAAGATCGCGAGCCAGCCTCGCCCAGGCGCGCTCGCGCGGCTCCAGCGGCGCCATCACGCTGTCGATTCCATACAGCGTTACGCCGCGCAGGATAAACGGTGCAACACTGGCGGGAAAGTTCATGCTCTCGGCGAGACCGCAGGCGGTCACGGCACCACGGTAACGGGTCTGTGCACAGGCGTTGGCAAGTGTGTTGCCGCCCACGGCGTCCACGACACCCGCCCAGCGCTCCCGCTGCATGGGCTTGCCTGCCTCGGACAACGCGGCGCGATCTATGACTTCCGTCGCGCCGAGACCCTTGAGGTAAGCCTCCTCATTCAGCTTGCCAGTGGAGGCGACGACGGTATGACCGGCCTTGGCGAGCAGTGCAATCGCGATGCTGCCCACACCTCCGCTTGCTCCAGTTACCAACACCTCACCGTCACCGGGTGTAACACCGTGGTCAGCCAGTGCGTCGACACACAGGCTCGCGGTGTAACCCGCGGTGCCGATGATCATGGCCTGGCGGGCATCAAACGCATCGGGAAGGCGCACCAGCCAATCGCCTTTAAGGCGCGCATACTGGGCGAGTCCTCCCCAGTGACTTTCGCCGACACCCCAGCCATTGAGCACGACCTTGTCGCCAACCTGCCAGCGCGGGTCGGAGCTTTGTTCCACCTCGCCCGCCAGGTCGATGCCAGGTACCATGGGGAAGCTGCGCACCACCGGTGACGCTGCCGTGATGGCCAGGGCGTCCTTATAGTTGATAGCGGAATAGCCTACGCGCACAAGAACATCGCCCTCGGGAAGCGCGTCTGATTCCAGTGCAGTCATGGCCACGTTCTGACCTTCGTCGTTCTTGTCGATAACAATCGCGTTAAACATGTTGGGTATGAATCCTTTTTGTCTGCTGGACCAGGCCGATTGCCCGACCCGGACGGTGCCCTGCACATTATCAAGCATGGGAGCGTTAATCAACACTGATGATGATTAGGGGCTTGCACATACCTCCGGCGAACCTTTTTCGCCCGCACCGCGGGCTATCCGGGTTCCCGCCTCGCCAGGACAAGAAAGCCGTGCCGCCAGATAACCCTCTCGACAACCCTCTCGCTAGGAAACTACGCGGCCACCGTTAACGCCAATCGTCTGGCCGGTCACGTAGCTGCTGTCCGCATGGCACAGCCAGGCGCAGGCGTTGGCTATGTCATCGGGCTCTCCCACCCGACGTACCGGAATTGTGGCCTTGAGCTGGTCATCGGAGATATTGAACTTCTCTCGATTACCCTCTGCCATGATCGTTCCCATCACCGATCCTGGCGGAATGTTATTGACGGTAATGCCCAGCGGGCCGAGCTCCTGCGCGAGGGATCGAGTTAGCGTGATCACCGCGCCCTTCGAAGAAGAGTAATGCACCATGTTGACTGCGCCAGTCTGGCCGCTGGACGAGGAGATGTTAACGATGCGGCCCCAGCCTGCCGCTTTCATGTCAGGCAACGCCTCCTGGCACAACGCGAATACAGCGCGCACATTAATGCTGTAAATAAAATCCCACTGCTCGTCGGTGATCTTAGTGAACGGGGTAAACGCTGTAACGCCCGCGTTGTTGACCACAATGGTGACCGGGCCGAACGCGCCGCGCAGCTCATCCAGTGCAGCGCGCAGCTGCGCCCTGTCCGACACATCGGCACCGAGTGCCAGGGCGCGGCCACCGGCCGCCTCAATCGCCGCTACCGTGTCGGCACAACGCGCGGCGTCCAGGTCAAGTGCGCCAATGGCAATGCCGTCTTCTCCCAGGCGTTTTGCGCAGGCTGCGCCGATACCGGCGGCGGCGCCCGTTACGATTGCTACCTTGTCACCCATGTCTTGTCCTCCTGATTATGATCGGTATGTCAGCGCTGCGCATGCATGCGCTCAAGCAGTTCAGCATCCAGTGGTGGCACACCTTCCTCGAGGGGGATGGCCAGGCTCTTCATCATCATCGCGACAGTCTCATAGCAACCCACGAGGAAGATCATGTCCATCATTTGCTTTTCGCTGTAACGCGCCGCAAGGCGCTGCCAGGTGTCCTGCGCAATACAGGCGTTGGCGTACAACTCGTCTGCCACCCTTACCAGGTCCGCGTCCTCCGCGCTCCAGCCGGACGCGTCCGGCCCGTCGGGGATCCGCGCTACCTCGGCCTCGGTCAGGCCCGCACGCAAGCCGAGAATAACGTGCTGCAGGTACTCGTACTCCGCCTTGCGCAACCAACCGATACGCAGGATCAGCAGTTCGCGTTCGCGCGCCGACAGGGTGCTGCCGGTGGCCACGTGATTGTTGAATGTGAGAAATGCCCTGGCGAGTTCGGGATAGTGCGCAAAACAACCGAGGACATTGCGCCCGCGGGGGTCCCCGTCCTCGCTCTCGAACTGGGTCTGTACAAACTGCAGGCCGCGGGGGAATGCACCCAGCGCCTCCAGGATCTCGTCGTTCCACTGCGGCGGTTCCAGGGGCGCCAAACGCGCCGGTTGTTCTGTGGCCATGCACTACCCTCCTCTGGGCCTGACACCTTACCGTGCTGGTCCTTTATAATCAACATTGGTGTTGACTAAGAAGCAAGCTTCCATTACCGTGATTGGGTAATGCTGCAAGCGCCACGGAGGCCCCATGGCACTCGACATCAAGGATCTCAAGCCGCGCATCGGCACCGAAATCCGTTGCAATAAGGACGAACTGCTGAGTGGCGAACACGCCGCCCGTTTGCGTGAACTGCTTGAGCAGCGCGGCGTACTGGTGTTCCCCGAAATCGACCTGGACGACAGTGAGCAGGTGGCATTTACGCGGTCTCTGGGCAAGCTTGCGCCTGAAATGCAGGGACAGGAGATCTACAAGGTCACGCTTGATGGAGGCGCCAATGCCCGCTCCGCCTACCTGAAGGGCTCCATGTACTGGCACATCGACGGCACCATGAACGATGTGCCCATACTGGCCTCCATCCTCTCTGCCAAGGTGCTGTCAACGGAGGGCGGCCAGACCGAATTCTGCAACACCTACGCCGCATACGATGATCTCGATCCCAAGGACCAGCAGGCTTACGAAAAGCTACGCGTGACGCACTCCGCATGGAACTCGTTGTTCTATTATGAGCCCGAGCCACCCCTTGAAATGCTCGAGCAGATGATGACAATTGGAGACAATGAGCTGCCGCTTGTGTGGAAGCATCGCTCTGGACGCAAGTCACTCGTGCTTGGCTGCACGGCGTACGACGTGGCCGGCATGGACCCGAAGGAAAGCGCGCGATTACTGGTAAAGCTGCGCGACTGGGCAACACAACCAGACTTCGTTTATCGACATGAATGGCAAGTGGGTGACTTGGTGATCTGGGACAACACCGGCACCATGCACAGGGCGACACCCTATGACCCGGCCTCCGGCCGTATGATGCATCGCACCAAGCTGGAGGGCGAGGAAACCTTCGCCTAGTCCAGTGGCAGCCCCGCCCCCAGGTCTCCCAAACCAGGCGAGTCCGCCGCTGGCGGGATCACATCAATATGCAGCCGCGTCAGCCGCAGGGCCGCGAGGCACCAGTCGTCGCCCACCCGGCGCCACCGTTCGTGGTAGTGGCCGTAGCCTGATATGGAGGGCTGCTCAGCGCTCCACACCACCCTGTCCTGCATGGCCCATGTCACCTGCGCTTTGTCTCCTTCAAGCACGATCTCCGGCGAGTGCACCTGGTGCGCCGTGACGGCCGTTTCGATGGACCCGCGAATCTGCGCCACGACTTGTTCCCGCCCGTTCGTTACGGGCACGCCGGTACCGTCCGACACATCCAGTTCTATATCGTCCGTCATCAGATCACCGAAGGCGGTCCAGTCCTTACTGTCCAAAAAGCGGCAGTAGCGCGCCTTGGCCTCGGTAAGTGCAAGCCAGTCGTCGAAGTCGACCCCACTCTTTGCCATCAGTTTTCTCCCTGTCCTCGTTAAGGTCCCCAGTGCGAACCCGGGTAATCCTATCAAACCCTCGCGCTATGTGGGTTTCGGTATAACAATCACATTTATGTAAGGTAAAGCGAAAAGGATTGTTGATAGGAATAGACTGACCGAACGCGAGCTTTGTGAGTGAACCGGTGATCTAGCGCAATACTTCCCGCGCAGACGAATCTGTAAATCGCTGCAGATGGGCTCCACTCTCCTCTTTTTTGTCACCCTCCTCCAAGTGCGTGACCGGCTCGATCATCAAGAGCGATGATGGGCAGTTGGAGCGTTAATCGGGTGTGGCTGTTCGATTTACGGCTAGAGTCGAA
The DNA here is from genome assembly GCA_030426545.1 of Gammaproteobacteria bacterium. Taxonomy (GTDB): domain Bacteria; phylum Pseudomonadota; class Gammaproteobacteria; order Pseudomonadales; family Halieaceae; genus Marimicrobium. Next base: position 94,064 of record JAUHYL010000001.1, read on the forward strand.
AACGCCTGCAGTTCGATACGTGACATTCAGCGGACCCTTGCCAGGTGATCAGAGTCAAGCTCTTTCACCGACGCACAGCCCAGCAACGCCATCGACCGGGCAAGCTCCCCCTGCAATAGCTCCAACGCACGTTCAACACCGGCCTGGCCACCGCTGGCCAGGCCGTAGAGGTAAGGCCTGCCGATAGAGCATGCGTTTGCACCGAGAGCCAATGCTTTGATGATGTGCGTGCCGCGCCGAATACCGCCGTCGACAATCAATTCCAGGTCATTGCCTATCGCATCGCGCAGTGCGGGGATACAATCCACCGGCGCGGGAACCCCGTCGAGTTGCCTGCCGCCGTGGTTTGATACCATCACGGCGCTAGCGCCTACTTCGTTTGCACGGCGCACGTCCGCCACTGACTGGAGGCCCTTAATCACGAAGGGACCGTCCCACTGATCTACCAGCCAGGCGACATCGTCCCAGGTGACCGTGCGATCGAACTGGCTGTTCACATAGTCAATCAAGCCCATGGCGCCCTTGCCCAGCGCGTCTACGCGGTGGGCGACGTTAGCCAACTTGAAGTCAGGGTCGCGCAGTAGGTGAAACAGCCAGTGCAAGCTCGTGCCATAGCTAAAGAAATTACGCGGCGTGATTTTTGGCGGCATGGTCATGCCGTTGTACAGGTCGCGCTCGCGGTTGCCGGCCAGTGGTGTGTCGACGGTCAGGCAGAGGGCGTTGTAGCTGGCCGCCTTGCAGCGTTGCACGAATTCCCGGGTGAGCTCCCTGTCCTTCAGGATGTAAATCTGGAACATCCGCGGGCCTTCTGAACAGGCTGCTACATCTTCCAGGCTAGTGGTTGCCAGTGTCGAAAGGCTATAGAGCGTGCCGTACTTGTGTGCGGCGCGGCAGGCTGCCGGTTCCTTTTCGTGGTTGAACAGGCGTGACATGCCGGTGGGGGCGAGGAAAAAGGGCAGGTCGAGTTGCGCGCCCAGCACGTTTACACCGAGGTCAACGTGCTCGATATTGCGCAGGTAGTTGGGTACCAGCTGGTACTCGTCAAAGGCGCTGGTATTGCGTCTCAATGTCCACTCGTCATCGGCGCCGCCGTCGATGTAGTGGAACATAGGTGCGGGCAGGCGGCGTTTTGCCCGCAGGCGTAGATCCGCCACGTTGTGGCACTTGTTCAGGGCGGACACGGTCAGACGATACCCGAGCCACTGCCCCCACTGTCGGGTCGCTCCTTTGCTATCTGCGCGCGGTAGTCGCTGGCGCGGTACGTGGCGATGGGGTCTATGGCGCCACCCTGGCGCAGCCGCGCCATGGCGAGAATAGGTGACACGTCGGTATTGAAGGCGGCCTTCAACGTGTTGCTCGCCATGATCGCATCGTTGCTGTCCTGGAAGCCTTCCAGCACCGGCCTGTCGATGAGCAGTGCCTTGATGAATGCACGTTGCACCTCGATAGCCGAGTTCATGAGGCTCTCGATCGGGTCGGTCACATTGTGCGACTGGTCCAGCAGGTAGCGCGGGCCGAAGCCTTCCTGTTGCCGGTACTCGGCATCCACCAGTTCGTTGAAAATCAGGAACTGTTGGTAAGGGTGGATGGAACCGCTGTCGAGATCATCGTCACCGTATTTGCTGTCGTTGAAGTGGAAGCCGCCGAGTTTCCTGAACTGGATGAGGCGCGAGACGATCATCTCGATATTACAGTTGGGCGCATGGTGGCCGAGGTCTACGAGGGATTTGGCACGCTCGCCCAGTTCCATGGCTGCAAGTATGTTGCTGCCCCAGTCCTGTATGACAGTAGAGTAGAACGCCGGTTCGAACATCTTGTGTTCGATGTGGATTTCCCAGTTGTCCGGCAGCGCCGCGTAGAGCGTCTTCATGCTGTCCAGGTAGCGTTCGAAAGCGCGTTGGAAATGCGCCTGACCCGGGTGGTTTGAACCGTCTCCTACCCAGACGGTTAGCGTGTTGGAGCCCAGCTGTTGCCCCCATTCGATGCACTGCAGGTTGTGGGCGATGGCCTGCTCCCGTGTCGCCTGGTCGGTGTGACTCAGGCTGCCGTACTTGTAGGAGTGTTCTTGACCCGGCTGGTCCTGGAAGGTGTTGGAGTTGATGGAATCCCATGTCAGTCCGAGATTCTCGGACTTCTCTACCAGTGCCGCGAAATCATCGACCGCATCCCAGGGAAAGTGCGGCGATATTGACGAGGTCTGTCGCGAGAGGTCGTTGATCACCGCGCAGTCATCGAGCTTCTCGAACACATCGCGTGGCTCGCCCTGCCCGGGGAAGCGAGCGAAACGTGTGCCCCCTGTGCCGACACCCCAAGAGGGCACCGCCACCTCGAAGTCGATAGCGCGCGCGGTGATGGCCTCGATATCCATGCCATGGCGCGCGAGTTTGTTGCCAAGCGCGGCGTAGTCCTCGTCGAGCCCGGCAGTGAGCTTGCCGTTCAACTCGTCGATCAGTGCGGTATTGATGCGAATACTCATGCTAATTCTCCGGGTGGGGGCCTAACGCAGGAACGCTTCGTGCAGTCCACCGTCCACACTCAGTACCTGGCCGGTGGTCTTGGCCAGCTGTCCCGAGACCAGCAGGAAAGCGGCCTCGGCCTGGTCTTCGGGTGTAATGGCCTGACGGGTCAGGGTGCGTTGGGCATAGAACTGCGCCAGCTTGTCGCGTAATGCGTCGTCGCTCTCATTGTCATCAAATTCGATTGCGTACTTGTCCAGTGAGGCCATGACCCGGTCACGGGGGAACATGGTGCTGCCTTTTACCACTGTCGCGGGAGCGAGCCCGTTGACGTTGACCAGCGGTGCGAGTTCCATCGCCAGTTCGCGCACCAGATGGTTGGCTGCTGCCTTGCTGGTGTCGTACGCCAAAGAACCTTTCTTTGACACTGCAGCGTTAACGCTGGTCGTCAGCACCATGGCGCCGCGCATGCCCTGCGCCTGCCATATACGGTTCGCTTCGGAGGCCACGATGTAGCCGCCTTTGACGTTAACGGCGAAGCTCACGTCAAACATGGTGTCAGCGTCCATACCAGCCTGGCCTGGGGCCAGGAAGACGCCGGCAGTAATGATAACTTTGTCGATACCGCCGTAGGCCATCACCACATCTCGAAACAGGTTTGCGACACTCTCGCGGCGTGTGACATCAACCGCGAGGGCGATCGCCGGGCCGCAGGCGGATAAGCCTGTACCCGCAACGCCGATGCCCAGCCCGTGGCGACCAGTGAGTTCGCCCGCAGTGCGCTCGGCAGCATCTTTGCGCAGGTCGGCACAGACCACGTGCGCGCCCTCGGCGGCAACACGGTGCGCGGCGGCGCGCCCGATGCCGTCACCCGCGCCGATAATGACGACTACCTCGCGGGCCAGGGGTTTTTCCAGTGGCATGCGCCGCAGTTTCGCCTCTTCCAGCTGCCAGTATTCGATATCGAAGGCCTCCTGTTGCGGCAGCGCCACGTACTCGTCGATGGCTTCCGCACCGCGCATGACCTCCACAGCGCAGTTGTAAAACTCCGCGGTCACGCGCGATTCACTTTTATTTTTACCCCAGGCGATCATGCCGACGCCCGGTATCAGGCACACGGTCGGGCTGGCGGGGCGCAGTGCGGGGGAGTCGGCCCTGCGGCAGTTGTCGTAGTAGGCGCGGTACTCGTCGCGATACTGATCTACGCCGTCTGACAGCAGTGCCCTGAGTTGCTCGATGGAATCTCGTGCGGGGTTCCAGTCCACATACAATGGCTGGATCTTGGTGCGCAGGAAGTGGTCCGGGCAGGACGTGCCGAGCGTGGCAAGTCGCGGAGCGTCCACCGAATTGACGAAGCGCAGCATGGCGTCGTCCGCCTGCAGGGTGGCGATCATCTTCGCCTCGGTGGAGACGAGGCCGCGAAGATAGGGCAGCACCTCGCGCAACACAGTGTAGCGCTGTTCTTCGGCCAGTGCGTCGAACTTCGCGCCGCCGAAGGTTGCGCTGCCCCTGTCGCGCTCCTCAATGTAGCGCGCCGCGCGCTCGGTCAGGTCGAGTGAGAGTGTATAACAGCTTTTGCTGTCATCCGACCAGTTGATGACGCCGTGACCGCCCAGCAGTACGCCCTTTGCCTCGGGGTGTTGTGTGCAGAGTTCCTGCAGTGTCAGGCCCAGGTCAAAGCCTGGCCGCTGCCAGGGGGTCCATACAAGTTCATCGCCCCAAATCTCGCGCGTTAATCGTTCCGACTGCTTGCAGGCGGCCACGGCGATGACGGCGTTGGGGTGCATGTGGTCCACGTGGGCGTGAGGAATAAAACTGTGCAGCGGAGTGTCGATGGAGGTGGCGCGCGGATTCAGGTTGAAGGTGGCGTGCGGGTACATTGCCACCATGTCGTCTTCCACCTGGCTCTTCACGCCCTTTTCGGGTGCGGCGTGGTAGCGCGATTGCAGTGCAAGCAACTTGTCCTGGTACAGGGAGGCAAAATGTTCTTTTGCGGCGGTGCGCAGGTCGCCGCCCGAGCCCTTCACCCACAGGACCTCCACCTGCTCGCCCGTCAGGGGATCGGTCTCTATAAGCTTGGCGGAGGTATTGCCGCCGCCGGTATTGGTGATGCGCTGGTCACTGCCCAGCAGGTTGGAGCGGTAGACCAACTGCTCTACTGGATTCAACCGGTCAGCAGCAGCGTCATCCCAGAGGTAATTCACATGCCGATAGTCGTCGGACTGGTAGTTCATCGAGGGTTCCAACAGGTTAATGGGCAGAAAGTATAGTCGCAAAACGATCAAAATCAATCATAAAGTTGCAAATATGATCATTGCGGTCTACAGTTCGATGTCAGCAAGGGCCATTTCCACGGCCCTGTATCACTGCGAGGAACGCCAATGCTGGAGCGCCAGCGGCACCAGTTGATCCTGGACACCCTGGAAGGGGGCGGGTACGCCAGCGTGCGTGAGCTGACCGACCTTACCGGCGCTTCCGAGGCTACGCTACGCCGGGACCTGAACAAGTTGGCTGGCGCGGGCCGCTTGCATAAATTACACGGGGGAGCACAGGCGCTGTCGGCGCAGGAACGGGTGCTGGAGCGACCGCGACTGGCCGGTTATTCGTTTCTAGCCAGCCGCGAAGTGCACGCGAGCGAAAAACAGTGGATCGCGCGCCGTGCGGTGGACCTGTGCACTGACGGTGACGCCATCATCATCAACGGCGGCAGTTCCACGTTCATGATGGCCGAGGCGCTGCGGGAGCGGCAGCTCAACATCCTGACAAACTCATTCCCGTTGGCCATGGAACTGGTGGACTCCGACAATCGCGTGAGTGTCCCCGGTGGCGAGATCCATCGCAAGCAGAACATTATCCTGAGCGCGTTCGACGCCGACGGCACTGCCAACTACGTTGGCAGCCGCATGTTCATGGGCACGCCCGGCATCACGCCGTTCGGTGTAATGGAGTCCGACCCCTTGCTGATACAGGCGGAACGCAAGCTGCGGTGCCAGGCAGAACAACTCGTGGTGCTGGCGGACAGCTCGAAGATCAGCAGCACGAACGACGCAAGCGGCAATCTGGTGTTCTGCCCGCTCGCCGACATCGACATATTGGTCACGGATGCCGGGCTCGATGTGCAGTGCAGGGAAATGCTGGAGTCCGCGGGTATCGACGTGCTGCTCGCACGCAGCGGCAGGGCCATTGCCGCCAACGAATAACATAATTAAGTGAGGTACGACTGTGTCTGCACAGGAATTTGAAACAACACCGGTAACACCGCAGCAGTTACAACCGGCGCGCTATTTCGCGGCCAGTTACGCAGGCGAGCACGTGGCCGGTACAGAGTTCGTGATCGGCGCGATGTTCGTGGCGTGGGGCGTACCCACCATGGATATCCTCTGGGGCCTGTTGTGGGGCAACCTGCTGGCGGTGCTGACCTGGGCATTGGTTTGTGCGCCCATCGCCACTGACACGCGACTGACACTCTATGCCTACCTGGAAAAAATTGCGGGTCCCGGCACCATTCGACTCTACAGCGTGGTGAATGGCGTGCTGTTTTGCGTGCTGGCGGGCGCGATGATCACGGTCTCCGCCTCGGCGGTGCGCATCCTGTTCGATATTCCGCCGCAGGTGCACTGGTATCCCACCAGCGCAGGGTTTGTTCTCGTGGCCGCCGCCGTGGGCGCCGTGGTCGTGACGATTGCCGCGTTGGGCTTTCGCCGCGTCGCCCAGTTCGCGGAAGTGTGTGCGCCCTGGATGATCCTCATGTTCATCGTGGGCGCGCTTGCGCTGCTGCCCTCGCTGGTCGCGCAAACCGCCGGAGTGGACGGCATCGGTAGTTTTGCCGACTTCAAGCAGGTTGCCGATGCCCACATCTGGCGCGGCGACGGTTCCCAGCTGAATGTTTGGCACGTCGCAGCATTTGCCTGGGTCTGCAATCTTGCCATGCACGGCGGGCTCGGTGACATGACGCTGCTGCGTTTTGCTCGCAGCAGTCGCTACGGTTACTTCTCGGCCCTCGGTATGTTTATCGGTCACTACCTCGCCTGGGTGTGCGCGGGCATCATGGGTGCGGGCGCGGCGCTGGCACTGCAGACCTCGATCACGCAGCTGGACGCGGGCGCCGTGGCCTACCAGGCGCTCGGTGCGGCCGGCATCGTGGCGGTCATTATCGCCGGGTGGACGACCTCCAATCCCACCATCTACCGCGCCGGCCTCGCCTTCCAGTCGCTTAACCCCAATTGGGACAGGGTGCGCGTGACGATCGTTACGGGCGCCGTGACAACGGTGATCGCCTGTTTCCCCTTCGTGTTTAGCAAGCTGATGGATTTTGTCGGCCTGATGGGACTCATTCTCTCTCCCATTGGCGCTGTCATCGTGACGGAGCACTGGTTGTTCCCGCGTCTTGGGCTGACGCGCTACTGGGCAAGTTACAGTGAACAGCGCACGAACAAAGCGGCGGTAATCGCCTGGGGGACGGCGCTGTTGGCCGCCTTCCTGCTCAACCAATTTGGCCTGCACCTGTTCTTCCTGCTGTTACCGACCTGGATAGTTGCGACAGTGGCTTACATCGTGCTCGCCCGCGCCATGGGTGCGCAGGAGGCGCACGCCGAGAAAGCCCGGGCCGAGCGGCAGCAAACCGAAGAGCGGCAGCGCGCCGAGGCGGCTTACCTCGCCGCGCCCGTGGCGGACCACGGTGCGTCAACGAGCGTTGGCGGAGCGAAATTGCCGGTGTACCGCGCCATCGCGTTGCTCGCGCTTGCTACCTGTACGCTTATGGGCGTGGCCGTCCTGCTGGGCAGCGATCTTGCGTTCCTGCGCCAGTGGTTACTGTTGCCGTCTTTGCTGTACTTTGTTTTCGGCACGCTCTGGGCGCGGGAGAAAGAAAGCGGCGCGCCGGCAAACTCCACCTGAGGATTGACCCTTGCACCAGGTCACCGCGATCCTCGATGTCGGTAAGACAAACGTAAAACTGTGCCTGCTCGACGAGTCGGGTAAAACGATCTCGTCCCAGTCACGTCCCAATGATGTGACGCAGTCTGGCCCTTATCCGCACTTTACCATCGAGGCGATATGGTCCTGGTTGCTCGAGTGTCTGGCGGCGGCTGCGGTCGAGTTCGACATCAGGGCGATTAACATCAGTACGCACGGTGCCTGTGCGGTGCTGGTCGATGGCGACGGTGCATTGGCGCTTCCGGTCCTGGACTACGAATACGATCAGGTCGAGTCCTGCGCCGAACACTACAGCGCCGTCAGGCCGGCTTTCGAGCATTCCTTTTCTCCCGGTCTTCCCGCGGGCCTGAATCTGGGCCGCCAGCTGTTCTGGCTCAAGCGGCAATTTCCCGCTGAATTCGCGCAAGTCGTACAGGTATTCATGTACCCGCAGTACTGGGCGTGGCGCTTGTCCGGCGTGGCGGCGACCGAGGCGACCTCGCTGGGTTGCCACACGGACCTGTGGTACCCCGACGAGGACGACTACTCCCCCCTGGTGGATCAACTCGATATCAGGCGCAGGCTACCCCCGTTGGTGCCGGCGACGGCCGCGCTCGGCAGTGTGACGGATGAGGTAGTAACAAGCACGGGACTGCCGCCGGACTGTCTCGTGTATGCCGGCGTGCACGATTCCAACGCTAGTTTCGCGCGGCACCTGGCGGCCGGACTAGCGGAGCCCTTCACCGCGGTATCGACCGGTACCTGGGTGATCGCCATGGCGGCCGGGAGTCCGCTCGCCGTGCTCGATGAGCGTAGCGATACGCTCGCGAACGTCAGCGTCCAGGGCAAACCGCTGGCCTGTGCCCGGTTTATGGGCGGGCGGGAGTTCGAGGAAATCTGCCGCCTGACGAACGCGCGACTGGACGATGACTGCGAGGACAAAGATATTGCGGTAATTGTCAGCGACCGGGGTTTAGTCCTGCCAGCATTCGCGAGCGCCGGAGGCCCCTTTGCCCGCAGGCCAGGGGAACTGCCGCGGGACGTTGCCAATGGTAAGGCGCTTGCCACTCTGTACCTGGCGTTGATGATCGATTACGAACTGGACCTCCTGCAGGCGCAGGGAGACATCGTGTTCGGCAGCGCCGCCAGCAAGAACCCGCTGCTGTGCCGATTGCTGGCGCAACTGCGCCCTGGGCAGCGGGTACTACAGTCGGGCGATGACGCGAGCACGGTACGCGGGGCGTGGTGTCTCACCCGGCCCGGGTATCCAAACGTGCCGGGTATGCACAAGTTCGGAACCGCGCTGCCGACAGGCCTTGTTGGATTGGATGCTTACCGGGATGAGTGGCGGATGAAGGCCTTACTCAAGTGAGATACCGGCAGCTCCCCGCATTGTGAAGAGCCGTTCCAACGCCATCAGGAAAACCGTGTTATCTGGCCTTTCCTTGACAGGGTTGCGCTGCAATGGGCGTCTCAGCTTATCGAGAACCCGCCGTCCACGGCGACTGCCTGATTGGTAATGCGGCTCGCCGCTGGCGAGGCAAAGAAGAGTACCGCCGCAGCGATGTCCCGGGGTTCGCACAAGCCGAGCGGCACCGGTCGCGTGGCCGGACCCTCCGGCGCGGGTCCGGTTGCATTGATGGCGCCGGGCGTGGCCACCCCGCCGGGCAACACAGTGTTAACGGTGATGCCGTGCTCAGCCAATTCGAACGCACTGGCCTGGCTGAGCCCTTGCAGCGCCCCCTTGGACCCGGCATATGCCGCGAGCCCCTTGACGATACTGCCGCGCAGCGCGGCCGAAATGATATTAACGACGCGCCCACCCTCACCCGCCGCGACCATGGCACGGGCGATTTCTCGCGTCATGAGGAAGGCGCCGCGCGCGTTGACATTGTGCATGCGATCCCAATCGTCAGCGGAGCATTCGAGAAATGCCTGGCGATCCTGCAGCCCCGCATTGTTCACCAGCGCCCAGGGCGTACCGTGTTCCCCAAGCACTTGTGCACAGGCGGCAACGACAGAGGATTCATTTGCGAGATCAACAACAACTGACTCCGCCCGTTTGCCTTCGTCTCGCAGTGCACCAGCGAGTTCTCCAGCGGCGACCGCATTCACGTCGGCGATAATGACCTGCGCTCCCGCGTCCGCGAAGGCGCGCACAATACCTTCGCCTATGCCGCTCGCGCCGCCCGTTACCAGGGCCAACTTATTCTCTAGGCTCAACAAACCTGCAGCGGTGTTCACGGTTGCAACTCTCCTCGCGTCCGGGTATTCACGTTACATCCTGCTATTATCGCGTAACGCGCCAACGCATTACCAATAATATTAAAGGCAATCACTATGGCTAGCTTCGCTCAATGCTACGGCCCCTGGGCCGTCATACTCGGCGCGTCCGACGGTACCGGCGCGGCCTTCGCGCGCGCCATTGCGGCGGCGGGCATACATTGCATACTCGTCGCGCGCCGGGAGCAACCGCTGGCCGACCTGGCCGCGGAGCTTACCCGGGAGCACAGCGTCGAGTGCATTACCGCCCCGGTAGACCTAGCCGACGCAGACGCATCCGTTCAGGTTATAGCCGCTGCCAGCGACCGCGAGGTGGGCCTGCTGGTTACGAACGCCGGCGCCGACCCCCACGGCGCCCTGTTTCTCGAACAAACGAGCGCGGCCTGGGAGTCGCTGCTCGCAATCAACATCACCAACACCCTGCGCTGCTGCCATCACTTCGGCGGACTGATGCGCGCGCGGCGTCGCGGCGGACTGCTGCTTGTGGGTTCGGGCGCCTGCCGCGGCGGCGCCGCTCGCCTGGCGACCTATTCCGGCGCCAAGGCTTTTGTGCGCTGCTTCGCGGAATCGCTGTGGCAGGAAATGAAAGACGACAACGTACACGTGCTACACCTCGAACTCACCACGACTGACACACCCTCGTTCCGCAAACTACTCGCCGAGAAAGGACGCAAGCCGCTGCGGGGAATGACCAGTCCCGAGGATGTCGCACGCGTCGGCCTGGCGCGCCTGGCGCGCGGACCAAACTACTTCTGGGGCCAGAAACTCGGCCTGCGCGCGAGCTTGCGCCGCACACGCGTGCGACTGGTCACACACCTCAGCGGTAAATTCATTCTCGAGCCCGCGCAGGCAGATGGGCAACGCCTGTGACAACATCGAAAACGCACTGGAGTGAGTACTGGCGACAGGGCAACCTGACCTCCCTCCCCCGCGGCTTCGCGAACAACTATGACGGGGAGTTTGTCAGCTTCTGGGAGGCAGAATTCGCCCGCCTGCAGGCAGGAAGCCGCGTGCTGGACGTATGCTCCGGAAACGGATCGATCGCATTACTGGCGCAGGACTATTCCTCGCGCGAGCATCTCAATTTTCAAGTAAAGGCCTCCGATGCCGCGCAGACCGATGTATCCGCGTTGATCCGCAGCCGCCCGCACTTCAGGGAACACATAGAGGCAATCGAATTCATACCCGACAGTCGAGTAGAGATTCTACAGGAAGCGGCGGCGTCAGTTGACCTGGTATCGAGCCAGTTCGGCATTGAGTACACAGACTGGCGGGTGTCGGCGGCGAACATCCACCGCATGTTGAAACCGGGCGGGCACTTCGCAATGGTTTGCCACAGTTGCGACTCGAAGATCCTGCGCGAGATGGAACTGCAACAGGCCCAGTATGAGCAGATTGCGCACATCGCACTTTTTTCAGCGGTGCATACGGATGTGAAAGCGCCAGGTTTTGCCGCTGATTTTCCGCAAAAGCTTGAGGCCACCCTGGACGAACTTTACCAACTGTTCCAGAAAAGGCGCGCCTCACAACTCCTGTCGACCGCGGGTAAAAAACTCGAGCAAATCCGCTCCCTGGCGCTGCGGCAGCCCGACGACGGGCTGCGCGAATTCGTCCATTTCAGGGACGCAATCAACACAAGCCGCGGCGTGGCGGCAGACTTGTTAGCTGTGAATCACGCGCTGCGTGGTTCCCCACATTGGCACGATGCATTTACTGATGCGGGGCTGGAGCTGCTCGACTCGGGCACGATACGCTATCGTACGGGCGAGATCGCGGGCTCGAGCTACCGGTTCATCAAACCCGGCTGAGCGCCATCACACCGAGAGATTTGCACGTGCTATCGAATCTGATGTCCGAAGCGCTTTCGGACTTCGTGGCTAGAGTCCGTCAACAATAAACATGTCGTAGTCGGCAGCCTGCTGCCGAAAGGGTACGGCGTCCTGGTATTCGGGGTTGTCATACCACGCCCTGGCTTCCTCCGCAGTGGGAAACTCCAGCAGGATCACGCCGTCTGGCGGGGCGCCTTCGAGTGCTTGTACCTCGCCGTAAACAACACGCGGGACCATATCGAAACTGGCCTTGATCTCCCGCGAGCGGCGCTGGTATTCGGCCATCGCATCCGGGTTTCTCACGGCTTCCTTGCGCAGGGCAATGAGGTAGGCAGGCATGGCGGTTCCTCGCTTAGCAATGATCGGGAAGGTCGACACCCTTCTGTAGCCAACAAATTCTTGGATGAGGGGCGTGAGATAAAACAACAGGCCAGAGGCCGGTCGCATTCCTCCACTCAGCCTGGTTTAAACTTGTGCAGCAAGGGTGTAGAATTCCCCTATATAAACATCAGTGTTGATTATATGCAATTAGGTATCGCTTACCCCACCCGTGAAGTCGAAGCCTCTGCAGGGTCCGTGCGCAAACTTATCAGAGCGGCGGAGGAACTTGGCTACCAGCACCTGCTAGCCTACGACCATGTCGTGAAAACCCCCCTCGAAGGCCGCGAACCGAAACTAACTGGACCCTACACCGAAAAGGATGCCTTCCAGGACCCTCTCGTATTCTTCGCGTTTGCGGCAGCGGTAACCGACACGCTGGAGTTCGCCACCGGCGTGCTCTGCCTGCCACAGCGCCAGACTGCGCTCGTGGCACAACAGGCTGCTGATGTTGATCTACTATCGGGCGAACGCCTGCGGCTGGGGGTGGGCATCGGCTGGAATTATGCGGAGTTCGAGGCGCTGGGCGCCGAGTTTCGCGCCCGCGGCAAACGAACCGACGAGCAGGTCGAACTCCTGCGCCAGTTGTGGACCGGTGACGTACTGGATTACACGGGGCAGTTTCACCGCATAGATCGTGGCTGCATCAATCCCGCGCCAAGGCGGCAGATTCCCCTCTGGCTGGGCGGCTACACCGAGCCGGGCTTCGTGCGCGGTGCGCGCCTGGGCGACGGTTTTATTTTCGCCGCCACCGGTGACAACGCGGTAGAAGGATGGCAACGCGTCAGGTTCCACCTCGAGGCGCTGAGCCGCGACGTCGACGCGTACGGGCGGGAGTTGATCACACTGTTTGCCCGCGACGCGCAGGAGTCCGTCGACCACCTGCGCCAGTTCCGTGACGTCGGCGGCACCCACGGCTGTTTTCACTCGATGGACAAGGGTCTCGGCAACAACATCGACGCACATATCGACTACATCGCCGAGACCCGCCGACTCTGGGGCGACGGCTGAGACAAACCAGCCACAGTTCGAACCGGGCCACTGCAATAGGACTACAACTATGCTTAGCAAAACACTGACGAGAATTGCCGCACCGCTTGCAATAGCATTGGCGCTGTCGCTTGGCGCCGCCTCAGGCCACACAGAGACTGCCGCTGCAAGCATAAAGGGCTCGGTCACTGTCGATTTCAGCCAGTCCCGTGGCGAGCGACTCGCGGTGGAGAGGATCAATAATCTGACCCGTGCGCATCGCTATGCTGAGCAACGTGACGCCGATGTTTCCTTCTATAACGAACAGGGGCTGCACGGTGAAATCTACCGGGTATGGGTTGATGCCCACAAACTGCGCGACCCGGAAAACCCGCAGGACGGCTACGATTACAGCAGCGTCGTCGACTACCTGTCAGATGCCAGCCGCCTGTCCGACTACCTGCTGGTCGTAATGGATACGCGCGTGGAGGTGCGCGATCACGATTACACCCCCGCGCAGATCAAGCCGGTGGTCAAGCGCATCCTGACCGACCTGAAAATCCGCTTCCCCCAGATCAGGTACATCGAAACCTTTAACGAACCGGACCACAACATGGTCACGGCGGTGAAAGCGGAAGACCTGTACGACTATTACGTGCCCTATTACGAGGCGGTCAACGAGATTAACGATGAACTGGAGCCACTGGTTCCGCTGGAAGTGGGCGGACCATCCCTGACCACGTACAGCGAAGAATGGATGAACGCGTTCCTGGACGACTACGCGGCAGATCCCGCGCCTGGCAAAAAGCTCGATTTCATCTCCTGGCATGCCTACGGCAAGTTCACCCAGGGCAGTCCGTACACCGAGGGGCCGCGGGCGTATCACTTCTACAAGGGTGACCCCAGCGAAGTCGCCAATGAGCGCGATCTGCTGGAGGCCGCATTGCGCAGCCGCGGTATCGACGACGACATTCCCGGCTTCATCACCGAAACGGGAATTTATCCCGGCCCCTCCTTTGACCACAAGGACGACCCGCACGCTGACTATGTCATCCAGGCAGCCGGCGTGCCCTCGCTCCTGTACTGGTACATGGAGCAGGACCATATCGTGCCGTTCAACTGGGTGGTACGCCACAAGTCGGAGAAGCGCAAGGATCAGTTGATTACCCACGTCAAGGATAAACCAATGCCAACCGGCATATTCTCTCCCTACGGCAATTCGATGGTGATGATGTCGACGCTAAAGGATGAGCGCGTGGCAGCCGAATCATCAACCCTGGAAAACGGTCGTGGAGTCTATGCCATCGCCACGCGCGACAATACGGGCGTGGCAGTTATGCTGTGGAACTACCAGAGTACGGACAGCCACACGCATGTCATGACCATCGACATGAAAAAACTACCGAAGCACCTGCGCGGCAAAAAGGTCCGCCAGCGCCAGTACCGGATTGATGCCGAGACGAGCAACTACTGGGCGGACCCTGAAACCGCTGATCTGCAAATGGTATCTGAGACGATTATTGAACCGGGTAAGCACTACAGCCTGCCGGTTACTTTGACTGCCAATGCGCTGGAGCTTGTTTTGCTTGAGCCACTCAAGTAGCAGGCTCGCCGCCTGCTGTCATCGCGTCAACTCGATCCTGAAGCTCAAAGGCCGACTATGACAACCAAGATCAATTTTGCGTTTCTGCATGGCGGAGGACAAGGCAGCTGGGTTTGGCAGGAAACTATTGTCCAGCTGCGCAAACGGGCCGATGGCAATTTGGGAAGCGTTATCGCATTGGATATTCCAGGCTGCGGCCATAAACGCGACAGGGACAGCAATGACCTGGATTTTGGCGCGATAGTAACCGAGCTGATGAGCGACCTGGCCAATGCTGAAACGCAGGATGTGGTGCTGGTTGGCCACTCACAGGCGGGAACTGTAATGCCGTTCATGGCCGCAAGAAATCCCGACCTGTTTCGTCACCTGGTGTACATCACGTGCTCAATACCTCTGCCCGGGCAAACGCTACTCGGAATGATCGGAGATCAGGTACACGGCAGTAACGACGAACAGGTTGGATGGCCCATTGATCCGCAAACAACCAGTCTGCAGGAACGCTTTGAAATTATGTTTTGCAATGACATGAATGAACAGCAGGGCCGTGACTTCATGGGCAAGCTGGGCAATGACCAGTGGCCGCAATCTACTTATACAGAAACGAACTGGCAGTTCGAACCGCAGGAATCATTGCCTTCTACCTATGTCGTGTGCCAGCAGGACAATATCCTGCCAGTCTCCTGGCAGGAAAAATTCGCCAGGCGTTTTAATGTGCGAGAAATACTCCGGGTCGATGCCGGACACCAGGTGATGATTACCGAGCCCAACGCCATCGCCGAACTCCTGCTTGCGCAGATGATGTTTCTTTCCGGCCAATGAGTCGGCAACGATAAAGGGAAAAGAACGATGCTGAAAATCGAACGCAGGCGCTTTAATCAGATGGTAATGGCGGGCGCGCTGTCTGCACTGCCGGCAGCGCCCGTACTCGCTGCCCTTACTTTGAAAGACGGGGAGGCTGGATTCCCTCTATACGACATCGCCTTCTCCAGTTGGTGCTTCCACATGCCGCTGTGGCGCGGTGAGATGAAGGCGCATGACTTGCCGGGTATCGCGCGTGACGTGGGCGTTGATGCGCTGGAATGGACAGCGAAGACGCTCCGCGATCTGCGTGGCGGCCGGGGTTTAATGTTCGAGCCGCCTCCAGATCGCTTTTTTCACACGCTGCGCGACGCGGCTGATGACGCCGGTATACAGAGCAAGGTGATGAACTTGGGAGGCCCCTTTTTCCTCGCGAGTGTGGACAAGGCCACCCAGAAAAAGGCTTTGGATTACATCAAGCCTTATATTGAACCGACCCAGATTCTAGGCAGCAAAATTCTGCGCACGGAGCTTTACTACGATGGCGGACGCAGCCCGGGCTGGCAGCAGGAGGCCAGAAAACATGCGGTAGAGGGTATACGGCGCTTACTGGATATGACCGCCGATTCAGGCCTGGCGATCCACGTTGAAAACCACCACGGTATATCTTCCCACCCGGACTGGCTGGCAAGCCTTGTCAATACGGTAGACAGCCCCAGGTTTGCGCTGACCGTGGATACCAATAATTTCCGCATCGACCAGGATAACCCCTATGACCAGGATTCTTCATCACTACCCGCGTACGTGAACAGGTATGAAGGCCTGCAGACACTGATGCCATTTGCGAGGTGGGTCAGCGCCAAATGCTATGCTTTTGACAACACCGGTTACGAGCTTTCCATGGATTATCCGCGCATCCTGGACATCATCCTTGCCAGTGATTACCGCGGGTACATCAGCGTGGAATACGAAGGCGCAGGCGATCCCCTGGACGGGGTGCGGCAGGGCGTGGAGATGTTCAGGGCCTTGAGATCACATTTTGCGACCATGACTAAGGCTCAGTAGGCTCATCAGCCACACGTTCCTTCGAAGGCGAGCCGGAGCACAGCCCGCTAGTGTCACACCTGCTTTTCGGGCAGGCGCACGACAAGGCCGTCAAGGTCGTCCGTAATCGTGATCTGGCAGCCCAGCCGACTATTGGGCTGCGGGTCGCACACTTCCTCCAGCAGGATCTCTTCGGTTGCACCAATCTCGCCGACTTTGTCATACCACTGTGGATCGACATAGACATGGCAAGTGGCGCAGGAACAGGCGCCACCGCAGTCGCCGATAATCCCCTGCAGCGCGTTGTCTACCGCACCGCGCATAACCGTGCTGCCGCGCTCGACATCGAGGACCAGGGTCTCACCATCGCGGGCAATGTACGTGATTTTTGCCATCTTCGTGCCGCCGCGCCTATCCAACAAACACGGGCATCGTGTCCCACCCTCGCGTCGACGAGGAGGAAGACAATTGCGCGTTGTCGGTATCGACTGTCCAGTCCGGGAAGCGCTTGAGAATTTCTTCCATTACAACGCGGCCTTCTACCCGCGCCAGCGCCATGCCCAGGCAGGAGTGGATACCGCGGCCGAAGGTCATATGTGGTGGGTCCCTGCGATGGATGTTGAACAGTTCCGGATCGGTGAACCGCGACTCGTCGCGGTTGGCCGAGGCGATCAGGTTCAGCATCACGCTGCCGGCCGGCACGACCTGGCCCAGCACTTCCACATCTTTTGCCACGTAACGTGCTACCGAGGGTCCGGGCGGCTCAAAGCGCAGGATCTCCTCTATGGCGGCGGGCACCAGAGAGCGGTCAGCGGCGATCTCGCGGCGCTGGTCCGGGTGTTCGCCCAGTATCTTGCCCATCCAGCCAATTAACTTGGAGGTAGTCTCGTTGCCCGCCCCGGCCAGCAGCATGACGAAAATCAGCACCTCCTCCTTGGTCAGCTTGCGTACCGTGCCGGTGGCGTCCTTGAACTCGGTGTTGAGGAGCTCCGTCATCAGGTCGTCTGAGGGGGTTTTCATGCGCCAATCGATGTACTCTTCGTAGTTTTCACCCGTGAGGTTCGCCTGCTCCAACTCCATAGGCTTGCCTTCTTCTGTGCGCAGTGAGGCCTCGACCTGGTCGCGCACCGCATCGCGGTCCTCGTCGGGTATGCCGAGCAACATGCCGATCACGCCGCCCGGTAACTGTCCGCCGAGATCGGCTATGAAGTCGATGCGGTCATTTCCTGCAATGGGATCGAGACAGCGCACACAATAGTCTCGAATCATGCCTTCAAGCGCGTTCATACGCTTGGGCGTGAATACGCGCATAACCACGGCGCGGTAGGCCGTATGCTCCGGCGGATCCTCCCAGATAAACATGCCCTTGGGCACTTCCATGTCCTCGCGCATGAACTCCATAATGTCACTGCGGCCCGAGATGAACGTCTCGTGATTGCCGAGGCAGGCCTCCACGTCGGCAAACCGGCTCACTGCGTAAAAGTCGTACTCCGCGTTGTAGTAAAGAGGCGCCTCCTCACGCAGTCGCTTGAAGGTCGGGTACGGGTCCTTGCCCAGGTCAGGACGGTACGGGTCCCAGTAAACAACGTCGCCGCCAGTTGCTGCTGATGTGCTCATGTCATACTGCTCGCAGATTTTAAATTGGTGTCGCGACATTGTCACCAATCTGGCATCATGTCAATAAACAACAAAGGTGACTCGTTATGACTGAAACTCAACAGCTCCAGAGTGGAGATCGCGCCCCTCCCTGGCGGGTCGTCCAATGGGCCACGGGTAAGGTCGGTAGCGGCAGCCTGCGGGCGGTGGTGGGCCATCCCGATCTGGAACTCGTAGGACTGCGCGTACACTCCGCCGAGAAAGCAGGCCGTGATGCGGGTGAGCTGTGCGGCATCGATTCGGTCGGCATCAAGGCCACGCGCAGTCTCAAGGAAATCCTCGCGCTCAAGCCGGACTGTGTGCTGTATATGCAGGAGGGCTACGACGCGGACGATCTCTGCGCGCTGCTCGAAGCTGGCATCAACGTCATCACCACCCGCGGCGAGTTCTTCAATCCGCACCGCATGCCGGCTGAACTTCGCGATGCCATCGAGGCCGCCTGCCAGCGCGGCGGCGCCTCGCTGCACGCCACCGGCTCCAGCCCGGGATTCATCACCGAGGCATTGCCGCTGGTGCTCACCTCCATCCAGCGCCGCCTCGACTGCCTGACGATCGACGAGTTCGCCGACATACCCGCTTCCTGCTCCACGGAAATGATTTTTGACGTCATGGGTTACGGCCGCCCGCTGCAAGACGCGTTGGACCCCGGCCTGCTCATGCACATGGCGCAGTGTTTTGAGGATTCGCTGACAACACTGGCCGACGCCCTGTCGATCACGCTGGACGGCTTCGACGTCTTCGGTGAAACCGCCGCGGCCAAGGAACGCGTGCTGTTAGCCGACGGCGCGGCCATTGAACAGGGCACTGTGGCGGCGCTGCGGGTAACCGTGGCGGGACTGCGCGATGGTAAGCCCGTGTTGCGCTTCCGCTCCAACTGGTATTGCAGCCAGGACCTCGAGCGAGACTGGCAACTGGGCGACAACGGCTGGCGTGTACAGGTAGAGGGCAATGCCCCGCTCGACATCTGCATTGGCATGCCGCTCACCGGCGAGCCGGTGGCGGAGCAGATGTCGGGCTACACTGCGTTCGGCGCGGTCAACGCCATCCCCTTTGTCTGTGCAGCGGAGCCGGGAATACGCACGATCATGGACCTGCCCCGGATCACGGCGCGGTTGGGATAGTTGCTGCAG
Organism: Gammaproteobacteria bacterium; assembly: GCA_030426545.1. Taxonomy (GTDB): domain Bacteria; phylum Pseudomonadota; class Gammaproteobacteria; order Pseudomonadales; family Halieaceae; genus Marimicrobium. Next base: position 113,124 of record JAUHYL010000001.1, read on the forward strand.
GACGCCGGCACACCATGCAAGCGCTAGATCACGCCCTCGCCGATTTGCTGCACCGCATAATCGCAGGCCCGGGCAGTAAACGCCATGTAGGTGAGTGAAGGGTTAACGCACGACGCCGACGTCATAAAGGAACCGTCGGTCACGAACAGGTTGGGCACGTCGTGGGCCTGGTTGTAACGATTTAGCACCGACTCGCCCGGGTCGTCGCCCATGCGCGCGGTGCCCATCTCGTGTATGCCTGCGCCCGGCACTGACAGCGTTTGCGCATCGCCAATCGGCATGGTGAAGGCAGCGCCGGCCGCCTCGAGAATGCGCAGCCCCTCCTGCTGGATATCCTTGCCCATGGCGCGCTCGTTGTCACTCCACTCGAAATCAAAGGCCACCTGCGGAATCCCGAAACGGTCTTTCTTGCTCTTGCTGAGATACAGGTGATTGCGCTTGCGGGGAAGGCACTCGCCGAAACCGCCCATGTAAAACGTCCAGGTTGGTGGAATTGCGCTGAGTTGGCTCTTCAGTGCCCCGCCGAAACCCTTCGCATTGAGTTGGCCCATCCAGTTGGAGCTGTTGATCATGGTCTGGAAGCCGTAACCGCGGATAAAATCCGTGTCGTCGTCCTGTTTGCCGACATTGCGAAAGCGTGGAACATAAAGCCCGGTCGGTCGATTGCCATAGAAATAGCTGTCACTGTGTTCACTGAACATACCAACCGCGCCAACACCGAGAAAATGATCCATCAGGTAACGGCCCAACACCCCGCTGCGATTGGCGAGCCCGTTGGGAAACGCCGCGCTGGAGGAATTTAACAGCAGCTGTGTACTGCCAACGGTCGACGCACAAAGAAAATAGACCCGCGCCCTGTAGGCGCGGCGCGCGTTCGTCTGCGCATCGATCACGTGGATCGCACTGATGCGACCGGTGCCCTCGTCGTACTGCAGCCGTTCCACCACGCTGTCGGGCTTGAGCGTCATCTTGCCGGTGGCGCGCGCGGCGGGCAGTGTGGAACTCTGTGAGCTGAAGTAACTGCCCGTGGAACAGCCATTTTCACAGGGGCCGCAGTAATGGCACGCAGCGCGGCCAGGCAGGTCTTCCGTCAGGATCGCCGTGCGCGCATTGGTCAGTGTGATATCAGGAGCGCTTTTGCGCAGGCGCTGCTGAATCGTCTTCTCTATCGCGAACCATGGCATTGGTTTCTGGAATTCGCCGTCGGGCAGTTGCGCCAACCCTTCCTTGCGGCCGTTCACGCCAATGAATTTTTCGACACGGCTATACCAAGGTGCAACGTCGTCGTAGCCCACTGGCCAGGGAATGCCGTGGCCGTCGGTCGCATTGGCCTTAAAATCCTCGGGGCTGAAGCGATAGGTCTGCCGCCCCCACAGCAGCGACCGACCGCCGACAACGCCGCTGCGAAACCAGTCAAAGGGCTTCCCTTCCTCGGTCGCGTAGGGATTCTCCCTGTCATTGTTCCAGAAGTGCCGGTTGGCGGTGCTGAACGCGTAGACTTTTCTCTGTACCGGGTAGTCTCGCTCCTCCAACGCGCGGTCTGGCTTGCCGTGAAAAGGCTGTTTGTAGCCCGGTGCGTGCTCGCCGAGGTAACCGCTGCCGTGCTGGAGGTCTTTGCCGCGCTCCAGCACCAGCACCTTCAGGCCCTTTTCAGTGAGTTCCTTTGCAGCCCAGCCCCCTGTGATACCGGAGCCGACCACTATGGCGTCAAAATCGTATTTGTGTTCAGTTTTCATGGGATATACCAGTGAGGTGCGTTAGCGATAAAAAGAAAATGGCGCCCAGGTCGTGTCTCCGGGGGCGCGCGCGTATTCGCCATTGAATTTCATGGGCATCGGGTTGTAGCGCAAGACCTGCTTCATCCCGGTCTCGGAGGTGAAGAAGCCCCATATAGTGAGTTCCTTTAGCTGGCAGATGAACGGCGCGTCGCTGATAAACGCGCGACGGACATTACCCGGCTGGTACCAGGGGGAATCTTCCGCGGCGGCTTCCATGCGCTCAAGCACAGCGACCTGCCCGGCGCTATCCAGTTCATCGTAGGGCTTGCCGAATTCGGCCGGTATCCGCGCAGAAAGATCTTCCAGGCCCGCCATAAAGATGGCGCGCTCCTGCTCGTTAAACCAATCCGCCACCATCAGTTCAATGAAATCCGGTACCCCGGCATCGATAGCGCCGGGTGTGTCGGTGCGCGGGATAATCGCCTCGGCGACAGCCGCGACTATGCGCCGTTGTGCTTCGTTAAGCAGGTTCGCCGGCCGGCTGGCATAGTCATCGGCCGTTGCGAGGTATTGCTGCTGCTCTTCATTCAGCGCAAATGCGGGTGCTTGTATAACGGTGCCGCTGACCAGCAGCGCCGCACATTCCAGAAATTCCCGTCTATTCATTTCCACTTACTCCCACAGCGGCGCGCGCCGCCTCCTTATTGAGTGATTTCACAGGCGCCACCCGCAGCCCACAGCACGCCGTCCCCAAGCAGACGCTGGTGTCTCTCGTCTGCATACACTTCCGGTCTGTGGCCGATGGCAGAATAGAACGAGCGGCCCTGGCCAATACAGCGAGTCCACACGATAGGATGATCACCCATGCGCAGGTTCTGGCCGCCCCTGCCAACCGGGGTATAGCTCCTCTCATCGAGAGTCGCAATCACCGTGGCGCCGGTCTCGCGCGGGCTGCTGGCGAAAGAGTACCACTCCTCGTGCAGAGTCCAGTCGGGCGCGAGGTCTGCGGCGATACGTGTCGAACTTGGTTCTACAACAATTTTCGCGTCCTGAAACTGGGGGTCCGACGGGTGGCCGATGAAGCGTGCGCCCAGCAATGTGTCAACGTACCAGTCCCAGTAGTACACGAAGTCACCGCCGGCGCCGTGGATTCCTACAAATCCGCCGCCTGCCTCAATGTACTGCCTGAACGCCGCACGCTGCGACAGTGTGAGCACGTCTCCGCTTGTATTGTTCCAGATCACCGCGTCAAAGCGTGAGAGACTCTCGGGGGTCATTACGCCCGCGCGGTCTGTTTCGACGAGGCTCCAACCGTGCGCATCCGCGAGCTCATACAGCGTGGCAGTAGCTGCTGTCACGGAGGGCTCGTCGAGGAAACCCGTGATTTTCTGGAACAGCAGTAGACGCGGCGTACCTGCGGGAATCGTGAGTTCGGGCATCTCGTCGTCGTAGCGTTCACAGCGGGCCCCGCGTTCGGCGTCAGTGAGCCCGAGTTTGGCCAGCTCCGCATCCAGGGCGGCAAGCACGTCAGGGGACAGACCCGCCATACCGGCAAGCGCCTTTAAATCCAGTATCGCACTGAACGAAGGGGCCTCCGTACTGGCGAACTGCGGCGGCAACTTCTCCAACACACCGCCCATGTGCCGGTTGACGATGGCACTGGCGCGGGGGCTCAACAACACATCCATGAGTGGCGTCTCTACCGACCAGGGTGCATCGCGCAGGGGGCAGTCAAGCACGGGAGCCTCGCTTGTCTCAGTGACTGCAGCGCTTACGGCGCCGCAGTGAATAAATCCCAACAACGCGTACGTCGCGACAACGAACCGTGCGCATCGGCGTAGCAAATATTTCATCAACGAATCCTCTCATCTACTTCACTACCACTCTGGTCCGATCCAGGTTACGTATCCGCGCAAAGGGCGCATCTGCATCACCATCGCGCTGGGACTCAGCCCGCAGCGTGACAAAATAGGTGCCCGGCTTATCGAAGCGGTGTGTACGCGCGAGTTGCAGTTGCGTCCTCTCGCCGCCATTTAGTTTCTGCGTCGCAGTAAAACGCCGGGCACCGCCAAAATCCCAGGCCAGCGCCACAACTTCACCTGTACCGGGTGGCACCTCCACCGTCGCGGTCAGTGCAACGGCCTCCCCCGCGGCGACGTCTGCACGTTTCGTACCGTTCGCGAAAACCTCGACAACGGGCTGGATACCACCACGCTGGGCGGCACTGCCCTCAAGATGCACCTGCCCGCCGGTAATGCGGTAGCGACTGGTGGGCGGCGGCGCAAAGCCCTCCTCTACCCAGGCGCTGACATCGCGCAACGCCTGCTGTAGAACACCGAGGTAACTCACGGCCCGCGTGGGCTCACGTTGATTCATCCCGTCACCGTGGGTAGCGCGGTCGGTATACCAAAGCCGCAGGCGATCATTGAGTTCATCGCCGTGATGCCTTCGCGCCGCCTGCAAATACCAATCGCCCTGCCACGGATACGCTTCGGTGTCGTGCAGGTTGGACAATACGATCATCCGCCCCTGGAACGTTCCGCTGGGCACGGAGCCCGCCGCGCCGGCGGCGAACAGGGGAGCCAGAAGCCGCTCGCGCTGCGGGTAGAGGGGCTTGCCGTTGTCGTCGCGCAGGTAGTCGTAGACAGGGTAACCTGCGGGCGGCACCTGGTGACGGTGGTAGGTCTGCGAAGCGAGGTAACTGCGGTTGTCGATATGCAGCGTATCACCGTGTTTCAGTCCAGCCAGGGCAGCGGCACTGCGGCCTAGCATGACGGTGCTGCCATTGTAGTGGCTGACCAGGAATGTCGCGCCCTGCGCCGCACCGGAAGTCACGCTGATTTTTGTCCCGAGCAGTGATTGCGCAGGGACGCTCGCCAGCTCCAGTGCAACGGTCTCTTGTGCCGCCTGCGGGCCGAGAAATGCTTCGAACGCACTGTCGGCGCGGCCCGCGGTATCGTTCCCGGGCAGCAATTCATCCTGTTTGGCGACCGCAAGATCATCCGCGGTCAACAGTTGCTTGACGCGCGTGGGATGATCGATCAGCGCAGCCTTGAGTGACGCCGGTGGACGATAGCCCTCATGACCGGGTTTCTCCCAGAAATCCCCGGCAAAATATTGTGGGTCCACCGCGAGCATTGCTGGAAATAACAGTGCGTAACCGTGCAGGTCCAGCGACCCGTGCGCGTACCAGGCGTCGCGCGGGAAACCCATCGCGGTAACCTCGGCAAACGCGGCGGCCTCTTCCGCATCCAGTAAAGAACTGAGGTCGACGTTGGAGCCCGCGTCCAGCGCATCCGCGATAGCAGGAAGTTTGTCGGCCAGCACGCGCAGGGCGTACATGCGCACCGTGAACACATTGGGCGCCGCCATGGGCGAGCCGATGACGAAGGGTACCGCACCGTCCCACGCACCCTGCGTATTCTCCATGCCCCCGATGGTGCGAAAACCGCCACCACTGCCGCCGTAGGCGTAACCGTAGGGGCGCCGGCACCCATACATCTGCATGGCAACAATGCGTGAGTACCGGGCGGCCGCCGCGTTGGCCCGGTAGCCCGCGATCGTCGGATCTACCTGGAAGCCTGGACCGGCGGTGGCTTCCCTGCCACCGCCGTTGGTCTCGATGAAATAGGCGCCGCTGTCCAGCGCGAAACCGATGCGGTCCTCCTCACCGGTCGCACCCTGTGACAGGTATTCGCTATCCGGCACCGGGGTGATGTACTGAAAAAACCGGCCGCCGTAGTCAGGCTTAGGTGGCAGGTAGTAGGAAAAGCGCATGCTGGTTCCGGTGAAACCGCCGTGCACGTAGCGGTGTCGCACCGGCGTTTCACGCCATTCGTCCACATCCACGTACGGCTCAGTGAATAGGCTGTCCTGTTGCAGCGCAGCAAGTTCCTCGTCTGCGTTGCGGCATTCATTTCCCAGAGTTGGCGCGGCGTACAGGCCCAGGACAACGAGCAACAGCCTCGCTGCGTACATACCCAACCACGAATACCACCTCACGTTTTCCCGCTTCCTCCAGTGCACGCTCAATGCCCGCCGACCAGCAGTGTGACGGGACCCAACAATCCCGACGGTCGCAACGGCGCCTTTGGTAGGTAGACCGGCGTACTCGTCCAGGTCACTTTCTCCGCTTCCGGTTGCGCGTCGCCGATCAGCCGGTTCACCCACAGGTTGGCCACCCGGATTTCAACGGTATTTGTGCCGGGCTGCACATGTGCCCCAATGCTTACACGATACGGCGCGCGCCACGCGGTGCCCGCGAGTGCACCATTTACATACACCTCCGCCACATCACCAATTTCACCCAGGTCGAGTTGCAATGGCGTTCCAGCCTGAACTCCCGCGGGCAGATCGAAGGACTTCGCGTAGGTTGTAACGCCGGAAAAATAGCGCACACCTGCATTCTCGTGTTCGTTCAGTGGGCCCAGCGCCGGTAATGCTATATTGTCGGGCGCTCCCCGCCCGGGCTGGAAAGCAATCGTCCATGGGCCGGTGCCGATGTCTGCCAAGGTTTCCCATTGGCCGGGTTCTACTGTTGCAGAGGCTACCTCCGTCGGCTGACCAAAGACGATGAAGAACGCGTCGTGGGGCGCCATCTCGAGATCGACCACCGTCACACCATCTTCAGTACGGTAAGACACAGGGAGCACCGCGCCCGTATCAGCCCGCCAAACCGCGGGAGTCCTGCCATTCACACGGAAGCGATACTCACCTGAGGCGTCGTCGCCCGAGCGGTTGGACAAAAAGTAGAGCTCACCATCGGTGAGGCGGCGGTGATTAAACAGTACCTCGGCATCCGAATCGTGAGCAAAGTCAGGTACGAAACCCTGCGCGGCAAGTACCGCTTCCACATCGATCGAGGCAATCACCCTACCTTTTCCGTACTCGCCGCCCGCACCGCCACGCCAGAGCTTGTCGACGAGCACCGCGAAGGCCGCACTGTCGTCTGCCAGTGAGGGTGTCGCCTTGGGCGCTTTACCAACAACTGTGACGCCCTGCGCCGCCAACTCCGCTATGCGCCGTAGCGTAGGCAACGTCATGTAGTGGCTGTTTCCACCCAGGTACAACACGCGATAACGCGCGCCGCCCTCCGTTACAAGTTCCGCGTCCTCTACCGACGTCATGTCGCGCAGGGCATCAGCATTAATAAAATCAAACGCGTAGCGGGTGGGCGCGTCGGCCGGAAGCCCTTCCCTGAAAAGCATAGTGAGAGGAGCCTCCTCACCGTAGAAATACGCTACGTCGGCGTAATGTCGACCCTGCTGCAACAGAAAGCTGGAGCGGGCCATGTAGTCCACCCAGGGTTTGGCCATCTCGGCCCACGTCTCGTGGCGGTTGAAGTATTGGCCGAAAATCAGCAAAGCCAGCCCCGGCACTTTGTCGTCCACCGGCTGGTGAACCGATGTGTGAATGACCGGCCGGTTCACGCCATGGGCAAAGATCAGGTCCATCATCGGCCGTAACTGTTCCGGGCTGTGCGCCCAGGGCTGCATGACCGAGGTCAGCGACTCGGCGGCCACCAGGTTCTGCCCATATATATGCGCTACCGAGGCCGCCCCGCGAATGTCAAGGATATAACGCTGGTCAGGCCCATCATTACTGTACGTCCACATTGCCGCCATCGGTACGTCCGCAGGCGCACGCATGGCCATGTCGTCGCCCAGTGTGGTGCGGATACTTTCTACCGCCTCACTGTAGTAGGTCATACCGAGTTCATTCGTGACCTGGGCGATAACACCATAGTGTTCACTTGCGATCAGGTCCGCCAATGTGCGCCGGTAGTCATATAAGAAAGCGTCGCTTTGCGCACCTGAACCTACCACCACCCCGGCCAGTGTCGGCAGCCAGGGCGTGGGGTCGTAACCGCGCAAGCGCTTGAACTGCTCGATAATTTTGGGCGTCCAGTTGCTGGCGCCGACCTCGATGCTGTCGGTCAGCAACGCACGTAGGCCACGGTCGCCAATCAGGCGCTCCCCGGTAGCATCGCGATAGTTCCCCAGGTAGGTCTGCATATAGCGACGTACGGCATCGCCATCCAACTTGTCGACTTCCAGGCCCGTGGCCTCGGGAGGTGCGGGGTGGTTGGCTTTGCCTGTGAGGGAGTAACCCAGGCGCAATACCTGCCAGGTGCCCTCTTCAGGCGACCAGTCCAGGCGACCGTCCTTGCCGAGCTTGTCGGTGAGATTGATGACGGCTTCCGGCGGCACGCTTTCGCTCGCCGGAACGTTTGTCGCGGGCAGCGCATAGTAATCCGGAGCCACGTAAAAGCCGGCTTTCTGCTCGAACTGGCTGACGAATGGCGCTGCGTGCAGGGACAACTCACTGATCTGGTGGTTTACAGCGGCGCCGGACAACTTGGCCAGGGTGGAATTGTCGGCATCCTCATCCGTGGCTGCAGCTGCGCCGTCAAACACTGCAATCATCGCGGCCGCATCAACGCCGAGGGAAAGGAATTCCATGGATTGCAAGGGTGAGGTGGCCTGTTTCGGATGCAGCACCACACGAAACCGTTGCGCGGTCACCGGGGCGAACGAAACGGTACTCGGCGCTTCCGTCAGACCCACATCGGCAACGGCACGCCAGACTGCGCCATCGTCACTCGCCTCCAGCACCGACGCGAGGTTGGCCTCTCCCATCATGCCCGCGGCGCTCGGTACGTGCAGCGTGAGTGCACGCACTGTCTGCGGTGCAGCATAAGTTATCTCGACAACAGTCGGCTGCTTATTCTTGCCCCTGGCCACCTCAACACTGGCGGCGTACAGCCCGTCGCTCAGCACGTCCGCATCCAGCGCCACACCGGCGCTGCTCAGTGAAGGTGCAGGCAAAACCTCGCGGGGTGGCGCCGGAAATGCGAGCACCAGCGTATCGCGGGCAAGCTCCGGTACGTCGTGAGCTGGGGCCGAAAGGCCCTGGGTAGCGTGCCCGGACATATCCAGGTAACCGCCGCTGGCATGGGGCAGCGGTGGCAACACGGTCGCGGCGGGTGCGCCGCCCTCCACCAACGTAGAACTCCAGACGACCTTTTTCATGCCATCTTCAGCCGCGACCCACGGCCCGCCGGTTTCGCTCCAACCGGGCGAGCCCGCAATGGCCAACTCAAGATCCCGCTTGTCCGCTTCCCCGGCCGCGAACCGGAATGCATCCTTCCACTCCGGTGTCATATACACCAGCCGCTCGTCGACGAGTTGCGGCGTATTCAGGGCGGCGTCAAAATTCTGTAGGCCGCCGATGCCGATGCGGGACATCCACTCGATGTCCGCCTGGATTCCCGCCTTGCTGATGTTGCCATTCATCCAGTGCCACCAGACGCGGGGGCGAGCCTCTACGGGCGGACTTCGAAAACCCTGACGCAGTTGCGAAAGTGACTCAGCCTTAGGCGCGGAGAACTGTTGCACTCTCTCGCCATGAGTGCCCGGCGCTACAGCGACGAACAACACCGCTGCGAGAAGTGCTCGAACTAACTGTCTGCTCATGTGAAAATTTTCCTTATTTGGTTCAACAATTCTGTAGGTGGCGCGGGCGCTGGACCCGCTCGGTTTTTCCTGCAACAGTCAACCAAGCAATTCGCGGATGTTGCGATCAGTGGCCATGGAGTTCGCTCCCCAGCGCTCCACCGGCAGGCCCAGCGCCTGCTGTAGAGTCAGGCCAATACGCGAGATCGGATCGGCATTTCCGGCGAGATGAAAGCCGGTTCGCACACGCCCACCTGCGTTGCCTGCAACCATGGTCGGGATACCGTCAACGGCATGGGACTTGGCGATGGAACAGTCCGAGTGCGCGAGCACCAGGCAGTTGTCCAGTAGCGTGCCGTCACCTTCCGGTATCGCATCCAGCGCATCCAGAAAGTCGCGCCACGCGAGCATACTCTGCGTGGCGAACCAGCCGACTTGCTCCTGATATCCGAGTGCCGGGTTGACCGGCTCCTCGTGAGTCAACGTGTGATGCGTGGTACTGGAGCCTCGGCGCCGCAGATTCGACGTGGTGTCCGACAGCAGCACGTTAAAGACTCGTGTCTGGTTGCACTGCAATGCGCGTGCCAGCAGGCCAGCCATCAGGCGGTGGGTCTCAATGACGTGTTCCATCTCCGAGTCCACCGTCAGGTCTTCGGGCGGCTCCGGCAGCGTAAAATTCTGCACTGGCGCCGGCGGCTCAAGTTGCAGGGCGAGCTGCTGTTCGAACTGCCGCACGGACGTGAAGTACTCGTCCAGTCTGCGTCGGTCCTCGGCGCCCACACTGCGCATGAGCCGCTGCCGGTCCTCGGACACCGCCGACAAAACGCTCTTGTGCACCATCGTGCGCGGATCGGGAGTGAACTGCGCCGCGTTCGGGTTCTGGAAACCCTCACCAAACAGCCGCTGGTACAGCGCGAGCGGAGATGTCTCGCTCGGGTTGGCAGAACCGGCTGCGCGGAAGGAATAGGAACGCTGGATGCCCGAGGTGCTGACCTCCACCGAACGAAAGCGCGTGTCGCGGCCGATCACATCGCCGATCAGCACATCGAGTGTCGGCGCCGCTACCCGGTCATTGGGCACGGGAATGCCCGTGCGCAGGCCGAGACAGCCAGTCACATGAGGCTTGTTGGGTACACCATCCAGCTTTACATCGAAGCCGCTGAAGAGCGCGAGGCGGTCGCGGTAGGGAGCGAGCGGCTGCAGGTCCGCCGGCAGTTCGAAGTCGGTGCCGGTAGCGGTGGGAATCCATTTTTCCGGCACGAACCCGCAACCCCAGATCCAGGTCCCGAAGCGGACCGGTATACGCTGGCCCGTGGCGGCAAACGCCTTGCCATTGCCATCCAGAAACAGGTCGAGCAGCGGCAGGCCCATACCCACCGCCGCGCCGCCGAGCATGCCGCGCAGGAAGCCCCTGCGATTACCGTTCTTCATGATGAATCTCCTGTCGCATCTTCATCGTGCCCGACTGCGATGCTCTTATCGGCATTTGGGACCACGCGATAAAAAGCGTCACTAAGCGCAATGGCGCGCATCAACGCCGGCACGCGATAACCGGCGGCGGCGAAGGTCGCATTCAGGTACTCAATATAGGCGTGCTCTCCCGGCAACTCCGCACGGCCGGTGGCAAAGCGGTACATACGGCGCACGAGACAGCTGGTCGCCTGCGGGTGTTCGGACAGTGCCTCCCCCAGTCCCGCGGCAGCAACAAACTCCCTGCTGTCGAGTGCGCCGCTGACATCGATGGCTGCGCCGTTTTCCCGCGTCCGGAACGTACCCAGCCCGTCGTAGTGCTCCAGTGCCAGCCCCGCCGGGTCCATCAGCCAGTGGCATCCTTTGCACTGCGTCTCGGTGGCATGGGCGCGCAATCGGTCGCGCGCGGTTGGTCGCGCGGTGCTGGTGTCGTCATTGATGCCAGTGAAGTCCACGTCCACTGGCGGGTCCGGCATGTGCTGACACAGGAACACCTCTCGGATAGCCTTCCCGCGCAGCGTCGGCGAGGAGCGGCCGGGGTGCGAGTGCAGCGCCAGGAAACTGACGTGGGACTGGATCCCGGCGCGACCGCTGCGCGCACTGAACTCACCCTCTTGCCAGTCGTTACGCATCGGCACGGGCTGACGGTAGACGATGCCGAGCGAGCGCGTGAGCGGCGCCGCCCGGGTAGTGAAAAGTTCGCGGTAATCGCCTTCGTTCACGAGCAGGTGATCGGTAATCGTCCGCAGCGTCTGTTCCTGCGCGTCAGCCGCGACAGTGGGATTGAAGGCAGGGTAGATAAGCGGGTCCTTCGCCAGGTCGTCGAACAGGTCAAAGCGCAACATGTCAGTGAAAAACTCCCGCACTGCGCCGGTATAGCGCGGACCGGACATCAACCGGTCAACCTGACGTGCCAGTTCTTCGTGCGCGTCCAGCGAGCCATCCGCTGCTGCTTGCAGGAGTTCCTCGTCCGGCGCAGATCCGGTGAGAAAGTAGCTCAGGCGTGTCGCCCGGGTAAATATGTCCAGCCGCGAATGGCCAGCTTCCGCCGGTTGCCCCTGCACCTGCTCGATGCGCAGCAGGAAGTCCGGCGCCACGAGCATACCGACGAGCGTAAATTCCAGCGCCGCGTAAAAATCGTTGAGCCGCGCGTGCGCCGACCGGGCAACGTCGAGCAATCCCCCGACCTCCCCTGCCTCCAGAGTGCGGCGATACAGGCGGGCGCCGTAGCGCTGTACGAACTTCCGCGCGCAGTGAGCGTTGAACGCTTCCGCGACCACGGGAGCACAGGGCACGAAGCGCTGGCGCTGCTCTGCACTTAACACGACGGCAGCGATGCTGCTGGCTGCCGTGTTGTACTGTTCCATGGCAAATGCCGAGAGACCCGCCTCGCTGGTACCCATGGCAATCAGCCCCTCGGCACGCAGCGCGCGCTCAAACCGCGCGGGAATAGGAATGTCGGGGCCGAACACGTCGGCTATCGTAGCGCGATACTGAGCCTCGGTTAGCCGGCGTAGCATTGCGGGCCCGCCGGAACTCTGTGGTTCTGCCAGGAGTTGCGGCGCCGCATTTGACGCACCGGCACTGGTCGCCGCAATAAGCCACAGCGCGAGCGCCGCGCCCATAACGTATCGAGCGAATGTACCCACAGGCTTGACGAACACCTTAACGTCCCTCCGCTTCGGACGCCGGCCTGGCATCATAAACACCTGTGCGCCCGAAGCCAGCGGCATCCAGCTCGGCATTGCTACTCGCGGTCGCCTCATTTACCACGAAAGCCGGAAGCGCGGAGATCTGATATTGCGTGGAGATGGAGCGACAGCGGCCCGTAGCGGGATCGGGGTCCGCATCGGCGAATTCGTATAGGGCCTGATAGGCCCCCTCACAGGTATATCCAAGGACAAACGCCTTGCCGATGGCCGAACCGGCGCGCAGCCGCAGCGGCGCAAGGTTGCCGGTGCCGTCAGTGCCGTTGCGAAAACTGTAATTGTAGTTGTAGAGGTCTTCGACATTGGTATACCCAGCGAGGTAACCGTCCATGACACCCTCATCATCGAGGATCATGTGCAGGCGCGCATCGTCCAGCGGCCTGTCGAGCCGGATGCTGTTGACCACCCACTCAATGCGCACATCTACTGGATCGGTAGTAAGCACACCGCCGCTAATCCGCCCAGTTGTACGCGCCTGGAAGCGCGGGTCCTGATGCAGTGCGTAAGTAGCGTAGGGCAACGGCTCGCGGTTGGGACTGAGCTGAATGGGGTCGGCACTGGCGAAGATACCAACCTGCACCTCGTCGTCATTCGCGATGTCATCGACGCCGTCCAGTGTAATCAGCATGCCCCAGGAGCCTGAGAGCATCTCAAGTTCAAACGAGTTAGACAGCCCGGTTGACTGGTACTGCGCGGAACACCCCACAACGCGGTAGTACTGATTGTCGATACCGCTCTCACCGTTCATGCCGGCAAAATCGTCGTGTGGGCAGGCATCTTGCACAGCGGGTCCGTCGACAGAGGACGTTGCTCCATCCATATCAATACCGAACACGGGCACGTTCTCGCCGGTTACGACGCGGAATCCAGGGTCCTCTCTGCCCAACTCGGGATTCATGCAGAGATTGCGCACGGACTCAGCGCCGAAAGCCACGCCGAATAAGCGTTTGAGATGCTCGTCCTCGCTTTCGCCGTCACGCTGTTGCAACCCATCATGCACGATAAACACCTCGCTCTTATCGGCGTAGCCGGTTGTCATCCCCTCTGGACAGCCGGCGTTTTCTTCCGCATCCGCGGCGAGCGCGTAGCGAATACTGGACACGACAAAGCCCGCTGAGCCATCGACCAGGAACTCAGCTTCTGCCCGTGCCTGGACCGTTGTGAACAACAACGCGCACAACAATGCGCAGAACAATGATTTAGCGCATATGACGTTACTGATCATTCAACACCACTATTCATTTCATTCAACACCACTATGTCGGCGGCATCCGCCGCGTGCCAATAGATACCTGTCATACCGAGCTTTCAACGCAACGGCGAGCCGCGGGTAAAGTCGATCGTCGTAAGGTCGATCTGCAGCGCACTGATACACGATTTTGCAGCACTCGATGACTAGTGGAGTCCGACCACCTCGTAGTCGCGCGATTGAAATAGCCATTCACCGTCGACCTTCACGTACTCGTCGTGAAAACAACCGATCAATAGTTTCTGTTCACCATCTTTCGGGAAAATAAGCTCGCGGCAGTAGGTCGCACCGCTCGCACGGTCGCCCTGAAAGTCAAGGTTATCTGGAAAACCGACCATATGGATGTGCTCGACATAGCCTAGCTTCTCGCTAAACACCTCGCGGATCTTGTCGCGGCCGCGCGTGCCGTCTGGCACCGACGGCAGTGTCCACACGCCGTCCTGCGCGAACGTGCCCGCGAAACGCTCCGCATCGATGCGAATTACCGCGGCGCTGAAACGTTCGATCAGCTCGCGTATTGCAAGCCTGTCCTCCACAGAACCTTTACTCATTATTCCCCCTACAGTGCGCAGTCAGTCGACCAGGTAGCGGTCCAGCTCCTGGTGCATGTTCAAAATGATCTTCTCATTGTATGAAGCGAGCCAGTTCTGCTTCATTGCGCCCGTTCGCATCCCCCGTTGCAAGCGCGGAATATTGCCAAGGTCCTGGCGGGGAATTTCGTACACCTGCTCGGGGTCGTCAGTATCAGTAACCTGTATCTGCTCGGCGCGCTGGCGGGGAGCGCTGGCCGGCAGCGTGCGCGTGGAGAAGATCTCAAATGTGCAGCGATTTGGATCATTGCGGTGTGGAATCGCGCGGTACATCATCATATTCCCGCCGTGAAACAACATACAGATATTGGGGAACATGAAGATTTCGCCGCCCCACATTTCCAGGACATCCGGTTCGGGCGCGCCCAGAGGTCTTTCTTTGGCAGCCGCGTCGCCGTACAGCGCTTTGACATACTCAGCACCGAGCGTAGACCCCTCCGGGATCTCCTTCCCCTTCATCGAACGCACAATATCCACATCCGGCTGCAATACCTGGGCGTCCATACCGTCAACCAACAGCTGCAGACGATCCGCCATCGCATCGACCGGGTCGACGGGATTGACCATACGCATCTCACCCTGCATCGCCGTTTGCTTACCGGCATAGAAGCGGCCGTGCCCGCGCTCAAAAGCGTCGTAAGCAACGGCGTGGTGGCTGAAGTGAAAGTCACCCTCAATGTTCTCGCCGTAGATGAATTCGGCGCCATCCGGCTCTAGCTGTGGATGCGTTGCCGGCACATGGTAGCCTTCAAAAAACGCTTCCTGTGCGGTCTTCCAGTTGGCCTCCACATCGATTTTTTTCCACCAATAATGGCGCATCTCACCGACAATCAACTTCTCCATCAACTCCTTAATCGGTGCGATAAAGTGCTCGAAGGGCTGCGGCTCCTCGGCAAAATTGATGAACACCATGCCCTCGTACTCAACACAGTGTATGGCGGCCAGCGGCACATCACTGGCCAGCAACTTGCCCTGCTTGAATTCTTCACGCGCTAACACGTACTGGTTTTCGCCCGCGGTGTTCCAGCGCCAACCGTGGAAGGGGCAAATAATATTCCCATGGGGAAAGGTACCCTGTTCTTCCGCCAGCGCAGTGCCGCGGTGCGGACAGAAATTGTGATAGGCGCGAATAGTGTTCGCATTCTCACGCACCACGATGACGGAGCTATCGCCAATCTCGTACAGCGTGTAATCGTTGGGCTCGGGTATCGCATCCACCCGGCAGGCAACCTGCCAGACCTTACTCCAGAGTTTCTCGTATTCGAGTTTCAAAAAGTCGGCGTCGGTGTAACGGCCGATGCGAATTCCGTGGGGCATCGTACGCCAGTCGGGGGGCAGTTCCTCGCCGGAACCGCGTTTCTTGTCTATTGCTTCAACGCTCATAGCCTACTCCAGGTCCCTTCAATACGGCCCTTTATTGAACACCACTGTTGTATTAAATATCAAGGGAAACCCCATTGTGCCCGGCCACTCGCTCCAGTAAAGCCCGGACGCGTGATCGGCAAAAGCCGCTAACAATCCGCACACGGCCACGTCGTTCGATAACGACGTGGCCGCTGTATCAACCAGACGGAAAGGACCCCGATCGGCAATCAGAACTCGTAGGAAATACCGAGCTTGTAGACGCGGCCAAGAGTAAAGCCGGTTTCGGAGTAGCTGAGCTGCTGATTGCGACGGTACTGGGGCGGATCATCATCAAACACGTTGTCCACGTTCAAGCTAAGAGACAGGCCCTCGGTCAGCTGAGAACCGCCTCGAAAGTCATACCCGAGGTAAAGGTCTGTGACGATAAAGTCATTGACGTCATTCTGGTTAACGGCAAGCGACGGATCAGCATCGTACTCGTCCGTGTACCTTACCGAAAGACGAGCCCGGGCGTTGTCTTTTCTCCACCCGACATTAGCAGACACGAACAAGTCCGGGGCAAACTCCAGCTGATCGACCGCGTTGCCGCTTTGCGTGAGCTCGAAGTCCATCTGGTAATTACCGAGCACGCCATAGCTCAATGTGCCGATACCTGTGTCGTGAACGTACTCGATACCAAAGTCCAGACCTTCAAGGGTTGCCTCCTCCGTGTTGGCTACCCTGCGGTCGACGATGACGCCCACGTTTTCCGGACTGTTGCTAGCAAACTGCTCTGAGTTTTCTACCGCGGACACGAAGGCGTCCCACTCTTCCTGAGTTGGCTCAAAAATGAACTTTTCAGGATTTAACAGCACCGCCATGCTAGATTGCGGGTTCGGCGCACCCAGCAACTGCTTGAAGTCGATCTCGTAGTAGTAAGCGTGCACGCGCAGGCCATCCAGGGGACGCAATTCGAAGCCCAGGCCCCACGTATCAGCTGTCTGTGGCTGGAGAGCGCCGCTGGCGCCCTCCAGCAGTAAAGCGTCGCTGCGCGAGGGGTTGGTGCGCTCCATATTCGGGTCCGGAACGATGCCGGCCGCGCCGACAAAGTAACTGCCTGTGGCCACACCGAGACTATCGAGTACTGTGGGCGCATTGAAGGACTCGCCGTACTTGCCGTAAATCTCTACCCACTCCAAAGGCCGGTAGGAAAAGCCAAATTGCGGATTGGTGGTGTCGCCAAAGTCACTGTAGTCGTCGTAACGCACTGACAGCGACAGATCCAGCGATTCCAAAACGGGAATGGAAAGCTCGGCGAACGCTGAGGTCACATCGCGATCGGCGGAATTTGTCGGCAAGCTGCCCTTGTTGGTCCGCTCTATGGAGCCGTTCTTCTTACTGGTCTCGTCCTCAGAGTATTCCAGCCCAACAGCCGCACGCAACATACCGGCCGGTAGTTCGAACAATTCGCCGTCCGCAATGGAACGGATGAAAAACAATTCCTGCTCTACCTCGTCGTAAATCGTCCAGTCGAGGATGTCTGTAATGACAGCAGGGTCCGCGGCGGCAATATTCGTCGCGCTCACCAACCCGTCGTCTACATAGCCGTTTAGTTTTTCGACATTGACGTCGGGCTGGTCAACCGTATTCTCAGACTTGCCGTAATGCAGTGTGTTGCGCAGCTGCCAGCTATTGCCGAGGTCGATAGTCAGCTCGGGAGTTATACCCCAGGTCTCGATATCCAGCTCCAGATCACGCTCGCGATACGCTGCGTTGGGCGCGAAGGAAAACCCCGCCTGCGAGGTTTCGAACAGGTCACCCGAGTTCTCGCCGACCAGCCCTAGCTGCGTCGGCGTCGGCTCCGCCACCGTTGCACCCAGCGGGTAGCTAGAGTAGGACGTTGTACGGTTCATGTAGTAGCTCTTGACGTTCAGCGTCATGTTGTCGCCGAAGTTCTGGGTTATACCCGCGTAAATGTTGTCGCGCTCCTGCTCAGGCAACAGCGCGCCCGCGCCTTCGATATCGCAGGGGTCGCCCACTGGCGTGACACCCGCGCCCGGCGCCGCGGGGTTGTCTGTCCAACCGGCGCCATACCAGAACCAGGTCGTGATGGCACCAACGGGCTCTATACACTCCGTGCCGGAAGGTGTCAGGGTATTTCCCAGTTCATCCCAGTCACCCTGAGCGCTCCAGTCCCTGTCGCTGTTGAGCACTTCATCCCGATCGGTGGTCGCAAACGAGATAAAGCCGGAGCCATCTTTCCACTCGGTGCCCGCTAGAATTGATGTTTGCCAGCCGTCATAGTCGTCGCCCATATCGTACCCGACGTCCACCTTTACGCCGTCGTATTCATTGATGGTATTGAAGTTAATAACACCGCCTACTGCATCGGCGCCGTAAATCGCGGAGCCACCGTCGGTGACAATCTCCACGCGGCGCATGACGTTGGCCGGAACGACATCAGGATCCAGGGAGGACTGATCAGTGCCCACTGGTGTGAGTCGATGGCCATCCACCAGCACAAGCGTGGTAGCGCCCGAACCCGAGTTGATGCCCGGTAGATTGCGCAGGTTGGGTCGATTTACCTGCAAGCGGTCGGCGCCGCGCGGGTCCTGTTCGGCGCGCTGGTTGAAGAAGTTAGCAATCTGCGGAATGGTAGCCAGCAGTTCATTGGTTGTAACGGCTCCCGACTCGACAATAGCCTCCTCTTCGAGGCCCAGGGTTTGAGACCCCGTGGGCTGGACGCCGCGGATCAGCGTACCGGTGACCAACACCTCTTCCAGCGCCAACGCACTCATGGACGAAGTGGCCAGGACTGTACACACACCGGCAACGGCATGTGGCAGCACTTTACGGGCAAATTTTTTCTTCATTTTATTCTCCTGTAGTCGAATCGTTTCTGCGGTAGTCAACGACCAGCCGATTACTTACTCATATAGCGTGCAAGACTGCGACATCTCTGCACAACAACAGCATTACACTCGCGGGCACTGCCTCCTATCCAGTCACGCCGCCCTTCGCGGCACAGCCCGACCAATTACGACATTCCCTGTCCGCACCGCCCGAACAAAACAAGCCGGGCA
This sequence comes from Gammaproteobacteria bacterium, assembly GCA_030426545.1. GTDB lineage: Bacteria > Pseudomonadota > Gammaproteobacteria > Pseudomonadales > Halieaceae > Marimicrobium. Next base: position 131,741 of record JAUHYL010000001.1, read on the forward strand.
TGCATCTTCATTTAAATGGAAGAGACGGGACTCTTCATGCGCGTTACGCACCCAACTTCTGTGACAACCCCCGCGCAGCTTCCGATAACGATTCGCCAATAAGCTCCACCCGCCCCGCCTCAAGGTCCGCACCAAGCGCCAGCGCAACAACAGCGTGAGCAGGCACGTCCTGATCCTTCCAGACTGGCGCGGCCAGCACGGAAATTCCTTCGATGTAATTTCCGGCGTCCAGCGCAAAGCCCCGTTGCCGGGTTTCGGCAACCTGCAAAAGCCAGCTTTCGAACAAGGGCGGGTTGTCCCAGCGCAAATTCGTGAAGCGCTGGCCAAGTTCCGCCTCGGAATAACTGCCAAAAGCGGCAATACAACGACCGGTCGCGCTGATAAGAGCGGGAAAGCGGCTGCCAACATCGGCACTCAGATGAAAATTACCCGACGCTTTAGCCGTTGCAACGACAACTATGTGATCAAGTCCTACAATCTGCACACCGAGCGTGGTCACACCCAGATCGCGGCTCAGTTCGTTCAGATACGGCTGTACAAGGTCGGGAAATGAGTTTTGCTTAAGCCACTGCCGCGCGAGCGTTAACACGCCCGCTTCCAGGCTGTAGCGTTTGGTTTCAGCCTCAACCGCTACCATCTCCTCCGCGACCAGAGCACGCAGGGTGTAGAGGCAAGTACTTGGCACGAGACCCAGCGCGGAAGCAATGGCCTGCAGCGTGAGGGGCCCTTCGCTTTTGCCCAGCAGGCGCAAAATGGCTGCCGCGCGGGAAATAGCGGGCGCCTTGCTTTCGCGCACGCTCTTGTCCAACCGGCGTCGGTCGCGAGCGCTGCCTGACACGACTGCTGTCATCGTTGGAGCTTCTCCTGTCTGGGCTGCAAGCGTGAACCCAACTGCACAACGGACTCACTTTAAATTCAACATATAAAATTAAATTCGATATATACAAATTATACTAACCTATGCCACAATTCAACACCACTGCTGATTAATAACTTATTTTTCTAACCACGCCCATCGAATATGCTGACCAAGTTCACCGCCTACGCCGACGCCCAGACCCACGCCAGTTCCGCAGCCCTGTGGGACCTGTTCGAAGGTGACCGCGACTACCTGAATATCGCCCGCGAATGTATCGGCCGCCATGCCGACGGATCCGGGCGCACCGCCGTACGCATTGCCCACGCCGACGGCATTAACGAGATACTGAGCTTCGACGAGATCGCCACCGGCTCCGCCCGCTTTGCGCACTGGCTCGACGAAAATGGCATTGAGCCCGGCGACCGCATCGCGTTCATGCTGGAGCCTTCACTACCTTTCTACGCGTGCCTGTTCGGCGCCATGATGACCGGCGCGATCAGCGTGCCGCTCTTCACCCTGTTCGGGCTCGACGGCCTGCGCCTGCGCGTGGATGACTGTAAACCGCGCCTGTTGATTACCAACGCGGAAAAAGCCGACATGGCGCGACAGGTGAAAGGTACGCGGGTGATCGTGGCGGATCAGGCATTGCTCGACGAGATCGCGCGTTTTGCAGACCGCTACGACACCAAGACACGCGCCAGCGACATGGCGGTATTCCAGTACACCTCGGGCACCACGCGCGAACTACCCGAAGCCGTCAAGCACACACATCGCTCCCTCGTCACACTGATGTTCGCCGCGTTGTACGGCACGGGCATTCGCCCCGGCGATGAGTTCTTCTGCCCCTCCTCACCCGCCTGGGGCCACGGCCTGTGGCACGGCACCCTTGCGCCGCTGGCGATGGGCGTTACGACAGGCACCTTTGCCGGGCGCTTCGACGCCACGCGACTCATGCAGGCACTGGCGGATTTCGGTATCACCAACATGTCCGCGGCCGCCACCCACTATCGCATGATGAACAACACCGGCTGCGCGGAGGATTTCAACTTCGCAATCGAGAAGCTGTCCTACACCGGCGAACCGATCGACTCAGCGACCCTGGAATTCATCGACACGATATTTAAAGTACCCGCGTGCAGCATGTATGGCACAACAGAGATCGGTGTGGTGCTGGTCAATTACCCGGGCGCCACCGATTTCACTGTAAAACCAGGCTCGCTGGGCAAGCCGGTACCCGGCCTCAAACTCCAGGTTCAGCGACCCGACCGCAGACCCACAGACCCGGGTGAGGTCGGCGAACTGATGTTGTGGCGCCGCGACCGCTGGGAAACCACCAAGGACCGCGCGCATATCGATGAAGACGGCTACTTCTACCATGACGGTCGCGCTGACGACGTCATTATCTCGGCGGGCTGGACCATGAGCGCGGTCGAAATTGAGAACTCGCTGCTAAAGCACGAGAACGTACAGGAAGCCGCCGTAATCGGTGTGCCCGACGAGAAACGGGGCCAGGTGGTCAAGGCTTTCATAGTGTCAGACCGCCAACCGGAAGAGAATTTCACCCGCGAATTGCAGGACTTCACGCGCGAGCGCCTGAGCCAGCACGAATTCCCGCGTTTAATTGAATTCGTGGACGAATTGCCCAAAACACCGGCCGGCAAGGTGCACCGCAAGGTGCTACGCGATCGCGAAGCCGCCGCACAAAACAAATGAACACAATGGAGTAAAACGTAATGACTGCCGCAAACAAATTTCCCACAATTACCGAGAAAGGTCTCGACGACCTGCGCAAGCGAATCGGCGTGCCGATCACAGACTCAATAGAACCGTGGAACTACGAAGCATCTCGTGATGCTATCCGCCACTACGCACATGGTATCGGCGACGACAACCCGCTGTGGTGCGATCCCGACTATGCGGAGAAAACCCAGCACGGAAGCATCGTGGCACTGCCCAGCTTCCTATTCTCCACAAACCGCTTTATCTCCGGTTATTGCGGCGGCCTGTCCGGCGTACACGCCATGTGGGCGGGCGCGGACTGGACCTGGCATAAGCCGGTATTGCGTAACGACACTATCACCACAGAGGCACACCTCAAGGATCTTGTCGAACACCAGACTCGCTTTGCAGGACGCTCAATTCAGCAGATCTACCACGTGGACTTCTACAACCAGCAGGGCGACCACGTGGCCGGCGCCGACAGCTGGGTGTTCCGCACCGAGCGCGACGAAGCACGCGAGCGCGGCACCAAATACGATGACGTAAAGGGCAAGGTTGAGCAGATCAGCGACGAGGATCTGGCCGAGTGGGGCCAGCTCTACGCCGATGAAGAGATTCGCGGCGCCACACCACGCTTCTGGGAGGACGTACAGGAGGGTGACGAACTGCCACGCATGATGAAAGGTCCGATGACAGTGACCGGCTTTATCTGTTATGCACAGGGCTGGGGAGGACTGTATATCCGCGCCAATAAAATTGCCTGGCAAATGCAACAGGCCCACCCGGGGCTAGGCATCAAGAACCGCTTCAACATTCCCGACTGTCCCGAGCGCGTACACTGGGACGACGATTTCGCCCGCGAGGTCGGCACCCCGGGTGCTTATGACTACGGCCCTGAGCGCTGCTCCTGGCTCACGCACCATCTGACCAACTGGATGGGGGACGACGGCTTCCTGCACAAGAGCAAGTGCCAGATCCGCCGGCATAATCCAGACGGCGATGTGATTTTTATTGACGGCACCGTCACACGCAAATATGAAGAAGACGGCCGCCATTATGTGGAGATAAGCCAACGTGCAGAGACGCACCGCGGTGAACTGTCCGCAAGCGGCGCCGCTGTGGTGCAGCTGCCCAGCCGAGGTTGAGCCGGTCAGGGTCGCAGGCCATACTCACAGCATGAGCGACAACGACACGCCTAACTGGGCCGGCCCACTGGCCGACATCCGCGTGCTGGACTTTACGCGTGTGCTGGCCGGTCCCGCTGCGTCGTTAGCGTTGGCTGACCTGGGCGCGGAGGTGCTCAAGGTCGAACCGCCAGGCAGCGGCGACGAGACGCGCACGTTCCCGCCATTTCGCGAAGGCGAGAGCCACTACTTCCTCGCCGTGAACCGCGGCAAAAAAAGTATCGTTATTGATCTCAAGTCCGAGGCCGGCGCGCAACTCGCGCGAGACCTTGCATCAAAGAGCGACATCGTCATCGAGAATTATCGACCGGGCGTTATGGACAAGTTGGGACTCGGCTACGAGACACTCTGTGCTGATAACCCTGCGCTGATCTACTGCTCCATATCTGGCTTCGGACAAGATGGCCCGCTGCGCGACAAGCCCTCCTTCGACATCGTTTTACAGGCCCTGTCCGGCGCACTCTCCGTTAATGGAGAGCAAGACGGCCCTCCAATGAAACTCGGCATACCGCTGGGCGACCTGGTCGGCGGAATTAACGGCCCGATGGGTATCCTCGCGGCATTGCATGAGCGCCACCGCACAGGCCGGGGGCGCCACATCGACGTGAGTCTTCTCGACGGAATGGTAGGTATGCTGGGGTATCTGGCACAACTGGCCTTTTTCACCGGCGAGGACCCGCAGCCGCAGGGTTCGCAACACCCCAATCTCGTGCCCTATGGACAATTCCCAGCGGCCGACGGCGCGATCATCATCGCGTGTCTTACCAATGCCTTCTGGGGACGAATCTGCCGCGCGCTGGACGTCCCAGAACTCGCGGACGACCCAAGATACAACTCACTGGAGAAACGCCGCGCCGCACGCGAGGAAGTGAATGAGATTGTGGCACGCTTCACGCAGTCGAGGTCGGTGAGCGAACTGGAGGCCCTGCTTGGTGCCCACGAGGTACCCAATGCGCCAATACTGGGTATTCTGGAGGCCTTGTCACAACCGCAAGTGACAGCGCGCGAGATGGTGGTAAACACAAAGCACAGTACGCTCGGCAGTATTCCCATCGTCAATAGACCGATCAAGTATACGGGCGAGTCACAGGCAGCGCCGGGCGCACCCGCTGTGCTGGGTGAACACACCGACGAGATTCTCGCGGATGTACTCGGCCTGGACGCCGAGGACATCGCACAGCTGCGCGACGCCAACATCGTCGCCTGAATACGCAAAAGGAGAGCAAGCATGTCAGAGCTGCGATTCGACGACCGCGTAGCGGTCATCACCGGCGGCGGCCGCGGGTTGGGGCGCGCCTACGCGCTACTATTGGCTGAGCGCGGCGCCAAAGTCGTGGTCAACGACCCGGGCGTCAGTCTTACCGGTGACGGCACAGACATTGGCCCCGCCGAGGAGGTGGCAGAAGTAATAAAAGCTGCCGGCGGCGAAGCCGTTGCGAACACGAATTCAGTCGCTACACCCGAAGGTGGGCAGGCCATCATCGATGCAGCCATGGAACATTTTGGCCGCATCGATATCCTGATACACAACGCCGGCATTGTAAGACGCTCAACACTCGCCGAGATGAGCTACGCTGACTTCAATGATGTGCTCGACGTGCACCTGGTCGGTGGCTTTAACGTGGTCCGTGCCGCTCTGCCACACATGAGCGAGGCTGGCTACGGACGCATTGTGCTGACCAGTTCCTGCAGCGGCCTGTACGGCAACGCCCTGGTCGGGAATTACGCAACCGCGAAGACCGGCCTGATCGGTCTGTCCAATGTCGCGGCCATCGAGGGTGCAGAACACGGCGTAAAGTGCAACCTGGTACTACCCGGCGCAGTGACGCGCATGGCAGAGGGCCTGGACACGAGCGCCTACCCGCCCATGGACCCGGAACTGGTGGCCCCCGCCGTCGGCTGGCTCGCGCACGAGTCCTGTTCGATAACGGGCGAGTGGTTAGTGGCTATTGCCGGGCGCATAGCGATGGCCTATGCCGCCGAGACACGAGGCGTATACCGCGGAGAGTGGAGCATCGAGGATGTAGAGCGCGAGATGGATTCCATTCGCGACCGCTCGCAATCTGTCACCTTCGACGTTGTTCCCCAGGGACAGGCGGAACATATCGGCTTCAGTTTTGGCATGGCGAAGGAAGGCAACTTCTGAGAGAGGCCTGCAGCCGGCCGGAAAAAAGATGAGATACATTATGAGCGATAACGACAAAGGTCTTTCTATAATTCGCGGCGTGCCGCTGTCCAAGGAACAAGGCATCGGCGCGCTGACGCTCGGTGGCTACCTGCAAGAGGTGCGCGCGCGGTTTGGGCCCAATGAGGCGGCTTGCTTCCGCCACGGTGACGGCGTGGAACGCTGGACATATGAGGAGTTGCATACGCGCTCGCTGGAAGTCGCCCGCGCACTGCTCGCATGCGGCATCAGCAAAGGCACCCGCGTGGGCATCCTCATGACAAATCGGCTGGAGTTTCTATCCTCGCTGTTTGGCACAGCGTTGGCGGGCGGGGTCGCGACACCCATGAGCACGTTTTCCACGGCGGCCGAACTGGAACTACTACTGCGCAACTCAGCTTGCTCTGTGCTGTTACTTGAGCGCGATGTACTGAAAAAAGATTTTGTATCGGTTGTGGCGGAACTCGTACCGGAGAGCGCAACGGCCGCACCCGGGAGCATCAGCTCGCGCGACTTCCCGTTCCTGAGACACGTTGCAGTGGTCGGCAGCAGTGAACTGCCGGGTGCCATGGAATACTGGAGTGACTTTCTCGCGCGCGGCGAATCGATTCCATCCGAGCTCGTTGCGGCGGCGGCAGCCACCGTTGCGCCCGCCGATCCGGGGCTGCTGCTATTCTCCTCGGGATCCACGGGCAAACCCAAGGGCATCATCAATGCACACCGCGGCGCCTGCCTGCAGTTGTGGCGCTGGCGCAACTGGTTGGGTCTCGATCAGGAAGTACGCAGCCTGTCTGCCAATGGCTTTTTCTTTTCAGGCAATTTTGCATGGGCGCTCGGCTCGACACTGTCGGCCGGTGGCACAGTTGTGATGCTGCCCACCTTCCAGGCTGAGGCCGCACTGACACTTATGCAGGCCGAACGCGTAACATTCCTCGCCGCATGGCCACACCAGTGGGCACAACTCACCGATGCGGACAACTGGCAGGAAGTCGACCTGTCTGCACTCACCTACATCGACCGAAAATCGCCAATTGCCGCGCACCCCACGGTCAACAGCGACTGGATCGATGCCCAGCACGCCTATGGCAGCACCGAGACATTCACGTTGAGTACGGTCTATCCCGCCAACACTCCCGAAGACATTTCGGGCGAAAGCCACGGTGTTCCAGTAGCCGGCATGACCTTCAAGATTGTCGAACCGCTGACGGGAGCGATTGTGCCAATCGGCACGCGCGGTGAGATCGCCGTGAAAGGTCCCACCCTGATGTTGGGCTACCTCGGCATTCCACTCGACGAAACGCTCGATGAAGACGGATTTTTCCGCACGGGAGATGGCGGCTACTTTGACAAAGAGGGCCGCCTGTTCTGGGAGGGGCGCCTCAACGACATCATCAAGACTGGCGGTGCCAACGTCTCGCCGGTGGAAGTCGATGCCGTGCTCAGCACCATGCCCGGCGTAAAGGTCACCAAGACCGTGGGCGTGCCGGAGGAACTACTCGGCGAGTTGGTGGTTGCCTGCATCGTGTCCATGGAAGAAGCGTCACTTACTGAAGCCGCTGTTCGCGACTTCGCCAAGGCACAACTGGCGAGCTACAAAGTGCCACGCCGTGTCCTATTTTTCGACGAGAGTGATTTGGCCACAACGGGCAGCGCGAAGATTAAGACGGCGGAGCTGCGCGAAATGGCTGCGGCACGTATTGCTGACGACTAATTCCTTGAACAGGATGCAGCCCGCATTTGCCGCGCGACTGTCCATCATTGTATTATAAACATCACTGTTGATTATATTACCACGGCCGGAGCTCGAGAATGATCAATGCCAAATACCCTGGCCTGCCCGACGCAACCGAGATCGATATCAACGCGTTAAAGGCAAAATACCGGGTTGAACGCGATAAACGCATGCGCGGCGACGGCCAGAACCAGTACGTGGAGCGCGTCGATGAAGTTGCCCTCACCTACGAAGCCGACCCCTACACCCCGGACACGCCGCGCGAGCCACTGGACGAGGACATCGATGTCGCAGTACTCGGCGGTGGCTGGTCTGGCATTATGGCCGGCGTGCAGTTGCGCAAGAGGGGATTCACCAATTTTCGCAATATCGACCACGCGGGGGACTTCGGTGGCGTGTGGTACTGGAATCGCTACCCTGGCCTGCAGTGTGACAACGACGCGTACTGTTACCTGCCAATGCTGGAAGAAATGGGCTTCATGCCGTCGAAGAAGTTTACCGACGGCCGTGAAATTCGCGAGTACGCGCAGAGCATCTGCCGCCGCTTCGAGCTGTACCAAAACGCCCTCTTCCACACCATAGTGCAGTCCGTACGCTGGGACGAAAGCATCAAGCGCTGGCGTATCAGCACCCAGCAGGGTGACGACATCCGCGCGCGTTTTGTCATTCTGGCGAACGGACTGTTGAACATCCCGAAGCTGCCCGGCATTCCCGGCATCGACAAGTACCAGGGCAAAATGTTCCACACCGCGCGTTTCGATTACGACTACACGGGGGGCAGCGAAGAAGAGCCCGTACTCGACCAACTCGCCGACAAGCGCGTGGCGCTGGTTGGCACCGGCGCGACCGCTATACAGCTCACACCCTTCCTCGGTCGTTATGCGAAGCAGTTCTACCTGTTACAGCGCACGCCCTCCTGCGTCGACTCGCGCAGGAACACCGAAACCGATCCCGAGTGGGTGAAAACCCTGCAACCTGGCTGGCAGGCGGAGCGGCGCGCGAATTTCCACCGCGGCGCTAATGAATCGCTGCTGCCCGGCGAAATGGACCTTATTCGTGACATCTGGACCGAGGTGAACTGCAACCTCTCCGCCGAGCTGGAAGAGCAGGACTGGCCGGAACTCAGCATGGAAGAGTTTATGGCGCGTTACGAGGAGATGGACTTTCGCGTAATGGAACGCCTGCGCCACCGCGTCGACGAGATCGTCGACGACCCCGCAACCGCACAATTGCTCAAGCCCTGGTACCGCTACCAGTGCAAGCGCCCCACCTCCAACGATGAGTACTACCAGACTTTTAACCGGCCCAACGTCAAACTTATCGACGTGTCCGAGACACAGGGAGTGGAGCGACTCACCGAGAGCGGCTTTATCGCGGGCGGCGTGGAGTACGAGGTCGACTGCATCATGTTCGCCAGCGGCTATGAGGTAACCAGCGACCTGGAACGCCGCTGGGGCATACCGGTATTTGAAGGACGCGATGGTGTGTCCATTTACGACCACTGGCGCGGCGGCTACAAAACACTGCACGGCATGATGACGAGCGGCTTTCCCAACCTGTTCACCTGCGGCCTGTACCAGGGTTCACTCAACTCCACCTTTACCTACAACTTCGAGGCGCAGGTCGAGCACATGGTCCACATCATGCAGGCCGTATTGGATCGGGGCGCCGTTGCAGCCGAAGTGACGGAAGAAGCGCAGGATGCTTATGTCTCGCACCTTCGCGCCACGGAGGTTGACCGCACAGAATGGATTCGGGACTGCACGCCAAGCTACTTCAACAACGAGGGGAAGCCGGACGTTGACGAAAACGGCAACGAGAAGTACCGTTTTTACCTCGGCGAACTCTATGGCCCCGGCTGGGACGCCTTCATGCAGTTGCTACAGGACTGGCGTGACGCGGGGGATCTTGCCGGGCTTTCTCTGGACTAGAGCACAACCTCGTAGATGCGCGAATGACCGATCAGGCTAACGCCGGCAGCATGCTGCTGGCCACCAAACTTCTAGTAGACACCGTTGTTGATTATAGTCGATTTGTGCTATCGTCAAAACTAATGCCCCGGCAGTTTTCGCCTATGCTTTTCGGGCAAGGCTTTTCGGGCAAGGCTTTTCGGGCAAGGCTTTTCGGGCAAGGCTTTTCGGGCAAGGCTTTTCGGGCAAGGCTTTTCGGGCAAGGCTTTTCGGGCAAGGCTTTTCGGGCAGGCTTGGGCTGCACGACCCCAACCACCCAAGACGCCGTTTCCCGGCAGGTGATGACGAGAGGGAACCATGGACAAACGCATTGAAATTAGTGAAAGAGACCTTGAAGAAGCATTGACCTACCCCGTCGATGCCTTCATCTGCCCCGAGTACGCAAGGGCGGAGCAGGAACTGCTGTGGCCCAAAATTTGGCAGATGGCCGGTCGCGAGGAGGACCTGCCGGAAGTCGGCAGTTTTTTCACGTACAACATCGCAGATGAATCGATAATCATCCTGCGCTCCGCACCAGAGACGCTCAAGGCTTTCTACAACGTCTGCCCGCACCGGGGACGCCAACTGATCAACACACCGGACGATTGCAACCAGGTTCGCGGTCGCAAGCCCAACTTCGTCTGCGGCTTCCACGGTTGGAGCTATGACCTGGACGGCCAGAACTGCTTCGTGCTTGACCCGGAAGACTGGAAGGGTGCGCTGAATGCCGAGCGCACCTGTCTGTCGGAATTGAAGGTCGACACCTGGGGCGGCTGGATCTACATCAACATGGACCCGGACTGCGAACCATTGCGGGATTTCCTGGAACCGGCCGCCGGCATACTGGATCACTTTCAATTCGAGAAGATGCGTTACAAGTGGCGACAGTGGTCCGTCTACCCCTGCAACTGGAAGACGGCTATTGAAGCCTTCATGGAGCCGTACCATGTTACTGGCACGCACAGTCAACTGTTAAAGTACGGCGAGTACTACGCCTACAGCAAAGCCTTCGGCATGCACAGCGTCAGCGGCTTCGACGAGCGCGACTCTTCGCGGAAGAACAGCCAGAGCACTTCCGTTACGCGCGCAGGTTCCGGCTCAGACCCACGCATCTCAACGTACGAACTGATACGCGAAAACTATGAAACCCTGAACTACTCTGCAGGGACCGATACTCTCGTTGCCGCAGCCAGTCGACTGGCGGATGAACTGCCGGAGGGCACCCCCGCCGACCAGGTTATCGCGCACATGATGGCGTCGGCAAAAGCCGATGATGCCGAGCGCGGCATCATCTGGCCGGAAATTCCGCCGGAGGTCATGGCAGAAGCCGGCCTGGCGTGGACACTATTTCCCAACCAGACAATCCTGCAGGGTGTGACTTTCGCGTTGTGTTATCGCACACGACCGTACGGTGATGACCCGAATAAGTGCATCTTCGAATCCTACGCGCTGGAGCGCTACCCTGAGGGCGAGGAGCCTACCACCGAGTGGGTACAGGCCGAACCTACCGCCGAGAAGTGGGGCGCAGTGCTGGCGCAGGATTTTTCCAACATGGAGTGGGTGCAGCGCGGCATGAAATCACGCGGTTTTCGCGGCACGCTACCCAATCCGCACCAGGAACGCAAAATTACCAATTTCCACCGCGTCCTGTCGCAGTACATGGGGCGCGGCCATCTCAGCCACCTGGAGTAGCAAAGGGGCAAAGCGCTTCCCACCACACTTTTTTTTGAACGAGTGCGGAGCCAATCCCCGCTCAGAATCGAATCACACAGAGGAACCACAACGATGTCGGTAAAAGTCTACGAGAGAATCCTGGACCTGTTTGAGGCCGAAGGCGTACGGGCGGTGTTCGGCATTCCCGATCCCAATTTCGTGCACCTGTTCGTTGCAGCCGAAGAGCGCGGTTGGGACGTGATCACCCCGCACCATGAACTGGCAGCGGGATTCATGGCGGAAGCGTACACGCGTATGAACGGCACGCCGGCCCTGTGCGTTGCTACACTCGGACCGGGAGTTGCACTGTCCGCCGGCTCCATGATGAATTCGCTGGTGGAAAACTCCCCTGTTATCTACCTCGGGGGCCAGCGTGGGCGCATCACCGAACGCCGCGTGCGCCGCGGCCGCATCCAGTTCATCCAGCAAGAAGACCTGTTCAAGAACTCGGTGAAGTGGAGTAGCAGCATCGAGTACGCCTACCAGACTGATGAGATTATCCGCCATGCGCTGCGTGTGAGCCAGTCTGGCACACCCGGCCCGGTGTACATCGAGTACCCGTCGCACGTGATCCTGGAAGAGCTCGACGTGCCGTCCGCCCTACCCCCTTCGCACTATCGCCTGGTGGAGCCCGGTGCAGACGCCCGGATGGTTGCGCAGGCGGCCGAATTGATCAAAGGCGCCGAGTGTCCCGTACTGCTGGTGGGCCATGCCGTGCAGTGCACGCGCTCGGGCCAGAAAGTTCGCGAATTGGCCGAGCTCATGGGCTGTCCGGTACTGCAAACGTCCGGAGGCACGGCTTTTATCGAGGGGCTTGAGGAGCGCACATTTCCCTACCTGTTTGCCGAGGTCGGCGACGAAATCGTGGCGAAGTCCGACGTGGTCGTTTCTATCGGCACCGAGTTGGGCGAACCTTCACACTACGGTCGCGGCTTTTTATGGGCGGAAGGCAAAACCGACCGCAAGTGGATCAGCATCGAACTGGACCCGGAAGCCATAGGCCAGAACCGACCCATCGACGTACCGCTGGTGGGCGACCTGCGCACCGTTGTGCCGCAACTGAGCGCGGCACTCAAAGATAATCCGCGGGCCGAACACCCGGACCTTGCGCGCTGGATACAGGAAGACAAGGACCGGCTAGCTGCACTCGCGCAGCAGGACTTCAGCACAGACAGCGGCCGGGTACACACAGCACAGTGGGTAGTCGAAGCGACCGGCGCCATGCCCGAGAATGCAATACACGCGCGCGACGGCGGCGGCACGGTGATCTTTACCTGGACCTACCTGCAGAGCAAGCCGCACGATGTCGTGTGGAACCAGAATTTTGGCTGTCTCGGCACCGGCCTGCCCTATGCCATTGGTGCTTCCATCGCGGACGGACAAAAACGGCCTGTGCTACTCACGACAAGCGATTCCTCTTTCCTGTATCACATCGGCGAACTGGAAGTCGCAAAGCGCTTCAACCTGCCCCTGGTGGTGGTGGTGGCCGTGGACAACGCCTGGGGGCTGGAGGTCGGCGTGTACAAGCGCACCTTCGGTCACGGCAACACCAACGAGCCGGGCGTGCACTGGAGCAAGGATGTGCGCTTCGACAAGATTGCCGAAGGTTATGGCTGCCAGGGCATGTACGTAGAAAAAGGTGAGGAGTTGGGCGCCGCCGTCGAGCAGGCCTTTGCCAGCGGCAAGCCAACGGTGATCCACGTACCCATAGACCCCGTGGTCAACCACGGCGGACTGGAAAACCTCGACACGCCGAACTATGACCGCTTCCGCACGTGGTACGCGGAAGGCACACAATAACCGTCACGGCGCGAGGCGCAGCGCAATGAGCTCTGTAGCAATCCGGCACATCGGTCTGTGCGTGGCAGACATCGAGGCCTCCTCCCGTTTCTACCGCGAGGGGTTGGGTTTCGAACTGCTGATGAAAATCACTGAGATGAGCGCACCGTTCGACGACCTCCTCGAACAGCCCGGCGCGACGCTACAGGTGCAGCAACTGCGCTCCGGTGACGTCACCATTGAATTGCTTGGCTTCAAGGATGTAGCTGTGACCGGTACGGGCGAACGCGGCGCCATGAACACACGGGGATTCACGCACATGACACTGGTGGTCGACGATGTAGACGCCGTGGCCGCGCGCATCGTTGATCACGGTGGTAACGTGCACCCCCAGACAAGGATTGATTCAGATTTCGGTCCCCTCGTATTCTGCACAGACCCGGACGGCGTACGCATTGAATTGATGCAGAGCCGGAGCTAATCCTCGGTCGGGCCGGGAACTCGCTCTCCCCTGCCGTTAACCAGCGGACGCAGGTACGAGATATCATCCGGTCCACGCGCAATAACTCCGTTCTCATCACGGTTGCGGCCAACGAACAGGTAGTTGGTCTCGCTGTGCGCCAAGTCACCGTCGATCTCGCAGGTGTGATTGAGCATGTCGTGCTGGGTAGCCACCTGCCCCTGTTCGTGCAGCGCATAGACCCAGTCGTACAACGCGGGCCGCCCACAAAGTCGCCGGCCGAAATGGTCGCGTCGGTGTGGAAGCTTGAAAGAAACAGTTCGCGGTCGAAGCGGTCAATTCCGCGACTGAAGCGCAACAGGCAGCCCCGGATGTCCTGGCGGGCCAGCAGCTTTTCAAGCCGGGCATTGTGTAGGTTTGCATCGTCCGTGCTACCCATGACCATCCTCTGGTGCCGGCGTGCCCGGATGGGCTCGTAGTTGGGTGCACCGCGCTCGTCACGCAGTGATGTCATGACAGGATACAAAGTGCGCTGGAGAGTTTGGCATTTTCAGGTGGTCCTCCTTGTCCAGCCGCACGGCCATCCAGGGCGAGCCACTCAAAGCCAGAGATGTAGATGAGTTTGGGCGCTCGCCTTGAGGCTTTGATCGCGTCAACTATGTGCCGCGTGGCGAAGTAGTTCACGTCCCAGCAGTACTCCCATTCCTTCTCGTAGTGCGTAGGCAGTGCGTAGCCAGCGTCATGGCGGCGAGTTTCAGTGCAGCGGCCCGACCGAGTCCGCTTGCGGCCCCTGTCACGATGACCGCCTTTCAGTTCATATCACCCGCTACTGGCATATTGTTCTTCCTTCTTTACATATAAAAATCACCTGACCCCGCTTACTTCAACCGTCCAGCAATTCGCGCAGTTCGGTCTTAAGAATCTTCCCGTAATTATTTTTCGGTAGTGCGTCGACAAACACATAGCGCTTCGGCCGCTTGAAGCGGGCGATCCTGTCGAGGCAGAACTGATCCAGCACCTTTTCGGAAACTGTCTTCCCGGGCAATGGAACCACAAAGGCAACTACCACCTCACCCCATTCAGCATCGGGTTCACCCACTACCGATACCTCCGCGACGAGGGCATGTGCCAGCAGTACCTCTTCGACCTCACGAGGATAGATATTGCTGCCGCCGCTGATGACGACGTCCTTGGATCGATCTTTAAGACTGAGGAACCCATCGGCATCGAACGCGCCCATGTCGCCGGTATGGAGCCAGCCGTTGCGCACGGCGGCGACAGTCGCGTCGGGCCGATTCCAGTAACCCTCCATTACCACGTCCGAGCGCACACAAATTTCTCCGACGGCGCCCGGCGGCAGGGCATCTCCACTATCGTCCACTACCTGCACTTCCACCACCGAGTGCGGAACGCCCACAGAGGTAAGCCGTGCATCAGTGGCGGACTCATGCATAGTCCTACCCAGTGTGGTTATGGTCATGGGACACTCGCCCTGGCCATAGATCTGGCCCAGTTTATAGCCGAACAGGTTCAGCGCCGCTCGCAAGTCCGCAAGATACATAGGGCCGCCACCGTAAACGATGTTTTTCAGGTTCGTCGTGTCCGCTGCGGCACCCTGGGGTGCCTCCACCAACCGTTTCACCATGGTGGGTGCCGCGAAGAAAAACGCGCCCGGGTAGGCCGCTATCAGCTCGTAAATCTCGCCCGGTTCGAATTGACCGGAAGCGGGCACCACCTGATTCGAACCGGCCTGCACCGCCGCTATGCTGTACAGACCCGAACCATGTGACAGCGGTGCCGGGTGCAACATGCTGTCTCCGGGCAGCAACTGCTCGACATCGACGAAGAACGCCAGCACCATCACGCGCAGGTTGCTGTGGCTGAGCATCGCTCCTTTCGGCTGGCCGGTGGTGCCACTGGTATAGAAGAGCCAGGCGATATCTTCACTCCGCACCGGCGCAAGAGCGACGGGCCGTGCGTCCTGCAACGCAGTCCACTCCCGCGCACCGACAACCACCCTGGGTAGGGCATTGTCGATCGCACCTGCCAACTCGGCTGACACAAAGCACAGCGCGGCGCCACAGTCTTCCAGGATGTAGGCGATCTCGCGCGCATGCAGTTTGGCATTGACCGGAACAGCGACCAGCCCGGCGTACCAGAGGCCATACAGAACCTCCAGGTATTCGGGACTGTTCTTCATGACGATCGCCACGCGATCACCCGCGGCAAGGCCGAACGTTGTGCGCAAGGCACCGCCGATCCGCGCGGCCTGTTGCGCAAACTCAGTGTAGGTCGCGTGTTCGTCACGGCCACAACTCAGCGCTCGGCCGCGCGGCCAGATACGGCTCGCCCGCTCCAAAAAGTATGCGAGGTTTTTCGTGCGAGTTGGCGGGCCCACCGGCGGCTGCACGCTAGGAGTCGAGCCGACGCAGGGTAAGGGCGTGCTGGAAGCACTTGGCGGAGCCCACACCGTGCAGAATGTCTTCCCCAAAGACTCCCGAAACCTGCCAATGTAGCGTTGCCGACCACGCTTTGTGTTCTACTTCCATCACTTTGTCCGTACAACTGGCTGCTGATAGCCTTATTATAAGCAGCATTGTTGATTATTTACGAGTGCTATGCGATCTTGAATGTCTGGGCGAGTTTCCATAATTGTCATGCCGCACGCTGAGGACTTTAGCGATGAATGATTCAGGCAAGATCGTCGTGTCCGCCGATGACCTTGATCAACCCGTTGTTATTCCTGTCGAGGCCTACCTGTCCGCCGACTACGCCCGCGCCGAATGCGACCGTTTGTGGCGCAAGGTGTGGCTGCAGGCAGGCCGCGTCGAGGACATTCCCGAACCTGGCGACTACCTGACATTCGACCTTCTCGATGACTCGGCATTGCTGGTGCGCTCCGAACAGGGCGGAATCAATGCCTTTCACAACGTGTGCGCACACCGCGGCAGGCGCCTCGTTGACACACCGGCGGGCGCGAGAAACGCGAGCGGCCGCCGACCACAGTTCATGTGCGCCTACCACGGTTGGCAGTACGACCTGGACGGCAAGTCGCTGAATATCATCCACAAGGACGACTGGCAGGGCCAACTGACGGAAGAGTGCACCAGCCTTACACCAGTCAGAGTGGAGACATGGGGCGGCTGGATCTGGATTAACTTCGACCGCGACTGCGAACCGCTGGCGGATTACCTCGCACCTATCCCGGAAATGCTGGACCCTTTCCAGTTGCACAACATGCGAGTGCGCTGGCGCAAGTGGGGCATCTTCGACTGCAACTGGAAAGTCGCGATGGAAGCTTTCAACGAAACCTATCACGTGCAAACCACCCATCCGGAGTTCAACAAGTTTGGCGAGTTCCGTGGCTGGGCCAGGGCGCAGGGCAAGCACAGTCATATAGGGTATGAGGCGGCCAAGGCCGACGACGACAACCAGAAGGCCAAGCTACGAGTCGGCACCGGTGATGCCCGCCTGTCCACCGCCGAAATGCAGGTATTCACCTGGGAGAAAGCCAATACCAATACCACGCAAACCCTGGTGAACGCCGCCCTGCGGCTGAAAGACGAATTATCCGAGGGCACGGCATCGGGTGAGGTCCTGCAGCACTGGCTCGCAAGTGCGCGCGCGGACGACGAGGCGCGCGGCGTGGTCTGGCCAACGATCGACGCTGAACACGTGGGCAAAACCGGCACCGCCTGGCAGGTATTCCCGAACTTCCAGATCGGCCATGCCGTGAACAACATGCTGTGCTACAGCGCCCGCCCCTATGGTTACGACCCGGATAAATGCATTTTCGAGGGCGCCGTGTACGAGCTCTACCCCGAGGGCGAGGAGCCACAACCGGGGTGGGAGTATTGCGAGGCGACCGCAGATGCCTGGTGTTACGTGCTCGGCCAGGACTTCTCCAATATGGCGGCCGTACAGCAGGGCATGAAGTCAGCGGGATTCACCGGTCCCAAGCCCAATCCGTACATGGAGCGCAGCACCGCCAACCTGCACCGCAACCTGGCCCAGTACATGGGTACCGGCCAGGTGCGTAAACTGCGCTGAGGGCAGACCGTGTCAAACAACGCATCTCAGGGGCCATTGGCGGGGGTTCGGGTGATCGACCTGACCGCAATGGTAATGGGTCCCTATTGCACACAGATCATGGCTGACATGGGCGCCGATGTGATCAAGATTGAGCCGCCGGGCGGCGACGCCACACGCTTCGTCTGTGACGGACCGGAGCCCGGCATGAGTGGCGTGTTCGTAAACGTGAACCGCGGTAAGCGTAGCGTCGAATTGGACCTGCGCTCAGACGCAGGTAAAGATGCCCTGCATGCCCTCCTCGCGACGGCCGACGTCTTCATTCACTCCATGCGCGCGAGTGCGGTGGCACGGCTGGGCTTCGATTACGTTTCCGTTGCCGCGATTAACCCGGCGATCGTCTATACGAACTGTTATGGCTACGGTCATCGCGGCCCTAAACGCGATTTGCCCGCTTACGACGACACAATACAGGCGGAGTGCGGTCTCACCGCAGTACAGCAAATGCTTACCGGCGAGGCCAACTACGTGGGCAGCATCATGGCGGACAAAGTAGCCGGCATGACCGCCCTCTACGCCACGATGATGGCGCTGTTTCACCGCGAGCGCACCGGTGAAGGCCAGGAGGTAGAAGTCAGCATGTTCGAAACCATGGCCTCCTTCATGTTGGTGGAACACGCCAACGGCGCAATGTTCGACCCGCCGCTCGGTCCCGCGAATTACCATCGCGCGGTCGCGCCTAACCGCCGACCTTACCGCACGAAAGACAGCCATATTTCGGCGCTCGTCTACAATGACAAACACTGGGATGCCTTTATGGCCGCCGTACAGCCCGAGTGGGCCACCGACGAATTCGCAACACTGGAACTGCGAGCGAAGCAGATCAACAGGGTCTATGGCCTGCTTGCCAAAACATTCCTCGAGCGCACAACGGACGAGTGGCTGACCATGCTGCGGGAACTGCATATCCCCTGTGCGCCGCTGCGCACGCCAGACGAGCTGTTTGAAGACGAACACCTGGCTGCCGTGGAATTCTTCGAGACTGTCGACAGCCCCAACGGTCCCGTTCGCTTCCCGGGCGTACCCACTTGGTTTTCCCGCACACCTGGCCACGTTCGTGGCCCCGCCCCGCGCGCGGGAGAACATACGCAAGAGGTGCTGAACGAAGTCGACGTTGAGCTTCCCGGCGGCGCAATGAACACCAACGACTGATAGGGAGTCGCAACGTGGATTTTTCGCTCACCGAGGACCAACAGAGCATCCGCGAAGCGGTGCTACGGCACTGCTCACAGTTCAACGATGACTACTGGCTGGACCGTGACCGTACGGCCGACTTCCCACTCGACTTTCACCAGTCCATGGCGGATGCAGGCTGGCTGGGCATCGCTATGCCAGAGGCACTGGGCGGTTCAGGCCTTGGCATTACGGAGGCCGCGATCATGATGCAGGCGGTGGCAGAGGCCGGCGGCGGAATGACCGCAGCGTCCAGTATTCACGGCCCCGTATTCAGCATGCAACCCGTCGCACTGTTTGGTACCGAGGATCAGCGACAGCGCATGATTCCTCCAGTTTTGCGCGGCGAGGACCGCATCTGCTTCGCCGTGACAGAACCCAATACCGGCCTGGACACAACGAAACTGAAAACACGCGCCGAGCGCTGCGAAGGCGGCTACCGCATGAACGGCGAGAAGATTTGGATCTCCGTCGCTCAAGTGGCAAACAAGATGATGATCCTCGCGCGCACCACACCGCTCGAAGAGGTCAAGCACAAAACCCAGGGGCTTTCACTCTTCTACACCGATCTGAACCGCGCCAACATCGAGGTGCGGATGATCCACAAGATGGGCAGGCACGCCGTCGACTCCAACATGCTCTTCATCAACGATCTCTTCATCCCCGAGGAAGACCGCATAGGCGAGGAAGGCGAGGGGTTCAAAATAATCCTGCACGGTCTCAACCCGGAACGCGTACTGCTGGGCGCCGAGGCTGTCGGGCTTGGTCGCGCGGCCATAACGCGCGCGGCCAGCTACGCGCGAGAGCGAATCGTATTTGACCGACCCATCGGTATGAACCAGGGCATACAGCACCCGCTGGCAAAGTGTTGGATGCAACTCGAGTCCGCCAACCTTATGGTAATGAAGGCGGCCACCTTGTTCGACGCAGGCAAGGAGTGCGGTGTCGAGGCCAACGCGGGCAAATACCTGGCGGCGGAAAATGGGTTCGAAGCCTGCCACACCGCCATGCTGACACTTGGCGGGATGGGTTATGCGCAGGAGTACCACGTGGAGCGCTACCTCCGAGAGGTGTTGATTCCCCGCACCGCGCCGGTCAGCCCGCACATGATCCTGAACTTTATTGCGGAAAAAGTCCTGGAACTACCGAAATCCTATTGAAAGGGAGCCCCTGCACCGTGACCGAGGCCGTACTTTTCGACGCACGTGATGACGGTATAGCCGTAATCACGCTAAATCGCCCAGAGACTCGTAACGCACTCACACTTGAAATTCGTGAGGGCTTGTTCGCCGCGTGGGACCGGTTTGAAAACGATGAGGCACTGCACATTGCCATTCTTACAGGCGCAGGCGACAAAGCCTTCTGCGCGGGGGGTGATCTCAAAGAGATGGTAGAGCGCAACATTACTGTACCGCCACGAGTCATGTTCCCCCTGCCCTATGACACTATCGAACTATCCAAGCCCACGATTGCCGCAGTCAATGGAGCAGCCTTCGCTGGTGGCTGGATGATCGCGCAGGCATGTGATCTGTGCGTCGCCGCCACATCGGCGAAATTCGCGGTCACAGAGGTAAAAGTCGGGCGCAGCTCGCCGTGGGCGGCACCGCTAATTCACATGATTCCACAGCGCATCATGATGGAGATTCTGCTAACGGGGAAGCCGATTTCGGCGCAGCGCGCGTACGAGATCGGCCTCGTCAATCGCATAGCGGAGCCGGGTACCGTGCTGGACAGCGCCATTGAACTCGCCGCTGACGTACTGGCCGGTGCACCACTGTCAGTGCGCGCGGCGCGTGAGACAGTCATGTTGTCTACCGAGATGGGACGATCAGCCGCGCTACAGGCGGCACGGCACGCGTCCGAATTTTGCTACAACAGCGCGGATGCGCAAGAAGGGCCGCAGGCGTTCGCAGATAAACGTACACCCGTGTGGCGGGGCAAATAAACTGTCATCACGCGCGTTTTCTAACAACACGTTACGCACATATGGAGAAGAATAAAAATTGCAGGAGAACAAAGAAATGATCACGGCACGCGAAGATCAAACAGATGGTTCGCCCACAAGTAAAGGCTACGCGAACTACGTGTTGGGTGTCTTGTTCGTCGTCTACATCTTCAATTTTGTGGACAGACAAGTCCTGTCCGTCTTCATCGGGCCCATCAAGGAGGAATTCGGCGCCTCCGACACGCAAATGGGTCTGCTGGTGGGCTTCGCCTTTGCATTGCTGTACACCATAGCCGGCATACCTATCGCGCGGTGGGCAGACAAGGGCAACCGGCGCAACATCATCGCTCTGGGCCTGCTCGTGTGGAGTGCAATGACTGTGCTCTCGGGCTTTGCGCGGAGTTTTATGCAACTGGCCCTCGCCCGGGTCGGTGTGGGCATTGGCGAGGCCGCCGGCTCACCGCCTGCGCACTCGCTGATAGCCGATTATTTCACGCTCGACAAACGCGGCACCGCGCTGGCGATCTACGCCTCGGGCGCATTCGTCGGCGGTGCACTCGCTTTCCTGGCAGGTGGTTACCTGCGGGAGTTCTTCAACTGGCGCACTGCGTTCATCGTAGTGGGCGCTCCGGGCATACTGATGGCGCTGATTGTACGATTCACCGTAAAGGAACCTCCGCGAGGCATGTCAGAGCAGCGCACCGGACCGGCGGCGAGTTCCACTTTCATGGATACGCTACGCTTTCTTCTGGGCAGCCGCGCGTGGGTGATCATGATGGCGGGTTACTCGCTGCTTTCGCTCACAGGGTACGCCATACTTATGTGGGCCTTCGAGTTCCTGATTCGCGTGCATGAAATGGACTCAGTTTCTGCGGGCACGCTGATGGGTATCGTCGTCGGAGCGGGTGGCTGCCTGGGTTCGTTACTCGGCGGCGCACTGGTCGACAGGGCGGGTGCCACGCGCGTGTCGCGCGCAGTGAGCTTTCCCGCGTTGGTGACGATCACAGCCATTCCTTTCGGCGCGGCGTTCCTGCTATCCGACGACCTGAACGTCGGTCGCTGGTGCTTCGTCGCCTTCTTTCTCCTGCTGAACGTGTACATTCCTGCGATGTTCAGCGCCAATCAGAACCTGGCGAAGCTCGACATGCGCGCTACCGCGTCCGCGTTAATGCTGTTCTGCGCCAACATCGTGGGCGCTGGAGCTGGACCACTGCTGGTCGGAGCGCTAAGCGATTCGTTCGCAGATACCTACGGCACAGAGTCCATTCGCTATGCGTTGTTGTGCTGCCTTGGCATCGGTGGCATTGGCAGCCTACTACTGCTGCTCTGCAGCCGCTTCCTGGAAGCAGATATAGAGCGCGCCAAGTCATCCGCCTGACTCCGGCCTTCGTTGTGACAGATTGTGTAAGGCCCTGCCCCTGTAGCGCAGGCGCCTATTTACATTGTGTCCCTCACGTGCATAATGAACAACGCTGTTGGATATGAGTGATGCTGCCCCCGGGCCGCAGAGCGGTCGTTCCGGCCGCGATAAACACACGGAAATGACAGGCTGGAGACCACTGCGATGTCACATGACCTTGGGATAGACAACGATACCCTGTGCGAGATCTACACCCAGGTAGCGCGCATTCACCAGGTGGACAGGGCTATCCAGTCCGGCCTCTCCAGCGGCAAGTTCCAGTTCACCTACTGGCCCCTGACCGGCCAGGAAGGCATCCCGGCCTCGATTGCCCCTCTGGTGACCAGCGACGACCACATGGTGACCATCTACCGCGGTATTCACGACCAGGTCGCGAAGGGTGTGCCGCTAAAAGGGCTTTTCGCCGAGGCGCTGGGCCGCATCGACGGCGTGAACAAGGGCAAGGGCGGCTCGCCGCATATCTCCGACCCCGACTCCGGCTCGATGTTGACCACTGCAATCGTGGGCGCCGGCGCGCCGATAGCCAACGGCATCGCGCTAGCCAGCAAGATGCGCGGCACCGATGCGGTCACCATCGTGAACTTCGGTGACGGCGCCACCAGCATCGGTGCGGTACACGAGGCCATGAACCTGGCCGGACTCTGGAAGCTTCCCGTGATCTTCCTGTGCCAGAACAACCAGATGGGCGAATACACGCGCATTCCCGACTACACCGCCAGCGAGGACTTCGCCAGTCGCGCCGCAGGGTACGGCTTCAGGGGCGTTATTCTCGACGGCAACGATGTCGTCGCATTCCACAAGGGCATGAAGGAGGCTATCGCCGACGCACGCTCGGGCAACGGCCCTGTGTTCGTCGAGGCCCGCACCATTCGCCTGGGCCTCCACGCCGGCGTGGGCGACACCAACCACCTGTCGGAAGAAGATCTGGCGGCAGCAAAGGAAACCTGGCCCGTGCCGCGCACCCGCAAACTCCTGTTGGACAACAGCATCTGCACTGAGGAGGAACTCGCGGCAATCGACGCGGCGGCGGAGACTGAGGTCAAGGAGGCAATCGAGTGGGCCATGAACTGCGAGCCCACTGGCGCAGATGAGATGCTGCTGGACGTGTATGCCGACCCGACAGTTGCGCCGCGCCGCGGCCAACGCGAACAACGCGCAGCGGAAGAAACCCACACCGGCGAAACGCGCGAGCTGCCCATGTTCCAGGCCATCCAGGATGCCCAGGAAACGGCGCTGGAACTGGACCCCGACGTGTTTTTCCTGGGTGAGGACATCGGAGAATCCGGCGGCGTGTTCCGCTGCTTCCAGGGCCTGCAGGAAAAGTACGGCGAACGAATTCGTCCCACTCCAATCGCCGAGCAGGCCATCATGGGCGCGGCCACTGGCGCCGCGATCATGGGCCTGCGGCCCGTCGCGGAGATCATGTTCTGCGACTTCATGGGCGTGGCCATGGACCAGATCGCCAACCACACCGCGAAGCAGCGCTACATGTCCGGCGGCAAGACACACGTACCGCTGACGGTACGCACGGTGGCCGGCGCCGGCATCGGTGGCTTCGGCGCGCAGCACTCACAATCGACGGAGGCCTGGCTATTGCACACGCCCGGGCTCAAGGTCGTTTACCCGAGCACACCCAGCGAGGCCAAGGGCCTGCTCCTGAGCTGTATTTTCGACGACGATCCGTGTGTGCAGTATGAATCCATGATGCTGACTTATTCAACGCAGGAGGAGGTGCCGGTAGGCGACTACCGCGTCCCCATCGGCGTGGCCAAAGTGAAACGCGAGGGCGCAGACATTTCACTGATTACGTATGGCTGGCAGGTCATGCAGTGCCTGAGTGCGGCCGAGGAACTCGCCAAGGAAGGCATCAGCGCCGAGGTTCTGGACCTCCGCACTTTGATGCCTCTCGACTACGACCGCATTTTCGCATCGGTGGAGAAAACCGGCAGGGCACTGGTCGTACACGCGGCAACGGAGTTCTGCGGCCTCGGCGCCGAGATCGCCTGCACGCTGAATGATACCCTGCAAGGCCAGCTAAAGACTCCCGCGTCGCGCTTTGGCGCTGCCTACGCACCCATCGCTTTTGCCAAGCCCATTGAAACAGAGCAGATTCCACACGCTGGCACCATCGCCGCGCGGGTGCGTGAGATGCTGAAGTAACGCTCGAGGAACTCCCCATGTCGACAACACTGACCATTCCCAAGCTGCAAATGTCCACCACTGAAGGCACCCTGATCGAATGGCTGGTGGACGATGGGGCGGTGGTGGAGGAAGGCCAGCCCATTTATTCCTTCGAGACCGATAAGTCAGTGCAGGACATCGGGGCACCCGTATCGGGCAAGCTCACGCAGAAGTTGACCGCGGGAGAAACCTACCCGGTCGGCACGGAGATCGGTGAGATAGTCCCCGCCTAGCGGATCGCATGGCCGATCCCCGCACGACTGCGCCCCAACCACGCAACCTATTTAATAACTCGCAGTATCGCTGGCTGCTCGCCGGCAATGAGGCATCAGACTCGGCCTCATGATGGCCGCCACGGGCGTCGGCGGCATGCTGGGATCGTTGTCGATGGCGTTGGCGCGCGAGGGCAGTCTTGTCGGACCCATGCTCCTGGGCAGCCTGGTTGTAGGAGCCGTACTACTGGTGTTTGGTCACGCGCCCTGGTTCTGGCTTGCTGTCACCGCAGCGGGCATTGTGTTCGCGGCATCGGTACTCACAAATACGGCAGTTCAGATTGCGGTGCAGTTTTTGTCGGAGGACTACATCCGCGGCCGCGTGACCACGATTACCATGAGTGTCGCACCCATGGGAACCCTCTTACGCGCATACGCCACGCAGGCGTTCGGGGCACCCTGGGCAATCACCTGGTCCGGGGTCGCCCTTATCCTCATTTCACTGTTGCTCTGGGTGTTGCTGCCTGCATTTCGCCGCATAGATGAACTATGCGGACGGGGCACACGCTGACTAGCGAACAGGCAACTCGATTTCGGCCTTGGCGGTCGCCATCACCGCCCCGAGCTGGTCGGACATTTTGCAGTCTACCTGCACCACGTTGCGCCCCTCCTCATCCACCAGCTTGTCGATGACGGTAGCGCGCATGTAGGTGGCATCGCCCGTGAGCGCGGGGCTGCGATAGGAAGCTGTGCTGTGCACCACACCACCCCATTCCCCTGCCCAGCCAGCGCAGTAGTCCAGGATCCACGCGCCCATCGAGGCACCGTAGCCGTAACCGCGGGGCATGCCGACGCGGCGCGCCCAATCCACGAAAAGGTGGCCGCGCGATGGACCGAAATACGCACCGTCGGTAAGTTCCGGGTTGTCTCGTTCCATGACCGGGTCATTCTCGTGCCCTGCAAACTCCTCAGTGAAGCCCATCGCGGCCATGTCCATGCCCGGCCGGTGGGTGCCACCCCAAATGGTAAACAGATAGGCGCGCCACTCGGTGGCGAAACTCGCCACGCTGTGCGGCCCGATCACACGCACCGGCAGTTCGTCACCCACCGACACATCGTCCCAGTAGCGCTTGCCGTGGCCCAACTCATGCATCATGCGCACGTAATCGTACTTGCGTTCCTCCAACTCGCGCAGCGCTTCGTCGCTCCACTCGGGATCTTCCGAGGGGTCGATGGCGCCCATCTCCACCGCCGCGTCACGGCTGTAGCGGATCGAAGTGGAGCGCTGCCGGGCGATAAAGTCGCCGTCCTGGTTGTAGTAATTGTTGTCGCCGCGCTGAAAGCAGGTGGGGCCGGCAAAGCCCGTCTCTTTGACCGCGTAGTCGAACGGTATCTTCTCATTGACGATTTCATCTCCACCGAAAATGCGCGGACCATAGAACCACCACTCATCGCCGCCGAAGATCAGGTGCGAGTCCGGGATGCAGCCGACGCACGCCGGGCCCGCCCCGTGGCCATCGTCGGTGGAAACAGCAAAAGACTGCGGTGCTACCAGCCGACCGTAGCGCCCCTCCGCCGCGTAGTCGTGATCATAGTGCAGCAGGTTCGGGTAGTGCATGGCTTGCACCCAGCGTCGGAAATCGTTGTTGTGCAGCGGCTCCTTCATCCGTGCCGGTGCAATCGGCACCCCCATTAGGCTATCGAGTTCGGAGGTATCCAGTGTTTTGTTGCTCATGTGCCACTCCAGTCAGCTGCGTAAAGTGTATGCGTGTTTATAGGTCTGCCGACGGGCGCAGACACATCACACTGCCCTCCGCGTCCGCCGAGTGATACAGGGCACCGTCCGGTGCGGCGACTATATCTGCGAAGGGCCCCATGGGGCCGGACAGCGTGCCGATGGGGCCGAGAAACTTGGGCTGCACACCGGGAGGCGCGCCAACAGGCAGTCCCGTGGCAAGTGTCTGCCGCACGTTGCTGTCCAGATCGTAGGCAAGCAACTCCTTTTTACCGACATCGACGATGTAAAGCGTGCTGTTGCGTACCGCTATGCCCTGGGGCGCGCCCAGGCCATCAATGACGGTATCCACTTGCTGACCGATACGAATCACGCGACCCGCGCCCTCCTCCGCCACCAGGCAGTTGTCGCCGTGCAGCGCCACCCCGGAGGGACGATCGAGATGCGCGGCCAACTCGGTCACCGTTGTTCCTTCCAGAGACAGCAGGCGGCCAGTCGCCCTGTCTGCGAATACCGCTCCGCCAGCCGTGCGGTCGATGCCATATAATTGCTCGAAACCGTCGGCGAGAATCTCACTCTCACCCCGCGCTGGCCACCAGCGCGCCACGTGTCCGTTGGCAGAAGTGATGAGGTACTCGCCCTGCCCCCCGGCCACCACGCCACGCACGTAACCTGGAAAACCCGGCGTGAACAGCATTCCGGCTATCGCCGGCGAACCGCCCGGCGCAAGCGTGTAGGTAAAGCCGCCGTCGGCAACGAACAGCACACCGTCATCATCGAGCGCGAGGCCCAGTGGCCAATTGAGGCCATCCGGCACCAGCGACTGCACGACACCGCCCGGCAGTATTTCGTTCACCTGTCCGGAGATGCTGGACACGAATAGGCGCTCGCCGATAAACGCGAGATTGTCGAGACCGGGAGCGACGTCAGCCAGAACCGTGCGCTCGCCGGTGTGCGGATCAATGGACAACACCTGCCCACTCGCCACCTGCGTAGACACGATGTGCCCGCGGGCATCGAACTTAACTGCATCTGGCACGCCCAGTTCGCTCGCCACGACTTCCGGCGCGCCACCTGCAAGCGGCACGCGCCAGATTTCATTGGCGCCCATCACGGGGAAGTAGAGCATGCCGTCTGGGCCAACCTGCATGGCGTTGGGCATGGGCACATCTGCAACGAGAACGCGCGGAGCGCCACCGTTGAGGTCCAGTTCCATGATGTGGCCGCCCACGCGGCACTCGCCTGCAAACAGGCGGCCTTCGTGGAAAGTGATCGGGTTCGCGCAGGGCATATCGTCGTACACCACACGCGTGTCGCCGCGCGGCGTCCGCATACAAACGCGTCCCTCGGTGATCTCGGTGGCGTAGAAGTTGCCCGCCTTGTCAAACACAAGATCATCCGGCGCGACTATATCGCCGCCCTTGGGACTGATAGTTTCGAGAACGCCGCTATCGATATCGATGGCACTGACCTGGCTGCCGGAGACCTGCGCGACATAGAGCCGCCCGTCCGGCCCGGCGCAGACGCCGTTGGCGCCGAATAAGCGGCTTGGCGGCGTGAGCCGGTCCAGCGTCCAGCCCTCGGCCACAGTGGTATCGGAGGCGCTGTACCGAGCGTTCAGCATCGCGACTGCTCAATCATTCCGCGGGAATCCATTGCGCGCTCATGGCCTCGGGTGACAGGTACTTGGTCGTGGACCAACCACCGTCCACCACAATAGTCTGGCCGTTGATGTGAGTCGCCCCAGGTGAACAGAGAAACGCAATCGTACTCGCCACGTCATCGACAGTGCCGAGTCGCGGCGACGGGGTCATCTCGGTATTCATGCGGCGAAAGCCCTCGTCGTCCAGCCGCGTCCGCACCATATCGGTCACGGTAACGCCGGGAGCTACACAGTTCGAGCGGATGCCCTGCGCGCCGTACTCGCATGCCATGTGCAGGGTAAGGGAGGTGAGGCCACCCTTGGCCGCTGAGTAGGCGCCGCCACGGCGGCCGCCCACCACCGCGAAGGTGGATGTAACGTTGACTATCGCGGAACCGGGCTGCATGTGCACAATGGCATCCCGCGCAAGGCGGAACGGAGCCCGCAGCATCACGCCCAGGAAGTTGTCCAGCATGGCATCGTCGGTTTCGTGCAGAGGTTTGGGACTGCCAAGTCCCGCGTTATTAATCAGCAAGTCGATGCTGCCGAAGCGAGTGAGGGCCAGGTCCACGATGGCCTCCGGCGCTTCATCGACGGCAATATCGACAGCGAGTGTCGCCAAGCGCTCCGGGTCGCCTATTTCGGCTTCAAGGGTGGCAAGTTTGCCTGCGTCGCGACCGACGCCCACGATCGCGGCGCCGTTGTCGTACAGTTGCCTGGCGGTTGCCAGGCCGATACCGCTACCCGCACCCGTGATGATGGCTACCTGCATAAAACCCTATCCTCCATGGCTACAGACCCCAGCCCGGGCTGGGCTACACCTGCGCCGAGTTGTAGTATAGTCACCGGTGTTGATTATTACTAGCAGGCGAGACAGAGTCTCCAGGGAGCCAAGAACCATGAATGAAAACGTACGGCAATGGACACATTGACAGCTGAGCGGCGTGAAATAGCGGGGTACTCAGTCCGCTGGGACGGTGCGCGTGCCGCGAACGCTTACGCGGCGGGGCACTGGGTTCGCGGGACTCTGGTAGTGGCCTTGGAGAGGGCCGCGCGCGAGGAACCGCAACGCGTGCTGGTCATTGAGGGCGATACCGCGCTGAACGCGGGGACCCTGTACCGCCGGGCGACCGCCCTTGCCGGTGTGCTGGCCTCGCGTTTTCCCGCAGGCAGCGTCGTGTCCTTCATGCTGCCTAACTGGCACGAGGCGGCCATCATTTACCTTGCCACTACACTGGCGGATATGGTCGCGCACCCGGTGCTGCCGTCGCTGCGCGAACGCGACCTGACCTTTATGCTCGCCGATGTGAAGAGCCGCATGCTGTTCATCCCCGCTCGGTTTCGCGGCCACGACTACGTAGCGATGCTGGACACTGTGGTAAGCAATCTCGAAACACCGCCAGAGGTGGTGGTGTTGCGCGGTGACTACGGTACGCACTCAAAGTTCAACGACCTGATCATTGATGCGCGCGCTGACATCAAACCGTCACTCGATCCGGATGCCGTGCGCATGATCATGCACACCTCTGGCACGACGGGCAGGCCGAAGGGCGTGATGCACAGCCACAATTCCCTGCATGCATTGATCCGGCAGATCGGTGACCACTGGCAGGTCGAAATGCGCGACCGCTTCCTGGTGGCCTCTCCCATCAGCCATATAGGCGGTTCGATCTACGCTTTCGAATGCCCGCTGCTACTCGGCACAACTGCGGTTTTGATGGAACAGTGGAACGCGACGGACGGCATTGAACTACTTCGAGACAAACGCTGCACGCACTTCGCCGGTGCAACGCCGTTCCTGGTGCAAACATTGGAAGCCGCTCGGATGGCAGGAACAAGACTACCTGAACTGAAGGTGTTCATTTGCGGAGGCGCCTCGGTACCGCCTTCGTTAGTGCGCGAGGCGGCCGACTACTTTGATCGGGCGGTCGTCACGCGCGTCTACGGTTCCACCGAGGTACCCGTGACGACGGTAGGCGTACTGGAGCCAGCTGACACCGAGCACGCCGCAGAGACCGATGGCAGGACCGCCATCGCCGACATTCAGCTCGTGGAGGGTGAGGTCTGTGTAAAAGGACCGCAAATGTTCCTCGGGTATCTGCACAGCGAGGACGAAGACGGCGCGTTCAACGACAATGGCTACTATCGCACGGGTGACATGGGACAATGGGTGGACGAGCACTACCTGGTGATTACGGGACGCAGCAAGGACATCATCATCCGCAACGGCGAAAACATCGCGCCCAAGGAAGTGGAGGATCTGCTGGTACAGCACCCGGACATCAAACAGGTCGCGATAATCGGCGTGCCCGACCCTGACACGGGCGAGCGCGCGTGCGCAGTGATCGTGCCTAGCGGTGACCGGAGTCCGAGACTTGAGGAACTGGGCGTGTTCCTGTCAGACCTCGGCATCGCGCGCTTTAAAATCCCTGAACGTCTGGAACTGCGTGATACCTTGCCCACGAATGACGCGGGCAAGGTGCTCAAGCATCGACTGAAGGACATGCTCGTAGAAAATCAGAGCCCGTAACGTCTACGGATGGCGTTGGTGCGCACCTTCATCTGTGTGATTCGTTCGCCTCGCGAGGTCTTTGCGCTGCCGGGCGGCAGCACTTGCGACAGTTCATCACGCTGCACCAATTGTGTTCGAAAATTCGGCACCATACTCGCGTTCATGCAGCGCCAGGTCAGGTTGCCCGCCGCGAATCCCTGAGTGTCCAGCCAGTTGTGATAACCCGGATCGATGGCCGACAGAATCAGCCTGATCCTGCCGTCGCTGTCCACGTTAGTCCGGGCGGGCGTATAACTCACAGGCCGATACAGGTAATCCAGGCTGTTCATAAATGCGCCGCCCAGAGACGCCATCCAGAATTCGTCGCCGCCATCAAACTCCACCACCAGCACCTGCTCCGGCGTCAGTTCCCAGCACAAATGCGCCGCCTGTCGACCACGTTTTTTATCCTCTGCGGTATTGGCGGTATGCTCTTGTGGGAAAACGTTCAAGCAGCCTGGATCCACGACCCCCCCGCTGTATTGATACGGATGGTCAGGCCAGTCGCGCATCATGCCGGTGAGAAAGCCACCGGCCCAATCCATCGCCTCGCAGATTTGCGCGGGCGACGGCAGCGGTCGCGGCTCCTTCAAGCCAAGGCGTTCGATCGTGAGTTGTGCGGGCGTTTCTTCCCATGCGTCGAAACCCTGGCGGATGAACAGCTTGCGTGTATCCGGCGTGGTGGCCAGCCAGTTGCCCGCGCGGGATTCGCCGCCGAGAAATAACTCGAAACTGCCGTCGTCACCCACCTCCAACTGCTGACCCAACACGTTCTGCTCGGGAATATCGCCAAAGGGTTCGTGCAGGCTCGGCCAGCCAGTACCTGGCTGCACTTCGGGCCGCGCGCCCTGCACGGTGATATTGAAAAAACGCGCGGTTCCCACGACGCCGCTTACGCGGTAGGTGTGCGCGCCGTCTATCCACGCCTGGTGGTAGGTTAGATCTGCTGCGTCTGCGCCCAGCTTGCGCGAGGGCGTGCAGAATGCGTGTAGCATGGGAAAGGCTGGATCACGGGTTTCAAGCGCCAGGTCGAAGGCCTGCCCCAGGTTCTGGGTGAGGAAGCGCATGGCGTCCGCCCGCTGTAGCGGGTTCGCCGGGTTGGGGTCCTTGAACACCAGGTCGCCAGCATCCTCCAGGCGCGCACAGAACGCGCGCCACGCCTCGCGCAGCTGCAGATCTTCGGAGCTGTCACCAAAAGCCATGGGCTCTCCCTCAGGCGCCGTGTGTGCGCAGTGTTTCGCCCAGCGCCTGGGCGGCGCGCGCCACTGCTTGCGCAGCACCCTCGGTCTCGATACGCGGACCCAGTAATTCCAAATCGAATGCACCCCCGTAGCCGGCATCGAGCAACATCGCCACAATACTGCCAAGCGGCACAGCGCCATCGCCAGGCACTGCCCTGGCTGGCAATGCGCGATCGCCCAGCACGTAATCTGACACCTGTACAAGCTGCAGTCGCGGCAGCGCTCGTGTGACCAGGTCGGACAGGTTTGCCTCGGCCCAGCAAAAAAACAACTCCATACAAACGCCGATACCAGCGCGCTCGGCAAGCTGCACCGTGTCAGACAGTGTATGCGCTATGTGCAGCTCGGCATACAACGATGACGCGTTCTCCACCGCGAGCTCTACACCGGCAGAACGGGCACGCTCCGTACAGGGGTGAAGCGCCGTGCAAAAGGCGTCGGCATTTTCGTTCCAGTCGCCCACGCCGTGACCGCCGGTGAGCATATAAATGGAGCGAGCCCCCACCTCGGCGGCAGCATCAATTGCACGATTCAGGTTGTCGCGCGCAGCCTGCACAGGACCGTCTGCGCGGGAGAGCGGCTCCGCAAAAAAAACGTGAGTGATACTCTCGACGGCGAGGTCAGTATCCGCCAGCACCGCTGTCGCTCGCGCCGGCACGCCAGCGGATAACAAATCGTGACTAATAAAACCCACCCGTCGCGCACCAAGCGAGAGGCACTGACCGATGTAGTCTTCCACGGACATGCCCATAAAGCACACCGGATGAATCGCGATTCTCTCGTGCATTGGCCCCCCTGTTCGTTCAGCGGCGCTCAATATCCAGACCGAACCGTTCACGGTACGGCGCGAATTCCGCGTGCAGATCTTCAAGGTTCCCGTCAATCAGCTGTGTCGAATATACAAACTTGCCATGCCGGTCACCGCGATTGTGTGCCAAGTAGTGCTGCATCGCAGCGGCGGCATCGACCGAAAGCTCGCGCCCCGCGAACGCGTAAAAACCGCGTATAACCTCAATTTGGTCCGCCATAAAATCCGGGTAGTGGACGTGGTGAACTCGTGGGTCGTCTATCATCGGGTTGTCGAGCACAGCATGGAAACCGGCGCGCCCAAGTTCCGTGTGAATCCGCGCCTGCTCGGCCATATCCACCGCGCCCGTAAGCCCCTCGGTAAGGTCCCCCGCCATCTGTATACGCGAGGCAATACTTTGCACCGGGTCGCGGTGGATATAGAGCACGCGCGCGTCGGGGTAACAGTCAAACAGCGCTGGGAAACGAGACGCATGGAAGCCTTTAAGAACCCAGTACCGCTGTGGCCGTCCGTGCTGGATGGCCTGCAGCATCATCTTGTGTATGCGGTACTGGGCCGGGGCATCCGGCGGGAGGCTCGCCACCACCATACCCATGGGCACACGCCACCAGGCGGTGGGTGTCATTACGCGAAAATCGAATGCCCAAGTGCGTTCATCTTCGGGTAGGCCGTTTCCCAGCATGTCGTTGTAGGGGTGACAGTGCAGCCACTTCGGCAGTCGCGCGTTGATCTCCTGCCACTCCTCATCCGCCTGGGCGCGACGCGCATCGCCCTCCCCCGCCAGGCCCGGCGGTGGCGACGGGTGCATCACCTCCCAAAAACGCAACGCGCGTGCATCCGGGTCCACCGACAACAGCGCGTGCAACAGCGTGGTGCCGGAGCGCGGCTCGCCTGTCACGAACAGCGGTCGGTCGATTATCTCGGCGTCAAGGTCGTAGGTTTTGTGGTCGTTAAAGAAGCACAGGCGATCGGTCAGCAGCCAGTGCGTATTTTCCACCGCTGTCCGCTGGCCGTCCGCGTCCATACCGGCGTCACGTATGGCTGCCATCGACACGGCGAATCGTTCGCGAAAACCAGGCTCTCCCCAATCGGATAAACCAGTCGCCGCTTCCGCTGTCGCGAGCAACGCCTCCGGGTCGAGCAGGTCGGTCACCCTCAGCCCCCCGTCGTGAGTCGCAGCAGTTCATCCTCGGCCGCGCGCACGTTGTCCGGCGAATGCGCGCCGTAGGCCAGGCCCGCCATACCGCCATAGTCCAGGATTTTCGGTACGCGCAAGCCCGCATCACAGTAACCCTTGACGATTCGCGCCACCTCCTTCGGGGTACCGTGGGGCACCATATCCAGCACGGCCTGTGGCTCGACCTTGTCGAGGAAGTCCAGGATGCGCTCTCGGGTCAGCTCGCCCGGATCAATGTCCTGGTAACCGCGCCAGCCGTCGCCCATCGGATGCGCGTGGCCGAGCTTCGCGAGTTCCGCCGCCGAGATCTGCAGCAGGATTGCCTTTACCAACGGCGCTTTAAGAATTTCGTGCAGTTCATCCTCGTCGCCAATCAGGCAGGTCATGATAAACGCGGGCACGATGGCTTCGGGGTCACGGCCGGCGCGCTCTGCCGACGCGTGAATTACCCCCAGCTTGGCCGCGTAGTCCTCGGGCGACCATGCACCCGCCGGCCACCAACCGTCGGCGTAGCGGCCAGTAATGTCGAGCATGCGCGGCCCGCTCGCACCAATCCAGATCGGCGGACAGCGGCCGCCACAGAGTTCGGTATCCAGTCGCGCGTGGCGCAGTTCGAAAAACTGCCCTGTAAAATCTACCGGACCTTCGCTCTCCCACAACATCCGAATGACGCGCAGGGCTTCCTCGAACCGACTGACGGGTTTGTTGAAGTCAAAACCGTAAGGAACGGTATTTTCCGTCTCTCCGCTGCCCAGGCCCAGGATAAAACGCCCGCCCGAGAGGTGATCGATGGTCAGCGCCGTCTGCGCCAGCAGCGACGGATGACGCCGCACCGTGTCTACGACACTCGTTGCAATCGGCACGTTCTGTGTGAGCACGGCGGCCGCACCCGCGACAGCCATAGCATCGAGATGGCGGTGAGGAGACGGCGACACGGTCGCGAGGTCGGTGAACTCCTCGGTCCAGATCGAGTCCGGCCAAAAGCTCACCATGTGGTCGGGCAGCCAGATGGAGTGGTAGCGCCCACTATCCAGGGCATCGATCTGGTCGATACCCAGCGGCAAAGTGGTGCGCAGGAATGCGGCGGGCTGGACCTTCATGGCGGCCTCCTCATTGATAGTTACATCCCGGGACTGAACGGGCACCCCGCGAAGAACTGGCAAGCGCAGGAAGCAAAAACGATAATACAAATCAACAGTGATGTATATCTGGGTTCATAGCGGTACAATCACTGCCTTCACTTATAACCTTGCGCAGGCACTTCATGTTGACTCTCATGCAAACCAGAGTTGGCCTGGCAGGCACATTGCTTGTTTTGTTCACGGCTCTGGGCGCCTGCAGCACCCGGCACTACTCCATCGAGGCGGACATACCCTACTCGGGCGGTCAATTCCCCACGGACGAAGACGCCTTCCAGTTCGCGATCGTGGGCGACCGCACCGGCGGACACCGCCCCGGTGTATTTGAACGAGCAGTAGCGCAGATTAACCTGCTGCAGCCCGAGTTCGTGGTGGGCGTTGGTGACCTGATCGAGGGCTACAGCGATGACCGGCAAAAACTCGAGCGTGAATGGGATGAGTCCGACGCCATCGTGGAACGCCTGGATATGCCCTTCTTCTATACTGTAGGCAATCACGATATCGGCAACGAACTGAGCCGCAACATGTGGCGAGAACGCCTCGGTCGCGACTACTACGCCTTTATATATCGGGACGTATTGTTCCTGTCACTGAATACAGAGGACCCGCCGGTAATCCTGCCGCCGGAGGCTCTTGCCGGACAGACGCGGCTGGAGGCAATGATGCGCAAAGATCCTGCCAGTGTGATGGAGATGCTGCGCAGGCGGCGCGCGGAAATCGGCACCACCACCGCCCCACCCCGACTGCCGGGTTCTGTTGCCATCAGCGACGCCCAGATCGATTGGGTCGCCGCGACGCTGGCGCGCCACGCGAACGTCCGCTGGACGATAATCCTGATGCACAAACCCGCGTGGGAATATGACAGTGTGGCCTTCGAGCGCATCGAGGCGCTACTGGCCGAACGGCCCTATACGGTCGTCGCAGGCCACGAACACTATTACAACTACACCAAACGAAGGGATCGCGATTACATCACCATGGCGACGACTGCAGGCATCTGGCTCAACGAAGACGGCGGCGCATTCGATCACATTGCCTGGGTGACGATGACCGGAAACGGCCCGTTGATTACCAACATCGCACTGTGTGGCCTTCTGGGAACTCCAGAGCAGACGCAGGAACTAATCACATCGGAAACGGCGGACAGGTATTGCTTGAGGCCCAGTGCAGTGTATTAGCACCTCGGGACAGGTGGTTCACCCTTCGTCGAGCAGGGCCTGTAGTTCTGGAAACGCCTCCGCGCGCATAGTGCCATGCAATGTCAGCCGCAGCACCTCCCGGCTCATTCTGTGCGACATGGCGTTGCGCTCCTTTTTTGTCCTGGCCTTGGAACGCACCCACACCGGCCACAGGAAATAACCCGCGAGCATCAACACGGACAAAACTTCGGCGTCGACCCCCGGTTCACTGACATCAGATGCTGTCATCGCTGCCGTGGACTTATGGAAGTGACTGAAAAACACGTCGTCTTCAGGGTTGTCACTGGAGAGCATTTCAAACAACCAGATCCTGCCCAGCTCGGGGTTTTCGACGGCAAACGTCGCAAGACCATTGATAACCTCGTACATTGCCTTCGGATTATCAGCGATTGACGTGTCCGGTCGTGCCTCGCCACCTAGAATGTTCTCAGACAGATGCCGGCTCACCCACTGTACCGTAGCCTTGATTAGATCTTCGCGGGTTTCGAAATGCTGGTAGGCAGTGCCGCGGTTTACGCCTGCGAGGTGGGCGACCTTCGAGAGGCTGAGACCGTCAGGGCCGTCTGAGGCCAGCACCGTGCGTGCGGCAGCTATTATGTCCTCACGTGTCGCCTCGGGGTCGCGGCGCCTTCTGCCAGTCGCGGAACGCTCTGCCAAATTAATCACCAATGATGTTTATTACATCATGGTGCCCCTGCATATGGAGAAAGTCAACTCCCGCACAGTGGGTGACCTAGGATTTCTTGATAAGATTGCTTTTGAGATAAGCTTGCATCAAAGCGTGACTGTCTGCCCGCAACACACCGTGCATGGATAAGCGTAGAACCTCTGCCGCGAATCGTGCCGCCATCTCCTTGCGCGCTTTTTTGCTGCGCGTGTGGGCGCGAACCCAGACGGGCCAGAGGAAATACCCTGTTAACATCAGGACCGCTAGGACCTCGACATCCAAATCGTCCAGGCTGGCATCACTCTCAGCGAGTGTCTGCAGGGCCTGTGCAAAGCGCTTGTAAAAAACATCCTGTCGCGGATTTTCTAGGGACAAAACATCGTACAACCAGATACGCCCTATATCAGGGTTCTCTATGGCGTACTCTGCAAGGCGGAGATTAAACTCAGCCATCCCATTAATAACTTCCGGGAGATGGGCCAAATCTGGCAGCAGCAAACCATCAGGCGGGTCTCCGCCCAGGTCTCCGCCTACGAAAACAGCATCCAATAGTTGATGACTAACCCAGTCCAACGTTGCCCGGATAAGATCCTCCTTGACCTGAAAATGTTGATAGGCAGTTCCCCTATTAACACCTGCCAATTTTGCGACGCTGGAGACACTGAGACCCTCGGCACCGTCCTTTGCCAATATCGTCTTTGCTGCTTCCAGTATCGCTACCCGAGTCGCATCGGGATCACGTTTTCGTTGGCCTTTTTTTACGGCCATTAGCCCCTCCATTAAATATTGAAATCGCCCTCAACAGCAGCCAGGCAAGTATATTACCTCATTTATCACGGAAATATGCCGAGCTATTAGTGGCTGGCCCCAGCGATGGTGCCAAAATCTCGTTTCCCGTATTCACACACCCGTCAATCACACCAATCACCTCAGACATCACTTCCCGATAAGCGGCTGGACAAACGCACAAAATTGTTCGTCGCAATATCCCCAAGTATACCAACATGTTCACTACTTTAATGATCCGAATAACTGCATAACTCCCGCCGCCTCGTATTGCCTGCAAGAAAACATCAAGGATGTTCAACATGCTCACTATAATTGGCAATGATTGTCCGTGTTTTTCAAAGCGATAACTTCATAAATTGTTATAGCATTCTCAGGGCTTCAGTTTCCAGCACCCATTCTCAAACGAAAACTTGAGTGCCATTTTCTGACAATCGAGCAGATGAGTTTCGATTCTCATCCTAACGAAGATGTTTTCCGTCAGAGCATGAGAGACCTATTTGAGCTAAATCCTAAGGGAGACTTTTGATACGTTTATCACTGTATGAAGAAGTCTCACAATGACTGATACACCCGAAAATCTGGTCCAGACCAACCGTCGCAAGGCCCGCAAGAAGCACCATCCCGAAGAAAAAATTCGCATCTTCCTGGAAGGCCTACGTGGCGAAGAATCCATCGCTGAACTGTGCCGTCGAGAAGGCATCACCAAGAGCCAATACTGCAGCTGGAGCACTACCTGTACCTGCCTCGGCTTGATAACGACAATGTCTACCGCAGGGCCATCAACCAGGGGATTGAGGGTGAAGACTCCTTCTTCTCCTTCGCCTCCGGCAAGGAAGGTGACCGTTACCTCGGGTTCACATTCGGAAAAAGCTCTATTGCCACTGTGGATAAATCCTCTCTCTTGGTAGATCGCGCGGCGGCAGTCGCTTACCGCGAACGTACGCAACAACCGCCTCAGCCAGGCCCGGAGCCTGGTACTCCAGGCACAGTCGGGGGCGCAGCAGCACCATCCGATGGGCCGGGTGGCACAACGGCGCCTACCCCCACCCGGTGCGCAGGGAGATACGGATACACTTACAGCCGTGGCAACCAAGAAACAATTTTATGGAACCATTTCCCTCGACCCGGTCAAAGCTAAAATACACTTTCCCACCATCATGGATGAAGTCGTACAGCAGTTCACAGCCAAGCTCGGCGTCAATGTCAGGATATCCGCGGAGATTGAGGCCAATAGCCAGGAAGGCTTCAATGAGTCAATGCGGCGAACTGTCAAAGAGAACTGTAATATTTTAAAATTTAGCTCAGCGGAATTTGAGGAAGAGTCGTGAACACGGTAAAAGAAAAGCCTCGTTTGCAGAATGTGTTGCTAGCCGTCCTCGCTGCTTTTACAGTGGTAGGCCAATTACTGCGCACTATGCTCGGTATGCTGGCTGAAGCCGCTGAAACCGAATCCGATGATGCAGTCTCAAGTGCCGTTAGAGGCGGAGCTCTGAATTACAGAACAGGTAAACTCGACGACGGCACCGATGCTACTGGCTGGTACGAAAAGGACTAACGCTTCTTACCTCTGGTCAGCGCCATTTTCCCGATACTTCCCCCCTGATTTCCCGCGTCCTGCGCGGGAGCCTTGATGGGACTCGTCGCAGCATCAATCGACCGCCCTACTTTTACCCCCGCCCACGCCATCATCCCACTCCAAAGTATCGGCAATCCCAGATAGAGGCTGGTGGTAATCATATTCAGCAGCATGCGCTTGGCATCATGCTCGCCCGGGTTGGCGAATATCTGTAGAAAGGTGTTTACGTCCGGGTACATGGACAAAATCAGGTTCTGATCCACCCACATGGCCAAATACCAAAGCACACTCCAGAATTTAATGGTAAAGATGGCCATGCCACCCACAACCATCATGGCAATGGAATATCGGGATAACACGACCACCAGCGGCAGTAGTGAGTAGATGCCCAACAGCATGATAGCCTGCACCATGGGCAGAGACTGAAGTACCGCGGTCATAGTCACGGAAAACAGGGCGGATGCCGTAATCATACCACCGGCGGCAAGCCCGCCTTTGACAATGGACCCAGCCGCGTTGACAAGCCCTGAGCCGGAAGCGTTGTTGGCAATTAGCTCATTATTTGACCAGGAGGGTGGCGCGTTGTCGAGTACAGTTTTGGCGACGGCGTCGTTTTGTTGTTCGCTGGCTAGCGCCGGTGCAATGGCGACGACCAGCCCAGAAAACCCGGCGGATGTGGCATCGGCTTCATTGATCAGCTTCTGCCGCAAACCAATGGCGGCGTCCTCCCACCATTGTTTACAATAAGGCTTGCCCCAGGCCGGTGGTGTAGCGGCGTCATATTCCGTATCTCTGGCCGCGTTGTACGCCCAGCCTGTGACCTGATTGGCGGGACGCAGAGTGTCGTAGTAACCCGCGGTATCCCGGTAGACATGTGATCCCATCCAGTCCGGGTCATCTGCTCCATACGTTGCGAGACTGCCATTGATCGCTGCTGTGTCTGGCCGTTCCGCCTGATACTTGGAGCGAGCCGGAATGTAGCATTGGCTGAAAAAATCACTTACTTCTTGTCTGAGGCGCGGATCGGCGATAGTGGCCAGGCGTGCCTGCTGTTCGAATGTCCGCATATCTGCCACGGTTGGCAGGCCTTCGACGATGGCGTGGTTCAAGCCGGAGCTGAGGGCGATCACGCCGTACCACCAGACGGGAACATTGACGGTTGCGGCAGAACCCGTGAAGCCGGTCGTGCCATAGGTGCTCTGAGGGGCAGCGACGGTCGCTGTGGCTGGCGTTGGGTCCAACAGTGTGGGCGGTGGCGAATAGGACAAAGTGCCGGCGTTGAGCGGTGTCAGCGCAGCGGGCTGCCCAGCCAGCACAACCACCAGTAGTGCGATAAACAGCTCGATCTCCATGCGCCGCAGTGAGAGGCCACTGGCATGACCCACTTCACCGCCTTGAGCAGGCTCGCGCCAGGTGTCGATCAGGATGCCCAGAAACGGCAAAAAGACGATACCGGTACTGATCAGTACATCCCACAGAATACCGTAAAAGGTCCACCCAAAAAGCGATGTAAAGAGCTCCAGGTAGCTATCGACACTCACGGTAGTGTACCGGCCAACAGGCTCAGGGCTTTGACCAGTGCGCCCTGCCCTAATACCAGTTCCAATAGCACTAGCCAGGTGACGGTCCGCCAGCGCAGCGCCGCTAGCGACGTGACCTTGCTATGAGTGATCATGCCTGCACTCGCCAACCTCGTGATCAGATGATTCCAACCGAGTGCAACAAAGGCGATCAGTGTCCAACGAAGCAGTGTGAGCGCCATCCGCCATGCATTGATACTGTGCTGGACGGATTGTACGGATTGAGTCTGTAGCTGGTGCATAAGTAGATAGCCAACCACTCCAGTCAGCAGTGTGGCCAAGGTAGTCAATACCAGAAAACTTTTTCGCCTTTCGAGATGTTTATTGAACACGCCCACCTCGCAATGGGTTGGGATCAATAGCGGGCACTTCAGGCACCGTAAGGGAGCTTTGCCGCCTGGCAGCTGCTCGCTCGAGTAATGTGGCAACGGTATCGGAGACCACCTCCTTGCGTACACGGGTTTCAAATAGCAGGTTCTCGATTTCTTTGTCGAGCTCGGCAATGGAATTGTCGGCATGCTCTCGGGCCACTTCGGTGGCATAGACCTCGGGCACCTGTCGTCCTGACAACAGTAACCTGCGGGCAAATAGCGCCTTCTCTACCGTGCGCGCGGTACTGATTTCAGATACTAGGCGACCCATGATCAGACTTTGCTCCGAAGCAGGCATTTCGCGAATCGCTTCGATGACTTGCCGGGTAATGGCCACACCGGGTGCGGTGATCTTATCGAGGTTGGCAAGCGTTAGCGGTGTTGCGCCACTGACCAGATTCTGGATGTCGGTGGTGACGGCCGCGGACTCCTGGTAGAGCTTGGGTAACAGCCCCGTGCCAGGAATGCTGTCCTTGCGGCAAGTGTCGCAGGTGGTAACGATATTCTCGCCCACCACTTCGACCGTCCAATCGCGCGCATCAGCCGGTGATGGCCAGACCTCGGATAACCGTGTCGATGACGCTGCCGGCACCGGGCTCGGATCCGTAACAGGCCGATTCATATTGATGTTGTAGCCGGCCTCGACGATATCGCCTGTAAACTCCAGCACCGGTTGCCCACTGCCACCGGCCTGGCCGCCAATCCAGGGCACGCCGTTATTGCCATTGGACGACTCCACCGTGGTTTTTGCGGTGACGGCATCATTTCCACCGACCCCCATCTGCACTTTCCAGTCGTTGCCTTTAGATAAGGTAATCAAGTCAGCATAGGGGTTCTTGCCCTGAGCGATTTCCGCTTCCATCTGCTCACAGGATTTGGTGGCCAACTGCATGGTCTCTTCCGCTTTGAGCAGGGCGTTTTGAAACAGGTCATACAAACCAGGGTTGGCTCGTTGCAGTATCAGTGCTGGCAAGGCAGCAATAGCACTGCTAGCGGCTGCCGTCATCGCGTTCATCATATTATCGACACCGGCCCCAATGTCATTCAGGGTGTTGGTGACCGCCGCCACCGGATCGAATTTGCCGCAGCTATAACCCAAGCCTAATTGAGCGGATCCACCCAGAGTCACAGATACTACAGAGGGATTGGCCGGTACCGAGACAGGCTCTGCTCCGCCGATTTCGTAGTACCACAAGCCATCTTCGGTGGGTGCTTGCGCTGCAAAAACGCTAGTGGTCCATAGGAGTGAGCAACCACAGAGTACCGACATGCATCGAATATGGATTTTCATGGGGGATAATCTATCCAGTTAATGTCGATTAAAAAGAACTGGCCTTCCCTCTCGCAACATTGGTAGGGCCTCCAGAGGTTCCACGCGTAATCACCACCGGCATCAACCCTCCCTCCGCCCCAACCATTGGCACTAGCGAGATCATTGGTACCGAAAACAGCGCAGCTCGACTCTGCTTTGGGGAGCAACATCTGCCATTCCCCGGTTGTTGGGTCATGCTCTTTAAGAGCGCCAGGCGACCACACCCGTTGATCCGAACTGGAGGATGGTTCGATCTGTTCGTAAATGTGCGGCTGATTGTCTCGAGTCACGATATCCCCAGCTCTCTGGGCATTGATCGCTGCCGCTTTGGGTTCTTCGGCCTGTGTTGTCCAGCCTGTTCTCGGGTAAACACCACCCCAAGTTTGCGATGGCCAGTCGCCAATTTCGCGTAGGCCGGGTATCAGGCTGGCGGTATAAAACATCTCAGGGATTTCCATGCGCCAGGACAGCGCATCCAGCCCTGACAGAAAGTAGGGATAGAACGATGTGCTTTCCGATTCGCACAAATAGCCAGTGCCCGCCAAGACACCAGACAAGGAACCTAAAGGGTGGCCTATCACATCCGTTTCCCGGAATATCAAATTGCGATGATCCCGATTGCCGTAAGATCCTTCGGTGCGATTGCCTGCGCTATCAATAGGTACGGATAGCAGACTACTCAATAAACCATTCGCGGCCGACTGTTGTGCCGCTCCCAGTAGGCTGCGAATTTCCGTCCAGGGGTTGCCTCCCAGTTCGTTATAACTGCTCACGACGGCATCCGGTTGATAGTGCCCCACCTTTATCGAGGTCTCGACGCTGCATTCAAAGTAGGAACAGCGCAGCCAAAAACAAATACCCACAGGCATCCATCGCATGCAACTTAGAGCCGCTGAAGTGGTTTGAGAGACAATGTCAGTCGTGCTGATACTCCCCGCATTCCCACCCAATGGAATGCAGAGGATAAGGAGAATCCAACGACGCAGTATTACGTTACGCATTAACGATTCTGCTCCATCCAGTGATCGTAGAGTCGAAGCCCCGTCTCGATGTCGGTGACGCCATAGACAACTGCCTGCCCTTCGAACACGATGGCCGGATATCGATTGATACCGTACTGGAGCGCCTGCACCAGCCCCTTGGCTGCGTTTTCAAGTTGATGACTAATCTGGGCATCCATTCGCTCAAAGCGTCGCAAAGCCAATTGCTTGGCTTTCTCTGGGTCGCCGGGTAATTGATACGAGAGCTCGTTCTGTAATTCGTAAATTCGATCGAGCCTGTAGACGGTCGTGTGCCTCAGACGGTTGATAGGCTGAAACGTCGAGTCGGCAAACACTTCGATAGATTCAGGGTCTTCGTTGGCCCATGTGGAGCTACACAACATTGCTGTTAACGCCACGGAGGCGATGCAGAACTTCGGTATATTCACGTTTCGTCACCCGGATCCAGGAATCGTTGGTAAGGCATTCATCCTGAGAGATTGATGAGCCTGAATAAACGGTTTATTCAGACAGGAGTGGTCGATGTTTCTGGCAGAGCGGCGGCACGGTTTCTATAATGGCGGCTAGTTGGTTACGTCGAATGCAAACAGCAATAGGTTTCAGCCCCATCATCCAACCGGTCTACAGCGTACTGTGGTCCCTCATACCTCTCGCTATCCTGGCAGGTATTCTCAAGTCACCCTGGTTCAAAGGCATTACCGGTGAGTTTCTGGTCAATACGGCCGCACGGCTATTTCTTGCAAAGGACGAATACCATCTGATCAAGGATGTGACTTTACAAACCGATGATGGCACC
The DNA here is from genome assembly GCA_030426545.1 of Gammaproteobacteria bacterium. Classification (GTDB taxonomy): domain Bacteria; phylum Pseudomonadota; class Gammaproteobacteria; order Pseudomonadales; family Halieaceae; genus Marimicrobium. The sequence goes on from JAUHYL010000001.1 coordinate 175,904, forward strand.
ACACAGATCGACCACATCATTGTGTCGCGTTACGGGGTGTTCGTAATTGAAACCAAAAACATGAAGGGCTGGATATTCGGCTCGGCCAACTAGAAGACCTGGACCCAGAAAATCTACAAACACACCCATAAATTTCAGAATCCACTGCACCAAAACTATAAGCACGTCAAAACGCTGGAAGCTTTGCTGGATATTCCCGCTTCCGCAATTCACTCGCTGGTGGTGTTTGTCGGTGATTCGACGTTCAAGACGGAGTTACCCGACAATGTGGTTTATGCCGGTGGGTATATCCGGTATATCAAAGCGCGGCACGAAGTGATCCTCAGCCAGGCGGACGTGGAGACCGTGACGGCAGAAATCGAACAGCTGAGATTACAGCGGGGGTTTACCACCAACCGAAAGCACGTCAATCATCTGCGCCAGAAGAAGGCCCCCTCACCTCCAGTCACCCCCGCAATCGTTCCGCCAATCACTGCGTCGACGACATCAAAAAGTCAAAAGCAGTGCCCAAAGTGTGGCGGCACGATGGTACTAAGAACGGCCAGAAAGGGACAAAACGCGGGCAATCAATTTTGGGGATGCACAACCTATCCGGCCTGCCGTGGGGTCGTGAAACACCCCTGATATCAGTAAAACTGCTACGCACGAGACTGTTCGATACGCTTGGCGATCTCGTAAACCGCCTCCAGCTCAGAGCAGTTCTTCTCACGCATAATGGCTGCGCGCTCAGCCTTCTCATGCTTTTCGGTCATCGCCAGGGCGAGCGATAAGGCTGGCGGTACGTTGCGGAATAACGCTTCGACCTTGTCGGCCAGAACCACCCCTTCCACGTACTTGCCGGGCTCCTTGCGGGCGGACAGCAGCAGGTTTCGTTGCTCATCATTGAGATCCTTAAAACGGGCGATCTGCTCCACCTCCTCTTTCGGCATTACCAGACATAACCACCACTCCATCATATTGAGCATCTTGCGACTGGCGTCGGGAAAGTCCTCCAAATTCTGGGTTGCGATCCAGAACCAGGCACCGAGTTTGCGCCACATTTTGGTAATCTTGACCACGTAACGGGCCAGTAAGGGGTTGGTGGTAATGATATGGCCTTCGTCGGTAACTACCAGAGTGGGCCGGTCATCATGCTGGTGGCGTTCCACCAGGTCGTTGATGTGGCCCATCATGGACAGATAGGCGACGGTCAGCTGATCTTCGTAGCCCTCTCTGGCCAACATACCCATTTCCAGAATAGTGACATCAGCCTCTGGCCAGGACTGCCCCGGCCGGTTGAAGAAGTGGCCTGCCAGACCCGAGCAGAACAACGCCATGCCGTCACCCATTTCGAGAGCGCGATTGCGACGATGCTCGGGCAACTCAGTGTTGGTGGCGATGGTCTGAAAGGCATTGACCACATCCTGGGTAATCACTTGGGTTCTGGCTGTCTCTTTCACGGTTCTTGCGGCCAGGAATATGGCGTTGCGAATCAATAGTCGATCCGCGCGAGTCAACCGCGCATCTTCGCGATCCTCGCCGCCGGTGATCATGATGCGTGCGGCGATCTCCATTTCACCGAGAATATCGCGACCGCCCCCCTCTTCTTCGACCTCATCGTCATCACCTAATATTGCCTCCAAGCTACTTTCATCGACATCGAGCGGATTAAACGCATGTCCCCGATCAAGCAACCGCAACGCAGCGGCAAAGGGCGGTAGGCTGACATCGACATTAGGGTTTAGCGTGATCTGGTTAACCGACAGGCCGTGGTGGGCAAAATATTGTCCCAACAGCGAAAACGAAGCCCCGGCCTCGATGATAAAAATGCGTGGTCGATGCCGTGCCATCATCTGCTGCAACAGATACACCAACAACGCCGACTTACCTGCCCCCGTGGGCCCCAGTATCAGCATGTGGGCATTCTTCTTGCGGTCATCTTGGTGCAGCGGGTCGAAGACCAGCGGTTCGGCTCCTCGGTTGTAGAACACCAGGCCCGGATGGCCAGTCCCACGCGAACGACCGTAGAACGGCATTAGATTGGCAATGTGGCGAGAAAAGACCAGACGTGAGCGACGCCGGGATTTGTCCAGGTCGGCGTCATAGGCCATGGGCAAGTTGCGGATATAGCTGTCTAGCGATAGTAAGTCCGCTTCCTGAGTAATGGGCTGCAGGCCGTTGGGCAAGAGTAGCGCGTGAAGTCGATTCAAATTACCGCGCAGCCCCTTCTGATTATCTCCCCGCACATAGAAGGCCATGCTCACGGGATACAGCTTGTTGCCCTGAGCCATCTCCCGCTCCACTTGCTCGGCATCTTCCCGAGTAATCGACGCCTCAGCGGAATCGCCCACTGATGCGCGCTTGATCTGGGCAATATGATTGCGGGTGGTGTCCTGGGGCCTGAGCGTGAGGGTGATCGCCATGATGGTGTGTTCAGGCAGACGATCGAACAGCGAAAATACCTGATCCCCAGCCTGGCGCTCTGCCGTAAAATGCCCAATGTCCGGTGCCCGCCGCAAGCTTTGAATACTCACGACAGTATGAGGCATATTATCGAAAACCCAGCTCGCCGTTGCCTGGTCCGAACGGGGCATCGACAGGGCCAACTGTTCCGCAAAGTCATGACCGAATGGCAAGTTGTCATCACCCGGGTATGGCGCGAACTGCAGAAGAGCTTCAGGATTACCCTCTGCTAACGGTGGGTTGGGATTGAACCAGCTCAGCAACCATTGATAGAACGCCTGACCGTCAGCGCGTTGGGCCGTGATCCCGGCGGCGGCTAATGAAGTGATCCATTTGGTTGCCACATCATTGAGCGCCTCTTCCACCTCGATAGCTGCTGGAGTATTCCCATTGCTCTTCAAGCGACGGTATAACACTACACGGACCCTACGTTGTTGCCCCTGCCAACGCGAACCGGTGACGGTGGTATCGTCAAACAAGCCTCCTGGTCGAGAAATTGCCTGCAAGTGTTTCGTCATCACCGAGTGGTAGTGTTGTGAATACTCCGAGGCACGAACCTTCGAAGACGGATAACTGGCCAGCAACGTATCAAACTGGGTGAGCTTGGGCTCATCCTGCACATATATCTGCAATATCCAGGGCGCGTCATCGTGCTCGGGGATAGCCTCGTTGATTGCGGTTTGAATCGAGTCGCGCAGCTGTGTCATAAACGCTGGCGTGCGGGCTTCGCACCCGACCGGCTGAACCTCGAATAGGGCCCCCAGACTAACGCCATCCTCCAACAAGAAGGCTTTGCTCTCAGGCAGATATTCCATCCAGGGCAACAGGTCGGTAAACGACGGCGGACGATGGTACTGCTTTTCTACCGATTCGGAAGTTAATGGCGAAGCGTCCGAAGGATCGAGGGATTTTGAGTTCGTCATGAATTCCCTACTGCTTGTCGGCCGAAGGTACGGCCGCTGCCGGCACCTCACCGGGCACTTCCCCCGGTAACGCATACTCCGCCTTTTCGTAAAACGGAAATGTGGTCACATAGCCCGGTACCGGCGTGCGCTCACTGCCCGATAGGTGAGGAAAGATATACATCACCAGTGTGGGGTTCGGTAGTCGGGGAAATATCGTATCGATTTCATTGGCGGCCTCTCGAACGAAGCCCTGGTAGTGGTCAATACCGGATTGCGGTAACGGCTGACCAGCGATTGTTCGACGATAGTCAGACCTCTGAACATCAACCATGTGCTGATCGTAAATGGACTTCATGGTGGGGCCGTCCTGCGGTAACACCGATTCCTTGGTGCTAGCACAGCCGACCATCAGCACACTAGTCCAGACCAGAACCAGTGGTAATCGTTGCGTGTTCAAAAAGATTCGTTTCATGATGGAGTTTCCTGCCGTTGGAATGGAAATCAATGGGGAGTTCATGATTGACATGGATCGCCAGCTCAATGCCGGCGGGCACAAATACCGCATCGAAGCTCTGAGCCTGACGCTCCCGCAACCACTGAGCGACTTCGTCGCTGCCCCCGCCTACTGTTTTGCCCAATACGTATTTACCCGTCTCACCAGAGACCACGCTAGTGGCCGTACCCGAATCGCTGATCAGGGTTGTGGTTTCAGACTGCGCCGCCGCTTCACCGGCAGCTTCGAGCGCCATCACGCCAATGCGCTGGGCCAGAAACGCCGGTGCGTTGGTCTTGCGCTCTCCCGTAATACAGGGAATACCGCGCGCATCGGAAATCCAGCCGAGCGGTCTATCGCTGTTTCCACTGGAACCACCCAACTGATTATCGTCACTGGATAGCGTCTGGATGGTGCCGTCCTCAAACACAAAGGTCACCGATTCCAGTTTCCCGGTCACGCAGGAGAGCGTCCAATCGCCGATCGCCGTGCCGCTCCAGATCATGCCTTCAACACCTGGAATGCGCAGACCATTGGCGGCCAAGTTTTCCTTGCCGGTAATCACCTTGAACGGCATGGGGTCGCGGACCTGCCCTTGGATAGGCACCCTGCCCACCAATGCGGTCATACCGGTGGATCCAATCAGTGTGGCGTTGCGAGGCACTGTGTAGACGGGGAGCGCCGTATTGAGGGCATCGGACCCTTTCGACACAAGCGATTGCACCTCCGGCCGGGTAGTGTCTAACCCAATGCGGCTGGTGCGAGTGAACCGGTTGATCAACGTCTCCTTATCACCATCAGGCGATGGCGTGAACTCCAGGGGAGTAACCCACACCAGCGACTCCGATTCCTCCGTTGGTGCTCCAATGCCATCCAGACCGAGTCCGATCGGAATATCAGAACCGATGGACGACGCCTGTGACGATGGAGTTACAAACCGATTGGTCAGCGAATCCACCTTCGCTGTCAGTACGGCGATCGCTGACGTAGTTTCGGTAGGTGCTACGTCCATGCGCTTTGTTTCCAATACTGTCTGCACTCTCGATAACACGTTGTTCTCGATCTGTTTTCTATCGTCTACAAGGCCGCGATTCTCCAGTTTGAGGGCGGTGTTATCCCGACGCAGGGCATTGAGTTCCGAGGTCATGGCACTGACATTCGCCGTCAGTGTCTTGATGGTGTCTGCGGGTGTATCGGCATCCGGTTTCGGCGCCCGCGGTACGGCTTCCAACAGCTGAGGTTGCCCTTCTTTCGGGGAGCAGGACTTCAGCGCAACTAGCACTGCCATCAACACAACAGAGCCGGCAAGAATCGGCAACAAACGATTGCTGGTGACCATCGACATGATTGATTCCTATCCTCTCTCAAAGCGCCACATCGAAGGGCCGGTCAGAGACCAGATAGACGACTGTCGTATCGGCCTCGTTGCCGACGGGTAACAGGCGATTATGTTGAAACGTGGCGGCCAGCCATGACCCGCGCAGTTCCCGCGGATCCAGCACCACCGCTGTTTGAGTACGATTGGTCAGTTTTACGGCGGTGACGTACTGCAGACCTACCTTCCAGGCGGCGACTGGCACGGCCTCAACCTTGGCGCCATACACCAGATCGACCGGTTTGCCAGTTACCGGCATGGCAACCACACCCGACTGACGGGGGATCAGTCGCGTTGGCGCAAAGAGTTGTTGAGCCGCATATCGGGTTAACGCAGCATAGCCCCATGAATGTGATCGAGTGCCATATTTCGACTCAGCTGCACCTGTATCTTGCGGTGATTCCAGCAGTAGCTGCACATCAGGCAGTGAGCGCCCCTCTGCCTCGTCAGGCGCTGCTGAAATATCGAGGACGTACATCGGACCATCGGTTTCCGATCGCACCATGACACGGCTAGGCTCAAAAGACTGTCTGGCCAGCAGGTAAACGGTGCCGTTGATGCTTTGAGTACGTAGCAATGGCGTCAGCGTCTGCGGCAAGCCGATACTCACCGAATCAGGGAAATGAACAAGACGCTCTTCGCCCACGACCAACGGGATGGCAATGGGTGCTTTGTTCCAGACAACTCTTTCAGGACCATTCGAGGCCGCGTCATCGGCTTGCGCAAAGCACACCACGAAAAAACATAACCCTAGAAGAGCAACCCATTGGGCTGGAGAGTAACAATTCGGTGCTTTCATCTAGAGGATTCCTCTTCAGTGCTGGTACCCTTTGCACCGGGATCAGCCAGTTCGGCATCGGTTAATCGACGCGGGCCTTCACTTCCGTACCCATCAAGAGCCATGCCCCAGGGATTAGTTTCAGGATCGATCGCTTGCCTCACCACGCGAATCGGATATCGAATAGTCGTCTGCTTAACGGTCATGCCTTTCACGGACTCCATCAAATCCAGATCCAGCCATACGATCCAAGCGTCGGAGGACAACACGTCAACGCGGCGTTCCTCAAAACCATGCCCCGGAACTTCATGCACACCCCGTACCCGGTAAGCCAGCTCACCGCGCCTGGCTTTTAGCTCCATATCCTCAATCAGATCGTTGCGGTAGCGAGGCGTCAGATAAGGTGAGATCCGAAAAATCGCACTGCCATAATCAGTCGCACCGTTATCGGGCCAGCGATTGAGTTGCTGGAAAATGTAGAACGCGAACGCATAGACATTCGCTGGAGGCACTTCCTCGGCGGCCAGCACTGCGCCGGAGCGCAGATCGGGCGGCACATAGACACGCAGCTGTTTAGGGGCCTGACTCCAGCCAACCCAGAGCGCGAGAATGATCAGTCCTTGTAGGGCGATGACGGCCCACAGGGAGCGCAAATGCGAACGTACGTTATCGATTTCGAGACGGTAGCGGCGCATGCTGCGTTCTCCCGATATCCCACGACCCACTCCGTAGCACCCAGGGGATACGATACAGCCCCATGGTCTGCAGGCGGATACGTAGCCATTGCTGGTAATAACCTTCTGGCCGCCCACGTTTGATACGCTGGAACAGCGTCGCCATGACCACGACTGTGGCCACCACGCCGACACCGGCGATCCCAAAACCCATAGTGATAGCGCCCAGCAACCAGGCCAGCAATAGACTGAGGGGCAGCCATATCATAATGGCCAACCCCACAATCATGCCCAGCTCAGAGGATGAGCAGCCTTTAAAGATGGCGGGCTCGGCATTGAGCCGATCCGCCAGAATTTCATGGACGTTGCGCACTCATGTCTCCTATCGCAGTCAATTGTTGATGTCAGCCATTAGATGACGCCTGCCGCTTCAGTGAGCAGATAACTGGCGAATATCAACACGATCGCACCGACAATCCCGAGCACACCCACTTCGGCCCATTCAGCCTTGCCCTGGCGAGCTTCATTGAATTTTGCAAAGCCCAAATACGCGATCCAGAGAAATCCCAAAACCGCAATGGCCAACCCAAGCACCAGGCCACCATCTTTGATATAGCCCTGAATCAGGCCAATCCAGTCCCCTGCTGGCGGACCGGTACTCGGCGCGACCGGCGTCGGCAATGCCGCCCAGAGAGGGAGTGGTACAACCATCGCTGCCGTTGCCAATAACGACCTGCGGATGGCAGTAGTCTTTTTGCTGAAACTGATTTCTGTATTTGATGTACCCATAAAAACTGTCCTCTTCTATAACGCTGATAAAAATGGGGACTATCCCCGCATCCCACTGCGATGCTCCGCCGCTTGCCCTTGCGGGACTTTTTCGATTGACTCACCGCAAATAGAAACCCAACACCATCAAAACAATGCTTGCCCGCAGAGTGCTCCAGGTCAGATCAAAGACCGTGGCTTGCCCGTCCTGCCAAGCCCGAAATGTGCCTAAAGCCACCCAAATCACCCAAACAAACGCCAACACCAAAACCATCGACGCGATTGCCGTCAGCATGGTGGCTGGGGTAATACCGGAACCGGCTTGAAAAGCTGTTTGTTGTGCGGCGTTCATGACGAGACCTATCGACGGTAATCGCCGTGCAATGGCGGAAATAAGCGAGGCTGAGCACGGGGAGAGTCGATGTGTGACTGGATGCCGTCCTTGATCTGCTTCAGGTCCTGACGCAGCCAGTCATAGCGAAATCGGATACGGGAATCCTGCTCGGCGTTGGCCTCTGCACGCTTAATTAGTGGCTCGAGGGCATTGAGTTCATGGATGATTTTCGCGAGTGTCTCACGCTCAGCGCCGGCATCGGCAAGCGCCGCTGACGTGACTGACAAACCTATAACCAGAAAAGTAGATGGCCAGAATTGGCGTTTCATGGCACTGCTGCTCCCGTGAGTTAGTACGGGGCATAGTGCGAGAATTAGAGGCGGTGGACGATGGGAAATCTATTCGGTGTGTGGGGTGGTTCTTGAATTCCTAAGGATACTCTGATTAAGGCCTAGCGGCCGCAACTTGCTTCCGCCGCTGAATGATCGCATTCCGCCATTTGTCCAACTTCTCAATGTCATTGCTTAGCTCATCCGGATCGGGAACAGGTAATCGGCCTATGCGCATGGCAGGATCGTGCTTAAACTTTGAGCTCTTTGTCATGCCAGCATCGATCTCGCGGTAGTCATCGTCAGTGACGACAACTTGCCTGAGGCGCTGGGTTGAGATTCCTTCGCCGAACCGTTGGACAGCCTCATTGAAAAGGACTTCTTCAATGCAACGCTCCCAGGCGAGACGCAGATCGCTATAGGCTTCCACCGTCAATTTACGGTAGCTGTCATCGTCGCCAGCCTTATGGGCCCTCCGGATATCCTCAAGGACGCGCCGCAAACGCCCAATCCGCTCCTTGGTTCCAAGCACGTCAAACGGCAGATCCTCCGAATGCGCACCGAATCCTGCTGAGGTTCTCCGAATGTAGTTCTTGGCCAAGCCGGCTCCCAACTCTTGAGCCTTTTGCTCCAAAATGGCAAGGAAATAGATATCGTGAGTGAAAACAATCACCTGCCGAACCAGTGACTCTTCAGCCAAACGTTCTGCAACTTCCCATCTTCGGCGATGATCAAGTGACGAAACAGGATCGTCGAAAACAACTCCACCACGCCCTCTCGCGAGTTTTATCTCAGCAAGGAAGGAGGCAATGGCAATCGCCCGTTGCTCGCCTTCGCTGAGTATCGCGGCCGGCGTTCCGCCTCCCGGCAACTGAAGAGTGAGCTTGAACTGCGTGCGTCCGCCAGGCGATTCCGGCTTCATCACAACCCTGAGCTCATGAACATTGAGCCGCTTGAGCTCATCGTTCAATGCATTGGCCAGCTCCTCACTTGCCATAGCTCTAGATAGCTCCGTCGACTTCCTAGAAATGCCTCGGGCGTCCGTGCCATCGATACACTTCTGTAGCTTGCGGCTGTATTCATGCTTATCTATCTCCATTAGGACTGCCGCCTTTACATCACCAAGTCTTCGCCTGGCGTCAAGTTCGAGGCGCTCGGCAACCATTGCAGCCTTGGCTTTTTCGTCGGCGGTGGCTTCAAAAGCCTCTGCGTTCTCCTGCAGTATCGCGATCCTGGTGGCCAGCGCCACTCGAGGATCATTGGGAATCTTGTCCACTTCATTCCACGACAGTTTTCCTCCGGCGGCCCGTATCGCCGCTTTTTGGCGTGCCTTGAGTCCCGTCTGCATATCTACGCACACCGCAGCAAGCGACGGATCGATTTCGATTAGTTCCTGAATCAAGGCTTCATCGATGTGCAATTCAAGATTCGCGTTCTCGACAGTTCTATAGACTGTAACGGCCGCTTCTCGAGCGTCCTTCGCAGACTTCTCGGCCGCCTGTTTGACAAAATCTTCGAATCGAACCAGCCTCTTGGATCCATCTTCTCCGAGAGGGTTCTGACACAGGGGGCACGCCGATGTCACCGGAAAATTGGGAAACTCGTGCTTAGAATGCGAGATCTTCGCGAACTCTCGAGCAGCTTCGAATAAGGCTTTCCATTCCTCCCCGCCAGTGCCAGGTAACTGACCTGGTGTTTGTTTAAAATCAGCAGAAGCAAGTTCAGCGGCAGTCTTCGCCGCGTTCGACTTGTCGATCAATTCGCTTAGCTCGTTGATCTTGTCGTCGCTGACCAAGGCGACAGCGGCGGCGACCCTCTCCTTCAGTCCATTGAAACGCGCGGCCTTCTGGCGTAGAGCCTGCGCTTTCTGCTTCGGGTCCGCCTCCGTCAAGGTCTTGTCCAAGAGGGCTAAACGCTCTTGCTCAACGTCGGACATCGTTGCGAGAACTTCAATATCTTCCGACTTAGTCTTCGCAGGAATGTTGTTGAGCGCTTTTGCTACAGCCGTCTGCTCGCTCGCTAGCACCGAGTAAGCGGCATCACTGGGGGCGTTCGCGGTCTTCTCCTGTAGAGCTTTCGCCTTCAGCGCGCTACAGACTCCCACCAAGCCCTCTAAGATGTCCAAACCGTAGGGTATATAGGCGAAATCCCCATGGTTATCGATATAGGCCCTCGCGCAGTGGGTATCGAAAATGGAGATATCCGACAGAGGCTCCGGCGCTTCAGTCGCATATTTCCACGCGAGATCGACCGATCGGCCATCGATGAGTACCTCAAAAACTGCTTGAGCTATGCCGGCTGTCTTGGGGTCCAGCCTGGCATCTGGCAGGATTGGCTCACGACGGTCCCTGGCCCGACATGCGTGTTTGAACACTCGCGAATAGCCAGATTTGCCTGCCCCATTCTCCCCGTAGATGACCGTCAAGCCTACCGAAGCGATGGGTAGCCGCGCTCCGCGAACCAGCGCATTGACGTTGTTCATGTCTTTGATAGCCGTAATCTGCACGAGCCTTGCAGGATCGGGCGGCAGAGTGACTTCCGCACCCTGCAGCTTCTTAGGTGCGCGCCCTTCTGGATCAAGAATGCCGGCCTCAGCCTTCGCAATAGCGTATAGATCGTCGAGATCGCTGGGACTTAGCGTCCGGTTAGCATAGAGCCGGGCGATGGCGTCCTGTTGCCAATCGGCGAGGCCCGCAGACAACTTATGGATTTCTTGAAGAATTGTCACATGCCACCTATTTCATTAGTGTGAGCTTTTCCGAACAGACCTACCTGAGTTTCTGGTTTGACAGCGGGATGCCAACTAGACACCACCGCGTAGCCAAACACTGCACCCCCATGCCGTTGAATCATTTCCGCTTAGCGTCTCAGTACATTTCTTAGCCGACTCCACAAACGCACACTCGGCATCTGGTGCCCGAGTTACATCAACCCATCAGGCTATGCTAGCAAGAGAGGCTTACGTCTGCTTCGTGAGCTGCACAACTATGCAGCTTCGAACCATCACGATTTATAGTTTAAAGCCACGCCATATTGTCTCAACACTTCTGTCACCATAGAGGCCTGCTGGCTATCAATCTTCGCACCATGAATCCCACCCCTCTTGCCTCTGATGTCGTCTACACCAAGCACTTTCGCTAACGTATCTAGCGATGGACCCCTTTGGCTGCACGGTAGATTCATCGCTTGCGCCCAAGGTATGGCTGCTTTCTGGCTACAAAATACGCCTTGAATTTCCGGCATTGCCAATCCGTGTCGTACAACATGGTCAAGCAGGATGGGCCAGTCATAGCTCGCGTTGTGAATTACGATAAGCTGATCGTTTAGGTATTCAGCCATCTGGCTCCACTGGGTTTCGAAGGATTTGAATTCGGCAGCCTGTTCGTTGGTAATGCCGTGTATCGACTGCGCTTCTTCTGTAATGCGTTTTTGTGGTCTTGTCTTGAACTCGACGGATTCCGCAATCTCTCGATTGCTCACCACGGTGATGCCAAGTGTCACGATATCCGGCAGTCCGTTTTCGTCAGGCAGTCCGGTGGTTTCGGTATCGATGACGATGTAATCGTCTGGTAGTTGGGTAAAGGCCCACAGTAACTCTTTATACATTGCCATCACCTCCTGCCACTGCCGTCCAGGGATTCAACATTCACGACTGCCCCCTGTTCATAGTGGTAGCGCAGATAGCGCCAGTGGATGGCATCCGTGAGCACCTTGGGCCGCATCACCCCGTAGCACTCCCCTTTCGCTCTCACGCTTTGGTAGTGAATGCCGAAGCTATTAGCAGCCCGCAGCGTATAGCCAAGTGTCTGTGCTTCGCCGTAATCATCGGGATCGTATATGGCATCTCCGACCAGGTGCCGCACATCCTGGAGGGTTGTCGACCCCAGCTGCGCGCGGATAACGCGCATCTCCTGGGTGGTCTCGTCGATTCTGGATTCACGTAGGAATCGTGCCCGATGGAAGGAGGATTCGGCGATGGCCACCGATTCATCTGCGGCGCAATAATAGATACCGAAATCCCGATTGAAGCGGCCACCACGTCCATCCACCGGCGGGTGAGTGAAGGCCGCCATGATCCAGGATGCGCCATCGCCGTACACCCGGTCCACCGGCGGCACCAGGCGAATATCTCCCACTTCATCCCGCAACCTGGGGTTAGTGAGAGACTCCACAGCATAGAGCACGTCCCAATCCTGCGGACTGGAGACGCGTTCAAACAGATGGATCTGAGGATAGCGTGACAGAATGACCCTATAGACTGGTTCAAATACCTCGCTGCTGGGTAGCGTATCGATATCGATCACCAGCCACCCCGCTCCGCATCGAGGAAATCTCTGACCACGGCCAGATCCACCACTTGCCCTGCCAGCAACCGGTCCAGCGGCGCTGTGCCATTGAACAAGGGGTTGTCATTGGGGGTAGCCAGCCACTGATCGGCCAAACCCTCGTCAGGCAACAGAATCTCCAGGGATTTGTAGATACCCAGGATATAGCTGGCCCGCTCCAAGAGATCCCGCGTCAGCTTGGCCTTTTCAGGCTGGTTCTTCCAATTATAGAGCGTCTTCTCGTTACTGAGCCCCAACAGGGTCATCTGCTGGGCGCCGGTCAGGCGCCACTGGCTGAAAATAGCGAAAATCGCTGGCAGCAGTGAACTGGTGACACTGGAACCACGTTGCAGCAGTTGTTCGGCTTGCGCGATCATGATTAACTCCTAAAACAGCATTTAGACTGTATATTTACAGTGCCCAAATACAGCCTAGCAAACTGTAACAGTACAGTCAACTGTGTCAGAGATACTTTTTGAAGGTACTGGCCGTGATGGTCACAGCGAAGGCGAAGGCCAGAGCGAACGGCAGGATGATCCAGGACGGGTGCAAGCTGAACGGCAGCGCCAGGTACAGCACCCAAGCCATGATGATCAGTGGTATGGCGGCTTTCTTCGCGTAGTGGTAGACGAAAGAGCTTTCCCGACCGCCGCCCCAACGCCGCAGGTCCCGCCGCACCAGGCCATCGACCAGCGCCACCAGGGTGAACAGTCCAAATACCGGTGTGGCGAGCGCCAGGATGGCCAGGCGAACCGCAAAGACCTGGGTGATTTGCATTGCTGCCAGAACAAAGTCAGCTATGGGCCGGTAGAGCCGGTGCAGTATTGGGCGCACGCCGGATTCCGCAATAGATGGAGCTTGCGTGATCCACTGGAGAAGATCGACAAACCCGGTCCATTCAAAGGCGAAGTAGTAGAAGCGCTCTGACAATTCACTGGCGAACTGCATGGGATGTTCGGTCAACCAACTGCGATGAAAGTCCGCGCCCAGGAACTGCAACTCATTCACCAGCATCTGCCGGCTATGCGTTAAGCCCTGCTCCTCCCACCAGAACACCATGCCAATCCACTCGATCAAAACGGAGAAGACCAGGGAGAGAAAGAGCCATTTAAAGCACTGGGCGATACCGGTGAGAATCCGGGGGAAGATGCCCGGGCTTGCGACAGGCCGGCGGGGATCGGTAGGTTCCGCCATCTTAAGTTGAATCGACCTGTTCAGATGAATCCGGTATGGTCTCAGACACCGCGTGCCACCAGTGATCGGTCACCCGATACCAATGATCGTTGGTGATGTAGCTGCGCCGCATCGCGTCGGCCATCGCTTCAAAATCGCTCGGTATGTCGGCATCCCCACGGCTATCCGGCAAGGGAATACGGAGTTTCCAGAGCTGACCGCCCTCCAATAGCGCGAAGGCCTGCCCTTTGGGTAGCGTGACCATATCAGCAGCGGTCAGCATCGGCACTTCCGAGACACTGATCCGATCTTCGTTACGGGACTTGAAGTCGACACCAGATCCGGGATCCGATGAATCGTCGACGCCGGAAACACTCATCAGACTGAACACTTCGACCCTGGGCAACTGTTCGGTCAGCATGTCTGCCGTGTCCAGCTCCTTCACTCGCAGCATTAGCATCGTATTGAAGTTACCGGCCACCTGACCCGCCTTGGCCTTGCTGCCAATCCGCGCCTCCACATCCGACCAGGTCTGGGTGTAGGCCGTTACCTGAAACCCTGCTCCGCCTGCTTTGTTCAGCAACGGTACGAACTCATCACCGATCAGCTCATTGAACTCGTCGGCATGTAGGGAGATGGTCGGTAGTGTGGACATGGAGGACGGTCCGGGGCCGTGTCCGGACGCGTCCAGGTCGCCGCCCCGCGCATGTCCAGCCTGTTCGGACGCCACGCCGTGTTTGTAAATATGGCCCGCCACTGACACGAGATCTGCAAACATGGAATTGCCCACCGCACTGGCTACTGTAGTATCGGTGAGTGCATCAAGCCCCACGTAGACAATCCCCTTGCGGCGCACCACATCCATCCATTCGAAGATGGGTCGTGCATCCTGCTCATCTTGATAGTCCGGAGAAATCAAGGCAGCGATAGTACCGGTCGTGAGTTTTTCCATCAGCGGGCCGACGGAGCTGACGATCTTGTCGAAATAAGTCTTGTCGTACTTGAACGCGGAAATAAGGCCATCCAGGACGGGGTCGTAGATGGTCCTCTCCTGCAACAACCGCATGCAGGCGATGGCTTCCATCGACCTTCCGCGCAGTGCATTGGGCAGATTGCGCTCCTTGATATCCGCTGCGCGTTCTTCGACCAGAGACGCCCAGGCGTCGATACCTGCAATCGCCGCACAGTAGCCCGCATACTCCACAAACAGCGGTTCGATGTCGTTGATGTAACGGCGGATCTGTTGATAGTCCGGTCGGCGTTTCAGCGCCACCAACGCTCGGGCAATAATATTGACGAAGCGCCAGGCGAACTCTTTGAAAGCGGCAGAGTTACCCTCGTTGGGCAACTGGTTGGCAATACGGGTTGCGACCTCTGTGACGCGGGAGAAATTCCCTATCGCATTGTAGCGCGCCGATAGCTCGGGAAAACCCAAATGAAACAAATAGAAGTCGTCCAGACGACCAGCTCGCTTGGCTTCGGCATAAATGCGGCGCAACAGATCTGCATCGCCTTTGGGGTCGAAGACAATCACCACATCCCCGCGGTGGATGTCCTGGGTAATCAGCAGTTCCGCTAATCGTGTCTTCCCGACGCGGGTGGTGCCTAACACCAGTGTGTGTCCGACCCGTTCACCCAGATCCATCCACACGGGTTGCTCAAGGGGTTCAACCGCGTGTAGAGCGGGCTTGCCGCCCACTGGCGGTAACGGCGCCAACAGGTTCCAGCTGGATCGACTGCGCAAGAGCCTCGCCAATAAGGTCAGCCCCGGTATCGACTCCCAGGCGACTTCCTTTTGCCGCGCCCAATGGTAAAGCGCACCCGGTTGAACGTAACGCTGAACCTCGGGTTTCAACGTGTCGCGTAGCCGCTGGGTGTGTTGCTGGGTCCAGCGAAAGCCTTTGCCTAAAAATAGTTTGTGCTGACTGACAGGGACCCGATCGGCCGCTATTCGATACTCGGGTAAGCGTTTCATGTGACGCTGATAGCGCAACACACGCCAGGCTTGATGGCCCCGCCAGAGGCCAAACCCAAAGAAAGCCAGGCTGCTGGCGGCAGCAATCCCCGGCGGCATCATCAGGCCCCACGGTGCAAGCAAGGCCAGTAAGCCTGCAGCGATCGCCGTGAAACAAGACCACAACTCGACCGGCGGTCGAAGCAACGCCTCCATAGGATGGGCGCTCATTGCGTGATGCCGTCGCGGGTAATGAGTACCGGGTACCGATCAATACCCAAGGCACTGGCCAAATCGATTCCAGATCCGAGTGTGATGGAAAGGCCCGGTGAAATCTCGGTGACACTCCGGACATCTTGCTCGGTGTCAGCTTGCACCAGCATCCCCACCGCACCAAGCGATTTAAGGGTGTCTCGATGGGTTGCCAGCCACTCCAGCGATACCCGGTCGGACCCGATCAAGAAAAAGGGACGCGGATTGCCCTGTGCCAGACGCTCACGGACATCAGGCTTGAGTTGCCTTCCCGCAAGATCACCGACCAGCAGGCCGGGAGAACGCACCGGTAGGAAATTGCTGAGAGTAGCGCCATCCAACACTTTCTGGTCAGCGATATCCACAGCAGTGCCCGGATGGTCCTGCAGCCCTTGATCCGACACAAAGGGCTTCAGGAGGGGCGCTATCGGTTTCGTGTGACCCGTATCATAAATGACAGTCAACTCGGCGATTGCCGATACACTTGCGAACGCACCTATGAAAACAACAAGTAGAAACTTGGGCAAACAGTGACGACTAGGGATATTCAAACCGACCCTCCGGCTCAATGTCGGCATGCTGCGTCAAATATTGTTGGACGCGACTGGCGTAAGCCTGCGCTCTCGTGCGATCGTTGGGTGCGTGGTAGCAGCCGGCAGTCTGCATCCAGTTAGCATGCTCATTGAGGCAATCTCGCAGAATCGCCGCCGCGACACGCAAATTATGGTACGGATCCAGTGCTTGCCATGCTGAACCCAATGCGGCGCGATGGTAGCGCCAGTTGATTTGCATTAACCCGATATCGACAGAACTGTTCGTGTGTATCAGGGCCTCTTGCAGCACCTGCAATGCTTCTTGTCTTGAGGTGAAATAGTGTCCTTCACCATTAATATTGAGCGCCCAGGGCCAGGGACGGAACCGACCTTCGCTGAGTGCGCTCTGCCCGCTCTCAGTCAATGCCACCGCGTAAAGCAACGCCGGGGGCAAATCATACTCAATCGCCACTCGCTGATATCCGGCCGGTATGGACTGGGCCTCGAAGACGAGGGACCCACACAGCAGGCCGATAATCCACGCGACAATGGATTGACGATGCATCGTCATGCTCTTCAAAATCGCCATGCCGGCAAAGGCGTGAACTGGTCTCCCCTGCGTAACACGAGCACGGGTAATGCTTGACCGTCCTGCCCAGTGTGCGCGGCGACTCTGTCCCGCGCACCTGCGTCGACATTCAGCGTAACCTTGTGTTCTTTGACCCATTGCGGACTGATCTGTTTCGACGCTGCCCATTCGCGTATCAGGGATTCCTCACCGGGGGACACATTGATCAGGTACACATCGATGCCGGAGAATTGCGCTAACTGACTGACGAGACGCTCAAGTACAGCATCGCACGTCGGACATTGCGTGTCGGTAAAAAACAGCACGCGGTCGGCGGGCTGCCACGCCAATTGTTCTAACGCCTCATGGTCTGTCTTGTGGGCATTCAGCATACTGGCGTCAATGAGTAAACCATTGGGATATAAACGTCGCTGGGCTTCATCGTACGCGCGTTGAAATGCCAAAATACGCTCGGCATCCTCATGCATCATTACGGCCCATTGCTCGGCGTACCGCCGCCGCTCTTCGGTACTCCGCGAGTGAATACCGAGGACTTCTATGGGGGACAACGTTGCGGCACTCACACTCCCGCGAATACCCTGCTTCAGCACTTCATAACGCTGCCATTCGTTATCATCCAGGCCCCACCGTGCAGCGCTGGAGGTCTGATGGTCTGACTGCTGTGTTGCAGATGCTTCGGTCGTATGTCGTGTAGACACGTGTGAATTCGACTGTTCTCCCGCTCCGGCGAGAGTGGATAAGGCAGTAAGGATAGCGAACCCGACAATCCGAAAAACACGGCCGCGTCCTCTGGCGCTACTGTTCATCGTCAATGACCCTCTGGTCGAGTGGGATAGTGAGATCACGCTGGGTAATGTGTCCGACCCGTGGATCACAGAACTGATCTGAGTGTTTGCGAGTTACTGGGTGAACTTCCGATTCGGATGAAACATTGGAAGAATCTGCTTGATCCTCACGCTTGCTATCTCCTGCTCCAAAAGTCATTACAGCAAACAGCACGAGAGCGACTAAAAAGACGTCCATTACAGCTCTCCTTGTGCCTATGAAGAATTTTGTACTGTGTTACAACGCTCAAATGACACCAGACGATGTACCGGGTCCTGAACGATGTGAAACTCAGGGCCAACCATAAGTGCTAGCACCTCTTTCAGCGGCATCAGCCCTAGTCGTCGATGAGCTGCGGGTAACGGCAGCTTGAGCATTGAATGTACCCCAGGAGGAATAACGGAGTCGGCGGCGAGGCGGTAGCCCGAATCACGCAGAATCCAACGCAACGCACCACCGAGGCTGGCGATGTTATTGGGTATGGAAACGGCTACAGTCACAGCGAGCAGATCACGCTGCTCGAACGTCGGCCCAGCTGTCAGTTCTGAATAGCGATCAACCTGGGTGACGTTTTTGCTCGAGGTTATGGGTTGCGCTGCTGCCAGCACTCCATTGTTTGCTATCGCAACAGCCAGGCCGCCCAGCAGCATCGACCTTTGCGTAGAGAATAGACGATGGATTCGCATGGTTTGGCCCTGGCTATGGTGAGGAGCCTCATGATCGCCAAATCGTTCGCGTGCGTGAATGCGTAATCCATGCTCGGGGTGCTGTGCTTTTTTGGGTGACTTATCGCCCAAGATACACAGCACTGATCTGTTCGCGAACATGGCCTAATTCGCGGCTGATGATCAATCGCGCTTGATGATCCTGCTTTCTTTGCTCTGCATTTAAACTCTTTGCGACCGGCCCACCCGCCGCAGGGCACGCCCACCCCGTCAACCGTTGATAGCGAGATTGGGCATAGGCGTGACGTAGTCCGTGCAGCTTCGACAGTCCAGCCAGAGTAGTATGACGTTCGTAGTTGCGCAGTTGCTGAATGTAGTTCTTTTGCGGCGGAATCAATGAACCGGTTCCCGCGAGACGGTGGGCTCGATTCAGCGCGGCGCGCTGCTCCTCGGTGAGCAACGGCACGATCCGCGTTTTGCCCCCTTTCGTCCAGGATGCCTTCAGGCGGACATGATCGCCCTGATCAGCATATGCCGGTATGAATTTGATTGCCTCCTCCCGGCGCAGGCCAAAGACGCGCTGCAACTCCAGGCTGACACGCACATGGTCATCTCTGATGTTCGCCAATGTGTCTCTATCGACAATAACGGCCTTGGAATCGTTGCTGACGAATTGCCGGTCGGGAATGCCATAGAAGCTATTAGATCGCGCCACCACATTGGACCGCCCCACTTTGGCAGCCCACCAGCGCAGGCAATTCATGCGATTTTTGATGGTGCCGGCCGCCATCCCCTCACCTAACCAACGCTTCACCAATGCGTCAACGTGCTTTGGTTTCAATGACTGCACGGTCATCCGCCGGTACCCCATGTCCTGCAGTTGATTCGCGATTTGATTGAGAATACGCGCCCGGTTAGCCTGCGTGCTGTAGCTGCCATCCCGATTGCGCTGGCACATTTGCTTCAATTGGTAGTTCAGGTCTTTCATCGTGTACTTTCCAGTCTGGTAAGTGTTTATGACCAACCAGCAGGCGCGTAGCCTGACAGGGTCCGCTTACGCGGAAGGGTCAAGGGACACTACTCCCCGTTTGACCTGATAAGCCTGGTCACAGGCAACCTGGCTGCTCCTCTGATGAAGATGGTGCCGGGTAAACCACATGGGCTCATAAGCCCACATTCAATGGTGAGTGTTTCACCTCCTTTTAAATAGGCGGAACCATCAGTCCGCGCGTTGAAAAAAAGCCGTCAGTAGGACGGCACGTTGGGTTTCGGCTACTTGCGAGCCGGGTTTGAAATGGCTAATGCCACGGTGAAGGGAGGACGAACGTCCCGTTGTTGAAGACCCATTGAAGATGAGCTGCAGTTTTCACTGTGCGCCTTGCAAGCTCTGAGGACACTAGTGCTGTTTTTTGCCATTTAAGATGGCGAGGGCAACTCCCCCCATCCACGTTACCGCCGGGCCGCGTTTTGTTCTGCTATCAATCAATGGCCATCAGTATAGTCAGACCGAATTCGCCGTGAACTCAACAATCCGAGCGCAATCCGTTGCCGTTCGGTGCTCCGCCGCCCTCGTCACTACCCCGCTTCGCTCTGCAGTGACGAGGGCTTCGTACGCATCAACACCCACGCCAGGTCTGCCGACCTGTCATGGCGGTTGAACAGGCACAATTGATCGACACGTGGTTACAGTGGAACCACAGGCTAAACGTCAGGGTTGGCAGTACGGGAATCAGCAGTAGAAAGGTCGACGAACGATAACGCGGACAGTAAGAAAGGAAGTGCCACTTTATCCCAAGTGGCCAGGGCAAGGAGCCAATAATTGTCAGCGGTATTAATCCTCGTTGGGCAGCATAATGGTGACAACCGGCTCACCAGAATCGCCAGGTCCGACGATCAGCTTCAACGTCGCTCCCTCTGCCTCCACCGAATGTCCGTCTTTAGGCACCCGATAGAGCGAGAATTGC
>JAUHYL010000121.1 GCA_030426545.1 Gammaproteobacteria bacterium
CTTGTAGGAGCGGCCCTCCAGGTTAAAGCGGTTGATCTCGGCCTCGCCGAGCATCACCGACAGTGTCTGGCCAATATCGCGCATGGAGATGCCGAGTTGGGCGGCGAGCTTGCGGTCTATGTTGACATTGATCTCCGGGCGATCGAAATCCAGGGTTTGCGTCACGAAGAGAAACAGGCCTGACTCTCGCGCGGCGGTAAGCAGCTCTTCACTGACTGCCATAATTTCCGGGTAATCGGCGGTGGAGGCGACGACAAAGCTTACCGGCAGCCCCGCGTCAGAGCCGGGCAGGGGCGGCACGCCGAAGGAAAACATTTCCATGCCGGCAATCTTGCCCAGTTTTTCCTGAAACTCCGCGTGGATCTCCTGCTGGCTGCGGCCTCTTTCAGACCAGGGACGCAGCGTAATGCCACCGAAGTTTTCGTCGGGAAACATCACGTGCCAGGAGTGGCTGAACTCGGGTATGTCTTTCCAGATATCCACTACCTCGCTGAGAAAGTAGTCGACGTATTCCAGGTTGGCGTAGCGCGGTGCCGTGCCGGTGACATACACGCCGCCGGCATCTTCCTCCGGTGCCAGTTCCTTCTGTGTGAGCGAAAAAAGCAGCGGCAGGCTAACCAGCAGCGTGGCGGCGAAAAACACCACCGCACCGCGATTGTCCAAACAGTGGGACAGCAGCACCTGGTAGCGGTGATTCAATCGATCGAAACGCTCGTCCAGCCAGTCGGCGAAACGGCCCTGATGTTCGCTGTCGGAGAGCACACGCGAGCACATCATCGGGCTCAGCGTCAGTGCAACCACGCCGGAAATCAATACAGCGCCGGCCAGGGTCAGGGCAAATTCGGTGAACAAGGCGCCGGTCAGCCCGCCGATAAATGCGATAGGGGTGTACACCGCAGCGAGCGTCAGCGTCATCGCAATCACCGGCATGGCCACTTCTCTCGCGCCCTTGATCGCCGCATCCATGGGTGTAGCGCCGAGTTCAATGTGCCGGTGCACGTTTTCCACGACCACGATAGCGTCATCCACCACCAGTCCGATGGCGATGACCATGGCCAGCAGCGTCAACAGGTTGAGTGAAAATCCCATGGCGAGAATCAGGAACACTGCGCCGATCAGCGAGAGTGGTATCGCAACCAGCGGAATCAGCACAACTCTTACCGAGCCGAGGAAAACGTAAATCACCAGGATCACGATCAGGGCCGCTTCTATCAGCGTCTGGATGACTTCCTTCAGCGCCTCGTCGATCACCACGCTGCCGTCCCAGTCCATGAACATTTCCATGTCTGCGGGCAGGCTGGCGGCAATACGGGGCAGGGCGGCGTGCACGGCTCGGGAAACTGCCAGCGGGTTGGCGTCCGGTGTGGGGGTGATCGACATGAACATCGCGTCCTTGCCGCTGGAAAACAAGCGCAGTTGGGTGGTTTCAGCGGACAGTTCCACGTCGGCCACATCGCCCAGGCGCACACTTTCGTCCCCGGACTGGCGCACGACGATGGCTTCAAAATCCTCTGCGGTGCTCAGGTCTGTACGCGCATCAACGGTGGCGCGCACCAGCGTGCCCTCGGTGGAGCCCGAGGTTGACACATAGTTGTCGCGCTCGATGGCGGCACTGATATCGGTTGCGGTAACGCCAAATGCCGCCATGCGTACCGGGTCCAGCCAGACGCGCATCGCCAGATTACGGCTGAAAATATTGGCCTTGCCGACCCCGGGCAGGGTGGCCAGTTCCGGTTGCACCGCGCGCACCAGGTAGTCATTGATCTGGTGCGGTGACATCTGCTCGCTGTAGAAGGCCATGTACATCATGGCGTCGCCACCGGGGGAGTTGGTGACCACCGGGTCTTCAATGTCCTTGGGCAGGTCGCCGCGCGCCTCGTTGACCTTGGCAATCACCTCCGAGAGCACCGCACTGGAGTCTTCGCCCAGGCGCACGTGTACCTCGATGTTGGAAAACCCCGGGTTGCTGACCGATGTCATGTATTCGATTCCGCGTGCGCCGGCGATACTCACCTGCAGCGGCGTGGTGACAAAACTCTTTACGGTGTTTGCGCTGGCGCCGGGGAAACTGGTCTCGATGTAGATAACGCTGCGTTCCAACTCGGGAAACTCACGCAGGCCGACCCGGTTGAGTGCCGTACTGCCCAGCAATAACAGCAATGCACTGACGACCAGCGCCAGCACCGGTCGCTGGATGAACGTGTCAGTGAATCTGGCCATTGCGCTGTGTCGTCCTAGAGATCGGTTTCGTCGATTGTCACCCGGGCGCCGCGCTGCAGCTTGTTCTGTCCCACGGTAACGATCCACTCGCCGGCGCGCAGGCCGGCGTTGATGGCAATCTTGCCATCGCGCGCTGCGCCGGTCTCAACCACGCGAGGATGCGCTGTCGTCTGGCCACGCCCCTGATTCAGTACCCACACCGTGCTGCCGTGCAGGGAATAAGTCACCGCGGTCTCCGGAACGGCCACCACGTTCTTTGGCTTGTCGAGGTCGATAACCAGGCGCGCGAACATGCCGGGCAATAATCCTTCGCTGTCATCCAGGCTGGCGCGTAGCAAGAGGTTGCGTGTGGCGGCGTTTACCCTGGAATCGAGCGCCTCCAGCGTGGCGCTGAACTCGCGCTCGGGGAATGCCGAGGTGTGCACCGCGATTTTCAGCCCCGGATGCAGGTTGGGAAAGTGGCGCGCCGGAACCGAAAAATCGATCTCCAGCGTACTCAGATCCTGCAGTGTCGTGATGGTGTCGCCCGGGTCGACATAGTCCCCAACCTTGACCGCAACGATACCGATGGTGCCTGCGAAGGGCGCCACGATGCGCTTGTTCTGCAGACGGGCTTCTGTTTCCGCCAGTTGCGCAAGGGCGCTGTCGAGGTCTGCGCGTGAGCGATCGTACTGATTCTGGGGTATGGAGCGTTGCTTGATCAGTCTTGCGTCACGATCGTGCAGCAGCTGCGCCAGGGTCAGGTTGGCTTGCTGGCGCTTCAGGCTGGCCTGCTCAACGGCATCGTTCAGCGTGACCAGTAACTGGTTTTGCTGCACGACCTCGCCAGATTGTGCGGCAACCTCGATAACCTCGCCGCTGGTTTCCGCACTGAGTTCGACTCCGCGGGCCGCGCGAATGGTGCCTACGGCTTCCAGCAGTGATGGCCAGACCTCGCTCTTGGCGGTGCCGGCGGCAATGGTGACAGCGGGCGGCGTAAAATCGGCGTTGCTGAGCGTACTGTAGCGGTTGTACAGGTAGGCGCCGATGCTGCCGAAGATCACCAGCAACAATAGGAATGCATAGAGATAGGCGCGCAAGTGATGCCTCGTTGTTGTAGTTGTTTTAGCCGTTGAAACCGTTGCCCGATCGGTGTTGTCCCATCCCACAGCCGTACCCTGTGTCGGCGTGGTATGACTGCCTGTTGTCTGCGGTTGCCGCCTGATCGCAGCTCACTCGCATGCAACGAGCAGTTGACCCTGCGCTGTATTCTAGGAGGTTTGCACGGATGCTGCACCCCTTTGGCCAAATAGTGCCATAAGTTGCTGAAATTGGATGAAATTTGAACCGCATGCGTATACCGGGCAGGGGCATGTGTGCGCCGCTAACAAAGAGCTGTGCCCAAGGGGGCATTTGCCTTATCCTTACAGTATGAATGCCCATTCGGGGCGCGTTAGAAGAGGTATTCCGGTGCGCAAATCACGCAAACTCAGAAAGCTCGAAAAGCAGATGGCCGAGTGTGAAGTCTATTCACAGTGGAGCGAACTGGCGCAGGAGCACGACGAGCTTTCCGGCCAGCAGCGCTGGCGGCAGGTTGATCAGAGCAGCATGTACGACTATTCCGAGATCCGGCTGCGCCTGGACAAACTGCGCAGCCTGCGCGCACGGCACGATTACCATGGCCTGCTGTTCACCTTGAACGAGGGCATTCACGGCAACATGGCCGGCATGGGCCGCAGTAGCCTGTATCGACGCGCGAAGTTCGGCACCAAGCGCCTGATCGAAGATTACGTTGAAGAGGTCGCCGATTCGCTGCGCTTTCTCGCCGAGCTGGAGTCGGATGAGATCGACGTCCAGGAGAAGCTCGATTTCTTCTATCGCTCCAATGTCTGTTTTGGCCGCTCGGCGCTGATGCTCAGCGGCGGTGGCGTGCTGGGCTTCTACCATCTGGGTGTTGTTAAGACGCTGCTGGAGGAGGGCGTGCTGCCGCGCGTGATATCCGGTTCCAGCGCCGGTTCCCTGGTAGCCGGGGTGCTCGGTACACACACCGACAAGGAACTGGAAAAGTTCTATGACCCCGCCAATGTGCACTTCGAGGCGGAGCGCGAGGCCAGCGCTTTTTCACGCATGTTCTTTGGCGCCAACCCGCAAATTGATATCAGTGACCTGGAAAAGCTGGTTGCGCGCATGGTGCCGGACATGACGTTCCAGGAGGCGTATGAAAAAACCGGTCGGCAGATCAGCGTCAGCGTGGCGCCGGCAGATGTCCACCAGCGTTCACGCCTGCTGAATGCGATTACCTCTCCCAACGTCTATGTACGCTCAGCGGTAATGGCCTCCTGTGCAGTGCCCGGTGTCTTTCCCCCGGTCATGTTGATGGCGAAAAACCAGCACGGCGAGCCGCAGCCCTACCTGCCCACGCGCAAGTGGGTGGACGGCTCTATTGCCGACGATCTTCCGGCCAAGCGCCTGCAGCGGCTGTACAGCACCAACCACTATATCGTCAGCATGGTGAACCCCATTGCCATACCCTTTCTCAAGGAAGATGACGAGCGCAGTGCACTGAGTTCAGCGCTGGGAGCGCTGGGTATCGGAATGAGTCGCGAGGTGTTGAATTTTTATCGTGGCATGGTGCAAAAGCGCAGCGAAACCTGGCCGCGCTTCAACATGCTGATGAACAGCATCCACACGCTGGTGGATCAAAATTACAGCGGCGATATCAATATCGTGCCCAGCTTCCGCTGGTATAACCCGGGCAAGCTGCTCTCGCACCTGTCTGAGCAGGATCTCATCGCACTGATGAAGGGCGGCGAGCACTCCACCTTCCCGCGTGTGGAAGCGATACGCACCTGCACCAAGATCAGCCGCACGATGGAGGAAATTCTCAACCGCTTCGAGAGTGGCGACCTGCGTCCGGATGAGTCCGAGTACAAACGTCCGCGCGCATCGCGCCGCCGTCCGCCACCGACGCGGGCGGATCGGGACGCGCTGCGCGAGCACCGCGTGCACTCGGACAGGGTGGAGAAGCCGGCTAAAAAGAAACCGGTAGCGCGCAAGCGCCCCGCCTCGCGCACCAAGACGGCTACGAAAAAACCTTCCGATGGCAAGAAGCCTGGTCGAGCGGGTGGCCAACAGGCTGCCTGACCGTTCTGCCTCGCGCGCCGGTGCGTTGGCCAGAAGCAAACACGCCGGGCGCACATCCGCTGCCTACTCTTCCCGCTGGCGCCGCCACGCAGCGGGCGGCAGTCCATACCAACGCCGGAACGCTCGGCCAAAGTTGGCCGGTTCCCGGTAACCGATGATCTCTCCCACATTCGCCACCGTCAGGCTCGCGTCGCGCAGTAGTTGTGCGGCGTAGTCCCTGCGTAAAGCATCCAGTATCTCGCGATACGTGACGTTCTCCCGTTGCAGCCTGCGCAACAAGGTGCGCGGTGTAAGGTGCATCGCCTGTGCCACGTCCTGCAAGGTGGGGGGCGGGACAAGCGTTCCTTCCCGGGCGAGTACCTGTGCCTCGAAATGGTTGGTGAGGCGGTTGCGCACTGCATGGGCAACGCTGTCTGCCTGCTCCCGGGCGGCGATCAGTTCCCGGCACTTGATCAGGTTCACGCGGTACACGGCCTCGTCGTGCAGCGGCGAGGGTAGCTGGCGCCACGCCAGTGGCACGATGATCGCATTCACCGGCGCGTCGAAGTGCACGGTGCTGTCGTAACAGGCGACGAGTTGCTCGGCGTAATCGGGTGTTGCACGGGTCAGTGTGATCGTTACATTGCGGCCTACCGGGTGGCCGAGAATGCTGGCCAACAGCAACTCCACTATCTTCAGAATCACCTCGGCAAGCCACTGCAGCAGTTCCGGATCCCCGGTAGTGTCAAACAGCGACAGTTGATAGTGCGTGGCGCTGGCGCTGGTGCGCGAGGTGAGCGCTGTGTTGCGGCAGGCGTGAAACTCGCCCATGACGTCCAGTGCCTCGCCCAGAGTCGGTGCCGACAGTGCGGCAAACCCCAGTGGGCCGTGGCTGGCAACATTGAGCTGTGCGCCCAACTGGGCTGTCCAGGTCGGATCGCCCACCAGCTGGTCGTAATTGCGGAACAACACCGCCAGGTCCGAGGCGTCGAC
>JAUHYL010000122.1 GCA_030426545.1 Gammaproteobacteria bacterium
AAACGGACCGTCAATCAGTTCAAGGGTGGGTGTTGGATCGCGCACCCCGCTTTCAGAGACCACCTCGCGCAGCAGTTCACCGAGCTCGACCTCACTCTGCTCAGCCTCGCTCGCTTCACCTGTCTCGCTGCGCAATTGTGCCATGAGCTTGGTCATGCGCTGTACCGAATTATTGACGGTATCTACCATGTCGTCGATAAACGCGGGGTTGTCTTTATGCTTTTCAGCATTTGATACCATCAGCGAGAGCTGTGCGAGGATGTTTTTCAAATCGTGTATGACGTAGGCAGAAAGACGGTTGAATGCGTCGAACTGTCGAGATTCCAGCAGAGCCTGGTCAGCCTGAAACTGTGCAAGGTGGCTGGCTGCCTGGCGGCCGGCCACCTTTAGCAGGTCGCGGTCTTCCCAGTTCAATTCATGCACCAGTTCGGATTCTTTCAGTAGCAGAATACCCTGCAGCCGTTCGCCAAATAACAGTGGAATAATTAACCACGCCTTCGGAATGTCGGTAAGGCTGCGCGGCATCACCAGGTTGTTGTACATGTCGGGCGCGCGACGCCATTCGTGCAGATCGATGATCCATTGTGTCTGCTGCAGCCACGCGGGAAGGTCTCCAAGATCAATCTGCGCGCCGGGGTCGGGCATTTCCCAGTGAGTAAGAACGGACAGGCGGTCGCCGTTGCCAAGCCCCCATAGAACCCCCGCAGGGCTCTTGGCCAGATCGGCAATGGCCTGGGTAATGCTTAGTGGCACCTCGCTACTGTCGGTGGCGAGCTTCCGCGTAAACTGCAGCCATTCCGTGCGGTAGTCATACTTGTAACTGAAGAAGTTTTTACTCAGCCACACTCTGGCGCTGGCGCGTATCTGCCCGGAGAAGAGCAGTACAATCAGGGTAAGCCCCGCTGCGCACAGGAAGGTGATTTGCAGCACACCGCCCCAGCTTCCCCCAAGGAAGCGGATAAAGTAGGCCGCCAACGCCATGCTGATCAGGTAGATGCCCGACACCATCAGCGTCAGCGAATGAAATGCCACGTGACGCGAGAGGTAGAGACTGCGCGGCGCGTCCTGATCCTCGCTGCGATCGGTTCGGCTCATACTGATAGCCATGAGGATGGCGGCCATCGTGATGACCACGCCCCTTGCCTGCCAAAGATTGCGATCCAGGTTCTGAAACAGCAGGGCTTCGGCGTACATGAAGAAGTCGTAGGCGAAGAGGATGCCCAGGCCGATGCACAGATGCTTGGTAGCCCACAGCTCACTCTCGTTGCTGTTGCGAAAGTACTGCTCGAGCAAGAGCAGGCCGATCAGGGTCATGGCCAACCAGGTGCTGAAGGTGATGCTGGCTGCGGTAGAGTCATTCAATGACAGTGCGGCGGCCAGTGGATCGGACAGGGGAAGCGCCAGCAGGGCACCGAGGTAAAATATCCCCAGAAACAGTGACCAGCGCCGGGTCGGAAATTCGGCCTGGTAGCCGCGCATGCGCAAGGTCAACATGCGCAGTAGCGCAAATGTCCAGCCCGCGTCGCGCGCGACCTCTGTCGCCTGCATCAGTGCCCGCTGCGGGGTGGGCATCAGGGAAGAAACGACAACCGATCCTGCCCAGACAGCCGTGAGGGCGCTGGCGCACACCAGGAGGTTGCCCATCGGGTTATTGCGGCGCGTAACAACGGCGAGGCCCGTCAGCAGGACGAACGCAACCAGGGCAGTACCGTAGCTGTATAAGCCGATATTGCCGAGAAAGTCAGTTTGTTGTGCCAGCTCCGAACTTTCCAATTCGTGTCCCAATTCACGTTCCGCAATAGCGGTGTTCCGGGAGAAACACTATACTCTGCCCACATTAGTGTAAATGCCAGCCGGCGATAAGTGGGACACGTCGCACAGAATAAATGGCGCACGCACTGGGGCTATCAAAGGAACGCTTAAAACGGTATGTCTGCCTACCAGACTCTGGAATCCCAACTCAAACAGGGGCCGTCGCGCTGGCTGGTTACCGGTGCTGCGGGCTTCATCGGCTCCCATCTTGTGGAAACGCTACTCAAGCTGGAGCAGGACGTCGTCGGGCTGGACAATTTCGCCACGGGTTATGCCGCCAACCTGGAAGATGTGCGCGCTGCGGTTGGGGAGGCTGCCTGGTCTCGCTTCCAGTTTCACGAAGGCGACATCTGCAGTCTTGAGGCCTGTGCCGGGGCTGTCGATGGCGTGGACTACGTGTTGCACCAGGCGGCCCTCGGCAGTGTGCCGCGGTCGCTCGAGGATCCCCTGCGTACCAACGGCGCCAATATCGATGGTTTCCTCAATATGCTCGTGGCGTCCAGGGATGCCGGTGTTAAGCGGTTCGTGTATGCCGCGTCCTCCTCGACTTACGGAGATCATCCGGATTTGCCCAAAGTTGAGGACCGTATCGGTAATCCATTGTCTCCTTATGCGGTGACCAAGTATGTCAATGAACTGTACGCTGACGTGTTCGCGCGATCGTATGGTATGGGCTGCATAGGGCTGCGGTATTTCAACGTATTTGGGCCGCGTCAGGATCCGGGCGGTGCCTATGCCGCGGTCATTCCGCGCTGGTTCGAAACCTTGTGTGCCGGCGAATCTCCGCGCATCAATGGCGATGGAGAAACGTCGCGTGATTTCTGCTTCATCGACAATACCGTGCAGGCCAATCTGCTGGCCGCAACGACGGTCAATGAGTCGGCAGTCAACGAGGTCTACAATGTAGCCGTAGGCGGCAGGACCAGCCTCAACGAGCTGTTCACCGCCATTCGCGATCAACTCGCTGCCTATGACCCGGCGCTCGCAGCGATCGAAGCCAGCTACGCAGATTTTCGCGCCGGCGACGTGCGTCATTCACAGGCAGATATCAGCAAGGCGCGCGAGCTACTCGGTTACGCACCGGAGGTCGAAGTTAGGCGCGGTCTTGAGATAACCGGTGAATGGTTTTTACAGAAACTGAAGGAAAGGCGGATCGCACATGGATAGCTTGGACGCGATAGCAATAGTCGGGCTCGGTTACGTGGGGTTGCCGCTGGCGGTCGCATTTGGTCGGCTGCGCCCAACGATTGGCTTGGATTTGAATGAAGAAAAACTGGCGCACTATCGCAACGGGCACGACCCCAGCGGTGAAGTGGCGCCGGAAGCACTGGCTGCTGCGACCCACCTGGAATTCAGCAGCGATGCCGCCAAACTCGCCCGTGCCAGTGTCATCATCGTGGTAGTACCCACGCCCATCGACAGTGCTCGCCGTCCGGATCTCAGCCCTTTGCAGGGCGCATGCCGCGCGGTGGGCGCCAATATGCGCCCCGGTGCGATCGTTGTGTTCGAATCCACGGTTTACCCGGGTTGCACGGAGGAAGTGTGCGTGCCGCTACTGGAGGAGACGTCAGGGATGACCTGGGCTGCTCGTGACGACGCCGGAGCGGAGGGTTTTCACGTCGGCTACTCTCCGGAACGCATCAACCCCGGTGACAAGGAGCATCGCCTGGAGACCATCACCAAGGTAGTGTCGGGGGATACCGCGGCAACACTGGATACGCTGGCGAACCTGTACTCAGAGGTAGTGCACGCCGGGGTTCATCGGGCGGCGAGCATCAAGGTAGCGGAGGCGGCCAAGGTTATCGAAAATACCCAGCGTGATTTAAACATTGCGCTGATGAATGAACTGGCGCTGATTTTTAATCGACTGGATATCGATACCCTGGATGTCCTGGAAGCGGCAGGGACCAAGTGGAACTTCCTGCCGTTTCGACCGGGTCTGGTCGGCGGCCACTGCATCGGCGTGGATCCCTATTACCTCACCTACAAGGCGGAGGCCGTGGGCCACCACCCACAGGTGATACTGGCCGGTCGCAAGACCAACGACAACATGGGCAAGTTCGTCGCCGAGCAAACCGTCAAGCACCTGGTGCGAAGCGGCCACAGGGTAGCGGGCGCGCGTGTGGCGGTACTTGGCCTGACGTTCAAGGAGAACTGCCCCGACCTGCGCAATTCCAAGGTGATCGATGTCATCGATGAACTCCGCGAATACTGTTGTGACGTGCGCGTGCATGACCCAATGGCCGATGCGGACGAAGCGCGCGCGGAGTATGGCATTGAGCTGTGCGATGAATCAGACCTTACTACCTGTCAGGCAGTGATCCTGGCGGTGCCGCATAGCGCCTATCTGGAAAAATCGATAGCGGACTTTGCCGCGATGATGGACGAGGGCGCAACCCTCGTGGATCTGAAGTCAGTGCTGGACCGGGGTGAGCTGGAATCGGCCGGGCTCAACTACTGGCGCGTCTGAGCGCCTATCGGTTTTCGGTAACCCTGCTTCTCCGGCGGTGAGCACTGTCTAGGCACTTTCCCGGGCGTTTTCCAGCGCCTCCTTCTTTTCACTGACGCGCCGCATCCATGCCTTGCGTGCCAGGTGGGGCAGTAACAGGTAGATGGGCATGCGCAGGTAGTGAGAGCGTATGTAGAGCAGATTCAGTGCAAGGCCAGTCAATGGCAGCCTGCAATCGGGGTGATCCGGCCTGAAAGCGCGAACAAAAAGAAAATCCATCGCAGGTAGCATGAATTTGCTTTTGCCGCGTTTCGCCTCACTCGCTACTTCCGCGGGGATGGGCGTGTCAAAGAGCTTCTGTGTGTAGTTCAAGGCATGGAACAGCGATTGCTCCAGCTCCAGTGCGCGTGCCCTGTTGACCAGGCCCTGCCAGAAGTCCGGTTGCCTCTGGGGGAAGTCGCGCAACATTCTATCCAGATCCCATAAGTCGCGCAGGCCATGGTGAAACTCACCCTCGTGGAACAGGTGCGTCGCGCTGTGGATGACCATATCGCGATAGGAGAGCGTGAAAATACCGGCCTCCACTTCACGTAACTCTTCGAACAGCAGCTCCGGTCGAACGGTAGGCCCCGCGGTCGGTGGCAGTATGTTGTGGTGCAGATCCAGCGTGGTGCCGCGCTGCCGGTTTAGCAGGGCGGGCACCTCGTGGCTCCAACGCCGGTAGTAACCTTCGTTGTAGGCGTCCAGCTTGCTGCTTTCCCAGCCATGCGCATTCAGGGCACGCTCCGCCTGTTCGATTTGCTGTCGCGGAACGATGATGTCGATGTCGGTAATCAGGCGGCCGCGTCCGACGGGCAGGTCGGATGCGATATAGGCCGCGCCCTTGAGTAACACCAGTGGCAGTGCGCAACTGGCCAGTGCGGTGCGCAGGGAATTACAGTCATAGGCGAGATCGTGGCGCTGTTTTTGAAACACCAGGCTCGCAGATTCCATGTGTCGGCGCACCCGGGCCGGTACCTTTTCCAGTTCACCCTGTGTACGCAGTTGTTCGGTCAGAGACGGCAGCAGGCGTGCGATTCTCCCCTGCGTGACCACTCGCTCCAGGTCCGCGGATGCCATGGTGGCCACCTGGTCTGGCGAAAGGAGCGCCCGGCGCAGTGTGAAATCCTGTCGCGGTTTTATCACTCCAGTACCTGCTGCATTGCGTCGACCGCCCAGTTCAGGTCGTGGTAGGTCAGGTCGTAGCAGTGCACGTTGTCCAGCAGGTGCTGCATGGCATCGAAGCCAGCTTCACCCATCAGGCTGTAATTGAAAGAGTGGTAGGCCGCGAGAATGAAACTGGCTGTTTTAGCCCGTGGCGCCAGCTGCTGCGGGGCCTGCGGGTCGTACTGGGGAAATACCATGGCATGTGCCCGGACCGTGTCGGTGGCGTGGCTGTCTGCGCACAGGTCTGCCTTCATGTGTGCAACCACGCCCTTGTGGGTATTGCGACTGGTAGGTCCCAGTACGCATTTGCTGGAAAAGGCGCGAATCGCATCGATGCTTTCGTTCTTCAAACTGACCGGACGGCACAGAGGGACGAGATCGGTGCTTCCCGGTGGGATCAGGGCATGCTCGTCGGACAGCACGCGCCAGCCCCGCAGGGCGAGCGCTGCGCAAAGCGTGCTTTTCCCTGCGCCTGGAACGCCCGGCATGATCACGCCCCGACCGTTGCGCGCAACGACGGCCGCGTGCAGTTTCAGATACTCGTTGCTGTGCAGTGATACACACCAGTTCATGCCCCATTCCATGAAGGCGTAGGACTGTTCTGTGGCAATGGTCTCAAAGGGGTTTTGTCTGTCGAAAAGAAACTCGCAGCGGTGATTCAGCTTTTGCCGTAGCCCGCGCTGCACCAGAGCGACGTCAAAATCGACAAATTCTCCTGTGTCGGCAATTGGAAAATCAGCGTAGAGCGTTGTCAGGCCTTGCGCGACGGGTTTGAGGTTACTCTGCATGCGGTAGATGTAGGGTCCGACACGAAGCCGTAACTCGCCCCGAGCCAGC
>JAUHYL010000037.1 GCA_030426545.1 Gammaproteobacteria bacterium
ACCGGCAATATCCAGTGCACCCTTGCGCCGGGTCATTTCGCGCGCTTTGCGCGCAGCTTCCCGCGCGCGGGCAGCATCCAGCATTTTGCCAACGACAGACTTCGCCTCCGACGGGTTCTCCAGCAGATGGTCACCGAACTGCTTGGTCATGGCTTGCTCTACCGCAGACTTCACCTCGGAAGAAACCAGTTTGTCCTTGGTTTGCGATGAAAACTTCGGGTCAGGCACCTTGACGGAGATAATCGCCGTCAGCCCCTCGCGCGCATCGTCGCCAGTCGTGTTCACCTTGGCTTTGTTGGCCAGCCCTTCTTTTTCGATGTAGTTGTTCAGACTCCGCGTCAATGCTGCGCGAAAGCCCGCAAGGTGCGTTCCGCCATCGCGTTGGGGGATGTTGTTGGTGTAACAGAAAATGTTTTCCTGAAAACCGTCATTCCACTGCAGCGCCACCTCAACCCCAATTCCATCGTCAGTTTCAATTTGGAAGTGAAAGGGTTTGTTCACCGGCGTCTTGTTCTGGTTGAGGTAGTCTACAAAGGCGCCCAGGCCGCCATCATATTGATAACTCTCCTCTTTTCCGCTGCGCTCATCCTTCAGGTTGATGCAGACTCCGGAATTGAGAAACGCCAGCTCACGCAGGCGCTTGGCCAGCTGATCAAAATGGAACTCTATATTGGTAAAGGTTTCTGAGGACGGCTTAAACCGAACCGAAGTGCCTGAAGACTCTGTGGTGCCCACCTCAGCCAGCGGGGCGTCGGGCACGCCATGGCGGTAGGTCTGCTCGTACATCTTGCCTTCCCGCCGAATGGTCAGCAGCAACTCTTCCGACAGAGCGTTCACCACCGAGACCCCAACGCCGTGCAGACCACCGGAGACCTTGTATGTGTTGTCGTCGAACTTACCGCCCGCGTGTAGCACCGTCATGATGACCTCTGCTGCAGAGACGCCTTCATCGTGCATTTCGGTGGGAATGCCTCGGCCATCATCGCTCACAGTCACCGATTCATCCGGGTGGATCACGATCTTGATTTCGCTACAGTGTCCGGCAAGGGCCTCGTCGATCGAGTTGTCAACGAGCTCAAACACCATATGGTGCAGGCCGGTGCCATCGTCTGTATCACCGATGTACATGCCCGGGCGCTTGCGCACGGCATCCAGGCCTTTTAGCACCTTGATACTGGAGGAGTCGTAATTATGCTCTGTGTCGTCGGTCATTCGCTGTATCTCATCACGTTAAACTGGCCCGGTGCGGGATCACCCCAAGCCACTAATTGGTTCACTCACCTCATCAGCCGGGTCGAGTCGAACACACTGTTCGGTCAATCCGCCCTGTTCGTCACCGCTATAAACTGGCGCTCAGACAGGAGACACCTCGCCATGTTCCACGTGGAACATGGCCAGCGCTTCAGACTTTGCCTCGGGCCACACTGAGAGCAGCTCTTCCCGCTCCACACAGGTAATGAACACCTGCGCGCCCATTGCCGCGAGGAAACCACACACGGTTTCGCTGTGCTCCTGATCCAGCTCGGACGGCAAGTCATCAATCAGGTAGGTACAGTCTCCCTTGCCCAACTCCGACATCAGCAGCCCCTGGGCAAGCTTCAAGCCACATACCACTAATTTTTGTTGCCCCCGGGAGAGGGTATCCGCGGCGGAATGGCCTCCACTGGTCACCCGTATATCCGCGCGCTGCGGGCCGGTGTGGGTATAACCCTGTTCCACATCCGTTGCCAGGCCCTGATCCAGGGCCTCCGTATAGTTCAGTCCAGCGTCCCAGCCCTGCCGGAAGCGCAATTCCAGCGCCGGCAGCGATGGCGCCAGCTGCGACATGGTCTCAATAAACCTGGGTGTTAAGCGTTCAAAATAGGCCTTTCTGTGCGCCGTTATGGCCGTGCCTGCCGCCGCGAGGTCTCGCGTCCAGAACGCCAGTTCATGGTCATCTATTTTACCACGACGAAGGAGCATATTGCGCTGTTTAATGCAGCGTTGAAAGCGCTGCCACTGGCTGAAAAACGTATGTTCCACGTGGAACACTCCCCAGTCCAGATACTGCCGCCGACCGCCGGGCGGCCCCGTCAGTAAGCTGAAGCTCTCAGCGGTAATCACCTGCAGTGGCAACTGCTCGGCAAGTTCCGCCACGGTTTTCACCGGCTGGCCCGCAAGCCGTATCTGGGCCTCGCCGCCACGATTGCGCTGTACGCCCAACGAAAGGAGCGCAGGCGAGGAGGGCAGGCTGGCGGCACCGTACACGGTACAGGTGGTTGCGTCGTGACTGATCAGTGACTTGACGCTGTTGCCGCGGAAAGAGCGCGCCATCCCCAGCAGGTGTATCGACTCCAGCAGACTGGTTTTCCCGCTGCCATTGGCACCGTAGAACACGTTCACCCGCTGCAGGCGATCGAGCCTCACCCTGCGGAGGTTGCGTACACTGTCGATTCTTAGCTGCTGCAGTGCCACGGAAAGGGTGGTTCAGGCGGCGCTGGCGGGCAAACGGCGTGTTGCGGCCCTGCTAGAGCCGCATGGGCATAACGACATACAGTGAATCGCCCTCTTCAGACTCTTCCAACAGCGCACTGCTGTTGGGGTCAGCGAGAGAAAGCTTCACCTTGTCGCCACTGAGCACCCCCAGAACATCCAGCAAATAACTTACGTTGAAGCCTATTTCCAGGGAGTCGCCCTTGTACTCTACAGGGACAGTTTCTTCCGCCTCTTCCTGCTCAGGGTTATTGGCAACAATATCCAGGGTGTCATCGGTGATCTTGAGACGGACGCCTCGGTATTTTTCGTTGGACAGAATCGCGGTGCGCGTGAAGGCCTGCCGAAGCTCGAGGCGCGAGCCCAATACGGCCTTATCAGGAGAGCGCGGCAGTACGCGCTGGTAATCAGGAAACTTGCCATCCACCAGCTTGGAGGTGAACGTAAACTCCTCGGTCATCGCTCGTATATGATTGCTGCCAATGACGATCGCGATATCCTCGTCCTCGTCCATCAGCAGGCGCGCCAGTTCAAGCACCCCTTTGCGTGGCAGGATAACCTGGGTATCGCCCTCTCCCTTGGCCTTCACCTTTTCAGGCAACGTACACATGGCAAGGCGGTGGCCATCGGTCGCGACAAAACGTAACTGCTCGCCAGTAAGCTCCCATAGCATGCCATTGAGGTAGTAGCGCACATCCTGCTGGGCCATCGCGAACGCCGTTCTGTCGATAAGCCGCTTGAGTTGTCCCTGCTTTAACGTGAGCTGATGCGTGCCCATGCTGTCTTCCACGTTGGGAAAATCACGGGCCGGCAGAGTGGAAAGCGTGAAGCGGCTACGCCCGGATTTTACCGTGGCCTTGCCGTCGGAAACGCTGAAGCTGATCTCACTGCCCTCAGGCAGCGACTTGCAGATGTCCGCCAGTTTGCGCGCAGGAACTGTCACATCGCCGGCGTCACCCTTGGCCGCCAGTTGTACTCGGCCGACCAGTTCGACCTCCAGATCCGTGCCCGTCAGCGACAGGCGCTCTCCGTCGAGTACCATCAACACATTCGCCAGGATAGGCAGCGTCTGGCGGCGCTCGACAACACCGGCGACCAGGTTCAAGGATTTGAGAAGCGTATCCCGCGCAACACTGAACTTCATAAGTTTGTTATTCCTTATCGACTACCTGGCCAGGCCGCCATAATGCGGCACTGCTTACGGGTTACCGCGCTGAGCCACCCTTTAAAAAAGACTTTTTATAAAACCTGTGCTCATAATTGCAGGGGTCCGCACACCCTCAGTCATGTGGTGAGCGATCGCAACAGGTTCTTGTAATCTTCACGAATATCGGAGTTCGTTTCGCGAAGTTCCTTGATTTTACGGCATGCGTGCAAAACTGTCGTGTGATCTCTGCCGCCAAAGCTGTCCCCGATCTCCGGCAGGCTGTGGTTGGTCAATTCCTTGGACAAGGCCATGGCCATCTGGCGCGGCCTCGCAACCGAGCGGCTGCGCCGACGGGACATCATATCTGAGACCTTGATCTTGTAATACTCCGCCGCGGTACGCTGAATATTATCCATGCTGACCTGCTTGTCCTGCAGCGCCAATAAATCCTTGAGGCTTTCCTTAATAAGCTCTATATCGATAGGCCTACCGACGAAGTGGGCACTCGCTATCACCCGCTTCAGCGCACCCTCTAGCTCGCGCACATTGGAGCGGATGCGCTGCGCAATAAAAAAGGCGGCATCCGGTGGCAGGTCGACACGCGCCTCAGTCGCTTTCTTCATTAGAATGGCGACCCTGGTCTCCAGCTCTGGCGGCTCAACCGACACTGTCAGCCCCCAGCCAAAGCGCGACTTCAGGCGTTCTTCCAGCCCATCAATTTCCTTGGGGTAGCGATCACAGGTAAGGATCATCTGCTGCCGGCCTTCCAACAGGGCGTTGAAGGTATGAAAAAACTCCTCCTGTGAGCGCTCCTTCTTGGCAAAGAACTGGATATCATCGATCAGCAGCGCGTCTACTGAGCGGTAAAACCGCTTGAAATCACTGATCGCATTCAACTGCAGTGCCTTAACCATATCGGCGACGAAGCGCTCGGAGTGCAGGTACACGATCTTCGCGTTCGGGTTGCGATCTTTCAGAGCGTTACCAACAGCGTGCATCAAGTGCGTCTTACCCAGTCCCACCCCACCGTAAAGAAACAGTGGGTTGTAAGAGTCGCCAGGGTTCTCGGCTACCTGTTGCGCTGCTGCCAGCGCGAGCTGGTTCGATTTACCTTCCACAAAGTTCTCGAAGGTGTAGTTGCTGACAAGATGGTGTTCGTGATGCAGGGCACTCTCAATGTCAGACCCCGCCGAATCCGATCTCGCCACAGCGGGCCTTGCTCTACCCGCCTGTCTCATATCAACTCTAGACGTGGTTGCGCGCAGCGTATTCGCACGCGGTGCCTGGTCTGTACTGGGAAACGCGGGCCGGCCCAGAACGTCGGCACCGTTGGCCACCTGACTGACGACCTCGCCGGAAAGGGCAGGACTGTCGCTGTAGGTGATATCAGCATCGCGTCGACGCTGCGCTGTACCCGCAGCAGCGATAGGGGCAACAGGCGCTGCCCGCGACGCCTGGCCATTCGCAGTGCCTATCTGCAAAGACAGGTCGATAGGTTCTCCGGCGGCAACTTCCCGAGCCAGATTCAGAATGCGATCGGCGTATTTCTCCGCAACAAAATCCCGGATGAACCGGTTCGGCGCCGACAGGGTCAGCATGCCTTCCTGCCAGTTGACGTGCAGGGGCTTGATCCAGGTGTTAAATTGCTGGGACGGCAGCTCATCCCGTAGTCGATCTACACATT
Organism: Gammaproteobacteria bacterium; assembly: GCA_030426545.1. Taxonomy (GTDB): domain Bacteria; phylum Pseudomonadota; class Gammaproteobacteria; order Pseudomonadales; family Halieaceae; genus Marimicrobium. Next base: position 5,304 of record JAUHYL010000037.1, read on the forward strand.
GCTGCCAGTTATTTTCGGGCAAAGAAATCCCCTGAGCGCCCTTTGATAAAAACAGGCTACTAAAAAAATACAATCAATAACAAAGACTTATCAGATGGCCGTTCCCGCTGGCCAGTGGGAAGCATAATACTCCCGAAACGACTGGTTATCCACAGTTGCGCACAAATTTCTGAAATTTTTATTGTCTTTGAATATCAAAGGGTTAAGGCCATTTAGTATGCTTTTTGATCACATCGGCTCGATCGGCGTGTGCAAGGATTTTCCTGTGGATAAGTTGTTAGTATCTTTTGGTCAACATGTGCGTTGGTCGTCCAACCTCCCGCCCCCATTACACTTTTTAACACCCGCACACGCCTGACCGACCGTAAAATTTTCCCACTGGCACACGGCTAATTCGCGGTCAGTTGGCAACCAACTCCGGGCGACTCAGCCCGCCTTCTGCCCACCGGCATTCCAAAGTAGGGGTGTAACCGGCCAGCTCCCGCGATGGGACTATTGACCGGGAAATTCGCGCCAGGCAATTGAATCACACCGCGCATTTACATAGAATACCTCACCTTTTTTCCAGCCGAAGAAATCGCCTGCAAGAAGCACGCAGAAGAAGCGATCCCATCGGCCTCAACTTTCTGGACCATTGCAATGAAAAGAACTTTCCAGCCCAGCGTACTGAAGCGCAAGCGTACGCACGGCTTCCGCGCCCGTATGGCCACCAAGGGTGGCCGCCATGTACTCAATCGCCGTCGCGCCAAGGGCCGCAAGCGTCTGTCTGCCTGACACCCGGCTTCTGGCTGGCCCGATGGCCAGAGTTCAAGCAGAATTTTTGCACAAACTCGGAAGACCGTGAGTGGCGCGCCTAGCGAAAGCCAGCTTCAGCAAAAACCGACGTCTTCTCAATGCCAGTGATTACGGACGTGTTTTTGACAGCCCGGACGCCCGGGCTTCGCACCGTAACCTCCTGCTGCTCGCCCGCGCCAATGAGCGCAACGAACATCGAATCGGACTGGTCATTGCAAAAAAACACGTCCGGCTCGCGGTAGACCGAAACCGCATTAAGCGCCTGGCCAGAGAGTTTTTCAGGCATCAATCGCATACCGCTCCCTGCCTGGATGTTGTACTACTGGCTCGCGGCGGCATCGGTGAGTTGGACAACAGAGAAGTATCCTCTATATTGCAGCAGCAGTGGCGGAAGCTACTTAAGCAATTCGAATCAACCCGTTAAGATCGAGTCGATCCGAATAAACCCACGTTGAATCACCCCAAACCGGGAAACCTGATGCGCCGCTTCCTCATCTTGCTAATACGCTGCTATAAAATCTGCATCAGCCCCTTCCTCGGTGACCAGTGCCGCTTCTATCCCAGCTGCTCCAGTTACGCCCAGGAAGCTATCGAAACACACGGGGTAATCAAAGGCAGCGCACTTGCCATGAAACGCCTCTCGCGATGCCACCCCTGGCACGAAGGCGGGGTCGACCCGGTACCGCCCTGCTCCCACTCGAAATAAACCAAAGACACTGACATGGATTTGCAACGCATTTTGCTGATAGGCGCGGCCGCTGTTCTCTCCTTCATGCTGCTTACCGAATGGGTCGCGTTTCAGGATGAGCGCTCCGCCCTGGCGAGCCAGGAATCATCACGGCTGATACCGACGGCGGAAAACCCGCAGCCAGTAACAGACCCCGAGACAGAGCTGCCCACCAATCTTCCGTCGACAGCCATGGTTGACGACGAACTGCCCGCTGCGCCGTTGACGGAAACCGCACAGCCTTCTGTGGAGACGTCACCCGCGGTACCTTCAGAATCACTGGTACAGGTGCAGACCGACGTATTGAATTTCGTCATTGATCTACGTGGTGGTGACATCGTTCAACTTTCCCTGCCGCAACACCTGGAACGCCTCGATAGTGACGACCCGTTCGTGCTGCTCGAGCAGAACAGCCAGCTTGTCTATATCTCCCGCAGTGGTCTGATCGGTCCCAACGGTATCGATGCAAATGGCCGTGCTACCTTTAGTGCCTCCTCGTCCAGCTTCGAGCTTGCTGATGGTGAAGACTCACTAACCATCGATCTGAGTTGGAGTGATGGCAACGGTATCAGCATTACCAAACGCTTTACGCTGAAGCGCAGCGATTACCTCATACAGGTAGACTACCTCGTTGAAAACAACAGTTCCGAACGCTGGCAAGCGAACCTGTTCGGGCAAATCAAGCGTGAAGATGCATTACCGCCATCCCAGGATACCGCCGCGATGGGCATGCAGCCATTCCTGGGCGTAGCCACCACGCAGCCGGACGATCGCTTTACCAAATTTACCTTCGATGACCTGGCAGATGAGTCCTTCAAGGCGCAGTTGCCGGGTGGCTGGATCGCCATGATTCAGCACTATTTCCTGAGCGCCTGGATTCCGGGCCAGGAACAAACCCACAGTTATAGTGCTCGCAGAACCAGCAGTGGTTTCAACATCGCTGAATTCACCAGCCCCCCACTGGTTCTGGATCCCGGCAAGTCGGGCAAGACCGGAGCACAGTTCTACGCCGGGCCCAAAGACCAGTACCGGCTGAAAGAAATTTCCCCCTATCTCGACCTGAGCGTGGATTACGGTTGGCTATGGTGGATCGCTCAACCGTTGTTCTGGCTCCTGACGAAAATTCATGCGCTTGTCGGAAACTGGGGAGTCGCGATCATCCTTCTGACGGTACTTATCAAGGCAGCATTTTTCCGTCTGTCCGCAGCGAGCTACCGTTCTATGGCCAACATGCGCCGTGTACAGCCCAAGCTTGTCGAACTGCGCGAGCAATACGCCGACGACAAACAAAAGCAGTCACAGGCGATGATGGAGCTTTATAAAAAGGAGAAGATAAACCCCATGGGGGGTTGCCTGCCGATTCTGGTGCAAATGCCCGTTTTTATCGGCCTGTACTGGATGCTGATGGAAAGCGTGGAATTACGTCACGCGCCCTTCTTTTTATGGATCAATGACCTGTCAGTGATGGATCCCTACTTCGTGCTCCCCCTGCTTATGGGCGCGAGCATGTGGTTCATGCAGAAACTGAATCCACCGCCACCGGATCCAATGCAGGCGAAAATAATGCAGTGGCTGCCGATCATGTTCACGTTTTTCTTCCTCTGGTTCCCCTCGGGCCTGGTGTTGTACTGGTTGGTCAACAACCTGTTGTCTATCGCGCAGCAATGGGTGATCACACGCCAGATCGAAAACGCGGGCGGCGACAAGAGCTGACCCTGTCCGGTCAGCCAGCATGATGTCGGCCGACAATACGATTACCGCGATTGCCACAGCTCCGGGGCGCGGCGGCATCGGTATTGTGCGGCTGTCCGGTCCCGGCGCCCGAAAGATTGGCGAAACGATTTGCGGGCGCAGCCTGCAACCCCGGTACGCCCATTACTGTCGTTTCCTCCACAACGGCAAACCGCTGGACACTGGGGTAGCCTTGTTCTTTCCCGGCCCCGCCTCGTTCACCGGTGAAGACGTGGTCGAACTGCAGGCCCACGGTGGCCCGGTCATACTGGATCTTCTGACACGAGAGACTGTACGCCTTGGTGCGCGGCCCGCCAGGCCCGGTGAATTCAGTGAACGCGCGTTTCTCAATGACAAGATTGACCTCGCCCAGGCAGAGGCCATCGCCGACCTGATTGACAGCGCTACACGGGAAGCAGCGCTGAGCGCCAGCCGTTCGCTGCAAGGCGAGTTTTCGAGAAAGATTGAGACTCTCGTTGCCGCAATTACGGATCTGCGTGTTTACCTGGAAGCCGCCATAGATTTTCCCGAAGAAGAAGTCGATTTCATCTCCGAGGGCGATGTAGCGGGCAGGCTAAGTCACATTGTGGAACAACTGGATCGCGTATTGGCCGAGGCAGAACAGGGGCGATTGCTACGCGAAGGTATGAAACTGGTCATCGCCGGTAAACCCAATGCCGGCAAGTCCAGTTTACTCAATGCGCTGTCTGGCCAGGACAGGGCCATCGTGACGGCAATCGAGGGCACCACCCGGGATATCCTGCACGAACAGATAGAAATCGATGGCATGCCACTACACATCGTGGACACTGCCGGCCTTCGCAACAGTGCAGACGAGATTGAGCAGGAGGGCATGCGCAGAGCGCGAGCGGAAATACGATCCGCTGACCGTATTCTTCTGGTCGTAGACGACAGCATCGGCGAGTCCACAACGGATTCAGATCTACTCTGGGACGACACTGAACAGGCTCGCCAGGCGCAGACTATCCCGATTACGATCATCAGGAACAAGTGCGACCTGTCAGGAAAAAAACCCGGCCTATCAGACGATTCCGAGATCCCAACGCTTTATCTTTCGGCCAAACATTCCGAGGGGCTGGAATCGCTGCGTGAACACCTGAAGCAGTGCATGGGATACATTTGCTCGGGAGAAGGAAATTTCAGCGCCCGACGTCGCCACCTGGAAGCCCTTCTCGCCGCGCGCGAGCATTTACTTACCGGGCAGGATCAACTGCTGTCAGCCGGAGCCGGGGAATTACTCGCCGAAGATTTGCGTCAAACCCAGACAGCCCTGGGGGAAATCACTGGTACCATCTCCAGCGACGAACTACTGGGGAAGATCTTCTCCAGCTTTTGTATCGGTAAATAATCAACAGGAAGCTATCAATACCGACCCTGCAGTCCACAGCTTTTCCAGAGATTCACAGCCTACTCACAAGTTTCTCCATCATCCGCACAGAACGCCAGTGGGTAATCACTACCGACAGAAAAAATGTGAACGAACACTTCGCAAGCCATGGAGAGGTACTGGATAAAAAAGACGCTTATACACAGAGCGTGAGGCCTCTAAAATACTATGCACAAAAGAGGCGGGGTTGTGCACGGGCTGGCAACTGCTTAACAACCTGACACCAAGGGATTTCAACGGTGCTTATACTTGCGTCAATTGTTTGATTCAGAAGGGGAAAAAAGGGTTCTCCACAGAAAACAGGCTGCCTAATAATTACTACAACAATAATACTTATATATATACATAGATAAATATAGAGTGAATATAAGTAAGTAGCCGGACCAGGTAATCTGGCTCGCGGCTACGCTTGGCAGCTGGCACATCCTATTGAGGTGCAGGGCCTGGGAACTGTTCGCGCAGTATTCGCTTAAGAATTTTCCCGCTTGGATTGCGGGGTATGCTGTCGACGAACTCCACGCCCTGGGGCGTCTTGAAGCGCGCCAACTTTCCTTCGCAATGTTTCAGCACTGCACTGCCATCCAGGCTATCATCGGATTTCACCAGTATGGCTACAGGGCTCTCCCCCCATTTTTCACTGGGCTGGCCAATAACGGCAGCATCGGCGATACCGGGATGTTGTAGCAGTACGTTTTCTATCTCGGCGGGATAGATGTTTTCACCACCGGAGATAATCATGTCTTTCACACGATCCTGGATAGTGACGAACTTCTCTTCGTCCCAGGTCGCCACATCCCCTGTGCGCAACCAGCCATCGACAATAGCTTCTGCGGTAGCCTCCGGTCTGTTCCAGTATTCCTTCATGATATGCGGCCCCTTGACCAGCACCTCACCGGGTACACCCGCCGGTTGTTCGTTGCCGTTTTCATCGACGATTCGAACTTCGGTATGGAAAAAAGATTTTCCGGTAGAGCCGATTTTTGATACAGCGTCATCCGGGCCGATCATGCATGCCGGTCCACAGGTCTCTGTCATGCCGTAAATTTGATTGATCTGCATGCCCATGCCCATATAGGTTTCGATGAGCGAGGCGGGCACTGGAGCGGCACCGCTGGCAATGTAACGCACGCTGGACCAGTCGTAGCGCTCGAAGTCTGGCACCTGTAACATGAAATTGAGCATCGCGGGCACTGCGAGCGTGGTGGTGATGCGCTCTTGCTCTATCAACTCCCACGTTCGGGTGGGATCGAAAGCACGCAGCAGAATAATCGTGGTGCCCAGGTAGGTCGAGGAAATCAGCGGCGTCAGTGCGCCTACGTGAAACATCGGCATCATCAGCAGGTAGCGGTCATTGAAGTGGGTGTCGGCCGTGGCATTGAAGGTAAACAGCCCCCACATGACCGTGTTGTGTGTGTGCACCACCCCTTTCGGGTGGCCCGTCGTACCGGATGTGTACATGATAAACAGGTTGTCGTCCGGCCCGGCCTTACTCTGGGGTTCGGTGGCCGCGCTTTCCGATAGGAGGGTTTCATAGTTCTGCGCAAAGTCGGGCGTATCTTCACCGATACAGACGAAACGCTGGAGATCTGACCCCTCCTCGCCCATCTCGCGGATTTGCTCGACGGTTGGCGTGAACTCTTTGTCAAAGACAAGGGTGGTAGCCCCACCGTCCTTGAGGATAAAAGCCAGTTCCTCTGCCGTGAGACGCCAGTTGAGCGGCATAATCACCACGCCGGACTTGGTTGGCCCGAGAAAGCATTCGGCGAATTCATGGCCATTGTGTGCCAGCAATGCCAGACGATCGCCCTTGCCCAGACCCAGGTCGGCCATACCGTTCGCACAGCGGTTGGCGCGCTCGTTGAGTTCGCGGTAGGTGAATCGCCTGTCTGCGTCTACGTCATACAGCGCCTCTTTGTTAGGGTTGAGAAAGGCGCGAGTGGTCAGCAAATCGCCAATGTTGATTTCACTGCTCATAGTTCATTCCTGGTAGTGTCTGAAAGTGAGGTTGTCGGGAATCGAAGTTGTGAAAGATCTTCAGTTTGAAACGCATGGAATTGACTATAGCACCCCGTCTATGGGCTGCAGGCTTTCCCGGGGATTCCATTAAGCGGCCCGGATAAAGGGTTGCACGCGCTCTTCAAACAATTTCAGGCTTTTCCAACCCAGTTCCAGTGGCGCACCGCCACACAGGGGGGCCAGGTGGAGGGAGCCGGTGTCTTCAATGATCTGCACTGCCTGATCGGGTGTCACGATGCGGTATTTACCCTCGGCAATGAGCTCATCGATAGTGCTGGCGAAAGACTCAGCATAGGCGCGCCGATTGGGGTGATGCCAGGCGCCATAAGCCAGGGCGTCATAGAGCAAATACTCCCCGAGGCGGTTCCAGTCCGCTGACGGATCTTCACTGATGAAGGTCGTTGCAGGTTTACGCGGAAACAGTGTCAGGCAGAAGGTTGTGCCGTAGTCTTCGCAGGCCTGCCTGTAGGTTTGTTCAAGTTCGTTGTCATCAATCGCAGGACAGAACACCAGACCGCAACGGGCCGCACGGCGCGCAGCGGCTTTGCTATTGCCACCCATCGTTAAAAGCGCCTGTAACGGTGACTCTGGCTTCGGATTCAGCTCCATCTGGCTGCCGTTGTAGTGAAAGGGTTGACCTTGCAGTGCGGCTACCAGCACATCGAGTTTTTCATCGAACACTGCGCCGCGCTTATCCCAGTCGATACCAAAACGCCTGTACTCCTGTTCGCGGTAACCCAGCCCACAGGTTGCTGTGAAGCGGCCCCCCGAAGCGAGATCCAGCAGCGCAATATCTTCAGCAAGGCGCAATGGATCGTGCAGTGGAACCAGCAATGCACTCACGCTGACGCGCACCCGTCGGGTTCGGGCCAGCATCATCCCTGCCAGCGCCAGTGGAGCAGATAGAAAGCCATCGGCAGTGTCATGGTGTTCTGACAGACCGACGACATCGATGGCGTGTTTATCAGCCCATGCCGCCATGTCGACGGCCGCACGATAGCGGTCTGATTGACTGTCGGGACATCCAGGTGAGCTGCGCATGTCGAAACGCAACACGATATTGCGCATGGCCGAAGGATCAGACACGGTCTCTTATAACCTGGTTACTATTGCTTCTTCGCAGCCGCCTCAACTTCTTTCTTTGCCGCTATCCATGCGCCTATGGTGACGCCCATGTTGTGCGGATTGTAAGCGTCCTCCTCATAGCTGAAGAGGCCGTTACCGGCGTAGTGCAAAATGGTGATGTTTGGCTCCTCATAAATTTTACCGTCGCCGAGATCTTCCATACGGTTCATAACTTCGCAGATGACCCAACCCTTTTCCTTGTCGATGGAGTACCAGGTAATGGGGAACGCGGTCATATGACTGGCGGGCCATTGATTCATGGTGTCAGTAATCCATGCCAAGATACGCTCGCGGCCCCAGTAACGCCCGTAATGGTGCTCGAAATAGGTGGCGTCTTCGGTGAAGCAGTTCGCCCAGTCTGTCCAGTCCTTGGTCTGCGCACCTTTCAATGCGGCTGCCTGGTACTTGTCGAAAGCCTTCTCAATTTCCTTGCGTTTCCAACGAGCCATAGGTGTTCTCCGTTTGCTTTTAGTTTTCGCCGGGAATAAGAAAGTGTGCCCGGGCGGTAGCGTTTGGTTTGGTTTCGTCTTCCTGCCAGGTTGTGACGCTGACATTAGCCACCAGTTTGCCCTGCCGGGTTACCTGGCATTTTGCATAGGCTGTCTGCACGCGTACCGGGCGAAGATAATCCAGCGAGAAGTCGATGATCTTTGGCAGCACTGGTTGTTCCATTTTAGCTACTAACTCAAAAGCTGCCGCCTGCTCCATGAACGCGCCGACCACGCCACCATGCAGTGCGGGTAGCGAAGGGTTGCCTATCAGCTGTTTGTTCTCTGGCAGAATAAACAGAATTTCTCCCGCGGTGACATCAGCCTGCATGCCGAGAAACCGGGCGTAGGGGACTTTGTGTAACCAACTGGCCAGCGTTTCGGCATCAGGCTTCCGGGAGAGCAGTTGTTCCAGGTTCATGCCGGCGCTTCTTCGGATGGCTGGTCCAGAAACCAGGTGAGGTCTATGGGGGCGGTTCTTGCCCAGGTGCCGGTGCCACGAGCGATAGGGTTGTCCGGCGAATCGTACCAGGCGGTGCCCTGCACAAAGAGTATGCGCCGGGTGCTGTGGTAAACATGCGCTGTAGCGAAAATATCCCTGCCCGCGGGAGCCACGCCAAGGTGGTCGATGCGAAGATCCAACGTCGGCGTTACAGACGGTTGCAGATCGTCTGCACATACAGCGGAAACCCCCATCGTCTGATCAAGTAACACCGTCACCGCCCCGCCGTGTATGACGCCGGTCTCGGGATTGCCAACCAGTTCCTCGCGAAATGGCAGGCGAAGTGTGAGTTCGTTGCCCTCAATTTTCTCCAGTGAAACACCCAGCAGCACTGTGTGCGGGATGATGCGGTTCATCTTCTCCACGACTTCGGCTTTCTCTTCCTGGGTCAGCTTGGGCATGTTGGCTCCGTTAGGGACGCAGGTCATGATGCAGCAATGACTGCAAAACTGCCATCTGCGGCGTTGCGGAATCGACGTTGGCCTGGCCACACAGCGGGCAGAAAGATTTGCGGGGAGTTTTACGCAGGCCAAGGTGTGCCGGTGGCGTAAGGTGACAGAAGTGCAATGAAAGTACTGTGGTAGATCGGGGCTTGGAAACTACCGCCCCGGCAGCGCCGGGGCAGTAAGAGAGCTACTTACAACAGCGGTGCGATGACCAAGCTGACAATCGCCATCACGTTGATGAGGATGTTCATCGCCGGACCGGAGGTGTCTTTAAACGGGTCGCCCACGGTATCGCCGACAACTGTTGCAGCGTGGGTGTCAGAACCCTTGCCGCCGAGGTTACCTTTTTCAACGTACTTTTTCGCGTTATCCCACGCGCCGCCGGCGTTGGCCATCATCAGCGCCATGAGCACACAGCCAAGCAGCGCACCGCCCAGCATTCCGCCCAGAGATTCGGCTCCCAGTCCGAAGCCCACCAGTACCGGGGCCGCTACCGCGATAGCGCCAGGGAGAATCATTCGGCGCAGAGCGGCTGTAGTGGCGATATCAACACACTTGGCGGTGTCAGGCTCTCCTGTCCCTTCAAGCAAGCCGGGTATCTCGCGAAACTGCCGACGAATCTCGTTGATCATGTCGAACGCCGCTTCACCTACTGCCGTCATGGTAATTGACGCAATGAGGAAGGGGATTGTGCCGCCGATAAACATGCCCACCAGCACAACCGGGTTGGACAACTCCAGCGAGAAGTCGGCATTGTTCGCCTGCACTGTTTCAACGAACGCCGCGATGATGGCCAGAGCAGCCAGCGCCGCGGCGCCGATGGCAAAGCCCTTGCCGATGGCGGCGGTAGTGTTGCCCACCTCATCCAGGCCATCGGTGATCTTGCGAGTGTCTTCACCCATGCCTGCCATTTCAGCGATACCGCCTGCGTTGTCTGCCACTGGCCCGTAGGCATCGATAGCCATGGTAATACCAACAGTTGCCAACATGCCGACCGCCGCGATGCCCACGCCATACAGGCCGGACAGTTCCGTAGACACGTAGATGATTGCCGCCAGGAACAGGATGGGCAGTACGACAGACTGCATACCCACCGCCAGACCCGTGATCATCACGGTGGCCGGGCCGGTTTCACCCGACTTGGCGATCTTTTTGACTGGCGTGGAGCCGGTGTAGTACTCGGTAATCAGGCCGATGGCGATACCACCGACTGCGCCGCAGACCACCGACCACCAGATATTGCTGGGCAGATCCATCGCCGCCATCAGGAACCAGGCCATCAGGACGAAGACCAGAGGTGCCAGTAGCGTACCTGTACGCAGGGCCGCTTCGGGTGCAGCCACAGAGCGCAGGCGAACCACCCAGATGCCGACGAAGGATGAGAGCAGCCCGATGCTGGCCAATGCCAGCGGCAGGAACATCATCGCGCTCTTCACTTCTGCCTGTATCGCCATGGTCGATGCGATGGCGATACACGCGATCATGGAACCGCAGTAGGATTCAAAAATGTCCGAACCCATGCCTGCGATGTCGCCCACGTTATCGCCCACGTTATCTGCGATAACGCCGGGGTTTCTGGGGTCGTCTTCGGGGATGCCGGCTTCCACCTTGCCGACCAGGTCGGCGCCTACGTCAGCGCTTTTGGTGAAGATACCGCCGCCAACACGGGAGAACAGTGCCACTACAGATCCACCCATACCGAAGCCGTGGATAGCGTGTGCCGTATGCGGATCGCCGCCGAAAAGCCAGTAAACACTGCCCAGACCGACCAGACCCAGCGAGGCCACACACAGGCCCATCACCGAACCGCCGTAGAAGGAAACGGCCAGGGCCTTGTCCTGCCCGTGATCGTGGGCGGCCATGGCGGTGCGAACGTTGGCCTTGGTGGCAGCGAACATGCCCAGGTAACCAGCGGTAGCCGATGACACCGCACCCGCGATGAAGGCGATGGCGGTGTTGGTTCCCAGCGGCGAGACAAAAATCGCAATCAACAGAACCAGCGCAAACAGGCTCAGCATCATGTATTCACGCTTCATGAATACCATCGCGCCGAGGTGTATCTGGTCTCCGATCTTTTTGACCTCTCCATCACCCGGGTTGTACCGGGTCATAATGTGGTAGATGAAGAACGCCACAGCGAGGCCGACAACTCCCAGGATAGGGGGCGCAGCTAAATACTCAGTCATAGGATTGTTCCAACCTATTATTATTAAATGAGATTGGCATGCTACCGGAGTTGCAGTAATAGTGACAAGGGATGAAACGCGCTGATTGGCCCCAGCCCAAGGTAGCCGGGGGAGCCGCACTTGTGGGTCTGGTGCCAGTTCTGGTACATCTACACCCCGTTATTTTGAGTGGAGAGTGAGCGTGTTCTGGATATTGCTGTTGGCGGTGGTACTGATTACCGTGTTTTACCTGCGGGGCGAGGACCTCTCTCGCTATGACTGGCCACTCGGCCAGAGCTTTGCGACGGGCGAGGGCCCAAGCCGAGAGCACGAGGCAGTGGAGGAATTGCTGCGCTCCAGCTTCGGTTCGATGGGCTCCCGGGGGAGTCGCGGGCGCATCGCCCGCCTGCGCGAATACATGGATGGACTGTCGGATAACCAAAAGATTGATGCGGATATTCGCCCCGTGGATGCCGGCGGCATCCCTGCGGAGTGGGTGCTTGCTCCCGGCGCAGACCCCGCCAGGCGGGTACTTTACATCCACGGTGGCGGTTTTATCGTGGGCAGTCCGAAGAGCCACCGCAATATCACCAGCAACTTTTCACGGGTTGCCAACGCCGCCGTTCTGGCTATCGATTACCGTCTCATGCCCGAGCACGCGCGCCGGGCGGGCATCGATGATTGTCGCAGGGCCTATACCTGGTTGCTCAACAACGGTCCGGGCGGCCCCGCTGCGGCGGACCGTGTGTTGCTGGGCGGCGATTCCGCGGGTGGAAACCTCAGTCTCGCCCTCGGCGGATGGTTGAAGACACAGCCGTTGCGTAAGCCGGACGCGATTGTCGCCCTCTCTCCCCTGACAGACGCCACCCTGGTATCGCCCAGCATGGGCGCCAACGTCGCCACTGACGCCATGCTCGGGCCGGCGCTGGGTCGGCTTGCTCGTATTCCGCGGCCGCTGCTGTGGTGGGCAAGCTGGATTTACTATCGTATCAACCCATCAAACCCGGACGTGTCGCCGGTGTACGGCGATCTCTCGGGATTGCCACCTACGCTGGTGCACGCCAGTGAGGCGGAAATGCTGCTCGATGATGCGCGCCGCTATGTAAACCGTGCAGCGGAGGCGGGCTCGCCGGTGCGATTGCAAACCTGGGGCCACGTTGTCCATGTGTGGCACATGTTCTATCCCGAACTTCCGGAGGCGCAGCAGGCCTGGGAAGAGATTGAAAAGTTTATTGCCGAGGTAGAGGGCGCGCAGAACAAGGTGGGCAAAAAAGCGGCTTGAGCGCACCGTTTCGAGGGCGTCCAATTCAATTGCCCTGCGCGGACGATGCCGAGGTAAATAAGTCGCGCAACCGGGCCTGCGCAATTTTTGATCGACCCGGTTGGGCCACGTATAATCGCCGGCCCTCTCGCGTCGATCCTGAAAAGGTTGGCGCTAGCGGATAAACCATTAGCACCTGGCGTTATGCGCCTGTGCAGCGAGACCGGAACACGTGGAATACCAACAGCAGTTTGATGTCATCGTCGTCGGCGGCGGCCATGCAGGTACCGAGGCCTGCCTGGCGGCGGCGCGCATGGGCTGCCGTACACTGTTGCTGACCCATAGCGTCGATACATTGGGCCAGATGTCCTGCAACCCGGCCATAGGCGGTATTGGCAAAAGCCACCTGGTCAAGGAGGTCGATGCACTGGGTGGCGCAATGGGCCGCGCCACGGACCAGGCAGGTATCCAGTTTCGCGTGCTCAACCGGCGCAAAGGCCCGGCGGTGCGCGCCACCCGTGTCCAGGCGGACCGTGTCCTGTACAAGAATGCCATACGCAGCATTCTGGAGGCGCAGCCCAACCTGTCCATCTTCCAGCAACCGGTGGATGATCTGCTGATCGAGAACGGCCGTGTTGTGGGTGCCATCACCCAGATGGGCCTGACCTTCCGTGCGCCCTGCGTCGTATTGACCACGGGCACCTTCCTGGGTGGAAAACTGCATATCGGATTGGAAAACAGCGCCGGTGGCCGCGCGGGCGACCCGCCTTCCATCGCGCTGGCGGATCGGCTGCGCGCCCTGCCCTTCCGTGTTGAGCGCCTGAAAACCGGTACGCCGCCGCGCATTGATGCGCGCAGTGTTGATTTTTCGGGCCTGGAACAGCAGTGGGGAGATCGGCCTGAGCCGGTGATGTCCTTCATGGGCAGCGTCGCAGACCACCCCGAGCAGCGCTGCTGCTGGGTGACGTACACCAATGAACGCACGCACGAAATAATCCGCGATGGGCTGGATCGCTCACCGCTTTTTTCGGGGGTGATTGAAGGTGTTGGCCCGCGCTACTGCCCCAGCATCGAAGACAAGATTCACCGTTTCGCCGACAAGGGCTCGCACCAGGTGTTCATCGAACCGGAGGGCCTCACCACCAATGAGCTCTACCCGAACGGGATATCCACCAGCCTGCCCTTCGATGTACAAATGGATCTGGTACGCAGTATTGCGGGGTTTGAGAACGCGCACATCACCCGGCCCGGCTACGCTATCGAGTACGATTTTTTCGACCCCCGGGATCTAAAGTCCTCGCTGGAAACCAAGGCAATTGGCGGCCTTTATTTCGCCGGGCAGATCAACGGCACCACCGGTTATGAAGAGGCCGCTGCGCAGGGTTTGCTGGCAGGCCTGAATGCGGCGCTGGCACTGCGCGGCGAAGCGGCCTGGTGTCCGCGCCGCGACGAGGCCTACATCGGTGTGCTGGTGGACGACCTGATTACCATGGGAACCATCGAGCCCTACCGCATGTTCACCTCTCGCGCGGAGTACCGTTTGCTGTTGCGCGAGGACAATGCCGATTTGAGGTTGACCGCCAAAGGGCGCGAACTTGGCCTGGTAGATGACGAACGCTGGCGACGTTTTGAAGACAAGCGCGAGGCGATCGAGGTTGAAAATACGCGAATGCGCAGCGTGTTCGTGCACCCGAATACGCCAGCAGCACAGGCGCTCGACGGCAAGCTAAAAACCCCGATTACGCGGGAGTACAGCCTGATCGAGCTGCTCCGGCGGCCGGAGCTTGACTACGACGCTATCGCGGCGGCAACCGGCTTCAGTTGCCCGGATGCAGAGGCGGCTGAGCAGGTGTCGATCCAGGCGAAGTATGCCGGTTACATCGATCGCCAGCGCGAAGACATCGAAAAGCTGCGCCGCCACGAGAACACGCCGCTGCCGGTCGATATGGATTTTGATGCGGTGGACGGCCTGTCCAACGAGGTCCGGCAGAAGCTCAGCGATGTCCGGCCGGAAACACTGGCCCGGGCCGGCCGCATTCCCGGTGTGACCGCCGCCGCCGTTTCCCTGTTGTTGATCTACCTGAAAAAACACGGCGCCCTGGGTGCCGCCACCGGCGACGGTCAGCGCAAGCTTGCCTGAGTCGGCGGACTCCCTGCGCGAAATACTGCTGCGCGGTTGCGCGGAGTTAGCGCTTACACTCAGTGAGCAGCAGCAGGAAGCGCTATTGGCTTACCTCGACTTGCTCGTGCGCTGGAATCGAAGCTACAACCTGACAGCCGTGCGCGATCCTGTACAAATGGTCACACGGCATTTGCTGGACAGCCTCTCCATCGCGCCCGCCATCGTGGGTGGGCGTTGCCTGGACGTTGGCACCGGCGCGGGATTGCCCGGCGTACCGCTGGCCATTCTGCTGCCGGCGACAGATTTTCACCTGCTGGACAGCAATGGCAAAAAGACCCGTTTCCTGTTTCAGGTGAAAACTGCATTGGCCTTGGATAATATTGTGATCCACCAGGCGCGGGTCGAATCCTTCTCGGTTCCCGCACCCTTTGATCTGGTGGTATCCAGGGCCTACGCCTCGCTGGCGGACATGGTGTTAAGCTGTCGCCACCTGCTGCGTCCCGGAGGAAGCATGCTGGCCATGAAAGGCACTTATCCGGATGCAGAGCTAGAGTCACTTGGCGACGCCGTCGCAGATGTTCAGGTGCAAAAGATCTCCGTACCGGGCCTGGCAGAGGAACGGCACCTCGCAACGATTCACCTTTAGGGTGAGCACAAACTTAGGGGCAGTGGCTTGGCCAGAATCTTCGCCATAGCAAACCAGAAAGGCGGTGTGGGTAAAACCACCACCTGCGTCAACCTGTCGGCATCCCTTGCGGCGATGCAGCAGCGCGTACTGCTTGTCGATCTCGATCCCCAGGGCAATGCTACGATGGGTAGCGGCATCGACAAGTGGGGTGTAGAGCGCAGCATTTATGACGTGCTGGTGAAGCGCGACCCGGTGAAACTGGTTGCTCAGCCCACGCCGGAAGGTGGCTTTGATGTGCTGCCTGCGAACGGCGATCTCACCGCGGCGGAAGTGGAGCTGCTGGAAGTGGAACAGCGCGAGCGTCGTCTGCGCACCGCGTTAATGGAAGTAGCCGCCGACTACGACTTTATTCTGATCGACTGCCCGCCCTCACTGAACATGCTCACCCTGA
Organism: Gammaproteobacteria bacterium; assembly: GCA_030426545.1. Classification (GTDB taxonomy): domain Bacteria; phylum Pseudomonadota; class Gammaproteobacteria; order Pseudomonadales; family Halieaceae; genus Marimicrobium. The sequence goes on from JAUHYL010000037.1 coordinate 21,169, forward strand.
ACGGCCTGGTCGCGGCCGACGGCGTGATTATCGCGATGCAGTGTGAGTACTACGCCCTGGAGGGGCTGAGCGCGCTGGTGGAAACCATCAACGGTGTGGCCCAGAGTGCCAACCCGGAATTGAAGATAGCGGGGCTGTTGCGCACGATGTACGATCCACGCAACAGCCTGACCAACGAGGTCTCCGCCCAGTTGCACGAGCACTTTGCAGGCAAGGTGTACCGCACCGTGGTGCCGCGCAATATTCGCCTGGCCGAAGCGCCCAGCCATGGGTTGCCCGTCATTCACTACGATCGCAATTCGCGCGGTGCCAAGGCTTACATGGCGTTGGCGGGCGAAATTATCCGCCGCGAGGAGAAGGCCGCGTCTGTCGCGGAGTTCGTCGCCGAGCCCGTCACTGGTGAGGGCGACGACCCCGGCGTCACCTGGTACACCGCGGCGCACAGGGAGAAGTCCTGATGTCTGGAAGAAAAAGGGGCCTGGGTAAGGGCCTCGATGCGCTGCTCGGTGGCAGTGCGCAGAGCGCTGCTGAGCCCGCGGCCAACGTCTCCGCCGGAGACGCAGCGTCAGCGAGCGAGGATCGGGCGCTGAAAGAAATCCCGGTCGACCTGATTCAGCGCGGCAAGTACCAGCCGCGGCGCGATATCGAGCAGGAAGCGTTGCAGGAGCTGGCCGACAGTATCAAGGCACAGGGTGTGATGCAGCCTATCGTGGTGCGTCCGGTGGGTGACCAGCGTTACGAAATCATCGCTGGAGAAAGGCGCTGGCGCGCGACGCAACTGGCCGGGCTGGATGCCATTCCCGCCGTGGTCCGCGAGGTGGGTGATGACGCAGCCATCGCGATGGCGTTGATTGAAAACATCCAGCGTGAAGATCTTAACCCTATCGAAGAAGCCATGGCGCTGCAGCGCCTGCAGCAGGAATTTGAACTCACCCAGCAGCAGGTGGCGCAGGCGGTGGGTAAATCCCGCTCCACGGTGACCAATCTGTTGCGGTTGATGACGCTGCAGGACGATGTGCGGCGCCTGTTGGAGCATGGCGATATCGAAATGGGCCATGCGCGCGCGCTACTGGCGCTGGAGGGTGACGAGCAGTCCCAGGCGGCCCGCAGTGTCGTGCACAAGGGCCTGTCGGTGCGGCAGACCGAGGCCCTGGTAAGGCAATTGCACAAGAGCGTCTCCAAACCCAACGCGCCCAAGGCCCTGGACCCGAATATTCGCAGCCTGCAGACCGACCTGGCGCAAAAGCTCGGAACGAAGGTCGAGATCAAGCATAGCGCCGGCGGCAAGGGAAAGCTGGTGCTCAGCTACAACTCGCTGGATGAGCTGGATGGCATTCTGGGCCACATCAAGTGAGCGGTGCGGCGCAGCCGTGGCGCAGAGACAGCCGGACCGGTAACACCGTATATAGTGCCTCCAGACTGCCATACCACTAGATAAGGGGTTGGGCATGTCCAGCGTAGCGAACCGGGTGCGGATTGTCGCGAACATGCCCCGATCAGCGCCAAATGGCAGTGCATCATGCAGCGCTCAACAGGCGATAGAGTGTGTTGAACACGCCCTGCGTTCACCCTATAATGCGCGCGCTCGAACCGAGGATGAAACCCGTGTGGAGTGAGTGCAGGGGAGTATGGCGAGGAAGCCGCTCAAAGTGGTGAACACGCCCGGCGCAAACATTGCCCGACCTCCCGTCCATCGCATCACCCTCGTCCAGCTGGCGGTTCTGCTGCCGCTCTGCCTGCTTGTGGCACTGGCGGACGAAGTTCGAGCGTATTCGCTGGCAGCCGGGGGCCTGGTAGCCGTGTTGCCACAGGCCTGGTTTGCGGCAAGAGCGTTCCAGCGTCGCGGTGCATCGGCGGCGCAGGCGATAGCCCGCAACAGCTACATCGGAGAAGTAGGCAAGTTTCTGCTTAGCGCAGTGGGCTTTGCGCTGGTCTTCGCGATGGTGCGGCCGATTAACGGCCTGGCAGTGTTCGCCGGGTTCCTGGCGATGCTGGTGATACAGATTTTGGGTAGTTGGTGGCTGCTGAGGCGGCGACCAACTGGATGAAACAGACGCAAGCGTTCACAAAGAGTTATTGTTAGATGGCTGCTGCAGGCGAAACCCAGACAGTTTCTGAGTACATTGTCCACCACCTGACCAACCTCACCTATGGCAAACTGCCCGGCGGCTTCGAGCGTTACGATGGCTCCATCGTAGCGGAAGGCGGCGAGTGGACCATGGCCCACGGTGGCGCGGAAGCCTCGGCAATGGGCTTCAACGCGATCCACGTTGATTCCATGCTCTGGTCCATCGGACTCGGCATCCTGTTTTGCTGGTTGTTCCGCTCAGTGGCCAAGAAGGCCGAAGCGGGTGTTCCTTCAGGCTTCGTCAACTTTGCCGAGATGATCGTTGAGTTTGTCGACAACACGGTTAAAGACACTTTCCACGGCAGAAACAAGCTTGTAGCACCCCTGGCCCTGACCATTTTTGTCTGGGTGTTTCTGATGAACCTGATGGATTTGGTTCCTGTAGACCTGATTCCGCATACGCTTATGTTGCTTGGCGTGGAGTACCAGAAGATCGTGCCCTCCACCGACCCCAACATCACCATGGGGATGGCCGTCGGTATTTTTGTGCTCATGCTCTACTACTCGATCAAGATCAAGGGCTTCGGCTTCGTCAAAGAGCTCACGATGAACCCGTTTAGCCACCCGGTATTTATTCCCGTGAACCTGTTCATGGAAGTGGTCGGCCTGTTGGCCAAACCTTTCTCACTTGGCCTGCGACTGTTCGGCAACATGTACGCCGGCGAAATGATTTTTATCCTTATCGCCGCGCTCTACGGTGCCGGCGTGCTCTGGATGGCCCCGGCGGGGCTGATGCAGGTTGGATGGGCGATCTTCCATATTCTGGTGATCACCCTGCAGGCATTTATCTTCATGGTGCTGACGATTGTGTATCTCAGCATGGCTCATGAGGATCATTGATTTACACGTAACTTAACCCTTAGGTTTTTAACACACGCTAGGAGAAACGCATGGAACTCGTAATTATTGCTGCCGCCATCATGATGGGTCTGGGTGGTCTTGGTGCTGCTATAGGCGTTGGACTGTTGGGCGGAAAGCTCATCGAAGGTTCTGCGCGCCAGCCTGAACTGGCCCCCAAACTGCAGACGACCTTCTTCCTGGGCGCCGGCCTGGTAGACGCGATCCCCATTATCGGTGTTGGTATCGCTATGTACCTGATCTTCGTAGTAGCCCCCGGCGTTGGTGCTTAAGTTTGTTCCTTAAGACAACGAGTCTAAACCCGGGCCTTTTGTGCCCAGACAACCGGTGAGGAATACAGCGTGAATATTAATCTTACGCTTATCGGACAGATGATCGCCTTCATTGGCTTTGTGTGGTTCTGCATGAAGTTTGTGTGGCCGCCCATCATTGCCGCCATGAAAGAGCGCGAAGAAAAAATTGCCGATGGCCTGGCCGCGGCGGATCGCGCCAGCCACGACCTGGAACTGGCCAAGGAAAAGGCAGTGGAGCGGCTTAAGGAAGCGAAGGAAGAAGCCGCAGGCATTGTTGATTCCGCGAACAAGCGCGCCAACCAGATTGTGGAAGAGGCAAAGGAAGCTGCGGTGGTAGAAGCAGACCGCGTGAAAGCAGCTGCCCAGGCAGAAATCGAGCAGGAAGCCAACCGCGCGCGGGAAGCACTGCGAGGCCAGGTAGCGACCTTGACACTGGCCGGAGCCGAGAAGGTACTGGGCGCGGAAATCGATCAATCGGCTCATAACGATCTGGTCGAGAAGCTGGCCGCGGAACTGTAGGGCGATAACGTTATGGCCGAACTGAGCACACTTGCACGACCTTACGCCAGGGCGGCATTCGAGTACGCGCGTGAAAAGAACGCGCTTGCCGAATGGTCGCAGCAGATCGCCACCTGCGCAGCCGTCATCGCACACGAGGATGTGCGTGCAGCCCTGGACGACCCCGCCCTTACCGGCGAAGAGCAGGCAGGCGTTTTAAATTCGATCTGCGGTGACGCCACAGGTCCGCAGGTGCAGAACTTCGTCAGCGTTCTGGCGACAAACAAGCGCCTTCCACTGCTCCCGGAAATTCGTGACCAGTTTGAGTTGTTCAAGGCCAACCAGGAAAAGTCCGTGGACGTCGAAGTCGTGTCTGCGTTCGATCTGGACGATGCCCTGACGCAGAAAATTGCCGGCGTGTTACGGCGCAAGCTCGATCGCGATGTAAAAGTCAGCACATCCACTGACGGGTCGCTACTGGGCGGAGTATTAATCAGAGCCGGAGACATGGTCATAGACGGCTCCGTGCGCGGCAGGCTGAACAAGCTGGCCGAGGCAATGAATTCCTAATTGAGGAACAGAGCATGCAGCAACTGAATCCATCAGAAATCAGCGAGATCATCAAGCAGCGCATCGACCAACTCGATGTCAGCTCCGAAGCTCGCAATGAAGGCACCGTGGTATCGGTGACAGACGGCATTATCCGCATTCATGGCCTTGCCGAGGTGATGTACGGTGAGATGATCGAGTTTGAGGGCGGCATCTACGGTATGGCGCTGAACCTTGAGCGCGACTCGGTAGGCGCGGTAATTCTTGGCGACTATAAAAGCCTGTCGGAAGGACAGACCTGCCGCTGTACCGGTCGCATTCTCGAGGTACCGGTTGGTCCCGAGTTGCAGGGCCGCGTGGTAGACGCCCTGGGAACGGCCATCGATGGCAAGGGTCCTGTCAATGCTGCCATGACCGATGCCCTGGAAAAGGTTGCACCCGGTGTTATCGCGCGCCAGTCGGTAGACCAGCCAGTTCAAATCGGCCTCAAGGCTATCGACGCCATGGTGCCGATCGGTCGTGGACAGCGCGAGCTGATCATCGGCGACCGCCAGATCGGTAAGACTGCTATTGCAGTCGATGCGATCATCAACCAGAAAGGCACCGGCATTAAATGTATCTACGTCGCGGTTGGCCAGAAGGCTTCTTCAGTAGCGGCGGTAGTGCGCAAGCTCGAAGAGCACGGCGCGATGGAGCACACCATCGTAGTGGCGGCAACCGCGTCTGACCCGGCTGCCATGCAGTACCTGGCGCCCTTCGCCGGCTGCACCATGGGTGAGTACTACCGCGACCGCGGTGAAGACGCGTTGATCATTTACGATGATCTGACCAAACAGGCATGGGCTTATCGCCAGATCTCTCTGCTGCTGCGTCGCCCACCGGGCCGTGAAGCTTATCCCGGTGACGTGTTCTACCTGCACTCACGTCTGCTTGAGCGTGCAGCGCGTGTTAACGCTGACTACGTTGAGAAGTTCACCAACGGTGAAGTCAAAGGCAAGACCGGGTCGCTTACCGCCTTGCCCGTGATTGAAACTCAGGCCGGAGACGTTTCAGCTTTCGTACCGACCAACGTGATTTCTATCACCGACGGCCAGATCTTCCTTGAGGCCGATATGTTCAACGCGGGCATTCGTCCGGCGATGAACGCCGGTATCTCCGTATCTCGTGTGGGTGGAGCGGCGCAAACCAAGATCATGAAGAAATTGTCAGGTGGTATTCGTACCGCGTTGGCGCAGTACCGCGAACTGGCTGCGTTCTCGCAGTTCGCCTCTGACCTGGACGAAGCCACCAAAGCCCAGCTGGATCACGGTGAACGCGTTACGGAACTGATGAAGCAGAAGCAGTACTCTCCGCGCTCAATTGCAGAGATGGGCGTTGTGCTGTATGCCGCCAACGAAGGCATGCTGAACGAAATCGAGGTCGACAAGATACTGGACTTTGAAGATGCGCTGCTGTCATACATGCACGCCGAACACGGTGACATGATGAATGCCATCGTTGAGTCCGGTGATTACTCAGACGATATCGAATCGACTTTCAAGTCTGCGATAGAAACGTTCAAGTCCACGCAGACCTGGTAATCCGAGGACCGTTAGATGGCAGTCGGAAAAGAAATACGGACCAAGATCTCCAGCATCCAGAGCACGCAGAAGATCACCAGCGCCATGGAAATGGTAGCGGCGAGTAAAATGCGTAAAGCCCAGGAGCGGATGCAGCTTGGTAAGCCCTATGCCCGACGCATGCGATCGGTAGTAGGACACCTTGCGAATTCTGCGCCGGAGTATCGGCATATCTACATGGAAGAACGCGAGGTCAATCGCGTTGGCTTCATTGTAGTTTCAACCGACCGTGGCCTGTGCGGCGGCCTGAACATCAACCTGTTCAAGGCAACCATCAGGGCCATGAAGATGTGGGCAGATCAGGGCAAGGAAATAGACCTCAGCCTGATCGGCGCCAAGTCCGCGGCGTTTTTTGGCAGCTATGGTGGTAACGTTATTTCAGCCGTGCGCGATATTGGCGAGGAGCCGTCGCTCGCCGACCTGATCGGCGGCGTCAAAACCATGCTGGATGCGTACGAGGAAGGCAAAATCGATCGTCTTTTCCTGGTCAGCAACGAGTTCGTTAACACGATGACGCAGGATCCCTCCGTCGAGCAGCTACTGCCGCTGGAGGCAAAAGCCGACGACGAGATGAAGCATCACTGGGATTACATCTACGAACCCGATGCGAAAGAACTGCTCGAAGGGCTGCTCACGCGTTACATTGAATCGCAGGTGTACCAGGCGGTAGTAGAGAACGGTGCTTGCGAACAGGCGGCCCGGATGCTGGCGATGAAGAACGCGACTGAGAACGCCGGTGAGCTGATCGACGATCTGCAACTGGTGTACAACAAGGCGCGCCAGGCGGCTATTACGCAGGAACTGTCAGAGATCGTCAGCGGCGCGGCGGCTATCAGTTAACAAATGAGGCGGGGGCGGATTCAAGCCTGCCCTCACGGAAAGTGACATATTCGGGGATGGAATGAAGTCCTTCCCCCCCAACAGAAACAGACAGAGGATCCGAACATGAGCAGCGGACGAGTCGTACAAATCATCGGCGCGGTCATCGATGTGGAATTTCCGCGTGACAGCGTACCGCAGGTTTACGACGCCCTGAAGATCACCGAAAAAGACACGACCCTGGAAGTGCAGCAGCAGCTCGGCGACGGTGTCGTGCGTACGATTGCACTGGGTTCCTCCGAAGGCCTTAGCCGTGGTCTAACGGTAGAGAACACCAAAGCGCCCATTTCAGTACCCGTGGGGCTGGAAACTCTGGGCCGCATTATGGATGTGCTGGGCAACCCGATTGATGAATGTGGCCCGATTGGCGAGAAAGAGCGCGCCGCGATTCACCGCCCCGCACCTACGTACGAGGAGCTGGCGGCCGCGGAAGAGTTGCTGGAAACGGGCATCAAGGTTATCGACCTGGTCTGCCCCTTCGCCAAGGGCGGCAAGATCGGCCTTTTCGGCGGCGCGGGCGTGGGCAAGACAGTCAACATGATGGAGTTGATTAACAACATCGCAACCGAGCACTCCGGCCTGTCGGTATTTGCCGGTGTGGGTGAGCGTACTCGTGAAGGTAACGATTTCTACTACGAGATGCAGGAATCCAAAGTGGTGGATGTGGAGAACTTCTCCAATTCCAAGGTGGCGATGGTTTACGGCCAGATGAACGAGCCGCCGGGCAACCGTCTGCGCGTTGCGTTGACCGGGCTGACCATGGCAGAGAAGTTTCGCGACGAAGGCCGCGACGTTCTGCTGTTCATCGACAACATCTATCGTTACACCCTGGCAGGCACCGAGGTATCGGCACTGCTGGGCCGTATGCCTTCCGCGGTGGGCTATCAGCCTACACTGGCGGAAGAGATGGGCGTACTGCAGGAGCGTATTACGTCTACCAAGGTGGGCTCGATCACGTCCATCCAGGCGGTCTATGTACCGGCCGATGACTTGACCGACCCGTCGCCCGCCACGACCTTTGCTCACCTTGACGCAACCGTCGTACTGTCGCGCGATATCGCCGCCAAGGGTATTTACCCTGCGGTTGACCCTCTGGACTCTACCTCTCGCCAGCTGGATCCGTTGCTGATCGGCAGCGATCACTACGAAACAGCACGTGGCGTGCAGTCGGTGCTGCAGCGTTACAAGGAGCTGAAGGACATCATCGCGATTCTCGGTATGGATGAACTGTCTGAAGAAGACAAGCAGACGGTAGATCGCGCGCGGAAAATCGAGCGCTTCCTGTCGCAGCCCTTCCACGTGGCGGAAGTTTTTACCGGTTCTCCTGGCAAATACGTGTCACTCAAAGACACTATTGCAGGATTCAAGGGCATCCTGGCCGGAGAGTACGACCACCTGCCAGAGCAGGCGTTCTACATGGTCGGCAGCATTGAAGAAGCTGTTGAGAAAGCCGGGAACCTTTAAGGGCAGGATTAGCGAGGCCCCACTATGGCAATGACAATTCACTGCGACATCGTTAGCGCGGAGGAAGAAATTTTCTCCGGCCTGGTAGAAACGCTGGTAGCCACCGGCGAGCTGGGAGAGCTGGGTGTCAGCTATGGCCATGCGCCGCTGCTCACCGCGCTGGTGCCGGGGCCAGTGCGCGTCGTGGCACAGGGTGGCGAGGAGCATGTGTTCTACGTGTCGGGTGGCTTCCTTGAAATACAGCCGGGCGTGGTGTCGATTCTGGCTGATACGGCAATAAGGGCAGGTGATGTCGACGAGGCAGCGGCGGAAGCAGCCCGGCAGGAAGCAGAGCAGGCTCTGGCTAACCAGTCGGGCGATTTCGATTACGGCCGCGCGTCTGCGCAGCTCGCCGAGGCCGCAGCGCAGCTTGCTACCTTGCGTAAGATGAAAAACCGGGCTGGACGCGGCTGATCAAATTGTCTGGTTTTCGAATACAAAAAACCCGGGAATAACCCGGGTTTTTTTATGCCTGGCTTACCCTCAGTCAGGCGCTTGATGCTGTCTTACAGACTATTTGTGCGCGATTGGCTTATCGGTAAACAGAAAATCTTTGAGTTCGCCGTCAAAAGTAGGATCCTGACGCCTGATCCACTCGAGAACCATCGCCGCATGTTCTTTCTCTTCGTCGCGATTGTGTTCAAGAATACGCTTCAGTTCTTCGTCCTTGCAGGCGTCTACGCGTTGGTTGTACCAATCGACGGCTTCAAGCTCTTCCATCAATGATGTAATCGCCCGGTGCATGTCGCGTGTTGCGTCGCTGAGTTCTTCAATGGGCTCGTGGTAGCCTTCGTTTGCCATGTTTCCTCCTGGTTAACAAAAATGCCTGCTGGTTTTGCTGTGTGCGGAATCGGTCTTCGCGACCCGATAGCGCGCTCCCTGTAATAATGGTGGCGCAACCGCCCATCAGGTGCAAGCTGGAAATGCTCTACAACAACTGCCAGAGGGTGTCGAACAGCAATTGTTGGGTAGAGGCAATTGCTGCCGAATCTATAATCACAACTACCGGATAATTTCTGTCGGCAAGTGTGATCATGGCAACCTTGGGCGGGTAAATCGCGATGTACGAAGCATCCGTTCCCGCCCCGGCCGGCAACCACTTGCGCTCGGCAAGCTCCGCGTCATCGCCCCCTTCACCCACTGCGAGAACGCGCACGTGAATTCCTTTTTGCACGCGGGTGCGGGTGAAGTTGGGAAAGGGCCGGTACAGATGTTCGCGCAGTGTCTTGGTTGAGATGACCGAGTACTGCTTTTTGCCGCTGCGTACAGTGCTGTCAAGAATATCGCGCAACACCAGTTCCACGCCATCATCACCCTCGTAGAACCGCACATTGCCCGGGCTGAACTCGGTGCGGGACTGCTTCAGTGCGGGAATGATATCGCGGCGCAGATCGTCCATTGCCTGGGCAAGCGCCTGCTGTCGGCTTTCGCCGAGGCTCAGCAGGCGTTCCGGATCTTCTGCCTGGAACACTCTTCTGCGCCCCTTGGGCAGATAGCTCACCAGCCCCATGGTGACGAGGTGCTTGAGCGTCTCGTAGGTGGTGCCGCGATTGACACCGGCTTCAGTGGCGATGTCGCGGATGGATGCCGGGCCGAGCTTGTGCAGGGCACGGTAAATGCCTACCTGGCGTTTGTCGAGGCCGAGTTGGCCCAGTGCGTCTGACTTGCTGGTTGTCATGTTTTTTATGACAAAATGCGTTGCGCTTCAAAGGTCCACGATTAAACTGCAGTTTACGCCTCAACTCTGTCAAAAAATAACAGATAATCAGCCTTAGCGGCGCACGTGGAAAGTGAACTCCCTATGACATTGGAAATTGTTATTCTGGCTGCCGGCCAGGGTACTCGCATGAAGTCTACCCTGCCCAAGGTGTTGCACCCCGTGGCGGGAAGACCACTGCTTGAGCACGTGGTACGTACTGCACAGGCACTCAGGCCTGCGGGCATCCACGTGGTTGTGGGCCATGGCGCGGAGCAGGTTCGGGAAGCCCTGTCGCACATCAAGCTTAACTGGGTGGTACAGGAAGAACAGCTGGGTACCGGCCATGCCGTGATGCAGGCAATGCCCGGGCTAAGTGCCGATAGTGTGGTTCTGGTGCTTTATGGCGATGTGCCCCTTACCGAGCTGGCGACGCTGGAAGAACTGGTGGCTTGTGCGGCGGATGCGCCCGCATTGCTGACGGCCGAGCTCGCGGACCCTTCGGGCTATGGTCGCATTCTGCGCAACGCCGCCGGTGAATTGGTCGGCGTGGTCGAAGACAAGGACGCAACGCCCGAACAGCGCGCCATCGCAGAAATAAACAGCGGTCTGCTGGCCGCGCCGCATGCGGACTTTGCCCACTACCTTCCGCAGGTGCAGAACGAGAACAAGCAGGCGGAGTATTACCTGCCAGATATCCTCAGCCTCGCAGTCGCTGACGGCAAGCGCGTCGCCTCCTGCAGCGCGCAATCCGAATTGGAAATTCTGGGCGTGAACGACCGTGTGCAGCTCAATCAGGTAGAGCGTGAGTTTCAGCGTCGCCAGGCGCTCGCCCTGATGCGTGAAGGTGTCTCACTTGCCGATGCCGGCCGGATTGATGTTCGCGGCACCCTGAACTGTGCCGAAGATGTGAGTATTGACGTCAACTGCGTGTTCGAAGGCGAAGTTACCCTGGGTAGCGGTGCCCGTATCGGAGCCAACTGTGTTCTGAAAGACGTCGTTGTCGGCGAAGGCGCAGAAATACACCCCATGAGCCATCTAGAGCAGGCGCAGGTGGGTGAGCGCTGCAGTGTCGGGCCCTTTGCTCGACTGCGCCCGGGCACTGTTCTGGCAGAGGGGGCGCGGGTAGGCAACTTTGTTGAAACCAAGAAGGCGTCTATAGGCGCGGGTAGCAAGGTAAACCACTTGAGCTACATCGGTGACTGTGAAATGGGCGCAGGGGTCAACGTGGGCGCCGGTACCATTACCTGCAATTACGACGGAGTGAACAAACACCAGACCACGATGGGCGACGGCGTTTTTATCGGCTCAAACAGCACTCTGGTAGCGCCGCTGAGTATCGAAGAGGACGGGTTTGTTGGCGCCGGCTCTACCGTGACGAAGAAAGTGGAAAGCAGTGAGCTGGCCGTGGCCAGGGCAAAACAGCGCAATATCGCCGGGTGGGAACGTCCCGGTAAGAGCAAATAGGGGCTGATCAACGATGTGTGGGATTGTAGCTGCCGCTGCGCGGCGCGAAGTATCTGAAATTTTACTGGAGGGGCTTCGCCGCCTGGAATATCGCGGCTACGACTCCGCCGGTCTTGCTATCGTTGATGAGTCCGCAAAACTCAACCTGCACAAACGCCAGGGAAAGGTTGCGGAGTTGGAACGCGCGCAACGTGATAATCCCTACTATGGGAATACGGGTATAGCGCACACGCGCTGGGCCACGCACGGAGAACCCTCCAGCGTGAATGCCCACCCGCACATGTCCGGTGATCGTCTCGCTTTGGTGCACAACGGGATTATTGAGAACCACGCGACACTGCGTGATGAGCTGATCAAGGATGGCTACGAGATTATCTCTGCCACCGATACAGAAGTGATTGTGCACCTGCTGCACCGTGAGCTGCAGAAGGGCGAAACCCTGCTGCAGGCGATGCAGATTGTTATTCCCCGCCTGGAAGGCGCCTATGCGCTGGCGGCCATCGATTCCGAACGTCCTATGGAAGTAGTAGGTGCACGCAAAGGCAGCCCGCTGGTTGTCGGCATTGGTATCGGTGAAAATTTTCTGGCGTCTGACCAGATGGCATTGCGCCAGGTTACCGACCGCTTTATCTATCTCGAGGAAGGCGACCTGGTGCAGGTATCACCCACCAGCCTGCAGGTTCTCGCCGAGGACGGCAGCCCGGTCGTGCGCCCGCGTACGCGCATCTCTGAAGCGGTTGAAGCGGCGGACAAGGGCGACTTCGACCACTACATGATCAAGGAGATTTTCGAGCAGCCCAAAGCACTGGAAGCAACCTTTGCCGGCGCGGCTACCTACAGCCAATTGGAAAGCTGTTTCGGGGAAAACGCCGCGGAAATTTTCGACAAGGTACAGAACGTGCAGATTGTCGCCTGCGGTACCAGTTTTCACGCAGGCATGGTCGCGAGGTACTGGCTGGAGGAGTTGGCCGGCGTTGCCTGCGAGGTTGAGGTAGCTTCCGAGTTTCGTTACCGCAAGCGTGTGCAGCATGAGGGCACACTGCTTGTCGCGATATCGCAGTCAGGCGAGACGGCCGACACACTGGCGGCCCTGCGCAATGCGACTGAAGGCGAATTTATTGGCAGTCTTGTTATTGCCAATGTCGATAACAGCTCGCTGGTGCGGGAATGTGATCTTGTGTTCCTGACCCGAGCTGGCGCCGAAATTGGCGTGGCTTCGACCAAGGCATTCACCACACAGCTTGTTGGGCTGTTGATGCTGATCGTCGCGTTGGGACGTCGTCGCGGAATGAGCGAAGAAAAGCAAAAGGAAATTCTCGAGGCGTTACGCCTGGCGCCGAAATACGTGGAGCAAACCCTGCTACTGGATGGCGCGATCGAAAAACTCTCCGAGGAGTTTATCCCCAAGCGCCACGCTTTGTTTCTCGGCCGCGGCATTCAGTATCCTGTCGCACTCGAAGGGGCGCTGAAGCTGAAAGAAATCTCCTACATCCACGCTGAAGCCTATCCGGCCGGTGAACTGAAACACGGTCCGCTGGCGCTGGTTGACGATGACATGCCGGTGGTAGCGGTTGCGCCCAACGATGAATTGCTGGAAAAGCTGAAATCCAACCTTGAGGAGGTGCGCTCCCGCGGCGGAGAGCTGTTCGTGTTTGCCGATCGGGAATCAGGCTTTGAGAGCGAGCACCGGGTGCGCGTGATGCAGATGCCCCATTGTCCGGAAGTGATAGCGCCTATTGTCTATACCGTGGCCCTGCAGCTGCTCTCTTATCACGTTGCTGTGCAAAAAGGCACCGACGTTGATAAGCCACGTAACCTGGCTAAATCCGTCACTGTCGAATAGTGTTCGTGCCGCGACTGGGGTCGCATTATCGCGAATTATCGCGGGATTTTTGCCCATCGTGAGCGCATAATCCGCGAAGATAATAATCGCCATGCGACTGTGCCAGAGTGACCTGAACGGGTGTTCGTAATGCACCTCTGTGCAGGCCGCCGTGCAGCCCAAATGATGGCTAACACCAAAGACTGCGAGTGCATCGCGTGAACGTACGCCGCTCCATCAGCATCAATTTCGCCACACGCTATATCGAGCACGGCCTGGCGCTGGTATCCGGCATCGTGTTGGCGCGCTGGTTGACCCCTGAGGACTTCGGCATCTACAGCATCGCCGCGTCCGTAGTGCTGATTGGCTACCTTTTTCGTAACTTTGGCGTCGGCCAGTTCATTGTTCAGGCCAAGGACATCAATGACGATATTCTTCGCGCGGCGTTTTCTGTCACGCTGGTTGTATCCTGGAGTATCGGCCTTGGCTTTGTGGCCCTGGCGCCTTTTCTCGGAAGCTTCTACGAGGAAGAGGGTGTCACGGTTGTATTGTATTTCTTGTCGTTCAACTTTTTTCTCCTGCCCTTTGGGTCGGTTACCAACTCGCTGCTACGCCGTGAAATGCTATTCGAGAAAATCGCGGTCATCGACATTTGTGCGGCGGTGGCCTCGTTGGTTGTAGGCCTGACGGCGGCCTGGTTCGGCGCGAGCTATCTGTCCATTGCCTGGGCCGCAAATGCCAGCACCCTGGTGTCGATAATTGTGACGTTGCTATACCGTCGCCCGGAAACACCATGGCTGCCGGGTGTTAACCGGTTTCAGGAGATTTTTACCTTTGGCGTGAAAGTTGGCGCCATGGACCTGTCCAACAGTGGCACTGATGCGGTGACAGAATTGACGATTGGCCGCGCACATGGCTTGCATGATCTTGGCATCTATTCGCGCGCCTATGGCACCTTCAAGCTGTTTGAGTTTGCTTTTGCGCAGACCATTCGCCCCGTGGTGCTGCCCTACCTGTCAAAGTCCAAGCACGATGACCAGAACCTGGGTGAGATCTATCTGAATATCATCAGCCTCACCTCGATAGTAACCATCCCGTTTTTTACTTTCCTGGGCGTAAATGCGGCCGAGGTGATTGGCCTGTTGTATGGCGGGCAATGGGGTGCCGCTGTACCGGTGCTGCAAATCATGTGCGTTGCCGGTGTGCTGTTTGCGCCAACGTTGTTCTTCGAGCAGTTATTGATTGCCAATGGCCGGCCCGGTCAGGCGGCGCGATTCATTGTGCAGGCGCAGGTGTTGCGGCTGTTCGCGCTGTTTATTCTCGCCTGGGTAAGCCTCGAAGCTGCCGCAGTCGCCCTCAGTGTTGGTTTTATAGCACGGATTTTCCTGCTTACCCGGATGGCCCGGCAGCATTTCAGCCTGAACGGCGTTGATTTCATGCGCAGGGTTGCGCCCGCGGTACTGGCGGCAGTGCTACTTGGCACCACAACGGCTGGTGTGAGATACCTGGCCATACCCTGGGACAGTGCGTTTTTGTCGTTGCTCGCGACCGGAACAACGGCAGTGTTGATCTGGCTGGGTACGGTCTTTCTTGTTAGCCATCCCATCACCGGGGAAATGCGCGGTGTGGTGGCGCGAGTAACCGGGAGATAGCAGGCGTGCAGGCGTTATATATCACGCACGTTACCTGTGCCTGCCTGTCTATTCTGGGCTTTGTATTGCGCGGCTTCTGGATGCTTGGTGACAATGCCCTGCGGGAGCACAGGCTCGCAAGAATACTGCCGCACATCCTTGATTCTGTGCTGTTAGCTTCTGCGATTGGAATACTGTGGCAATGGGGTAGTTGGCCACAGGATCTGCCCTGGGTGATGGCGAAGATCGGTGCGCTTCTGCTGTATATCGCCCTGGGCATGGTCGCGTTGCGGTTTGGAAAGACGCGCAGGGTGCGCGGGACGGCCTATGTCCTGGCATTGATCACAGCGGCCTACATTGTGTCAGTGGCCCTGAGCAAGAACTACTGGGGTTTCCTGCAGTTCATCCCCTTCTGAGCCCCCCGTCAAGGAGGACCCAGACCAGGTGATCAGCAGGCTACTGCGGGTTGGCTGCCTTGTACTCGCGAATCTCTGTGTTGAACTGGCCCGCGAGCTCTTCTTCCTGTGAAACCGCAGCGTTGTACTGTTCCTGCAGTGCCCCTACCGCCTCCGTGGCCTCGGCTGAAGGTTCCTCGCCAGCCGCCTGTTCAGCGGCTTTTATTTGCTCATCCACGCAGCTCATGTACTCAAGGTTCGCAGCCTGGAATGTTTTCACGGCCTTCTGGCCAGTGAGCATATCGTCCATGCTGGAAGATGCGCCATCGGGTAGCGCAGGCACTTGTGGCGCCTCGCAGTCATTGGCGAAAGCGCCAGCGCTGCCAAGGGCGAGACCGAGTACGGCAAGTTTCAGGTAGTTCATGGTTTTCCCCTGCAAATATTTGGGAAAAAGACAGTAACAGGAGACGCGCCCGCTGCCAAGAGCCCGGCCGCTGGCCAGATTGGCTACGTTGAGTTGCGGGAAAAGCCGCTGCAGGGCGCTACTGTTGCCCTACCCAGAGCTTGGAGACGCCGTAGGTGTACTCCAATTTGCCGGCCACCTGCTGCGCGGCGGTTTTGTCTGGCAGGTTGATCACGCGCACGCGGTAGAACGTTCTGCCATCGCGGGTGCTGGGCGCGACAATAACGTCGCCAGCGGCAGGTTTCAGACGACGCGCCCAGTCTTCGGCGGCGGCGCGTTGGCCGTAGGACCCAAAATTAACGAACCATTCACCCGTTGTGGCGGTGACCGGTGCCGCTGCAGGTGATCGAGCAGGCGCAGGCGCGGGTGCAGCCTTTGCCGGTGTGGCAGCGGGTTTTGCCACAGCGGGTTTGCTGGCTGCGACCTTGGCCACCGCGGGTGCTGCGCCCGACGGTGTTGCAGCAAGCTGCGCCTCCAGGCCGGCAACGGTATCCACCAGGCGTTGATTGTCGGAGCGCAGGTTGGCGATGCTCGATTCAAGCTGCGCATTGTGTTCCCGCGCATTCTGCAGGGCGGCCCGGGTATTGGCGATCTCATCGGGGCTTGCCGCGGTGGCGAGGCTGGCC
>JAUHYL010000123.1 GCA_030426545.1 Gammaproteobacteria bacterium
ATTGGGCGCCCACACCGCGACCCGATCACCTTTCTTCAGGCCCGCTGCAATAAAGGCGCGGGCGCAGCGAATGCGGGCCTCATTCAATGCTGTGTAACTGAGATTGAATTCGCCATCAGTGATCGCAATGCGATCGCCATGGGCTGCCGCCGCTTGCGTGACCACCTGTGGCAGGGTTCTTGCCTGATAGGGAGCGCTGGACATATAAGGACGCAGACCTTCTGGGTACCGTTATTCAGGGCCCACATGATAAGGGGTAATTTTACACATGGGAAGCACTATTCGTAGATATTGATCGCTCAATCTACGAATAGTGTCAATTTCAGACCGGATAGTCGCGCAGAAAGCGGACAGGAGCCCGGTAACGCATGTGAGGGCGCAACCGGGGATTCCGCTGGGCCAACGCCGGTGTTAACCGGCAGAAAGTCCGCTCCCGCCAGGCGCCACAGGCTCCCTGTCGAAGTCAGGTGTGCGGGGGCAAGGGCACGCCACCCCGGCAGGACGCATGGCCAGGCAATCCACCCCGGCCCTGCGTTCAACCAAGATAGAAAGCGTTCAGCTTGTTGCCCTGATTGTCACGAAAGTAGCCCGCGTAAAAACCATCACCGCGCGGCCCGGGTGCCCCTTCGTCGGTTCCACCCAACTCCAGCGCTTTCTCGTACAGTGCATTGACCAGCTCTTTCGAGTCGGCCTGAATAGCCGCCATCACGCCATTCCCGACCGAAGCGGCCTTGCCGTCATAGGGCTTGGTGATGGCCAGACCCGCCGCTTCCAGCGATGTACCCCAGAGTACAAAACCCTCTGGCAGGTTCATCAACTGCTTGGCGCCGCAAACTGCCAGTAGCTCGTCATAGAACTTCACGCTGGCGTCGAGATCGTTGGTTCCGAGTGTTACGTATCCAATCATGATTGCTTCTCTCCTGTCGGGGGTTCACTCACTTCACCGTCGCCTGACTGGTCTGCCTTGCAGAACACAGCGCACTATTCCGGAAACGCGAAATCCTTGTACATCTCTCGCAGCTTGACCTTTTGCACCTTACCGGTTGCGGTATGCGGCAACTCGTCGATGAACTCGACAGCATCCGGAATCCACCACTTGGCGATTTTGCCCTCAAGTGAGGACAGCAGTTCTTCCGCCGTAAGGTCCTGCCCATCCGAGCCCCTGACGACGATCAGCAACGGGCGCTCGCTCCACTTGGGGTGGTAGTGGCCAATTACGGCGGCTTCTGCCACTTTGGGGTGATTGGTCGCGGCGTTTTCCACCTCGATCGATGAAATCCACTCGCCGCCGGACTTGATCACGTCCTTGGTTCGATCCGTGATCGCCATGTAACCATCCGCATCGATGGTGGCTACGTCGCCGGTTTCGAACCAGCCCTCTTCCTCGTGAGCGTCAGACCCTTCCAGCTTGAAATAGTTGGAGCATATCCACGGACCACGCACCTTCAGGGAGCCGAAGGATTCACCGTCCCAGGGCAGTTCAACACCTTCGTCGTCAACAATCTTGAGTTCCACACCAAAAATGGGTCGTCCGGCCTTGAGTCGCACTTTGGCGAATTCTTCTTCGGTGTAGTCATCACGGCTGGCGCTCGAATTATTCAGCGTGCCCAGCGGGCTCATTTCCGTCATACCCCAACCGACACAGCTGTCTACGCCGTAAGCATCCATCTCTTCCATGATGGACAGGGGGCAGGCCGCGCCGCCGACCACCATGCGACGCAGCGTTTCAATACGCTCACCGCTGCTCTTGAGGTGCGCAAGCAGCCCAAGCCAGACAGTTGGAACACCCGCAGAAAGGGTGACCTTTTCCTCGTTGATCAATGCGGCCAGCGTGGCACCGTCACCCATCTTGTTGCCGGGGAACACCAGCTTGGCGCCCGCCATGGGACAGGCATAGGGATTGCCCCAGGCGTTTACATGAAACATCGGCACAATCGGCAGCACCACATCACGACGCGAAATTCCCAGGGCGTCGGGCATCATGGTGCCATAGGCATGCAAAATGGTAGACCGGTGCGAATACAGGACGCCCTTGGGGTTGCCGGTGGTACCGGAGGTGTAACACAGCGCGCAGGCAGCGTTCTCATCTAGCGGCGGGAACTGAAACTCTACCGACCCTGCCGCCACCAGCGTTTCATAACACAGCGCATTCTCAAGGCTGGTCTCGGGCATATTGTCTTCACCCGTCAGCACCACCCAGCCGCGCACATCGGGACACTCGGGCGCCAGGCTCTCCGCCAGGGGCACGAAATCCGGATCGATGAATATATAGCGATCCTCGGCGTGATTGATTATGTACACGAGCTGTTCCGGAAACAGCCGCGGGTTGATGGTGTGACACACGTAACCGGAACAGGCCGAGGCGTAATAGGTTTCGAAATGGCGGTAATCGTTCCATGCCAGGGTCGCTATGCGATCGCCTGCCGTCAGGTTCCAACCCGCCATACTGCCCGCCAGTTGCCTGGCCCGCGCGAAAGCCTCGCGATAAGTGTAGCGGTGGCGCGGGTTATCGCTGGTAACCGATACAATTTCGCCGCTCCCGTTTACTTTTTCTCCATGCTCGAGAATAGAAGTAATCGTCAGCGGCGCGTCCATGATCAGGCCGTTCATCGTGTTGCGTTCTCCTTTGGCGTCGTTTGAATTCGTTCAGCTGTGAGATCGGCGCGACAGAGCGCTCTCTCGTGCACCGCCGCCTGGCGCTGCGACCAGGGATCAGCCTGCCCTGGCGCCGGCCGGCGTGGATGCGGTATTCACGAAGTCTAGGCCACTGCGGAGGAATGGCAACAGTGGTTCGCTAGCGAAGCGCCCAACTTTCATCGCCCTCATGGGCAACGACACGCTGTTCCTGCTGCAGTTTGATGAGATGGGCCGTCATGGAAAGCTTGGCCATTTTATGCAGACTGGTGTCAACGTCGTCGTAAACAACCTTCACCAGTTCGTCGAGGGTGGAACGACCCAGCTTTTCCAACCCGGCAACGACCTTGGTCTCACGCTTCAGGCGGTGATTCACCAACCACTCTACCGCTTCTGCGGGTTGCTGCATCAATTCTCCGTGCCCCGGTGCGATAGCCTGCAGCGGGTAATCCAGCATTCGCCGCAGCGACTCGATGTACAGCTTCATATCACCGCTGGGCGGAATGATTACCACGGTAGAACCGTTCATGATGTGGTCGCCCGCGAACATGATGCCGTCTTCCTCGAGGAAGAAGCAGAAATGGTTGCCAACGTGGCCGGGCGTATACACCGCCCGTAGCGTGAACTCGTCCGTGCGCAGCAGGTCGTCATGCTGCAATACCTTCTGAGGATCGAAGGTGGTGTCCTGAAAGCGATCGTTAACCACAGGCCCGCCCAGTGTCTCGGCGCCTGTCTCGAGGGCAATTCTCTGCCAGGCCGGGGAATGATCCGGGTGCGTGTGGGTGCAGACAATCCAGCGTATCCTGTCGCCCGCAGCATCCAGGATAGCGTCGATGTGCGACTCAATTTTCGGCCCTGGATCAATGACTGCAACGGCTTCATTGCCCAGCAGGTAGGTATTGGTTCCCGGGCCAGTCATCACGCCGGGGTTCGGGGCGACGATACGACGCACCCGATCAGTTAAAGCAAACGGAATGCCGTGATCAAGCATGGGATCAGACCAGGTTCTCGATGGGGACCAGTGGATCGACATCGGCGTCGTAGTCAACGCCCTCTACCTCAAAGCCGAACAGTTGCAGGAATTCGCGCTTGTAGCCCTCGAAATCTGATCGCTCGCGCAAATTGTCGGTACTGATGCCATCCCAAAGTTGCGCCACCGCTTCCTGAACCTCTGGCTCCAGTTCCCTGCGATCTGCCCGCAGGCGGCCTTCATCATCAAGGTAGGGCTGATCCCCATACAGCGACTCACGGAACAAGCCATCGATCTGTTCAATGCAGCCCTCGTGCGTACCGCGCTCCTTCATCACCTTGAACAGCAGTGCCAGGTAAATGGGCATGGCAGGTATGGCTGCACTGGCCTGGGTGACTACCGCTTTGAGCACGGAGACACGCGCATCTCCGCCATGGGCCGCGAGCCGCTCGCGAATGGCGACCACGCGTTTATCAAGATCCTGCTTGGCCGCGCCTATGGTGCCGTGCCAGTATATGTCCCAGGTGAGCTTTTCGCCGATATAGGTATAGGCTGTGGTCTTTGCACCCGGCGCCAGAACATCCGCCTTGTCCAGCGCTTCTATCCACATCTGCCAGTCTTCTCCACCCATCACGGCAACCGTATTGTCTATCTCTTCCTGGGTGGCTGCCTCGATGTGGAAATCCTGCACCTCTTCCTTATCGGTGTTCACCCCTTTTTGCACGGTGTCCTTGCCGATGGGTTTCAGCGTTGAAGTATGCACCTCGCCCGTCACGGGATGCTGCCTGCGCGGCGCCGCGAGGCTGTAGACTACAAGGTCCACCTGTTCCATATCGGCCTTGATCGTGTCGATCGTCTTCTGTTTTATCTCGTCAGAAAACGCATCACCGTTGATACTCCTGGCATACAAGCCTTCAGCCTCGGCGAACTTGTGGAACGCTGCCGAGTTATACCAGCCCGCGGTGCCGGGCTTTTTCTCTGTGCCCTCTTTCTCGAAGAACACCCCCAGAGTATCGGCGCCGCAGCCAAAAGCGGCAGTGATGCGCGAAGACAGCCCGTAGCCCGTGGACGCGCCGATCACCAGCACGCGCTTGGGCCCGTCGGCAATGGGACCGTTGCCACGCACGTAATCAATTTGCTTGCTGACGTTCGCTTCACAACCCGCTGGATGGGTGGTTATACAAAGAAATCCGCGTACACGAGGCTTGATGATCATTGATCGAGGGACCCTGAGAAAAAGGAATGGAAATGCGTATCCCGAACGGCGCTGTATCCAGGCAAAAGCCTCTCGGGAAGCCCGCGAAGTGTAGCATAGCGAACCCGGCCTTCACCAAGCTCAACTGCAGGGCCGTGCGGTAAACACAACGCTGCGGGAATGAATTTACGGCAGGCGCGGTTCTTGTGTTCAGTGCCAACTTCACGTTCAATATTGCGCTCGCCACGTCTTGAGTTACCGCATGCCCGAATCACCCCTGCGCTTCACCACCCCCGCCTCCTGGACGACCGCGGTGCTGGAAGATTTCGATACGTTTATGCAGGATCACGCGGCCGCTGAGAAGAAGGCGTCCGGCATGGCTATCTCGATGCTTTCCCACTACCCGGATCGCACTGAACTGGTCGCGGCCATGGCCGACCTCGCCGTGGAAGAACTGACGCACTACCGCGAGGTGGTGAAGTGGCTGCACCGGCGCGGACAGATTACCGCGGCCGATACCCGGGACGCCTATGTCACCCGGTTTCGCGAATCGATTCGACAGGGGCGCGACGAATACCTGATGGACCGGCTTCTCACAGCCGGCATCATCGAGGCGCGTGGCGCGGAACGCTTCGGACTGGTTGCCGCCGCGCTGGAAGCGGGGCCGTTAAAGCGATTCTATCAGTCGATCGCACGCTCCGAGGAGCGCCATTTTGAGCTGTTTCTGACTCTGGCCAGGCGCTACCTCGATGAGGACGCGGTTGCCACCCGCTGGGATGAGTTACTGGATATTGAGGCCGCTATCGTTCAGGCACTGCCCATTCGCGCCGCCCTGCACTGATGCGTGACGAACTTGCAAGCGCACGTTACCTGCAGCATTACATTGAAGCGGACCTGCCGCAGCCGCCGCAGGTAGCCCACCGCTGGAGCCAGGTTTTGGTGATACCGGCCTATCGCGAGAGCGATGCTTTCCTGCAACGTTTATCCACACTGGATACTGGCTCGCAGCGCGTACTGGTAATCGTCGTACTGAATCAACCGGACACTGAACCCGACAAAGACTGCAACCGTGCGTTGAGGAGTGCCCTCAGCGCCGGCCACGCCATCGAAATGGGCGCCGGGATTGATATCTACACGCTAGACATGGATCAACTGCGGGGCCCACTGCCAGCGTCAAAGGGGGTGGGACTCGCGCGCAAAGCAGGCTGTGACCTGGCGTTCAAGTGGCTGCAGTCCGGCGCCATCACCAGCGACTGGATTTGCAACACCGACGCCGACGCAACGCTGCCGGCGGATTACTTCCAAAGATTGACCACCGCCCCCCCGGGAGCCTCTGCCTGCGTGTTCCCGTTTGTTCACGCTCCATCGAGCGATGACCTGACCGAGTCAGGGCCTCTTTCGGCGGAGACTCAAGCAACCCAGACTGCCACCGCGCTCTACGAACTTCGCCTGCAT
>JAUHYL010000124.1 GCA_030426545.1 Gammaproteobacteria bacterium
GTAGTTCTTGCGCGGTTCGATCGCGCGCTTACACAGTAGCACCCGCCCCTCATAAATCGGCAGGCAGCCAACGATGACTCGCGGGTTCACGTAGTGAATCAGATCGCAACTGGAGCAGACGTGGCGCTCACGGTCGTCGCCCTGGGGAATTTCGAGCACAACGCGCTTGCCGCAACTGGAGCAATACTTCATAGGATTGAACGCATCCGACCAAAGCGCTCCAGTATAGTGCCAACGGCGGGCATTGGAAGTATCCGCAAGAGGGTGGTTTAAGCCTGCAGGCGGTCAGCGGATTTCGCGATACCCGCCCGAGAAAAACAGCAGCGGATCGCCGCTGGGGCGCTGCTGCACGTCCAGCACCCTGCCAACGATGATCAGGTGGTCGCCGCCGTCGTAGGTTGCCTCCTGCTCACATTCGAAATTCACCAGCGCGTCGCGAATGACCGGGGCGCCGCATTTGCCGTCCCGGTAGTGGGCGCGCTCGATCTCGTGCTGGCCTTTGCGAGCGTACTGTGTGGACAGGGCCTGCTGCTCCAGCGCCAGCACATTGATATTGAAGTAACGCGCGCCGGCGAAGACGTCGTAGACATCAGAGTTTTCCTGCAGGCTCCACAATACCAGCGGTGGATCGAGAGACACGGAGGAGAACGAATTCGCGGTCATGGCCAGCGGGGTGCGCTGCTGAGTCACTGTGGTGATCAGGCAGACGCCGGTGGTAAACCGCCCCAGCGCGTCGCGCAATTCACGGGGCTCAATACTCATTGTCTCTACTCCTTTACCGGGATGAATCTGCCGGGTGGCGGCCCGACGATATGGTTGGATGGGTGTGAGTCGCGATTTGAACTGACAATCAGGCGGCACACATCCCCTATTCAGGTTATTCGTGCCAGCGCCGGGCGCGACTCCTGTCACTGTCTCGTTCTTCTACCCAGTGCTCACCCTGCGGGCCATGCTCCTTTTTCCAGAACGGGGCGCGGGTCTTCAGGTAGTCCATGACAAACTCACAGGCGCTGAATGCGGCTGCGCGGTGCGCGGATGATACACCGACCCAGACGATTTCGTCGCCCGTACTCAGCCGGCCAACCCGGTGCACCACCTGCGCTCCCAGCAAGGGCCAGCGTCGGGCGGCCTCTTCCAGGATCGCGCTGATACTTTTCTCTGTCATGCCGGGATAATGCTCCAGTTCTAGGCAATCCACCTGTCGAGCGTCGTTATCGCAGCGCACGTAGCCGGTAAAGGTCGCTACCGCACCCTCGCCGCCGGACTCGCCCAGCAACTCACGCTGCAATTGCCCGACATCAAATGCCGCCGACTGCACATTCACCTGCAAGCGCGCCAACTCAGCCACCCGTGACCGGCGGAAAGAACGCTACTTCGTCACCGTCGCTCAACGCCTGATTGCCATCGGCAACAACCTGATTGACCGCCCGGATCATGTTGTCCTGCGCGAGCACTTCTCGCCAGTGTTCGCCCCGGGTGGCACACAGCTCTGCCTGCAGACTATCCAGGTCGGCCACACGCCGTTCCCAGGGCAACTGCAGTTCGGTGCAGTCCAACTCTTCCCGCACACGGGCAAAGAAGCGCACGGTGAGCATCAGTGGTCGCCCCGCTCCCAGGTGCCACTTTTGCCTCCCTCCTTGTGCTGCAGGCTTACGCTTTCAATCTGCATTCCGCGATCCACGGCTTTGCACATGTCATAAAGGGTTAGTGCGGCAACGGAAGCGGCCGTCAGCGCTTCCATTTCCACGCCGGTCTTACCGGAGACGCTGCACGTGGCACTGATCAGCACTTCGCGGTCACTGCTGTCGAGATCAAATTCCACACTTACCGCATTGAGCATCAGCGGGTGACACAGTGGTATCAGATCACTGCACTTTTTGGCCGCCTGTATGCCGGCGATGCGCGCAACCGCCAGCACATCGCCCTTTTTGTGGCCACCACCGGCGATGAGGGCGTGCGTCTCGGGCTGCATGGAAACACGTGCCTGAGCCGTCGCGCGGCGCTCGGTCTCACGTTTTTGCCCGATATCGACCATGTGCGCTGCACCCTGTTCATCAAGGTGTGTCAGTTCACCCATGCGGCAGTACTCTCTTTGAATAGCAAGGCGGTGAGTCTAGCAAACCACGCATTTGTGCGCAGCCCGCCCTTGCGCAGTCTGCAGCATGCCCGGATGCGAACAGGCCATTTCAGGGTTGATCACGGTTGTCACAGAAATTGGCCGGTACGCACTTCCTCCCCGTACACGACTTGGCGTACAGTTAGGCGCTCACTGACGGAGGAACAACATGGCCAGTCTGAAACTTGGATTACACTTGGGTTACTGGGGAGCGCTGCCGCCCGGAAACTCGCACATTGAAATGGCGCAGGAGGCGGAGCGACTGGGCTTTGACTCTGTCTGGACGGCGGAATCCTGGGGCAACGACGTATTCACACCACTGGCCTGGATTGGCGCACACACGGAGAAGCTGCGTCTGGGAACCGCCGTGGCCCAGCTCTCTGCACGTACACCCACTGCCTGTGCCATGGCAACGCTGGCACTGGATCACCTGTCTGAAGGGCGCATGATTCTCGGCCTCGGTGTATCCGGCCCCCAGGTAGTGGAGGGCTGGTATGGTCAACCGTACGCCAAGCCCGTTACTCGCACCCGGGAGTACATCGAGATCATTCGCAAAGTGCTGGCGCGGGAAGCCCCTGTGACCAGCGACGGCGAGTTCTATCCCCTGCCCTTCACCGGTGAAGGTGCCTGGGGCATGGGCAAGCCGCTGAAGCCCATCACACACCCCCGGCGTGCCGATGTGCCTATCTTTATCGGCGCGGAGGGTCCAAAAAACGTTACCCAGACTGCCGAGATCGCCGATGGCTGGCTGCCGCTTTATTATTCACCCTATCGTCAGGAGGTCTATGCGGACCAGATCAAGGATGCCAAAGACGGTTTTGAGATCTGTCCCACCGTGGTGGCAAACATCAACGACAACCTGGAAGAAGCACTCTACCCCGTGAAGGCCATGCTGGGCTTCTACATTGGCGGTATGGGCTCTGCCAAACGCAATTTCCACAAGGAACTGATGTCGCGCATGGGCTTCCCCGATGAGGCGCAGGAGGTGCAGGACCTGTTCATGAAGGGACAACGCGATCGGGCTATTGCCGCGGTGCCGGATCAGTTTGCCGACGAGATTTCCCTGTGCGGCCCGAAAGACCGTATCAAGGAAAAACTGAAAGACTGGGAAAACTCTCCCGTCACCTCGCTGTTGATTAATGGGGAAATGGGCCTGATTCGTGACATGGCCGAACTTGTGCTCTGACCGAGCTGCACGTTCTATCGACTCCACGGGCCGCAGAACGCGGCCCTTTTTCATACTGCCGCCGGCAGTAAACCTGCGCTAAACTCAGTTAGCCACCATGCGTTACGCTGCCAACAATAAACCGTTCATAACGAAGGCCCACCGGGTCGCTCAAAGAGGCGTCTACATGATATCCCGAGTCATTATTCTGCTTACGACAATTTTACTCACTATCACGCTGGTCGCCTGCGGCCACCAGGAAGCCACTGAGCCGACGGGAGCGGCCTGGGTAGATGGCGAACGCCTGGCCGCGGCAGACAGCGAGCCGGGCAATTGGATGAGCCACGGCCGCACTTACAGTGAACAGCGCTACAGCCCGTTGGCGGGGATCAATGAAGACAACATAGAAGAGCTGGGACTGGCCTGGTCGTTCGATCTCAACACCCAGCGCGGTATTGAGGCGACCTCTATCGTCGTTGACGGTGTGATGTATATGACTTCCGCGTGGAGCATCGTGCACGCACTGGACGCACGCAGCGGTGAACCGCTGTGGACCTTCGACCCGCGGGTCGCCAAAGAGAAGGCCAAGCACACCTGTTGTGACGTTGTGAACCGCGGCGTGGCCGTGTGGCAAGGCCAGGTGTTCTTCGGCGCACTGGATGGCCGCCTGTTTGCTCTGGATGCGGCTACCGGCAAAGTGAACTGGGAGGTGGCAACACTCGATGCTTCCCTGCCGTACACCATTACAGGCGCACCGCGCGTGGTCAAAGACAAGGTGCTTATCGGCAATGGTGGTGCCGAGTTCGGGGTGCGCGGCTTTATCAGCGCCTACAACGTCAACGATGGCAGTTTGGCCTGGCGCTTCTACACCGTACCGGGCAATCCCGAACTGGGCTTTGAAAGTGATGCCCTGGAGATGGCAGCAAAGACCTGGAACGGCAAGTGGTGGGAACTGGGGGGCGGCGGCGGTACCGTGTGGGACTCCATGGCCTATGACCCGGAGCTGGACCTGCTCTATTTTGGCGTCGGCAATGGCACGCCCTGGAACCAGCAGATACGCTCTCCGGGCGGCGGCGATAACCTGTTTTTGTCATCCATCGTCGCCGTACGGCCAGACACTGGCGAATACGTCTGGCACTACCAGACAACCCCGGGTGAAACCTGGGATTACACCGCAACGCAACACATCATTCTCGCTGATCTGAAACTGGATGGCGAAACCCGCAAAGTCCTGATGCAGGCGCCAAAAAACGGCTTCTTTTACGTGCTGGACCGTACTGACGGCGAACTGCTGTCAGCCGAAAATTACATTGATATCACCTGGGCCACCCACGTGGATATGGAAACAGGCCGCCCCGTGGAAGTGCCTGGCGCCCGCTACGAGGATGAACCCTTCCTGATGTTTCCCTCCTACCTCGGCGGCCACAACTGGCATTCCATGTCTTACAGCCCCGATACCGGCCTGGTCTACATCCCCGTGCTGGATATCCCGGCCAACTATGGTCAGCCGGATGACTTCAAGTACAACCCCGGCGTGGCTAACACAGGCACACATGGCATCGTGGGCTCACTCCCGGACGCACAGGCTGAGCGCGAAGCGATGCGTGCCCTGGTGCAGGGCCGCCTCGTGGCGTGGGATCCCGTCGCGCAAAAAGAGGCCTGGCGCGTTGAACACAAGGGTCCCTGGAATGGCGGCGCCCTCAGCACGGCGGGCAACCTCGTCTTCCAGGGCACGGCGAACGGTGAGTTTGTGGCCTTCGCGGCGGATAGCGGGGAACAACTGTGGGCCTTCCCCACGCAAACCGGCGTCGTGGCCGCGCCAACCACGTTTGAAATCGATGGTGAGCAGTATGTGTCGATCAACGTCGGCTGGGGTGGCGCCTTTGCGCTGGTATTCGGCGAGTTCGTCCAGAGCGACAGCCTGCCTGCCGTCAATCGCGTACTGACGTTCAAGCTGGGCGCGGACGGTTCACTGCCGCCGGTGAAATGGAAGCCTGCAGTGGTGTTCAACCCGCCAGCGCTCAACGCCAGCGAGGCGACACTGCAGGAAGGCTTCGGTGCCTACCAGGATATCTGCATGGGCTGCCACGGCCTGAACGCAGTGTCTGGCCTGACCATTCCCGACTTGCGCGGCTCTGCCTACCTGTGGGACCCCAGGGGCTGGGATGAAGTGGTACTGGGTGGCAAGTTGCGCGACCGCGGAATGGCCTCATTTTCCGACAATGTCACGCCCGAGCAGAGTGCCGCGATCAGAGCTTACGTGATTCAGCAGGCGCATCGCGGAAAAGCGCTGACAGAGGCGAAGTAAGGATTAGCGGGACGCTGTCTGTGGATTCGCTGAAGGCGGCCAGATCAGGAATGTGGGCTGCCGATAGCCGGGACGTACTGCGTTAAAGCGTGATGCGCTCGATTGTTTAGCGTCTGAACTGAAAAGAGCCCCGCAGGGCTCCCGTATTCTTTGGCGGTGAGGGAGGGATTTGAACCCTCGATACGTTGCCGTATACACACTTTCCAGGCGTGCGCCTTCGACCACTCGGCCACCTCACCGTGAGGCCGCGCATCATACCATATGGCCTGCCTGATGCCAGTCCTCGCAGGCGCGTCACAAGTACGGCGAACGCAGCCGGAAGATGCTCCTGGCACTACTGGCGATTGAGACGTGGCAGCGGTTCCCCGTTCGCTCCCGACGTGCGATAGGGGCTGATATCAAGACCGCCTCGGCGCGTATAGAACGCCTGCAATTCAAGCCGCTCCGGCTGCGCCACCTGCTGAATATCGTAAAACATGCGTTCCACGCACTGCTCGTGAAACTCCGGGTGATTGCGATAGGCAAGGAGGTAGGTGAGTAGCGAAGTACGCTCCAGTGCCCTCCCGGAGTAGCGTAGCCAAACGGTCGCCCAGTCAGGTTGCCCGGTGACCGGACACAGGGAACGCAACAGGTGGCTGTAGAGCACCTCGT
>JAUHYL010000038.1 GCA_030426545.1 Gammaproteobacteria bacterium
GCGATTACCGTGGTGGCCGAAGCCGGCGACGCCTCGCCCAGCACACCGGTGGGCATCAACCTGCCCAACTCGGCGTGGATTCGCGCCAACCACGGCTCCAAGTCGGTGACGATCGCCAACATCTTCAACGCCTACTATGCATCGCCCGACAAGAGCCTGCGCGAGTTCGCCTGGGACGGCACAGAGATCGCGCGCGCCGAACAGTACCGGCAACTGGCCAGCGCGCTTTCCATCGACCTGCACGAGGTCATCGGCCACGCCTCGGGCAAACTGAACCCGGGCGTGGGCACGATCAAGGAAACCCTGAAGCAGTACGCCTCGACACTGGAAGAAGGCCGCGCGGACCTTATTGCGCTGTACTACATCATGGATCCGAAGCTGATCGAACTGGGCGTAATGCCCAACCTGCAAGTGGGCCGCGCAGCCTACGACCGCTACATACGCAGCGGCATGCTGACGCAGTTGTACCGCATCCAGCCCGGTGAGCAACTTGAAGAAGCGCACATGCGCAACCGCGCCATGGTAGCCCGCTGGGCCTACGCCCAGGGCAAAGCCCGGGGTGTGATCGAGCGCAAGGTGCGCGACGGCAAAACCTACTTCGTGATCCAGGACTACCACGCACTGCGCAACCTGTTCGCACAGCTACTGCGCGAACTGCAGCGCATCAAATCAGAAGGCGACTACGACGCCATTGCCTACCTGGTGGAAACCTACGGCATCACGGTAGACCCGGAACTACACGCCGAGGTACTGCGCAGGTTTGAACCGTTGAACATTGCGCCCTACAAGGGCTTCGTCAACCCGCTGCTGACGCCGGTGACGAAGAATGGCGAGGTGGTTGATGTGCAGTTGAGCTACCCGGAAAGTTTTGATGCGCAGATGTTGTATTACGCGGACGAGTACTCGTTATTGCCGCACGTTAACTAGTGTACGCAGGCGGTCTGGCTTGGGCTGATTCCGGGGCCGGTAAATTCGCAGCCAGATCCGCCCCAACGCTCTGGCCCAGGCGAACACGTTGCCCTTCCGTGAACCGGGAAACTTGATAGCGCTTCAACAACTTCTGAACTAGGCTTGGTAGACTGAAAGCAACGGGTAAGCGCCTGTGCAAACCAAGATGATACGTGTGATGCTCAAGGGCATTGCCGCCACTGTCCTAACCCTCTTCGCCGCCGGCGTTCACGCCACCAGCATACAGCCCGTTCACGTGGGCGAACGGCAGTGGTTGCAGCCCAACGCATTTGTCGATATTCGGTGGTGGGACGTTGAAGATATTTGCGACACCCAGACCGGCACCTGCGAGGGCTCACTGAATGGTGTAGACCTGAGCGGCTGGACATGGGCATCCT
This sequence comes from Gammaproteobacteria bacterium, assembly GCA_030426545.1. Classification (GTDB taxonomy): domain Bacteria; phylum Pseudomonadota; class Gammaproteobacteria; order Pseudomonadales; family Halieaceae; genus Marimicrobium. Next base: position 1,347 of record JAUHYL010000038.1, read on the forward strand.
TAGGCGATGTAAACAACCTGTTCAACAGCTTCATTGGTCAGCCTCAGCTAACAGGCCCGGACATGTTTTTTACCTTGACGCATTTGGAGATCCAATCGTTCTTCGATGCGGGATTCGAACCTACTTTGATTTTAGCACTGGGCATCTATGAGACGGCCGTGTTAGTGGGTTTGACCCGCACGGAATCGCCACCCGTGATGCACACAGCCTATGCGGGCGTGGTGCTGCACGAGTATGAGAACCCGTTTCTGCCTAGCAGGTATCGAACGGATCTGCGCTTTGAGGTTTTCAGTGCTCGACCGGACGTGGGGTACTTTTTCTACCGAGCGCCTAGCCCTGGGAGTTTGTTGCTGATGGTGGCGGGGATGGCATGCCTGTTCAGAAGCCGACGGCAACGATAGCGCGTTGCGCGTGTACAAAAACGTAGCAAGCACCAACCGCACCGCAACCGTTGATTCTTCTGTGCGCTTACCCCTTAGTCAGAATGCAGAGACTTACGCGGCGCGGTAAGCGCTGTCCCCGCGTATGCGGGATCAACGTAAGGCGGTTTATGAACGCACCTGCGCCTTCCCTCACCCTCGCTCTTCGGCCTGATTAACGCGCCCGCACTGGCTGGCTCAAACGGGGACTCATTGCCCGACCGCGTCTCCCACAATAACGCCAGCCCGATAGCAAAATGGCGCGCGGCGCGTACCGCATCGCTGGGCTCACCACTTATCCCGTCAGAGAACATAGGTTCGCCGCCTATATAGAGGCCCTCTTTGGAGAAAAACGGCAGCGGCAGAAAGGCGTAGCTCATTACTGTGCCCACGGTGCAGGTGCTATCGCAATAGCCACGACCGTAGTCCAGCTCGGGCGGGTACTGCCCAAAAGCTTCGTCGTTGGCTACGTCGTGGAACAAACCCAGCAGATGCCCGATCTCGTGAGCCAGTGTGTAATCGAACTCAAATTGGTCACAGGCGCTGAGAACAACCGGCGGTGCACCGTAAAAGTACTCCAAAGGTGCCAGCCCACAAATAAGATCACCCGGATCAAACTGGAGGGAGATGAACAGCATGTCTGCCTCGTGCTTATCCAACAATGCCCAGGTCTCGTCTTCGTTGTCGTTGACGAAATACTCGTAAGCCGCCTCGATATCGCCATAACTTGCGATATCTTCCGTTTGGATATGCTTGACCACCAGCCGAATGGGGAGCCCTGAATTCTCGAACACGCGATTGGCCCTGCGAATACCCTGAATCGCTACCCGCCAGTTGTAGCTAACCCGCGCGTCAGCCAGCACGACCACATCCACGGGGAATATACCTGCCCCTTCAAACAGGCGGTGCTCGTTGTACATGCTCTCACCAGAGCAGGTCTCTTCCAGCTCGTCTTCATTGCACACGTAAAAGTCGCCGTGGCGAAAGTCATTGGAGGCGAAATCTTCGTGTTTGAGGCTCTCCTGCTGGTACCAATGAATGTTGTCGGCGCCTTCGTAGTTGCCGCGCGGTGCATTGATGGGGACATCGGCGGCGAGGGCTTGGGGTGGTAGCGCCAGAAACGAGAATGCGAAGAAGAATGCTGCGTGTACGGCGGTGATACCGGTAGGGAGCTTGATGTAAGGCATGGTGCTACACCCTCTTGTTGAGTTTTATGTTGTGACGCCGTTGCCTGGGAGTTACCCGGAAGCCGAATCTTTTCCGTTAACAGTTAGCCTAAGGAAAGTAATGCCGTGTTTAACCCTGCATGAAAAAATCAAAATCGATTTGCTAAACCAGCATATAGAAGTCGCCCGCTTGCGTGCGCTGGCTATGGGTCTTCTTCGATCTTCTTACGCAGCGCTTCAATAAATCGAACATCGCCACCAGATTCTGTAGATAGAACTATCTGCAACCATGCATCCTCGTCATAGGAATTTACCTGGTAGATGCTGTCTTTAAGATAGTTACCTTCTTCCACCAGTTCTACGTTTCGGATATCCGGGATATACAGCTCGTATACCACCAGCTCACCTTCTTCATTCTTGAAGTATGAAATTACTCGCCGATCAGTGAGTACATTGCCGTCCTCCATAATCGACGAAAATCCCGCTGAATAGAAGTACTCGACCTTCTCATGTTCATCGATTATACCCTCTGCCAGTAGTGTCTCCATTTCGCTCTGAGGAACTTTTTTCCCGGCCAAAACCTCCGTTGACGGCATCGCGCCAGTCATCGTCAAATAACCAAGACCAAACAATATTAATGTGACCACGCCCAGTGGAATGCCGACGAAATAGTACCAACGGGGCGCAGCTCGATACTCGGGATTCTGCGCTTTTTCCAACTTGTGAAACACGAACGTGCCCTGAATCGCTTTCCCATAATAGTAGAGAAATATCAGACTCAAAAAGAACCCGGGAAAACGCCCAAGAGAAATTGTCAAATATATTCTGGACAAAATAAAGTATACGAATAGGACAACCGCCGCTGCTCGGGATTTTCTATAGATGCCAACAGCGCATATAAAAACGAGTGCAATATCAAATAGATTAGAGGCATCATTCCATAAACCGAGATCACCGTCGGAATCGGTGTACATCGCGAAAAAGACCACTGCCAGGGTAAGCACACCAGAGATTGTGGCCGCAATTGATCCATTCTTCGCGGCCTGAATAGCCTCTGTTCTATTCACATTTCCCCCTTACCACTTCAAGCCTGAAATCTACAGCGTCTTGTCTGACTTAATTTCACCCGCATGTCCAACGCTTCGGGTTGGGGCACGCGTAGCGCGTCGCGCTGCTTCGCCTTGCTACGCGGATTCCGCAAGCTTTACCGCTAGAGTAACCCAATTGGGAGGAGGAGTTTCAGCAGTGATATTTCTAATCATTTCAATAATCTCCTCTCTAGTCACTGCTCCTGACAAGAGCCTTTCAGAGAAATACTCTCTTCCGGAGGTGGTCAAACGGACTTTACCGTCTGCTACAGATTCAAACCTGCCGGCGTCCATATGTGTTCCAAAATTCCCCAGCATGGCCCTCAATTCGAACGCCTCCCCGGCCAGGAGCCCTGACACTTCGAGGAGGGCTTGCATATATGCACGCATCTGGCGCGTGTTCGTTTTGTTTCTCTCACTCTCCGGAAGTCGATTTAGGAAGATCATACCTACTCCTTAGGTTGGACTCTCCGCGTACCGCCGCCAGCAGCTGGCGCTGCTCTAAGCATGCCCGACGGCTCAAAGGATTCACCACGCAGACAACCTGCGATTGTTAGCTGATTTATGAGCATGAATTCTTATCAATAACTATTGCTAGTATCTGTTTCTGATCCTTTCCATTATATCTATAGGAAACGGAACCACCCTGATCTATAACAGGCTTCAGATTCGGCGCTGTACAAGTTTGTTGAGTAACCATTGGTCTTAGATTTTGCTCAAGCGCGACAGCATCTAGCTCTGATGATAAATAGTTTACCAGCACAAAATGATAGTGACTGTACTGGTTACGTGTTCATTTCACTGCCGTACTTATCAAACTCACACCCACAATGCTTACAGGTCCAGCCACCCCACAAGAACTCCCGACTATTTAGAGGTACGCGAACCATTGGAGCTTTTGGATTACACGTCGGGCAGTGAACTGTATTGGTATTGATACCTATTTTTCCTTTTCTGGGCCAAAAGTAATGCAACACTACAACTACGAGAACTGGTACAAGGGCCGCGATAGCGTAGATGCCTGTTTCCACTTCGTTCTCATCTCAGGTTCGATGTTGGCACATAACGAACAAGCACAACGGCGAGACTCCAAGTGCGCGATCCCGTTTGCTTGTGCTTACTATGTGTTTCTTCCCAGATCCATGAAGATGCATTTTGCCGGCCTGCGAACTAATCGGATGCTATATACGTAGTCTTTTTTCTAAACCCGTAAAATAGAACATCCTCAATCAGCTCTTCTTCACTATTCGGGCTCACTCGCTCATTGCTCCCGTTGAGCAGCTCAACGAAATATCCCTTTCTATCAGGGTAGATGTTCTGGGAATAGAACTGAAACTTGCCATCATCGGTTAGCAAGAACAACAAAAAGGGATATGGGTACGGCTTGCATGCCAAAACCCACCGGTATGCCCATTCATTCTTTCCAACAGGCATTCGCTCTTTAAGGCCACTTCGAACAAAAGGAATTCGAGTACGAAGACCAAAACGACGCTCTGAATCTCTTTCAAAGTTACTGTCCACTGAGATACAATACCGACGCCCCAACAATCCACGACCCCATAATTTCAATCCTAAATCATGAAGCCCCTCATGAATTATGGGCGACAGATCGGCAATTAGCTTTTTCTCTGCTTTAGTTCGCGCCCTCCTTCTTGCTGCGGCGTGAAGGGCTCTTTCTTGAGCTTCATTTTCCTCGGTGAGTATCTTTTGGTCGATTCTCTTGCTCAGTCTAGACACAGCTCCCAGACCCCCATTTATTAAGTCTCAAAATATGCTCCTCAATCACTAAGAGTGGCACTGCAATAGCCGGACACATAACGCCCACAACAAGGGCGGCCGGTACGGCCGTCCCGATTGCTTGTGCTTGTTAGGTGGACTCTGGCTGATCTGGATGGAGCCATGCAACTTCTCCGTTTGGTTTTAACTGTGCCAGCCTAATACTGCCCATGCCATAGTCATGATGGAGATAACAGGGTAACTCCGCGCCAGAGATCAACTTTTCTAGTTCAGGCCAATTCGAGAGAAGCTCCTCGAACACGCCTTTACCATGAAGGAGCTCAAGTTTAGCTGACTCCATACTAGTAGATTCAGCGCCATTTTTAGACCATACCAGCAGCTGGAGGCCTTGACATTTAGCGTTAACAATCGAAATCGGCGGAATGAGCAGAACATCCAGACCTTGGGACAAACGTTCGAGTGCAAGCGTGCCCCTTTCGTTATCCAAGTCACTAGCCTGAATCTGCATGGCCACCTAACAGCTAATTCTACGCAAAGTTTCTATTCTCAACATACTCGAAAGCATAGCCCGAAAAACCCACCCCTCAAAGCAATCCAACACAGCCAATCAAAGACTTACGCTCACCCCGTGAAAGAGAGCAAAAATCGCACAAAGCAATTTTCAGTGTGCGCTTCGCTTGGTACAGCATACTCTTTCCATTGATGACGGAACAAACTCACCGTCAAAACAACATCACCCACCGTTGCGGCACCGACAACCGAAAACCCTCTCCTCTCAATCCAAATCCTCCACAGTCTTATGAAACCACGGATCATCATCCGCACTCCCACCATGCTGTGAAGCAATAGAATCATTCTTCCGCCGCACCCACTGATAATACTCGCGCAACTGCAGTTGCGAAGCCGCCGCCTCATCCACGATCACGCGCACACGCTGGTGCGCCTGCAACACGGAGGCGGGATGCATGGCCGAGATGGCGCCCTCCACGGCGCCCGCCACTGCGGCCGCCTTGTGTTCACCGGTGGCCAGCAGCAGGATTCTGCGCGCGTCCATTATTGTGCCGATGCCCATGGTAATGGCCATTTCCGGTTGCGTTTCGTCGTCGCGCAGTAGTTTGCTGTTGTCCTGCAGGGTGCGCGGCGCCAGCGCTTTTACGCGGGTGCGCGAGCCGAGGCTGGAGCTGGGTTCGTTGAAGCCGATGTGGCCGTTGGCGCCGATGCCCAGTACCTGCAAATCGATGCCGCCGGCGTTGGAAATCGCCCACTCGTAGCCCGGGCCTACCGTGCGTGGGTCCTGCTCGGCGGCGCACTCGGGGAAGTGGATGTTGTCGGCTTCGATATCGGTGTGGGCGAACAGGTGCTCGCTCATGAAGCGGCGATAGCTGAGGCGGCTTTTGGGTTGCAGGCCCAGGTACTCGTCCAGGTTAAAGGTCTGCACCTCGCGCAGGCTGATCTCGCCCTGCTGATAGCGGTGCACCAGTTCCCCGTAGAGGGCGATGGGGGTACTGCCGGTGGCCAGGCCCAGCACGCAGGCGGGTTTGTGCAGCAGCATATCCCGGAGGATGTCGGCCGCAACCTGGGCGACTTCGTCGCTGCTGGAAACAATCATGACTTCCATGGGGAAGCCTCATTGTTGCGTGTGTCAGAAACCCTCAACCTGGTGTACTTGCTTCCAGATGAGGCCGGGGAACAGGCGCCGCATAATCACGCCGATTCTTGCCTCGCGGGTAGGCAGCACAAAAAACTTGCCCTTATCGAGGCATTCCTCGATCGCGTCGATCACGGTTTTCGGCTCAATCGGCGGGCCCTGGTCATCCAGCATCTTGGGCCAGTCACTATCCTGCCCCTGTTTCAGCAGGGGCGTTGCCACCGCCGGCGGGCAAACGCAGGCGAAGCGCACGCCGGACTTCATGTTCTCGTGATAGAGCGTCTCGGTAAAGGCGCGCACGGCAAATTTTGTTGCCGTGTAGGCACCCGTTTTAAGCATGGGTATCCAGCCTGCCATCGAGGCGAAGCTGACGAAGTCGCCGCGCCCGCGCTGCAGCATGCCGGGCAGTACCGCCTGGGTGATATTCACCAGGCCGCCGTAGTTGATCGCCATCTGCTTGTGGATGATGGCGTTGTCCTGCTCCACGAGAATACCGAAGGGCATGATGGCGGCACAGTTGTACAGGCGCTCCACGGGGCCGATCTGGTCTTCCACCTGGCGCACGGCGGCCGTTACCGCGTCAAAATCCGTCACGTCCACGGTGTGCGGGTGCACATTGTCGAAGCCCGCGGCGGTTTCCTGCATGCCGTCGACGTTAACGTCGAACAGCACCACCTGCGCGCCTTCGGCCGCAAAGCGGCGTGCCGCCTCCCGGCCCATGCCGCTGCCGCCGCCGGTAATCAACACCACCTTGTCCTGCTCTGCCATAACCATTCACCCTGTCTGAGACCCTGCCTGAGAAGTGCGGCAAGTATAGCGCTGGCGGGTAACAGGTACAGCCGGCGCAGCGCTTTGGCGTGAGTCGGTTTAACTGGCCGGTACACACGGCCCGCCGGCAACCGTGGCGCTAGGCCTGACGGGCATTGTATCCTCCGGGCAGTAACAACGTCGCCCGGCGACCATGTAGCGGGCGATGGCAGCGGACAATCAAGCCAAACAGGACGGGGCCACCCACGGTATTGCCCCGAACACAGGATAAAAACAATGAAGAAGTGGCTACTGGGAATCGTGCTGGCAGGGCTCTGGGCCGTGAGCCTTTTTTACACCTATGGCCTGGGCGGGCTCGCCGGCATTCACATGCCGGAGCTGGTGCGCGAACCGGCAAAGGCGGCCATGCCGCTGGCGGCGCTGTGGTATTCAGGCCGGGCCTGCAACGAAGGTGACCGCACTGCCTGCGGCTTCCAGGACACCGCCGGCCGCAAACCGGTCAACTGCGCCGACTACGCAAGCGGCGACAACAGCGCGGTGTTGTTCGCCTTCGGCCAGTCGAACAGCGCCAACGCGGGCCGCTCGCCCTACACCGCCGAGGGTAAGGTGGCCAACTTCAATCCCCACGATGGCAAGTGCTACCGCGCCAAAGATCCGCTGCTTGGCCCCAACGGCAGTGGCGGCTCGGTGTGGGGCCAGGTGGGCGATCAGCTCATCGCCGGCGGCCACTACAACCGGGTGCTGGTAGTGCCCTTCGGTATCGGCGGCACCAACATTGCGCGCTGGATACCCGGCGGCGATTTACACGTGCGCGTTGAGCACACGGCAAAGGCCATGCACGAAGCGGGAATAAAGGCCACGCACGTGCTGTGGCACCAGGGCGAATCCGACGTCGACAAAACCAGTGGCGATGCCTACACGCAGATGTTCGCTGCACTGGTGGCAGCGCTGCGTGACTATGGCATCGACGCGCCGGTGTACCCGGCCGTGGCCACGATCTGCATGAACAAGGGTAGCGACGAGCTACGGGCGGCCCAGGCGGCCCTGCCCGGCAACATTCCCGGCGTAAAACCGGGGCCGAATACCGACAGCCTGAACAAGCCCTATCACCGCTTCGACGCCTGCCACTTTTCAGCGCAGGGCATGCGCAGCCATGCGAAGCTCTGGGTGAAAGCTATTACCGCTTCCGGGTAGCAGGGCGGTGCGGCTTGATAAAAGATAAACAGCGGCGCGTACTAGCCCGCGTTAAAACTGACGACCGTTTTGCCCAGCGCACGCCCGGCGTGCATTTCGCGCAGTGCGTCGGGTAGTTGCTCGCAGGCGTAGTGGTGGCCGATGTGCGGCTGCAGCAGGCCCTGTTCGTACCAGTCGAACAGGCGCTCGAAGTTTTCCGCGTTCATCGCCGGGTCCTTGATCGCCGACATCCCGTAAGCCACACCCACCACGGCAATGGACTTTAGAATCGTGTAGTTCACACCAAGCTGGGGAATATCGCCGCCGGCAAAGCCCACCACCAGGTAGCGCCCGTTCCAGGCGAGGCTGCGCGAAGCCGGCCGGAACAGGGCGTCGCCCACCGGGTCGAAGACCACGTTCACGCCCTCGCCGTCGGTTAATGCCAGCGCGCGCTCGCGCAGGTCTTCGCTGCTGTAGTTGATGGTTTCATCGGCGCCGGATTGCCGCGCCAGTGCACACTTTTCATCGCTGCTGGCGCTGGCGATAACGCGCGCGCCCATGGCTTTGCCGATCTGCACCGCGGCGCTGCCACAGCCGCCGGCCGCGCCCAGCACCAGCAGGGTTTCGCCCTCCTGCAGGGCACCGCGCTGCTCAAGGCCGTGCATGGCAGTGCCGTACACCATGTTGAAAGCGGCCGCGTGCTCAAAGGACATGGCATCCGGGATGACCATTACCTGTTGCATGGGCGGTGCCACCAGCACCTGCGAGGCAAACGCGCCAAAACCCGTCATGGCCAGCACGCGCTGCCCCGGCGCGATGTCGGTCACGCCCTCCCCCACGGCCAGTACCTCGCCCGCCAGTTCACTGCCGGGGATAAAGGGTGGGTCCAGCTTTAACTGGTATTCGCCGCGGGTGATCAGCACATCGGGGAAGTTCAGCGCCACGCAGTGCGTGTTCACCAGCACCTGCCCAGGGCCACAGGCCAGTTCGTCCTGCGCCTGCAGTGCAAGGCCGTCCTCGCCATTCAGTTCGGTGCAGACCCAGGCGTCAGACATGGGGGGCTAGAAGCCTTCCGCTTTGTGCGCGTAGTTCCACAGGTAGTTCGGCGCGATGCGGCGCATGAGGGCACCAATGCGCGTCTGCTTGCCGGGGTAGGACACAAATTTCCCCTTCTCCAGGCATTCCTCTACATCGGAAAGCACTTCTTCAGGGCTGATCGCCTCGCTCGCTTCGGTGAGCTTGGGCACCACGGTATCGCGCGCCTGGTTCCACAGCGGGGTGGCCACCGGCGGCGGGCACACGCAGCAAAAGCGTACACCGCTGTCGCGGTTCTCGTGGTAGAGAATCTCCGTGTACATCTGCACCGCGCCCTTGGTTGCGCAGTAGCCGCCCATCAACAGCCCCGGGATAATGCCCGACATCGAGCTGAAGCTGATGAAGTCGCCGCTGCCGCGCTGCACCATGCCCGGTACCGTTGCCGTGGCGATGTTCACCAGGCCACCGTAGTTGATGTCCATCAGCTTGATCTGGATTTTGGGATCCTGCTCCAGCAGTTTGCCGAAGGGCATGATCGCGGCCGCGTTGGCCACCCGGTCGATGGGGCCCAGGTCTGCCTCCACTTGCCTGACGGCAGCGTGCACCGCGTCGGTATCGCTGATGTCCACGCTGTAGGCCTTGATGTTGTCCAGGCCCTCGGCGGTTTTCGCCATGCCTTCCTGGTTAACATCGAAGATCGCCACCTGTGCGCCCTGCTGCGCCAGCAGGCGCGCCGCGGTTTGGCCCATGCCGCTACCGCCGCCTGTGATCAGTGCTACTTTGCCTTTAAATGCCATGCTTGTTTCTCCTCGGGTAACTGGGTGGTGGCGCTACTTCTTGATTTGCGCCGCCAGCATTTTCTTTAGTTTTTCCGGCTGGTAAGGCGGCAGGGTGCCGGCCAGCTTGGCCAGGTTCACCTTGCCCTCAGTGTAGACGCCGCGGGCGTGGCTGAAGGTGCGAAAGCCCTCGCGCCCGTGGTAATTGCCCATGCCGCTGGCGCCTACCCCGCCAAACGGCAGGTCGGAGCAGGCCACGTGCATCATCACGTTGTTCACGCTGACGCCGCCGGACAGGGTGTGATTCAGCACCAGCTCCTTTTCCGCCGCGTCCGTGCCGTAGTAGTAGAGGGCAAGTGGCGCGGGCCGTGCGTTGATGTAGTTGATGACATCCACCACGTCGGCGTAGCCCTTCACCACCATGATCGGGCCGAAGATTTCCTCGCGCATCACCGCCAGCGAGTCGTCCGGGTTCACCACGATCTGCAGCGGCACACGCCGGCTGCCTTCCATGATCGGCTCGCCCGAGAGGTTATCGATACGCACCCCCGCTTCCTCGGCCTCGCGCAGGTAGCCGATGATGCGCTGGTAGTGACGGTCATTGATCACGGCGGTGTAGTCGCGATTCTTGAGGACGGAGGGAAACTGGCTGACGAAGTTGGCGCGGCAAACGTCGATAAACTGTTCCACGTCGTCCTGCGGCACGAACACGTAGTCCGGCGATACACAGGCCTGCCCGGCGTTCATGCACTTGCCGGTAATGATGCTGCTGGCGGCGCCGATGATACTGGCTGACTTACCCACGATCACCGGCGATTTACCGCCGAGTTCCAGGGTGACCGGCGTGAGATTGCGGGACGCTGCCTCCATCACCTTACTGCCGATGCCGCCGGCGCCGGTGAAGAACAGGTGGTTGAAGGGCAACTCGGCAAAGGCCGCGCCTACTTCAGGGCCGCCGTTGATCACCACTACCTCGTCATCCGCAAAATACTCGTGCAGCAGCTTTTCCAGCAGGGCGGCGGTTTTCGGGTTGAACTCGGAGGGCTTTACCATCGCGCGGTTGCCCGCCGCAAGAGCGTTGCACAGCGGGTTCATCACCATCGCAATCGGGTAGTTCCACGGCGACATAATGCCCACCACGCCCTTGGGCTGGTAACGCAGTTCCGCTTTTGAACCGAACAGCCCCATGGGAAAGGGCGCCTTGCGCTTCTCTGGCTTCATCCACTTGTGTAACTGTTTTTGTGCTTCTTTCAGGTGGCCCAGCGGTTGCAGCACTTCCGACATCAGCGTGAGGTAAGGCGAGCGGCCGCCGTAATCCTCATCCAGCGCATCGGCCAGCGCCTGCTGGTGATCAACCAGCAGATCAATGGCTTTTTGCAGCCGTGCCTTGCGCTCCTCGGCCGAGGGAATGCCGGCGGAGAGTTGTGCCTGCTTCAGGCGCTGCAAGGTATCCTGCATGTGTTGTTGGGGTTCGCTCACGGTATTGCCCTCCACCCGGGGCGCTCGCAACAGCGATGCGGTGCAACGTCGCTGGCGGCAGATGTCTTCGCAGCGGCGCTGTGCGCTGGCCGCGAATCAGTAACAAGAAAATGGAGCCGCAGCATAACCCCGGTCGCCGGGGCTGTGAAGGCGACAGGCGTGAAAGCAAGGCAGGGTATAGATTGTTGAAAGCCGCTGCTTCAGGTCGCCCGGGGCGTGCGCCGGGTCAGTGCTGGCTCAGTTCATCGTCGCGCCTGGCGCGGAACTGCGCGATGGAGTGCGCCGCGCCCTTGTGGCCAAACTCGGGCCACAGGCGCTGGATAAACCCCAGCACCCTGGCATAGAAAGGAAAGATGACCTTGCGCCGCCGGCTGGACAGGCCGTCGACAATGACCTTCGCCGCGTCATCCGTCGCCATAATCCGGGGCAGCACATCGAGCACACCCTGGGCATTGGTGCCGCGCGTCTGCGCCCTGGTCAACATGTCGGAGGCGATGTTGCCCGGGCAAATCGTCTTCAGCACCACGCCGTGCGCCTCGGCCTCCCCCGCCACCGAGGCCGTTAGCCCCACCACCGCGTGCTTGGTGCCGCTATAGGCTGCCATGGTGCCCACCGGCATCAACCCGCCCTGGGACGCCACGTTGGCGATCATGCCGCCGCCCTGCTGCATCATCGCGCGGTAACCGTACAGGGTGCCAATGGCCACGGCGGTGTGATTCACGCGGATGAGTTGCTCCAGGTAAGCCTCGTCCATCTCGTGGTATTCCCCCACGTAGAGCATGCCGGCGTTGTTGATTAACAGGTCGATGCGGCCCTGTTCGGCAACTACCCGCTGAATGCCGGCGAGGTATTCACCGTTGTCGGTCACGTCCAGCTTCACCGCGATGGCGCGGCCGCCGGCTGCGGTAATCTCGTCCGCCACGGGCTGCGCTTCATCCAGCGACAGCGCGCTGACGTACACCACGGCGCCGCGCTGCGCGAGTTCCCTGCACACTGCGCGGCCAATACCGGTAGCGGCGCCTGTTACCAGTGCGGATTTATCCTGCCACTGCATTGTTGTTCTCCCGGCGTAAACGCCCTGGCGGGTGTTGTGCGCCCGCTGTTGCCTGCTTGCTGTTGTGTGCTTGCTGTTTTCTGCTTGCTGTTGTGTGCTTGCTGCTGTCTGCTTGCTATTGCTTGCCTATTTCCACTTGCCATTGCCTGCTTGCGGTTGTCCGTTTGCTCCCGCGTCGTGCTATCGCCTGCTCACTACTGAACCTCGATAGCAATTTTTCCGAAGTGCTCGCCGGCCTGCATCAGGTCCAGCGCCGCTGCCAGTTCGCCGGCCGGTAGCTGGTGGCTGATCACCGGCCGGATGTCATGCTCTTCCACGAAGCGGCAAAAGCGGTCCAGGGATTCGCCGCAGCCCACGGTCACGCCGCGCAGGTTCAGGTTCTTCTGCATCACGTCGATCACCGACACCGCCGCCTCGCCAAATCCGCCCAGCACACCGATCACGGCGATGAATGCATCGATGTTGGCGCAGGCAATCGATTTGCCCAGCGTCGCTTCACCGCCAACATCGAGCACGGCGTCCACGCCGCCGCAGCATTGCAGCACCTGTGCGTGCCACTCGGGATGTTCGCGGTAGTTCACCAGGTGCCGTGCACCCAGCGCTTCGAGCTGTCCCAGTTTTTGCGCGGAGGACGACGTGGCCACGACGGTGGCTCCCAGCGCCTGCGCAATCTGCAAACCGAACAGCGACACGCCGCCACTGCCCTGCACCAGAACGGTTTGCCCGGCCTGCAAACACCCCTCTTCCACCAGCGCGTACCAGGCGGTATGGCCGGCACAGACCAGCGTTGCCGCCTCCTCGTCGGTGAGGTTGTGCGGCGCGCGCACCACGCTGCGCGCATCGATGTTGAGAAACTCCTGCAAGCAGCCGTCGGTAGACTCGCCCAGTATGAGGCGCTTGCCGGCCCGGCCCGGACGCCCGCTGTGCCACTGCGGGTAGAACAGGCCGATCACTCGATCACCCAACGCCCAGTCAGTCACGTCAGCACCGACAGCGACAATCTCGCCGCAGCCATCAGACAGCGGCACGCGCGGGTACTGCAGATCGGGAATCAAGCCGAGCAGGGTCACCAGGTCGTGATAGTTGAGGCTCGACGCGCGCATGCGCACCTGTACCTCGTTGGCCGCGGGCGGCTGCGTGGTTGCGTCCACGCGCGCCACGTTGGCCGCACCGGGCGCCGTCATCTCGTAGCGAAATCCCATCCTGTTACTCCTGCTCAGTCATCCAGTTGCTCCTGACTACCCGGGTTAGCGCGGCTTCTACGCCACAAGGCGGGCGCTCGCGTTACTCGATGTGATTGCATTGCCTCAGGGCCTGACGCCACCGTCCACCGTGAGGCAACTACCGGTGGTATAGGAGGAGGCATCCGAGGCGAAGTACAGCGCGGCGCCCACCACTTCCTCCGGGTCGCCCACGCGTTGCAACGCGATGGGGCCGATAATGTGCGGCAGGATATCCGGGTTCTCCAGCATGGCCGCCGCCGCATCGGTATTAAAGGTGCCGCACACGATGCAGTTAACGCGCACGCCCACGCCGGCGTACTCCTGCGCCGAAGCGGCGGTGAGTGCATTCAGGCCGGCCTTGGCGGCGCTGTAAGTAGTGGTCAGCGGCGAGGGGCGCTGCGAGGCCAGCGAACTCAGGTTGATAATAGAGCCGCCGCCCGTCTGCGCCATTTGCGTCGCGGCCAGCGCGGTGAGGCGCAGCGGCCCCTTGAGATTGATCGAGATGATCTTGTCGAACAACGCCTCACTGGTTTCCAGCAGCGAAGGCGCAACCGGTGACATACCGGCATTGTTGATCAGTACGTCGATGCGCCCGTAGTGCGCGACCACGGCGTTCACCACGCCCTCCAGCGACGACCAGTCACCGACGTGGCAGGCCAGGGGGAGCGCGTCGCCGCCGGCCGCGCGAATTTCGTCTGCGACTTTCTCGCAGGCTTCGAGCTTGCGGCTGGCCACCACCACCTTTGCACCGCGCGCGGCGAACACCCGGCTCATGGCCCGGCCGAGGCCGCGGCTGCCGCCGGTAATCATCACCACTTTCTCTGCAACGTCGAACAGGTCGCTCATGCGTATTCCTTATTGTCAGCCGTCCGTCTGTGCGAAACGCTGCGCGCGTTCCATCAACTGATCCACCACGAAGCCAAAAAATTCATGGTTGGGATTTTTCGATTCGCCGGACAGAAATTTTGCGTAGGAACCTTCCAGCACGATGCCCAGCTTCCACGCGGCAAAGGCCTGGTACCACTGCAACCCGTCGACACTGCGCCCGGTGCGCTCGGCGTAGCGCTCAATCAGCACCCCGGGCGCCTGACAATGGTCCGCATCCATTCCGCCGGGCTCACCCGGTGCGGCAATGGCAATCAGGTTGCCCGCTTCCGGCCAGAAGATCATCGCCCAGGCCAGGTCGATCAGCGGATCGCCGACGGTGGTCATCTCAAAATCCACCAGCGAGAGAATGCGCGGCGGTGTGTCCGGGCTGAACATGGCGTTATCGATCTTGTAGTCGCCGTGCATCACACACAGTTCACCCGCCGCGGGCCGGTTGTCCTCCAGCCACCTGGCCACCGTGTCCACACCGGCGAGTTCCCGGCTGCGGTACTTGTCCAGTTGCGACATCCAGCGGTTCACCTGCCGTTCCAAAAAGCGCTCGGGTTTGGCCATGCGCTCCAGCGCGCTGCCGCGCCAGTCGAATGCGTGCAGTTCCACCAGTGCGTCGATCAGCTCCTCGCCGATGCAACCCTGCGTGCCGGGATCGTCGAGGTAGCGCTGGGGCAGTTTGCGCCGTATCACCTCGCCGTCGATGAAACGCATCACGTAAAACGGCGCGCCCAGCACGCTGTTATCCTCGCAACAGGCGAGCAGTTCGGGCACGCGCACATCGCCGCCGCTCAGCGCTTCGATCACCTGGAACTCGCGCACCACGTTGTGCGCTGTGTCGGCGACCGCAGCCAGCGGTGCACGGCGAATCACGAAACGCTGCCCCTCCACGGCCAGCGCAAACATCTCGCAGGAGCCACCGCCGCGGATGGGCTCGATGCTGAAATCGCCGCGCAGGCCGACCGTGCCCGACAACCAGTCGGCGAAGCGGTCGCGGTTGAAGTCCGGTTCAGTCAAGCCTTCACACCCTGTTGCCTGTAACGGATAAACTCATGTAACGGACAGGCTCATGCGTCACGCTGGTCCAGCAGGTCGGCGAAGCGCTGCCGCGCAGTTTCGCGCCGCGTGGGAATGTGCTCGCTGGGCCAGCCTTCCACCGCCTCGTAGCGTTTCAGTTCTTCTCTGGCGATGGTCACCTTGTGCACCTCGTTGGCACCGTCTACCAGCGGCGCCATGCGCGCGGAACGGTACATCATCTCCAGCGGCATGTCGCAGGAATAGCCCAGCGAACCGTGCACCTGCAAGGCGCGGTCAATCACGTTGAACAACACACTGGCGTTATTCACTTTCACCATGGCGATGTCTGCGCGCGCCGCGTGCGCGCCGTCTCTATCCATCTTCCAGGCGGCGCGCAGGGTAAGCAGTTTGGCCTGCTCCAGTTCAATGCGCGAATCGGCGATGTAGGCCTGGATCATCTGGTGTTTCTCGTAGCCCTTGCCAAAGGACGCACGCGACTTCGTGCGCTCGCACAGCATGTCAAAGGCGCGCTCGGCCTCGCCCAGCCAGCGCGTGGCATGGTGAATACGGCCCGGCCCCAGCCGCACCTGCGACAGGATAAAACCGTGGCCGCGCTCGCCGATCAGGTTGTCCCGCGGTACGCGCACGTTATCCAGCAGTATCTCCGCGTGGTTACCGATCAGGCCGTACTCGGCGTGCGGGTGATGCATGGTGGGAATGTCGCGCATGATCTCCATGCCGGGCGTACCCCGCTCGACCACGATCATAGAACAGCGCTTGTACAGTGGGCCGTCCGGCTCGGTGACCGCCATGAAGATAATGAAGTCGGCAATGGACGCATTGGTGATCATCCACTTGCGGCCGTTGAGCACCCACTCGTCGCCCTGCAGTTCGGCGCTGGTGGTGATCTGGGTGGGGTCGGTCGACGCCACGAAGGGCTCGGTAATGGCAAACGCTGAGCGCAACTCGCCGCGCAGGTTCGGCCACAGCCACTTCTCTTTCTGCGCGTCGGTGCCACCCTCGGCGAGCAACTCGGCGTTGCCGGAATCCGGGGCCATGTTGCCGAAGATTTCCTGCGCGAAGGGGCAGCGCCCGGTAATCAGGTTCATCTGCGCCAGCGCGAGCTGGCCAAAGCCCTGGCCGCCCAGTTCCTTCTCCAGGTGACAGGCCCACAGGCCCTGGTCCTTCACCTGCTGCTTCAGCGGTTCCTGCACGGCACGCCACTGCTCGGGCGTGAAATCCGGCAGGAGGGTCTCCAGGGGAATCAATTCGTCTTCAACGAAGCGCTGTACCCAATCGAGCTGCTGTTGAAAGCCGGCGTCCGTCTCAAAATCCCAGGCCATGCTGTGCATCCGCTGTTTTCACGAAGGACCCGGCAGTGTGCGCTGCCTCCGTGCTGCAAACAACGGCGTTCTCACAAATGCTTAAACCGACGCGGTAAACCGTGGCCTGGCGGCGGCACACCGGCGCGCCGACTGACAGTGTTACACTGCGATTCCGTCACACAGTTTCCCAAAAGGGGCTTTTACCTTGGAGCTCAGTCCAGTCTTCTGGGGGCTAGTACCCGTGCTGCTCGCCCTCGCCGCCTTCGCCATCAATTTCATGTATCGCCGCTGGCGGCGCGAACGCATCCTGCAGCGCCCGTTCCCCGAGGCGTGGAGCAACTACTTGCTGCAGCGGGTTCCGGTCTACGGCCGCCTGTCGGATGCGGAGCGCTCGCGGCTGCACCAGATGATCCACGTGTTTCTCGAAGAAAAGCCGTTCTACGGCTGCGCCGGGCTGGAAATCAACGACGAGATTCGCGTGAGCATCGCGGCGCAGGCCTGCCTGTTGTCCCTCGGCAGAAATGCAGCGCTGTACCCGGGGCTACAGGCAATCCTGGTTTACCCGAACGCGTTCATTGCACGCCGCGACGTGTTCGGTGACGACGGCATCGTCGCGGACAGTGAACACCACATGCTCGGCGAGTCCTGGGACAATGGCCGTGTCATCCTGTCCTGGGATGACGTGGAGGCCGGCGGCAGCAACTTCCGCGATGGCCACAACGTGGTGCTGCACGAGTTTGCGCACCAGCTGGATTCTGCTTCCGGCGCTACTAACGGCGCACCCCCGCTATGGCGCAACAGCTACCAGGCGTGGGCTACGGTGTTTTCGGAGAACTTTGAAGACCTGCGCAAACGGGTGGCGAGTCAGCAGCCGACGGTGATGGATGCTTATGGCACTACGAACGAGGCGGAGTTTTTTGCGGTGGCGACGGAGACGTTTTTTGAGCGGCCTGAGGAGTTGTTGGAGCATCGGCCGGAGTTGTTTCGGGAACTGGAGGCTTATTATCAGTTGGATCCTCGGCGGTGGCGGTAGTTTTAGATTCGACTCCTGACGGTGGCGATGGGTAGGGTTAAAGGCCTGACGGTGGCGATAGATGGGTTAGAGGCCTGACGGTGCCAGGGTAACGAGGTTCGGAAGGCTGAGATACTCACCTCGTTACCCTGGCACCGTCAGGCCATTTTTTGCCGCTTTCTGCGGAGAGGGTGTTGGCGGTTCTGTTATTTGGAGGCGGTCTGCCAATGGGGCGGGCGGTTGCTGCGCGGCAGGCGGCGCTCCGCGCTGCCCTCGGTCGGTCGCGAGCCGGGAAAGCGCCGTCTCGCGCCTCTCTCTCGGCGCCTACCGTCAGCGCAGCAACCGCCCGCCCCATTGGCAGACCTTGTGATTTCTGGGTGGATGGATTCTGTGGGATTTGAGCCGTGGTGGGTCTTTTTCGAACGCCCCTGCGGCTGTAGCTCTCTGAGGTGGGAGAAGGGCTGCAGGGCCCGTTGCAAATCTCGCGCTGAAGGAGTGGCGGGTGACGCGTAGCGGCTCACAACCGACTGAAGGCACCCCGGAGGGGCGCGGAGATAAAACGGGCCCTGCAGCCCTTCTCCCGCCGGCAACGGCAGCGAAAGGCCGCCAACACCTGTTGGATCTACAAACTAAAGAACGTTAGAAGCATGGCGCGAACGGGCTGTGCCGCCGAAGGGAGTCTGCTTTTCGACCGCAGGCGGCACAGCCCGTTCGCGCCATGCGTCCACCACGAAAGAACCGCGTCAACAGAGCAATCTAACCCCAGGAATTAATCCGCCCCAACAGATCACAAACCCGCGAAGAATAACCCCACTCATTGTCGTACCAGTTCAAAACTCGCAGGTTGCTACCGCCATTTACGTTGGTAAAACCCGCATCGTAAATCGACGAGTGTGAGTTGCCGATAATGTCGGTCGACACTATCGGCGCACGGGTAAATTGCAGGATGCCTTGCAGCGGCCCGTTGGCCGCCTCTTCCACCGCGGCATGCACATCGTCCACGCTCACTTCGGAATTGAGACGCACAAACAGGTCTACTACCGAGCCGTCGGGCACCGGTACGCGCGCGGCGATGCCGTGCAGTTTGCCCTGCAGTTGCGGCAGTACTTCACCCACCGCCTTGGCCGCGCCGGTAGAGGTCGGGATGATGTTTTCCGCCGCGGCGCGGCTGCGTCGCCAATCCGAGTGCGGTACGTCGGCGAGGCGCTGGTCATTGGTGTAGGCGTGCACGGTATCGATCACGCCTTCGCGGATGCCAAAGGCGTCGTCCAGCACCTTGGCCATCGGCGCCAGGCAGTTCGTGGTGCAACTGGCATTGGAGATAATGCGGTGGGACTCCTGCAGGCCATCATCGTTGACGCCCAGCACCACCGTGTAGTCGATATCATCCTTGGCGGGCACGGTTAACAGTACACGGCCCGCGCCGGCGGCGAGGTGTTGCTCCAGTTGTTCGCGCGCGCGAAACACACCGGTGGCTTCTACTACCGCGTCGATACCGAGTTCACCCCACGGCAGTTGCGCCGGGTCGCGCTCGCAGAGCATTTTCACGCGGCCCTTGTCCGTCACAAATTCATCGCCTTCAAGCGCGAGATTGCCCGGGAAGGGACCCATTACCGTGTCGTAGCTGAGGAGATAGCGCAGGGCGTCGTTGTCGAACAGGTCGTTGATCGCAACGACATCGATGCCCTCCACGTTTTCCAGGATGCGGAACACCGAACGGCCGATACGGCCAAAACCATTGATGGCAACTTTCATCAGGCGGCCTCCTCCTTGCGATCCAGTTCGGCGTAGAGCCGCGCGACATCCAGCAGGCGCGCCGCGTGCCCCAGGGATTCGTACCAGCCCAGCGTTTTGATGATGGTATTGCCCGCCTTGATGGTGCCGCGCAGGTCATAGAGCAAAGACAATGAGCTGCCAATCACGTCGGAGGACACGATGGGATCTTCTGCAGCACCGATCAGCTGCGGAGACTGCGCGGCTGCATCGATCATCGCGGCGTTGATATCTTCCGCGCTCACGGCGCTGTCCGCGATCACCAGGTTGGTGTCCAGCAAACAACCCTCGTGTATGGGCACATTCAATGCAGCGCTCATTACCTTGCCCTGCATGGCGGGCAGGATTTCGCCCACCCAGCGTCCCGCGTCGTGATTGTTGGGGATGATGTTCTCCGGCGCCGAGCGGCTGCGGCGAAAATCAGAACCGGCGTAGTCCTGCAGTGCCTGATCCGAGGTATAGCTGTGGATGGTAGTCGTGCTGACGCACTCGATTTCAAAGTGTGCACTCAGCGAATGCAGCAGCAGGGCCAGCGCAGACGTGGTGGCGGATCCGGCACTGATCATGCGGTCCGCGGCCTCGATCTGGCCGGCGTTGATGCCGGGCATCACGATGCGGTCGATATGGTCCACGGGCAGCGTGCGGATCAGCACGCGCGGCGCGCCGTTATCCAGGTGCTGCTGCATGTGCTGCGCCTCGCGGTACTTGCCGGTGGCATCGATCACCACGTCAACATCGAACAGATCCCAGGGCACTTCACTCGGCAAATCCATCGACATCAAGCGCGTGCGCATGTGGTCGCAGACCAGGAAGTTGTCTTCCAGTGTGTAGGCCTGCGCGTCATCCGCTTCCGAACACAGCAGGTAGTGCAGGATGTCTGCCTGGCCGATATCCGCTACCGCCACCACGTCTACATCCTCGGACCGAGCTGCAAGCTGGTAGATCTGGCGCCCTATCTGGCCAAAGCCCATAATGCCGACGCGAATCGGCCAGTAACTCGTCATGTTTGTGTCTCCTGAGAAATCGGGAACCGTCAGTTGCCCGTGCTGAGCGCTTCTGCGGCGAGCGCTTCGATCTCCTGCCAGTTGCCATTGTTAACCAATGTCTCACTGACCATCCATGATCCACCGCAACACACCACGTTGGGCAGCGCCAGAAAATCACGGAAGTTATCGCGGTTAAGCCCCCCGGTGGGGCAGAAACGCACATCGGGGAACGGCCCTGCCAGGGATTTCAGCAGCGCGATGCCGCCCACTGCGACGGCGGGAAACAGCTTGAAAAACTGCAGGCCGTGCTCCAGGCCGAGCATGACTTCTGACGCGGATGCCACGCCGGGTAAAAACGGCACCTTGGCATACGCGGTGGACGTCAACAGTTCGACACTGATGCCGGGGCTGATGCAGGCATCGGCGCCCGCTGCGACGGCGTGCTGCACATCGGCGCCGCTGAGAACCGTACCGGCGAATACCGCCATATCGGGTTGATCTTTCTTTACAGCGCTGATGCTGCTCAGCGCCTGCTCGGTGCGCAGGGTGATCTCCACGCTGCGCATACCGCCACGTTGCAGGGCACGCACCAGTTCGACGGTCGATTCCACTTCAACGGCGGTAATCACCGGCAGAACGCGCGCAGCGGGCAAGTGCTCTGCCAGGTTCACAGGGCAATCCCTGCACCGCGGGAAACTGACATTGCGAGCGACGTAAGGCGTAGGATTGAGGACATCAATGCAGCATCGTCTCAATTAAAAGCGATGTCAAACTTTGGGCAAATTAGCGGCGCAAAAGCACCACTTCGGGCGCCATTTCCCCGGTTAACATTCAGGCCAGGCTGATGCGCGCCGGAACAAACTTGTGGTGCGGCGTGCCGGCGAACCGGTCGCGGTTCTGCGGATTGGTCAGCTCGTTGGCGTACACGCCGGTTGGCAGCACCTTGCCCGTCTCGTCTGCGAAGCGCATGCCCTGCCCATTGGGCAGCGCGGCGGTTCCGGGGTGCATGCGCTCATCGTAGGCCAGGTCGATAACGGCGGAGCCGGTGTCGGTCTCCAGCTTCACCGTGGCGCCCTCGGGCAGGTTGAAGCGCTCGCCGTCCTCGGGGTGAATCGTCAGCGCGGTCACGTTGCGCCCCTTGGCCCAGCGCGGATCGCGAATCGCGCAGTTGGCGGTGTAGGCGCGCCGTGCGCCGGCGACCAGCGCAAAGGGGTAGTCCTCGGAGGTTTCCACCAGCGGCTGTAGCGCTTCGAGTACCGTCGCCTCGTCCAGCAGTTCAGGCAGGTGCAGCTGAATTCTGTTTTCCGGATTGGGAATGCGCGTAAAACTTTCCTCGTAGGTGGATTCGCCGATCTCCACTGCGGTCTCCGACGCCAGCAGCGCGTTGAACAGCTCAATGCCCGCGTCGGGCCCGTCCCAACCGGCCCGCGCGGCCTCCGCGGCGTGCTTCATGGTATAGACGTGGCACAAACCCCAGACGATCGCCGTGGCGGCATTGCCCTCACCGAGAGTGGGGCCCAGGGTGCGATAGAGCACATAGGGCAGCAGTGGGCCGAGTTTCGGGTTGCTGCCCAGGGCGCTGAAAAAGGCGTCCCGGTAGGCGACCATGCCCTGCTCCGCCGCGGCGCTCAGCGCGTCGAGTTCGCCCTCCTCCAGCAGACCCATCGCCTCGATGATGCGCGCGTGAATCTCCTGCTCGGTTAGCGTATTGGGCGACGCCGACAACAGCGGCTTGCGCAGGTGAAAAATGTTCGCCGGGAAATTGCGCGGGAAGAAGGTTGCCTCCCACTTTTCAAAGGTAGACGAAGCGGGCAACACGTAGTCGCACTCGCGCGCGGTCTCCGTCATCGCCACGTCCACGCAGAGGCTGAACTCGAGCGAGCGAATGGCGTCGCGCAAAGATTGCGCGCCGGGCAGGGAGTGCACGGGGTTGGCGCTCTCGATGACCAGGGCACGCGGACGTTCCGGGTGGTCGTTGAGGATTTCCTCGGCGAGCATGGCGCCCGGATAAAGGCCGCTGATCAATGGCGCGCCGGTGACCGGGAGTGTTTTCAGCTGGTCCACACCGTTTTCGTCGAGGCGGGCCTGGTGCAGGGAAATCACCTGCGCCAGCTGGGTGATCATGCCCTGCGTCCCCGGCTTGCCGTAGTTTCCGGTCAGCAACACGGCGAGGTGGTTGAGGTAGGTGACCAGCGTGGAGTGCGGCGCCATCTGTATGCCCAGGTCCTCCTCCAGCGCCACGCTGTTCGCCGCACCGATACGCTCGGCCGCACGGCGCAGCAGTGCGGGCTCAAGGCCCGCGAACGCCGCGTACTCGTCTACCGGCACCGTTTTGAAATACGCCAGCACGGGTTCGAGGCCCGCCGCGTGTTGCGCCAGCCACTCGTGGGCAATCAGGTCCTGCTGCACGATGTGGCCGACGATCGCCGCCATGCACCAGGCATCGCGCCCGGGTGTGACCGCCAGGTGAATGTCGGCGTAGTCCGCCGTTTCGGTGCGGCGCGGATCGATGACGATCAGGCACCGCGACGGATCGGCGCGCATTTCTTTCAACCACGGGCGCGCCCTGTCCATGCCGTTACTCATGAAGGGGTTTTTGCCGACGATTACCGCCACTTCCGCCCCATGCAGTTCCGGGTGCGTCATGCCGCCTATCATGCGGCTCATCACCCAGGCGAGGCCGGTCTTCTCCTGCGAAATGGCGTTACCCATGTAACGCACGCCAAGGGCGCCGCGCAGGCCGAGTGCGGAAGCGCCGACCAGGTGATTGCCCTGTGCACCGCCACCGTAATAGAAGATGCGCTCGCCACCGTGCGTGTCTTTTACCGCGGCCAGGCGCTGCGCTACCTCGGTGATCGCGGTCTCCCAGTCGACCTCCTCGTAGCTGCCGTCAGGTCGTCGGCGCATGGGGCTGGTCAGCCGCGCCGCGTGGTTCTGGTAGTAATCGATGCGCGCGGCCTTGTTACAGATATAGCCCCTGGAGGTGGGATGCCGCTCGTCGCCGCGCACCTTCACGAACTGGCGCCCGTCGTCACCGCCCAGTTCCACGGTAATTCCGCAGTTCACAAAACACAGGTTACAGGCGCTGCTACGCACAGTGTTGTCAGCGGTCATCGTGAAAATCCTCCTGCACAGGCGGGTTGCGGGCTGGCGGGGTCAGCGGGCCAGCACCAGTTTGTCAGTCTATTTTATGGATACATTAATCTATTTAATGGACTTAGTATAGCCGTGCCGTTAGAATCATTGGCTATGACGGGCCGGGCGTCTGCCAGGCATCACTGCATACCGCGCACTGGCCGGAAAAGGGCTTCCCCGATGAAATGGCAAGATCTGGCACAACAACCCTGCTCCGTGGCCCGCACGCTCGCCGTGATCGGCGACCGCTGGACGCTGATGATCCTGCGCGACCTGTTCCTGGGGGCCAATCGCTTCGAGCACTTCCAGCAGAGCCTCGGCATCCCGCGCACGACCCTCAGTGAACGCCTGCGCCTGCTGGAACGGGAAGGCGTGGTGCGCAAACTGCCCTACCAGGAAAAACCCACGCGCTACAAATACCGCCTGACGGCCAAGGGGGTCGACCTGTACCCGGTGCTGATCACCCTGGTGCAATGGGGCGACAAGTACTATGCCGGCGAGGCCGGGCCACCGGTGGTGCATCACCACAAGCGCTGCGGCCACGATTTCAGCGCGGTGCTCACCTGTTCAGAGTGCAACGGCGCGATCAGCCCCTTTGAAACCGAACCGAGATCGGGGGCCGACTACCCCGGCCTGCTGGAACAGCGCGCAAACATCAAAGCCTGACGCACTGGACAGTCGCCATTGCAGGGCGGTACAACTGTCAGCTGCCCGCAAACAACCACCCCGACGCAACGAACGTTAGCCCGCAGAGATGATGAGCCGAGACATGTGGATATTTATAGGCGGCATGTTGGCGGTAGCGTTGCCCGCCGCGCTGTTCCTGGCGGTAAAAAAACTGGATCTGCTGCAGCTCCACGCAGACGAGACGATCGTCTACCGCGAGGCCGCCGGCAAGCCCCTGCACCTGCACCTGTTTCGCGCACGCACCGACAACGACGCCACGGCACCGGCGCTGTTGCTGTTTCACGGCGGCGGCTGGCGCAGCGGCAGTGCGCGGCAGTTTTTCGGGCAGTGCGACTACTTCAGTCGGCAGGGCATACACTGCGTCTCGGCGGAGTACCGACTCGGCCCGTCGCACGCGCCCGACGTGCGCGGCGCAATTGACGACGCGGCAGCCGCCCTGAACTACCTGCATGAGCATGCCGACGCACTGGGAATCGATCGCACAAGGCTTGCCGTGGGCGGCGGTTCATCCGGCGGCCACCTCGCCGCCAGCCTGGGCGCGGGCCTGCACGGTCCCGACCGCGCCAGGCCGCAGACACTGGTGTTATACAACCCGGTGCTGGACCTCGCGCCCGGCACGGCGTCGCACCACTGGGTCACAGAGTACTGGCAGGCGGTATCACCACGACAACAGCTGACGGCAGATTTTCCCGCGACACTGATACTCTCGGGCACCGAGGACCGCGAGGTACCGGCGGCCATGCTGCAGGCAGTTTGCGCGACGCTGCACGCACAGAACGTAGCGTGCGAGCTGGCGCTCTACGAAAAACAGGGGCACGGATTTTTCAATCCGCGCGAGGGCGACAGCGAACACTTCGACAGCACTAACGAACGGGTGCTGGCGTTTCTGCGCCAGCGTTGGAAGGCCGCCACCGCAGCTTCGCGCTAGCGGCGACTAATCAATACTGCCGCAACTTCCAGCCGACGCGCACACAGCAACCGCTTACAGGTTGTGCTGAATGCCGGTATCGATCCAGCGCCCGATGATGTGACACTCCAGTGGCGTTGCGCCTGAATCATGCGCGCGCCCGAAGTCGATGTCGTTGGGGTAGTCACTGTCCTTGCGACCGTCCTGGCGCGAACCCAGACACTTCCAGTACAGCAGCGAATCGCGCGCA
This sequence comes from Gammaproteobacteria bacterium, assembly GCA_030426545.1. GTDB lineage: Bacteria > Pseudomonadota > Gammaproteobacteria > Pseudomonadales > Halieaceae > Marimicrobium. Next base: position 26,881 of record JAUHYL010000038.1, read on the forward strand.
AAGCGCGCCACCCATTTACTGCTGTACGGACGCGCCAGGTCGAAACGGTCGGTCATTGCTGTGAGCTTCGCACCCTGCCCGGTGGCCGATTGCACCTCCACGCGTGTGCGCGGCGAGTAGCCGTCGCCCGGGTTGGTCAGGCGAATCTGCGTGATCTCGCCGTCACGCCCCACCGCGGCGACCTTACCGGCAGCGCCGCCGGGCGGAAACTTCAATGCGTCGCCTTTGCGGTAGCCCTTGCCGCCGTTGAGGATAAGCACGTGTTCTACATTCTTGCGCTGCCCGATCCCGGGTTGTTTTTTCGCCCACACCCAGTCGTGCTGCTCGTAATCCTGCGCCACGCGTGAATAAAGCAGCCCGTCCTTGTCGTTCATATCCCGGTGGCAACCGGTACAGCGCCGTTCGAGAATCGGGCGCACCTGGTCAAAGGTGACAGGAGCAATGGTCTGCGGCAGAGGCGGCAGCGTGTTGTAAGCCAGGGTTTTTTCAAAACGTGCCAGCGCCGGCTGCTTGAGTTTTGCCGCGCGCTCCTCGGAGTGCCCGTCGTGACAACCGTGGCAGGTACGGCTCTCGCCGGCGCGCAATGAATGCAACATCACGTCGTAGGCGATGACCATACCGTTTTTATCCGTGCCAGCCATGATCAACGGTGTTTCGCAGGGTACGCGCATTTTCACCGAGCCATCCGCCTCTATAGGCTGGGAGCCCAGCGTGGCCATGGATTTGTGGCCGGTGTTGTTAAGAATGCTCGCGTATTCCTTTTCGCGACCCCAGCCGTAGGTAAAATCCCACATCTCGGGCAGGAATACGGTCAGTGCCGCCATGTTCTTCTTGTGAAACCCCGGGTCCTCCGCGTTCACCGCGCAGCCCTGGAACGCGCAGTGCTTGAAGAAGTTCGTCAACCAGTTGAACTGCTCATCCGAGGGTGACAGCTCAGCCTCGCGCGCGTCCACTACCTGCAGGTAACACGCGCCGTTCGGATCCAGCGGCTCGGGCTGATCCGGCAGCGGCTTGCCGAACAGCGACTGGTAAGTGGCAATCGCCCGCGCGTCCCACGCATGCCACTGCTCGTCACCGGCTATCTTCACCATCTGCCGCGAGTCGAAGGGGTCGGTCACCATATCGACCTTCACCTTGTAGATCGCCTTTTGACAGGTGGGCTCACCCCCCATGGCACGCCGATTGGCATCCTTGATGCGGGTCACCTCGTAACAGGAACCCCGCCCATGGGTAAGCATGAAGGCTGTATCGGTGCCGGGCAGCGGTGCGGGGTAGCCGGCCTTGCCGAGCGCCCTGCCCTTGGCGTCGCGACGTACCTGGATATCCTGATCGGTGCCGTAGGGCGTGATCGGGCGCAGCGAACTGGGAACATACTGGCCCGTACCGGGTTTCCGCGAACGCTTTTCGCCATCCGGGTAGCAGCTTGCGGTGGAACAGCCCTCCACGTGCGGATCGGTGTAGTCGATCTCGAACACGATACCCATCGAGCCCGCGTGGTTGGCGCGATAGTAGTTGGTGACGGCCAGCCGGTTGGGGAAAATTTCCGCCACCGAGCGAATGGCGCGCAGCATGGTTCGGCCCTCGCCGCCGGTTACCCCCGGCGACAGGAACTCGCGGGCTTTCAGCGTCGTGGTTTTGTGGCCGTTGAGCAGCACCGTGGCGTCTGCGCCGTTGGCGTCGGTGCGGCACAGCCACCACTTGTTTTTCGACGTCGCAGGACGGTTGGAGTGAGCAGTTTTCGTGTCGTGGCTCTTGTTCTCGTGCGAATTCCAGCACGAGTACAGAATATCGCCGTTGCTCATCACCGCCGGCGCCAGCGCGTTTTGCTCATGCGGGCTGATATTGCGCGCGTCAGTACCATCGATGTTCATCGTCCATAGCTGCATGGACATACCCGTGCGGCCGTATCCGTACTCCTGCGACACGCAATAAGGCGGATTGAAGCAGCGCCCACGGCCGTACTGGTCCTCGCCCTGGTGCATGCCGACGGGATTCTTAAACGGGAATGTGCCGCCGCGGTTACTGACAAACACGATCTTCTCGTTGTTCAGCCACTCAGGCTGTCGGTCGATGGCGCGTTTCGGGTGGTTGGGTATGCGCGACTTCTTGTTCTTCTTAATATCGTAGAGCCAGAGTTCGGCGTGGGTGAGTCCGCCAATGTCCTTGATGCCCATGTCCACGCCTTCAACGGAGATAGGTATCAGGTCATTGCCGTAACCGACGGAGTAAACGATTTTCTTGCCGTCCGGGCTGACGCGCGCCTCGTGCGCGACACAGATCTCCTTCGAAGTCGTGCAATCGTGCACAACGCGGATATTGCCCTTCAGGTCGTCCAGCACAATATCCGCCTCGGCGATGCCGCCATTGATGCGGCCGACGTCCGTCGCGTGCTGCCAGTTAGCCGCCTCGCGCACGGGCGTTCCCTTGATAGGGGTTCGCGCCCGCGGCTGCCGCGTGTAGACCAACTTCCAGCGCGGCTCCTGCCCGGCTTTTGCCTTGCCACGTGCTGCCCTGGCGCAATCTTCCGCCGCACTTGATCCCGGCACACAATCGTCCTGGGACGGCGCGGCGATAGCGGGGAGCGGCAGCAACCATCCCGCAGCACAGGCAACAATAAACAAGGCAGCGAACCGGCTGCGCGCGCGGTACGGGAATAAAGCGAATCGAAAGCACATCATCTGCCCAGTTTAGCCCGGCCTCCCTCCAATGCCTACCGGGAATGCGCGGCGCTAACGTTTGCGACAGGACAGAAAGCGCACACCGCACAACGCAAAAAAAACCGGGGAAAGTCCACAAGGTTATCCACTTGCGGGTATAGGCTGTTGCAGATTTGTGCGCAAAGGCCGAGACTGGCCCTCATCCCCGAAAGCCAGACTACAGGACCTTCTTTCATGCGCATCAACCGTGCAATTGCCACTACGCTGGGTCTGTTTTTGTCTCCAATCGCGCTCGTGCCCGGCCACGCGCAGACCAACGCTGCCGCTGCGCCACCAACTGCAACGCAACCGGCAATACAAACCGGGAACGCACTTCCCACGCAACCCGTTGCGGCAAAAATGGCTAGCCGTGAACCCGCCTTTGAACGCACCGAAGAACGCGAGCCCTGCGCCGACTACGATCCGCTGCGTCGCCCGCACTATGGCGACTTTCATGTTCATACGGCCTGGTCTTTCGACGCCAACACGCAGGACACGCGCAACAAGCCCGCCGATGCCTACCGCTTCGCCCGCGGCGAGCCCATGGGTATACAGCCCTACGACGAAAACGACCAACCGACCCGCACGATCAGGCTGGACCGGCCGCTGCAATTTACCGCGGTCACTGACCACTCGGAGTTTATGGGCGAAATGCGAATGTGTAACACGCCCGGGATGGACGGCTACTGGCACCCGGTGTGCATGATTCATCGCTACCGGCCGCAGTGGTCATTTCTCACGCTGGCAGCCGCCGGCATGAGCCAGAAGCACCGCTGGGGGTATTGCGGCGAGAACAACGAAATCTGCTTTCGTCACGCCGCCGATACCTGGCGCGACATCCAGGCAGACACCGAGGCGGCCTACGATCGCTCCAGCGACTGCCGCTTCACCAGTTTCGTCGGCTACGAGTGGACAGCCAGCGCAGAGACGGGACAAAACCTGCACCACAACGTTATCTTCCGCAACGCCAAAGTGCCTGATCGCGCCCTGAGCTGGATCGAAACACCTTCGCAGGTTCACCTGTGGGATTACCTCGAGCAGGAGTGCGTCGAGGACAAGCCCGGCTGCGACGCCGTGGTCATTCCGCACAACTCCAACCTCGGTGGCGGGCTGATGTTTGAAAGCGCGCGCATCACCAACGACAGTATCCCCAGCGATCCGGTCACGGCGGCCGAAGCGGCCAGACGCGCGCGCTGGAACACGCTGTTTGAGGTGATGCAGCACAAGGGTTCTTCGGAGTGTGACAGCCGCCTGCCGGTGTGGTCGGAAGACGAATTCTGTGGTTTCGAAAAGCTGGGCTACGACCGTTTTGGCGGCAAGGACACCGGCCAGATCAAGTTTACCGACTACGCCTGGCTGCAACCGCTGCTGGGCGACCTCGAGGTGCCGGAAACCGTACCGCCGACGGAGACCAACTTCCTGCGCTATGCCTTGAAGAAGGGCTTGCAGCAACAGGCCGAGTTGGGGACCAACAGTTTCAAGTTCGGCCTTATCTCCAGCACCGATACGCACATCGCCGCACCGGGCCTGACCATGGAGAAGAATCACCCCGGCCACGGTGGTGCGGGCATGGGCGCACGCGACGGTGTGCCGGCGGGCCTGCCGGATGAACTGGAATTTGGCCCCGGCGGTCTGGCCGTGTTGTACGCGGAAGAAAATTCGCGCGATGCGCTGTTCGACGCCATGCAGCGCCGCGAGGCCTATGCCACCAGCGGCACGCGCCCCACCGTGCGCTTCTTTGGCGGCTGGGAGTACCCCGAGAATCTGTGTCAGGCGCCGGATATGGTGGCGCAGGGATACGCCGCGGGCGTACCCATGGGCAGCGATCTGCCCGGCGTGCCCGCCGAGGGCGCGGCACCGCGCTTCGTCGTCTCCGCCAGCATGGACAACGGCACGCCCGACTACCCGGGCAGCCCGTTGCAACGCGTACAACTGGTGAAGGGCTGGTACGCGGATGGCGAATTGCACGAGCAGGTACTGGATGTTGCCGGCGGGGCGAACGATGCCAGCGTCGACATTTACAGTTGCGAACAGTCCGGCAGCGGTCACCAGCAATTGTGCAGTGTGTGGGAGGACAGCGGCTTCAACCCCGATGCACCCGCCTTCTACTATGCTCGCGTGCTGGAAAACCCCAGTTGCCGCTGGAGCCAGCGCATCTGCGCCGGCGCGGGTGTGCGCTGTGACGACCCTGCGACCATACCGGAGGGCATGGAAAACTGCTGTGCGGCGGACCACAAGAAAGTGATACAGGAGCGCGCCTGGACCTCGCCCATCTGGTACACGCCGCCTGCACTATAGCGTTATACTGAGGGTCAACCACACCCAGAAAGGCGTTCGCTGGCCGACATCGGCCATGGACGAAGACGATCCGCGATGAGTTCAGAAATCGCCTGTCACGGCTGCGACCTGCTGGTTAACATCGGCGGGCTACAAGACGGCGAAAGCGCCTCCTGCCCCCGCTGCGGCCAGTTTCTCACGCGTTACCGTGAAGACGCCTTCAGCCGCACGCTCGCCTACACGATCGCCGCGATCATCCTGCTGATTCTCGCCAACAGCTACTCGTTCCTGTCCTTCGCCGCCAATGGCCTGGAGAATGCAATTACGCTGCTGGAAACCCCTGCGGCCCTGTGGGAGTACGAGGTCTACAGCGCGGCAGTTATCGTCGCCGCTTTTATACTGGCGATCCCTGCTGCCGTGCTGGCGATGCTGCTGGCGCTGTGTGTACCGCTGAGCCGCGGCATCTACCTGCCGTGGCTCAGCAGCCTGGCCAAGGGTGTTTTTCTCAGTCAGAACTGGGCGATGGTCGAGGTGTTTATTATCGGCGTGATCGTCTCGCTGGTTAAGATTGCTGAAATGGCGGATGTCTCACTGGGTATTTCCTTCTGGGCCTACGCCGCCTTTGCGCTGTGCTTCACCCTCGCCGTTTCAAGCCTTGATCGCTACCAGTGCTGGGAAACGCTCGAAGACCTGGAACGCGCATGAGCAGGGCAGCCGTGAGTGCAGCGTCGCAGGGTCTCGTTGGCTGCCACGTCTGCTGCAACCTCGCCTCCAGCTCGCAGCACCGCTGCCCGCGCTGCGGCTCAGCGCTGCACCCACGCAAGAACGCCAGCCTGCAACGCACCCTGGCGCTGCTGATCACAGCGTGCATGCTGTATGTGCCGGCGAACCTGTACCCGATTATGTACACCGACTCATTCGGCTCCACCGAGGCCTCCACCATTCTGGGCGGCGTTGTGTTGTTGATCGAAATGGGAGAATTGCCGATTGCATTGATCATTTTCCTGTTCAGTGTAATGGTGCCCTCGGGGAAATTGATGACGCTGTTCTACCTGGTGTGGAGCGTGGAGCGGGCATCCGGCCTGGACGCCAGGCAGCGCTCGCAGATGTATCGCATCACTGAATTTATCGGCAAGTGGTCCATGGTGGACGTCTTCGTTGTCGCCATTCTCGCCGCTCTGGTCCATCTGGGCGGACTACTGGTAGTGCGCCCGGGTGTGGCGGCCGTATCGTTTTCCGGCGTGGTTATCATCACCATGCTGGCGGCGGAAACCTTCGACTCACGCCTGATCTGGGATAAAGAGGAAGAAAACCAACGTGGCAGCTGAACAGGCAGTGGTAAAGAAGAGCTCCAGCATCTCCAACGTCTGGTTTATCCCGATACTGGCGCTGCTGCTGGGTGCCTACATGGTGTTGCACAGCTGGATGACCGAGGGGCCCGAAATCGAAATAGCCTTCAAGACGGCCGAGGGTCTGGAACAGGGCAAAACCAAGATCAAGTACCGCAACGTCGACATGGGCGTGGTGGACAGTGTGCGGCTGAACGAGCAGTTCGATGGCGTTATCGCCACGGCGAAGCTGGACCGCCAGGCAGAAGCGCTGCTGCGCGAAGACACGCGCTTCTGGGTGGTGACTGCCAGCGTCAGTGTGGACAGGATAACGGGGCTCGATACCCTGCTTTCCGGTGCCTATATACAGCTCGCCCCCGGCACCGGCCAGGACGGCTGGCGCCACTTCGAGGCACTGGAGCAGGCGCCCCTCACCGACACCGATGCCGACGGCCTGCGCCTGCACCTGACCAGCCGCGAAGCGACCTCGATCACCACGGGCGATGCCGTGCTCTACCACGGCTTCAAAGTTGGCCGCGTTGAAAGTGTGGAGTTTGACGCCAATGCGCGTGTGGTCGATTACGTTATCTTCATCGACGCGCCTTACCACAAACTGGTGAACACGTCGGTGCGCTTCTGGGATGCCAGCGGTATTTCGATCTCCGCCGGCGCGGACGGCTTCCAGGTAGAAATCGGCTCACTGGACACCGTGTTTCTCGGCGGTGTGGCCTTCGGTACGCCCCCCGGTATCGCACCGGGCGACCCGGTCGATCACAACGCGGAGTTCCGGCTGTATGAATCGTTTGAAGAGATCCAGAAGAACCCCTACAAGTTCGGCACGTACTACGTCGTCTCCTTCACCCAGTCAGTGAAGGGATTGCAGCCGGGCGCGCCCGTGGAGTATCGCGGTATTCCCATAGGCCGGGTGGAGCGACTGATGCTGCGCGACACCCTGCGTTTGCAGCAGGCAGACAATTCCGAGGGAACCGGGGCCGCCATCCCGGTACTTATCTACCTGGAACCGGCGCGCCTGGAGATGCCGGATCGACAATCATCGGTGGATTCTTTTGCCAGGGGCATCGAGACCGGCGTCAGCAACGGCATGCGTGCTTCACTGGAATCAGGCAGCATCATTACCGGGGCCAAGTTCGTCAACATCGATTACTACGCCGATGCTGAACCTGCACAGATAGATACCTTCCTGGACTACCCCACTATCCCCACCATCGAGACCGGCCTGGGGCAGATCCAGTACAAGGTGGAGACCATCCTGGACAAGGTGAACAACCTGCCGCTGGAAGATACGGTGACCGCGGCCAACAGCGCACTGGCCTCACTGGATGACACCCTGGCCAGTCTCGATCACATACTGGAAAACGAAAGCACCCGCGACCTGACCCGGCAACTGCAGGAGACGCTCAGCGAACTGCAAACTGCACTGGGCGGCCTGTCACCCGGCTCCGGCATCTACCAGAGCCTGGACGCCAGCCTGTTGCAACTGAACCGAACGCTGGACAACATCGAATCGCTGACCGGCACGCTTGCCAAGAAACCCAATGCCGTGGTCTTCCCCACGACCATTCCCGCCGACCCCGAACCAGAGGCCAGACCATGAGACGCGCGCTCTGCCTGTTACCCGTTCTATTGCTCTGCGCCTGTGCTTCCCAGCCGCCTTCGCCCACATACTACCTGCTGCGTCCCGCCGCAGACCTGGACAGCGCCCAGCTGCAGCCGTCTACCCGGTACACGCTGGGCGAGGTAAGCATCGCCCCGTATATCAATCAGCCGGGCCTGCTGCTGGAAACCGGTGAGGGCCGGGTTCGCCCCGCTGCCCTGCACCTGTGGGCAGAACCGATCGAGGCTGGCATCCGCACGTACTTGCTGCAGGAGATTTCCAGGCTGTACGGCCGCGACCTGTTGCCCGGCGGCACGGGCGATCAGCGCATCAACCTGCGCATCGACCAACTGCACGGCACTCTCGAGGGTGACGCGCGACTGGTGGCGTACTGGTGGCTGGACGGTGACGATGGCGCGATGGGCGCCAGGCGCTTTGCACGGTCGCAACCGCTGGCGGCGAACGGTTACAACGCTTTGGCCAGCGCAGAGCGCGATCTGTTGGGGCAACTGGCGGCGGATATCGCGGCGGCACTGCAGGCACCGGTTGACGAGGAAAACGCAGCGCAATAATTGTCTGCGCTGGTCTTCACCTGCGGCTTTACGCCGCTTGTTTCTAATCTATTTCACGCAGCCGGCGCTGGAGAATTCATCCCGCCATCAGATCGGCAGTGGCAGAAAAACCGAACCGACCGCATGCACCGCACCGGTGACCGTGCGATTGCCTGAGTCATCCGCGATGCGCGCCATCATTTCCTGCAGGATGATGATCTTGCCAAACAGACGCTCGAAACTCAGGTTGTCCACCACGCCGTTGTTCTCGTGACTGACAATGTAGTGTCGCCCGTTGGGCCAGCGTGTGTTCTTCAACTTCCAGAGCAGTACTTCAACGTTGCGCGCACTGGTGAGTAGCACGTCCGGGTCCAGCCGGTCGGTGAGAAACATCTCGGGCTTGTGCTGGTAGGCCTGGCGCAACATGCTGCCCAGTCCAACCGCCAGCGCAAAAACCCTGTCACCGTTGTAGGCCGGATCGAAGGCGAGATTCATTGCGTCGATATCCTGCCTGCCGCCGAGTTCGGCAAAATTCAGTTCGTAGCGATTGACCCGCAGTTGCGCCAGCCGCCCCTCAACCGTCATGCCCGGGATTTTGCGCAGCTGCGACGGGTTGCGCTTGTACAGCTTGACGACCAGTTCCTGGACGGCCGCGCGGGTTTCCTCGATAAACTCGTCGGTAACAAGATCGATATCCGACTTCACCAGGTTCTTCAGCTCATAGCCCGCACAACCTGAAAGCAGCAGGGCCAGCAGGGGAACGAGCAGCGCACCCCTCATCATTCGCACAACAGATCGCATGCCCCTGATTCTAAGGCACCGGGATGCAAAGACAAACGCATTCAGCGTTTTCATGTCTGTGCTTGCGCGCCATCACGCTATTCGGCGGAAGCTGCGAGCGAGCGAGACGCTGTTCACAGCACGTCGAGCAAAAAAGCCTATAGGCCTTGTTTCTTGCTAGTATCCCAATCATCGACCAACATAAAAACATGGCTATGCTAAGGAGCACCTTCCTTTCCCTCCTGCTGGGCCTCGTGCTGTCGCTCGCGTTGTTGGCCATGCTGTCTCCAGCAGAGACAGGGCAGCAGTTGCGGGCAGATGTCCTCGAAATCCCGGGCAGTGAACTACTTGCGCGCGGCGGCCAGGCCACGCTCGATGGCAGCACCCTGCGTATACGCCTCGATGAGCGCGGCATTGCCGCCGTGGTGCTGCCCACGGAAGGGCTGGCCGTACACCTCTACCGCTTTCTGAAACTGGAACTGCGCGAACCACCGCAAACTCTCGACGTCACACTGTTCTGGACCAACGCCGATACCGCGGATCAAGCCGAAAGCCATATCTTCGAGACGCGGCCACGGCAGGCGCTGTGGGTAGCCACCGGCGAGTTACCGGGCTGGGAAGGCGAACTGAACTCAGTGGGTCTGATGCTCACGGGGGAACCGTCGAGTGAAGTGCAGATCGAGGGCGTGGCTCTGGCTTACGGATCGCCACTTATTCAATTGCAAGTTCTGCTCAACGACTGGTCAGGCTTCCAGCCCTGGCAGCGCGATTCCATGAACAATTACGACGCGGTGACCAAGCTGTCACAGTTCTACCCCACTACCGTCGTCGCCATGATCCTTGCCCTTAGCCTGATCGCCTATGTGCTGCTGGTTGTGCTGCGCCATCGCAGGCTCGCGCTGGATTGGCGCGTGGTGGGTGCCATCGGGCTGGTGTGCTGGCTGGCGCTGGATCTACCCTGGCAATACAAACTGCTGCGACAGCTGGGCGAAACGCGGCAGCAGTTTGCAGGCAAGAGTGACGCGCAAAA
>JAUHYL010000125.1 GCA_030426545.1 Gammaproteobacteria bacterium
CTCTGCCGGCACGCCGTGTTTTTCGTTTTTCCAGCCCTTCTTTTTCATGCTGTAGCGCACGGAGCTGTTCAGGCCACGGTGATGATTGGGGAATGAGAGCAGCAGGAAGTCCAGGTCAGCCATGACGGAGCCGGTGGCGCCGTGTTGAAGGTTCTCCACGCTTTCGGGAAAGTGCGCGTTTTCCACGAGGTTCAGTACGCCATCGATGGCAGGGCGATTCAGGTAATTGTAGGGGCCGCCACCGGGCGGCGGGCGAGGGTTGTGGCACTTCTTGCCGTCAAGTCGTTTGCCGATCCATGGCGCCTTGGAAGGGTCCCCTGCGTGCACCTGGCCGACTGTCAGGGCAGCGAGCAGGATCAGCACAAGGGCCATAAGGTAGTTGGAGTTTCCACAAACGCCCATTACATCACTCCGGCTTGGTCACACATGGCAGTATATTCCTGCTCGAAGAAAAATTCCTTTTCACCGAACGCGGGCTTTAGATCATCCAGCCAAACAGCAGTTTCATTGTAAGCCGCGAAAAATGGGCGATGAGTCCACTGGGGGTTGCGGCCCTGCAGGAACCGTAACACGAAAACTTTTTCGCCGTGAATTTCGGCGACTCCCTGGATTTCGACCTTGCCGGGCCCCGCACTCATGACCGGACCGCGGGCTGTTCTGCCGATGCCGGAAAGCTGGCGAATGGCGTCGCGATAGATTTCGTAAGTTCGGTACAGCGGCAGCTCAAAGTAGTTGCTCGCCCCGGTGTCGCGCTCGATAAACATGTAATAGGGGATGATTCCCGCGTTCACCTGCATTTCCCAGTTCTTTGCCCAGGCGTCAGGATCATCGTTGATGTTTGCCAGCACAGGTGCCTGACTGCGAATCTCTACGCCAACCCGCCGCACCCGCTCTATGGCGCTGCGAGCGATATCCGTATCCAGTTCGCGCCAGTGGTTGAAGTGCGCCATCAGGGCTACATGCTTGCCAGCCTTGATAAGCCGTGCAAACAGATTGATCAATTCTGAGGCGTCGTCATCAGTAACAAAGCGATGCGGCCAGAAAGTGAGCGACTTGGTGCCAATACGGATAGTTTTAATGTGGTCAAATTCGGGCGCAGTCAAAGGATCGAGGTAAGCGGCCAGGTGCTTGGTTTTCATCACCATGGGGTCGCCGCCAGTGACCAGTAAGTCTGAGACTTCGCGGTGTTCAGCGAGGTAGCCGTGTACTGCGGCGGCCTCGGTGGTGGCCATGCGCAAGTCTTTGTCGCCGACGAATTGCGCCCACCGGAAACAGAACGTGCAATAGCTGTGGCAGGTTTGCCCCTGGCCCGGGAAGAACAATACGGTTTCGCGATATTTGTGCTGCAGGCCATTGACCCGATCACCGTCCTCCCGCTTGGGCACATTCATCTCCAGCTGGCCGGCCGGGTGAGGGTTGAGCTGGGCACGCAGTTTTTGGGCGAGTATCTGTATGTCTGCCCGGGTGGCATCACCGCGGATCGCCGATGCCATCTGCTCGAACATGTGTTCCGGCAACATCGCACGCTGGGGGAAGGTTAATTGGTACATGGGATCATCCGGAACCGCGTTCCAGTCGATCAGTTCCTCGATGACGTAGCGGTTTACCCTGAAGGGCAGGATGGAGGACACGACGCGCATTTCGAATCGTGTTTCCTCCGACAGCGCCTGTAGCTGCACGATAGTATCCAGATCCTTCTGGGTATATACCTTGAAGCGACGCCGTTCATCATCCTGCAGAACCTCTGACAGGACGGTCTCGTCCACTGTTGTAATCCGGTTCATAGCTCCATTATTTCCGTAATTTTCGGGGCGACGGATGCCCTCAGGCCGATAACTCGGCTGTTCACAGGTGGCGGGCACTGCGTGGAAGGCATCGGTTGTGCTATCTGCGCGTACTTGGCCAACTATAGCTAGTCATTGCTAGTAATAGGCAGCCGATTTAATAATACAGGACTATCGCCTAAAGTGACCCTTTTCCAGGCCACACGTTCCATGTTAACGATGCTGACCCATGGATAGAGTAATTGACTGCAACTCATTGATCCAGTGAGAAAAAGGCCGATTTCCAGTTTGAGACATGGTGCACAAATCCTGCGCTCGGGCCTGCCAGGACGGCGCAGTTTTCGCACTTGGGCCGGTGCAGGCGGTAAGATAGGGCACCCTGGAGAATCGCAAGCAAGTGTTCGCTCAAGCGTACGCCACACGGCCCCTGGGGAAGCGACACCTATCCAAGACTGAAGTAGAGGTAGCAGACATCATGAGTTCCCTGGATCTGGCGATAAAAATCCTTGCAAGCAACCTGCAGGTAGAGCGGCAGGAATTGAGTGCCGAGACCGAGGTACTGGGAGGATTTCCGGAATTCAACTCGCTGACGATTGTGGGCATCATCGGTGCCATCGAAGAGGAGTTGGACTGTGTCATCGAGGACGATGAGATCAGTACCGAGATTTTTGCCACAGTGGGAGACCTTGCGCAGTTCATCGAATCCAAATCAGATTGAACGGAAAACGGTGTACGCTTCGCTCAACCGGGCTGGCATCACGCCGGGCCGGAACCAAATCGCATTAATTCACAGAGTGCTGGCGTGATGGCAGTGGGTTGCCGGGTATTGCCAGTAGCGGCCTAAGTGCCGACCCAATGGAGTCCGCAGGAATCATGCTCAATCACAGAATAAGACTGTTGCACGAACTGGTTGAGTTCATGGCCCGGGAAAGGCCGGACTCAGCTGCGCTGTTGCACAAGGATGCCAGCCTCAGCTTTGCTGAACTGGCCGCCGAGGTCGAAGCCTTTGCCAGCCAGCTGTGTGGGCTTGGGCTCGCGGCGGATGACCGGGTGGCGGTATACCTGCCGAAGCAGTTTGAAGCGGTGATCGGTTTTTTTGGCGCCGCCACTGCCGGTGGCGTTGCTGTACCGATAAACCCGATGCTGAAGCCGGCCCAGGTGGCGCATATCCTGCGCGACTGCAATGTGCGTTTCCTCATTACTTCGGGTCAGCGCTGCAAGCAACTCGCAGAGATTCTCGGCCAGTGCCCGGACCTGAACAGCGTGATCCTGACCGCTGGCGCCGAAGGGCTCGAGTTGCCCGATGGGCTGGCAAGCCATGCGTGGGATGACCTGCGGGAAGTTGCACCGGCACCCAGGCACCCTCGTATTGATGCCGACATGGCTTCTATTCTCTACACCTCTGGCAGCACTGGCTCGCCCAAGGGTGTTGTTCTGTCACATGCCAATATGGTGGCTGCGGCAGAAAGTACGGCCGATTTTCTGAAGCTGAGTTCCAGGGATTGCCTGCTGGCCGTATTGCCCCTGAGCTTCGACTACGGACTCAGCCAGTTAACCACCGCGTATTACGCCGGGGGCTCGGTGGCACTTATCGATTACCTGCTGCCGAAGGAAGTGATAAGCGCGGTTGTCAAATACGGTATTACCGGCATCTCGGCGGTACCCCCTATCTGGAACCAGCTCTCCGTGCTGGAGTGGCCGCAGGAGGCCGCCGCCAGCATGCGCTACCTCACGACATCTGGCGGGGCCGCGCAGCGCAGCACGCTGCAGCGCCTGCGAGCGTCGTTGCCAGATACCGATATTTTTCAAATGTACGGTCTCACCGAGGCGTTTCGATCCGCCTATTTGCCGCCGGCGGAAATTGACAGCCGTCCAGGTAGTGTGGGCAAGGCACTGCCCAACGTCGAGTTGATGGTGGTGCGGGAGGACGGCACCCGCTGCGCACCCAATGAGCCCGGCGAACTGGTTCACCGGGGTTCCCTGGTGGCTCAGGGGTATTGGAATGACCCCGAGCGCACGGCCCAGCGCTTTCGACGCGCACCGGGCCAGCCAGAGGGTATACCGCTGCCGGAAATGGCGGTGTGGTCCGGGGATCAGATGCACATGGATGCGGACGGTTACCTTTACTTCGAAAGCCGGCGCGACGAGATGATCAAGACCTCGGGTTACCGGGTAAGCCCAACTGAGGTGGAAGAGGTGGTCTTCTCGTCGGGACTCGTCGCAGAAGCCGTTGCGATCGGTGTCAGCCACCCCGAACTGGGCCAGGCGATCGTGTTGCTGGCGCACCCGGCATCAGACGACGGTGTCGCGGAGGCAGACATCAAGCGTTATTGTCAGAAAGAGCTACCGACCTACATGATCCCGGCCCACATTGAGGTCAACACAGATCTGCCACGCAATCCCAATGGCAAGATAGACCGCGCAACACTGCGGCGCGATTACGCTGAATTCTTTACCCAGCCATCCACTGAGTGAGTTCGCCTGCGCATGACGGACATGATTCAAGACCAACTCCTGCCGCGTTTTCTGGGAGAACCCGGGCAGCGCTTTTATACGTTACAGTTTCGCGCCCACGGACACGCCCGGGGACATGTGGTTTACGTTCCCCCGTTTGGCGAGGAAATGAACCGCTGCCGCGCGCTGGTCGCTCAGCAGGCGCGTGCCCTGGCAGCAATTGGCTACCACTGTACGCTCGTCGATTTCTGCGGCACCGGGGACAGCGAGGGCGAGTTGGTCGAGAGTTCACTGCAGCAGTGGCATGGCAACCTTGCACAAGCCATTGCCTGCCTGCAGGCAGAAGAAGATCTGCCGCTGACTTTATGGGGGTTGCGCCTGGGCGCACTCCTCGCGCTGGATTTCTGCGCCAACAGTGATATTCCCATTAGCGGTTTATTGCTCTGGCAACCGCTCACCTCGGGCAAGCGCTTCGTCAGTCAATTATTGCGACAGCGTGTTGCTTCATTGGTCAGCGGCGGGCTTCCGCCCGAAACCACCACAGAGATTCGCCAGCGCCTCGGGGCCGGTGCGTCCGTAGAAGTGTCAGGCTATACCGTGGCGGAGGAGTTAATCGCTGGCATCGAGGCGCTGACCATGCCAGCCGCGCTGCCGCAGTTGGCAGGGCCTGTCTACTGGATGGAAAACGTCGAAGACAGTGACGACGGTTTGAGCACGGCTGCCGGAAAAGCCGTGGAAAAATTGCGCGAATCTGGTTGTGAAGTGCAGGTGGCACTGTTTTCCGGCGCCCCGGTCTGGCAGTTGCACAAGCGCGATGAACTGCCTGAACTGCTGTCAATTACCACGGCCGCGCTGGGCTAGAAAAGGCGACGCAAGATTGCCGTGCTGATTTTCTCCAACCCCGCTATGGGTTTTTCTCGCTAGCCAAAACGCTTGCTGCACTGCTGCCTGCCAGCGTGGCGCGCACACTAAGATAGGTTTCCGTCGCCTTCCCGAGAAGGTCCGGTGCAATCTCCGCGGTGTCGTACCGGGAGACACGCGTTTCAAGGTGCCCCGAGCGCAGCGCGGCAGAACTGTCGCCGAAGCGCTGTGCCGACGTTTTGCTTTGTAGCTGGTATTCCCGCGACAACGGTTCTTTCAATTGCAGCCAGCCGGTTAGCGCAGCCAGTGCGGTGTCTGGTGCCTCCTTGAGCGCTTCGGCGTCCAGGTAAAAGAAATCCTGCCTGCATTGGCTCGCCAGCCGTTCGAGTTCCTGCAGGCGGCGGATGTAATAGTGCGCGGCAAAAGTGGCGTCGGAAAAATCGTGTGTCGGATCAGTGCTTCGATAGAGCTGGACGATGCTTGGCACGGTTTGTTGTGGCGGGCGCAGGGCAAAAATCAAAGACACTCGCGAATGATTCAGTATGTTGGCAGCAACGGCATGGTCGTTGTGCAACACCTTGTCGAACATGCACGTGTAATTCGGTTTTGGGGTTTCGTCGCGGAAATACAGCAGCTTCTGCCGCAGCAGGCTCTTCCAGCTGTGATAGCCAATGTGCATTTCGTAGTAACCACAGATCGCCGGGTTGGAGCCGAAAATGTGGCCCAGCAGACTGCTGTAGGCGCGCATGTGACTGAGCAGGAAAATATGCCGTTTGGGGAGCAGTGCGCCCGGGCTGTGCAATATGTCCTGCACGGTATCGTTCATTACCGTCTGCCTGCGGATTGCGTGGCCAGCAATTCAGTTAACGGGCTCGCGGCTCACCAGTGAGCGCAGGGAGAGAAAAAGGGTGTACCCCAACCAGCGCAGGTTGAACCCATTGGTGAGCGCCTCGCGGGCATAGAAAGCAGCGCGCGCATAGTCTGAGCGATTGACCAGCAATTCGGTCAGGTGTTTCAGTTCGTAGGTCTTG
>JAUHYL010000039.1 GCA_030426545.1 Gammaproteobacteria bacterium
TCCTGGGAACTGGCCGCTGATCGTGCGGCAGGGCTCGATTTTGACGTGGAGTTTATCGGTCTGCCCGGTGAGCAGATTCCGCTGGAGAGCGATTCGGTGGATACCGTGTTAGTGACTTTCTCGCTGTGTACGATTCCGGATCCGGTGGCGGCGCTGCAGGGCATGGCCCGGGTGCTCAAGCCCGAGGGCAGCCTGATCTTTGCCGAGCATGGGGAGGCGCCCGACGAGCCCGTGGCCCGCTGGCAGCGACGTATCAACCCACTGTGGCGCAAACTTGCCGGCGGCTGCAATCTGAATCGGGACATTCCCGCCCTGTTGCAGGGCGGTGGATTCAGGGTGACGGAACTGGAGTCGATGTACTTGCCCGGTACTCCCCGAATAGCCGGGTTCAACTACTGGGGCAATGCACAACTGGCCTAGTGCGACGGACCGTAGCCAGAGGCGTTACAGCCTCTGCGCCGTGGTCAGGCAGGGTTCGGCAAAATGTACAACTCTACCCGGCGATTTTGTGCGCGCCCTTCGGCGCTGGCGTTATCGGCAATGGGCTGATCGAAAGCGAGCCCGCGAATCTGCATTCTTGTCGCACTCACACCGCGCCCGGCGAGGTAATCCGCCACACTGCGCGCGCGTTTTTGTGACAGCTCCATGTTGTAATCGCGGCTGCCCGTATTGTCGGTATGCCCGCTGACGCGCATGGTCGTTTCCTCAAACTCCGCCAACACCAGCGCGACTGAATCCAGTACGGAGTAGAAATTGGCGCGCAGATTGTAGGAATCGGTCTCGAAAGTAATATTGCCCGGCATAATCAGGCGGATGTTGTCGCCCTCGCGTGCCACTCGCACACCGGTGCCCTCCAGCTGCTCACGGAGTTTGCGCTCCTGCTCATCCATGTAGACGCCCACGCCGAGGCCAACGATGCCACAGCCCAGCGCCGCACGGCGCCCCGTCTTGTTGTTTTTCAGCGAGCCAAGCAGGCCGCAGGCCGCGGCGGCACCCGCGCCGACCTTGACCGCGTTGCTCGCTTTTTCCTGGCCGGTGTAAGGGTCGGTTGTGCAACTGCTGAGCAGGGCGGCGATGCTGATGGCGATGAGCAGGCGTAGGTACATAGGAACTCCAAGGGTGGACGAATGAGTGCGTGTTTGCATGCCGGCGGCGTTTACCGCGAGGCATGTCGATAACGAGGACAAAGAATTACAAGCGCGCGCTGGTCACTCCAGAGAGATTTATGTAAATTTGCACACAACCTTCTTTTGTGTGATTGCATGGATCCCCTGACGCAGGGCGCCCTGGGGGCGTCGTTACCACAGGCTGCCGGTCGCCCACGCGACGCCGCCCATGCCGGGTTGCTTGGCTTTCTGGCCGGCATGTCGGCCGACCTCGATGTACTTATTCGCTCCAGTACCGATCCGCTGCTGTTCCTGGAATACCATCGGCAGTTTACCCACTCGCTGGTGTTTATACCCATTGGCGGATTGCTGTGCGCGTTGGTCCTGCACTACCTGATTGGCCGGCGCCGCGGATTGGGCTTTCGACAGAGTTGGCTGTTTTGCACGCTGGGGTACGCCACCCATGCCCTGCTGGACGCCTGTACGACCTACGGCACCATGTTGTTCTGGCCGTTCAGCGATGTGCGTATAGCGTGGAATACCATCTCGATCATTGATCCTTTGTTTACCCTGCCACTGCTGGCGGGTGTTGTGCTGAGCGCGCGCCGCAAGCGACTGCTGTACGTGCGCATCGCGTTGGTATGGGCGGTGGCCTATATGGGGTTGGGTCTTGTGCAGCGCAACAGTGCAGAGGAGCTTGGCTGGCAACTGGCGCAGCAGCGCGGGCACACACCCGTGCGTCTGGAGGCGAAACCGGGGTTTGCGAATATTCTGGTGTGGAAAATTGTCTACGAAACTGCAGATCGATTTTATGTCGATGCGGTGCGCACCGGCTTTTCTCCGACCGTATTTCCGGGCGCTTCCGTGCCGAAGCTGGTGGTGGCGCGGGATTTACCCTGGCTGGAGTCAGGGTCGCAGCAGGCACGCGATGTTGAGCGATTCCGTTGGTTCAGCAATGGTTACATCGCCCCGGATCCCCTGCACCCGAATCGCGTCATCGATATCCGCTATTCCATGATACCGAATGAAGTGAGGGCCCTGTGGAGTATCGAATTGTTCCCGGATGCAGGGCAGGGCGAGCATGTTGCCTACCGCGTGCACCGTGAGTCGGGTGGAGACAGTGCCGGGCGTCTTTGGAGCATGCTGACCGACGATTGCGCCGTTTTGGTGTGCTGACGCCTCTCTGCCGCCGTGGCAATTTTTCGCCAGCGGGGGCAGGGCTGCGCCCGATCAAGCAGCGCGGCCGGTTCACCGGATCAGGAAAATGCTGCCTCCGCGGCCGATAGTGCCGCGCCGGTATTGATCGCCGCGCCCTGCCTGGCGAGTACGGCTTCCAGCGCGCTGAGGCAGCGAATCACGTTGCGCTCATTGCTGGCATAGCCCATCAGGCCGATGCGCCAGGTTTTGCCTGCCAGTGCGCCCAGTCCGGCACCGATTTCAAGATCAAACTCATTCAGCAGTGCACTGCGCACCGCCGCATCGTCGACGCCCTCGGGGAGTTTGACCGAGTTCAGTTGCGGTAAGCGGTGCTCGGCGGCCACTGCCATGGTCAGCCCCATGGCCTCCAGTCCTGCCACCAGTGCGCGGTGATTCTTCGCGTGCCGCGCCCAGGCGGCCTCCAGCCCTTCCTCTTCCAACATCACCAGGGATTCGTGCAGGGCGTAAAGATCGTTCACCGGTGCCGTGTGGTGATAGGCGCGCTTGGCATTGGCGCCCCAGTAGCCCATGACCAGCTGCATGTCGAGAAACCAGCTTTGCACCGGTCTCTCGCGCTGGTTGATGCGTTCTACGGCACGCGGACTGAAGGTGACAGGAGAAATGCCCGGCACGCAGGAGAGACACTTCTGGGTGCCCGAGTAAACCGCGTCGGCGCCCCAGCCGTCCACGTTCAGTTCGATGCCGCCGAGCGAGGTGACAGTGTCGACGATCGATAGCGCGCCGTTTTCCGCCGCCAGCGCACACAGCGCCTCGGCGTCAGAGCGCACTCCGGTGGAGGTCTCGGCATGAACGAATGCCAGAATGCTGGCCTCGGGATGCGATTTAAACGCCTGCCTTACTTTTTCCAGGTCTACCGGTTCACCCCAGGCATCCTCTACCAGGATGGCGGTGGCGCCGCTGCGTTCCACGTTTTCTTTCATTCGCCCACCAAATACACCGTTCTGGCACACAATGACCGTGTCGCCGGGCGAGACCAGGTTAACGAAACAGGCCTCCATGCCGGCTGATCCCGGAGCGGAGATGGGCAGCGTCAGCTCATTGGTGGTTTGAAAGGCAAACTGCAACAGGCCTTTGATCTCATCCATCAGCTGCACAAACAGCGGATCGAGGTGGCCAATGGTAGGCCTGGCGAGTGCGCCCAGTACACGGGGAGAGACATCGGAGGGGCCAGGGCCCATCAGGGTGCGCTGGGGGGGGAAGAAACTGCTGGTCATGGTTGCGGCGCTCGGGCTGGAAAAACGAGGCGCAACCCTAGCAAATTTGCCGCTCCGGATAAATATCGGGCAACGATAGTCTGTATTTGCGCCTGTAATTCAGCCCGGCTTTGCAGGCTGTGTTCAGCCTGTGCAGTGCTCAGCCATGATCTGGCGGCATGGCGGCGAACATCACCAGTAGCGTCATGTCCTCCTCGATCTCGAAGAAGGAGTGTTCCGTCGTGGCGCCCACGTACAGCAGCGAGCCCGGGCCCACCGAGCGTTCCTCGTCTCCGAGGCGCATACGGGCAGTGCCGGACAGCACCAGGTAGACCTCGTCCTCGTCGTGCGGCGCCTGCATGTCCTTGCTGCCCGCCTTGAGGAAGTACAGGCCACAGTTCATCGAGGGAACGCTGAGAAATTCCAGGTATTCGACCGCCGAGCCCTTGAGCTCGTTTTTTAACTTGTCGAGTTCGAATACCTGCCATGTACTGTCGTTCATGGGCCGTGATCCCCTGGGAATTGCCGCTTGCTGACGCTGTATTCTACGGTGAATTGTGCCGTGATAGTATCCCCGGAGGCCGTTGCGCCCCGACAAAAAAACACAATAACGGAGAACCTCATGAATCGATCGCAGAGCGAATACAATCTGGCGTCTGCCACCCTGCGCCGGGCAGCGCTCAATCCCGAGCGCACCGCCATTGTGTTCGAAGATCAGGTCACGCTCTTTGGCGAGTTCGGTGATCGGGTGCGGCGGCAGGCCACGCTGTTGCGCGAGTCCGGCGTTTGCGTGGGTGATCGTGTCGGTTACCTGGGCGTCAACCACCCTCGATTTCTCGAAACCATGTTTGCCGCACAGGCGCTGGGCGCAATTTTTGTGCCCCTTAACTTTCGCCTTACCGCAGAGGAGCTGATATTCATTATCAACGACGCCGGTGTGCACACGCAGATCGTGGACGATGCACTGCGGCCCGTGATCGAGCCGGCGCTGAACAAGCTCTGTTGCCAGCAGTTTTTCAGTAGCGAAAGCGAGGCATCGGGTTGGCGTCACCTGGATACCGAACGGGACGCCGCCGAGCCATTGGAGTCCGTTGTGTCTGTAGATCAGCACGACGTTGCGATCATCATGTACACCTCGGGAACTACCGGTCTGCCCAAGGGTGCCATGCTCACGCACGGCAACATTCTGTGGAACAACTTCAACGCCATGCTTGCCTTTGGGGGCAGTCGGGATGATGTGATTCTGACCGCTGCACCGTTGTTCCATATCGGTGGTCTCAACGTCATGACATTGCATTCGTTCCATGTTGGCTCGACGCTGGTGCTGCTGCGCAATTTCGATCCTGTCACTGTATTGAACGATATCCAGCGCTATGGGGTAACGCACATGTTCGGTGCGCCGGCGATGTTCCTGTTTATGTCGCAGCAGGAGGCGTTTGAGGGTGCGGACCTGTCATCGGTACAGAACTTCATCTGCGGAGCGGCGCCCGTGCCGGAATCGCTGATCGAACTGTACGCTGCACGGGGTATCGACTTCTGCCAGGGCTACGGCCTGACAGAAACCGCGCCGTTTGCCTCATTCCTCACGCCAGAGTGGGCCGTGAGCAAACTGGGTTCCGCGGGGCAGCCGCCGCTGTACTGCGATACGCGCATCGTCAACGCCGAAAACGAGCCGCTTGCCGCCGGTGAGCGGGGTGAGATTTGCCTGCGTGGTCCCAATATCATGAAAGGCTACTGGAACCGGCCCGACGCCACCGCGGAAGCGATCGATACGCAAGGGTG
Organism: Gammaproteobacteria bacterium; assembly: GCA_030426545.1. Classification (GTDB taxonomy): domain Bacteria; phylum Pseudomonadota; class Gammaproteobacteria; order Pseudomonadales; family Halieaceae; genus Marimicrobium. The sequence continues at coordinate 5,300 of JAUHYL010000039.1, forward strand.
GTTCCATTCGGGCGACATAGGCTACCTGGACGAAGACGGGTTCCTTTATATCTGTGATCGCCTGAAAGATATGGTCATCTCAGGCGGGGAAAACGTTTATCCCGCCGAGGTGGAAGGCGTGTTGTACAAGCACGAGTCCATTGCCGAGGTGGCTGTCATCGGCTTGCCGGATGAAAAATGGGGAGAGGCGGTTACCGCCGTCGCCGCCCTGCACGAGGGGCACTCGCTAACGCTTGAAGAACTGCGCGAATTTGCCGACCCGATGCTGGCGCGCTACAAGCTGCCGTTACAGTTTCACGTGGTCGATGCCTTACCGCGAAACCCGGCAGGCAAGGTGCTGAAATTCGTGTTGAAGGAACAGCTGAGCAAATAGTCGCTGACCAGCGGCACACTAATCGTCGCCGCCCCAGTCGACCGGGTCGGGCCCGACATTGGCCTGTGCCGCTGCAATACGTGCAACGGGTACCCGGAAGGGACTACAGGAGACGTAATCCAGCCCCAGCTCATGGCAGAAGCGGATAGATCGTGGGTCACCGCCGTGCTCGCCGCAGATGCCGTACTTTATGCCTTTCACCCGGGCGCGACTTTCCTGCACCGCCATGGTCATCAGGCGACCCACGGCGCGCTGATCCAGTGAAATAAACGGATCCATATCGATGAGTTTCTCGCCCAGGTACTTGGGGATGAATTTGCCGGCATCATCGCGAGAGAAGCCATAGGTCATCTGTGTCAGGTCATTGGTGCCAAAGCTCATGAATTCAACTTCCGGCGCCAGGCGGTCGGCGCCCAGCGTCGCTCGCGGTGTTTCCATCATGGTGCCCACGCGGTAATTGATGGACGTGCGCTTGGCCTGCTGCACCTCGGCGATACAGCGATCAATGATGCTGGTGACCAGGCGCACCTCGCGCACATTGACTACCAGCGGAATCATGATTTCCAGGAACGGGCGGTAGCCCGCCTGGGTGGCATCTGCCGCGGCGCCGACAATGGCGCGTACCTGCATTTCAGTGATTTCGGGATACACCACGGACAGACGGCAACCACGAAAGCCCAGCATCGGGTTCACTTCCGACAGGTCAGCAATAATCGCGCGCACCGCCTGTGGCGATTTGTTTATGTGCTCCGCGATGACCTCCACGTCCTCATCCGAGTGTGGCAGAAACTCGTGGAGAGGTGGGTCAAGCAGCCGCACGGTTACCGGCAGGCCGTCCATCACTTTGAACAATTCCAGCATGTCGTCGTGTTGGAAGGTGGCCAGTGTGTCCAGGTGACGCTGTCGCTCCTCGACTGACTCGGACAGGATCATCGCGCGCATTTCGTTGATGCGGCCGGCTTCAAAGAACATGTGCTCCGTACGGCACAAGCCTATGCCCTCGGCGCCGAGTTCACGCGCACGTGCGGCGTCTTCGGGGGTGTCGGCGTTGGCGCGAACCTTCAGGCGCCGGTGCTTGTCGGCCCAGGACAACAGCTCCTGGAAATCGTCACTGGAACTGGCTTCCGTTTTGGCGATTTCACCGAGCATGACTTCCCCGGAAGAACCATCCAGTGTAATCACGTCGCCGCGCCGAATAACGATTCCATCGGTGGTAGTGGCAGTGCCCTCGGCGGTATCGATGTGCAGTGTGCCGCACCCGGTGATGGCACACACACCCATACCGCGTGCGACAACCGCTGCGTGGGAAGTCATCCCGCCAAGTTCAGTGAGAATGCCGGCGGCAACCTTCATGCCGTGGATATCTTCCGGGGTCGTTTCCCTGCGCACGAGAATAACGGCGTTGCCCGCGTCGGCTTCCTGTTCCGCCTCTTCCGCTGAAAAGACCACCTGCCCGGTGGCGCCGCCGGGGCTTGCGGGCAGGCCAGTGGCGACGATGTCGCGCTTGGCCGCCGGGTCAATCATGGGGTGCAGGAACGATTCAACATGATCCGGTGAAACACGCATTAGCGCTTCGCGCTCGTTGATCAGGCCCTCGCGCACCATGTCGACCGCAATCTTCACGGAGGCGCGCCCGGTGCGCTTGCCGCTGCGGGTCTGCAGCATGTAGAAGCGTCCCTCCTGAATGGTGAACTCAATGTCCTGCATGTCGCGGTAGTGTTTTTCCAGCAGTGCCTGCGTTTTGTACAGTTCGTCGTATACGTCAGGCATCCTTTCCTGCAGCGCTTCCACCGGCAGCGGTGTACGAATACCGGCCACCACGTCTTCGCCGGCGGCATTGAACAGGATCTCGCCAAAGAACTTGCGCTCGCCCGTGGACGGGTTGCGGGTGAAGGCGACGCCGGAGCCGGAGTCATCGCCGAAGTTGCCGTACACCATCGCCTGTACATTCACTGCGGTACCGAGCGTCTCGGAGATGTTGTTCATTTCGCGGTAGACGTTGGCGCGCGGTGTATGCCACGACAGGAAGACCGCCTGCACGGCGAGCTTGAGTTGTTCGAACGGGTCTTCCGGAAAGTCGACCAGGCGCTTGTAGATGGCGACGATGTTGCGCCAGTCATCGGCCTGCATATCGACATCCAGTGCCTTGCCGTGCTCCGCCTTGTAGGCTTCGAGCTCCTCCTCGAAACGCTTTGCATCCACTTCCAGTACCACGTCGGCAAACATCTGGATAAAGCGTCGGTAGGAGTCATATGCGAAGCGCGGGTTGCCGGTTTTCTGCGCCAGGCCCTCGGCAATTTCGTCATTGAGGCCGAGATTGAGAATGGTGTTCATCATGCCGGGCATGGAGATCGGCGCACCTGAACGCACCGAGAACAGCAATGGGTTTTCTGGATCGCCGAAGCGTGCGCCCATCTTTTTTTCCACAATGTCCAGCGCCACGCGGTATTCCTGCTCCAACAGGGTGGGGAGTTTGTTGCCCGCCTGGAAAAATTCGCGACAGGTATGCGTGGTGACGATGAACCCGAAGGGCACGGGCAGGCCCAGGCTGGTCATTTCGCAGAGGTTGGCGCCCTTGCCGCCCAGCAGATCGCGATCGTCCTTACTGCCCTCGTTGAACAGGTATACGCGTTTGGCCATCGTGTCTTCCGAATTGGTTGCCCGTGCAGGCGCGAGTATAGCCTTTCCGCCGTGCGCAAGGGAGTGCGTATCCCGTGTTGTCGCGCTCGAAAAATAGCCTGCGGGTTGAAATCGGCCAGGGAAAAAAGGCCGCGGATCGGGCACCAGCGACAACTTTGTATTACAGTGTTGGGCTGATTGCCCCTGTCCAACCCCAGCAGCCAGGAGAGAAACCCGATGGCCCTAACGCCCGCCGAAGTGCACGCCAAGAAGGAAGAGATAACCGCCGCCGGCGGCCTGTTTGAAATGGCCGAGGTTGAACTGGATGGCATGCAATATCGGGCCTACGTGCATGCGCCGAAGACGCTGCTTGAGGTGTTCGAAGCTGCCCGTGGCCACGGCGATCTCGAATTTATGGTCTACGAGGGCCAGCGCTACAGCTACAGTGATTTCTTTCGCGAGGTGGATGCGTTGGCCGCGGCCCTGCAGTGCGACTACAAGATCGCGCAAGGTGACAGGGTGGCGATCGCGATGCGCAACAACCCGCAATGGGCGATAGCGTATGCGGCCATTACGCTGATCGGCGCCATTGTGGTGCCGGTGAATAGCTGGGGCAAAACCGATGAACTTCGCTACGCGCTGAGCGATTCGGGCAGCAAGCTGCTGGTGTGCGACGCGCCGCGCCTGGCGCTGATCGAAGAGAGCCTGCCTGCGCTGGGTATCCGCGCGCTGCTGGTCGGCGCGGATGACCAAGACGGCGGTGAGTGGGTGCGCCCATTTGAACAGGTGCTGCAGGCGGGCGAGGGCAGGGACTACAGTATCCCGGAAATGAGCGGCAGCGATCCCTGCGTTATTCTTTACACATCCGGTTCCACTGGCTTTCCCAAGGGCGTGCTGCACCGTCATATCGCGCTGTGCCAGTCGCTGATGAATATGTTCTTTATTGGCTACCTGTTGATGGAGCTGGAAGGCCCGCGTGAATTCCGCGGCGGGGCCGAGCGCGAAACGCCGCTCCTCACCGTTCCACTGTTTCACGCAACGGGGTTGTTGTCCGGCTTCCTCCTGCCCGTGCATACCGCGCAAAAAGTGGTGATGATGTACAAGTGGGACGCACTGGCGGCGCTGGGCATCATACAGGCCGAAAAGATCACCGGGTTGTCCAGTGTGCCTGCGGTGATACAGGATCTGCTCTATCACCCCGAGTTCGACAATTACGACACCACCTCCCTGATCCGCGTCAGTGCGGCGGGTGCTGCCACGCCCGCGGGACTGCCGGAGATGATTCGCGAGAAGTGCGGCGAACCCAGTCGGTCCGCTGGCTGGGGAATGACCGAAACCCTGGCCGTGGGGGCGACCATGAGCGGTGCCGTGTTTGATCTGAAGCCTGACAGTGCCGGCATTGTTTCACCGATCGTCGACATGCGCTTCGTCAATGCAGGCGGGGAGGAGGTGGACGCGCGCGAAGGCGGCGAGATGGAAGTGCGCACGGTCACCTGCACGCCGGGTTACTGGGAGAAACCGGATGCGAACGCGGCCACCTTCGACGCGCAGCGCTGGATGAAAACCGGCGATCTCGGCCGGATTGATGAGGACGGCTATTTGCACATCACCGGCCGGATTAAAGAAATCGTTATCCGCGGTGGTGAGAACATCTATCCGGGCGAAATTGAACAGGCGGTGTATGAGTTGCCACAGGTGAAGGAAAACGTTGTCTTTGGCGTGCCCGACGATGCCATGGGCGAGGAGCTGGCCCTGGTGCTGCACCTGAATCCGGGCGAGTCGCTAAGCGAAGAGGAACTGCGTGCGTCTCTGAAACAACGCCTGGCCTCTTATAAAGTGCCCAGGCATATCCGTTTTAGCGACGAGCCGCTACCGCAGAATGCCAGCGGTAAGCTGCACAAGCTCAAGGTCAGGGAGGCGTTTCTGGCGGATTGAGGGCTGAGTCTCTGGACTCGACGCTAGCGCCGGGATAACAGCGCGACCAGGCGTTCGATCTCAACCAGTTCCGCCGTGGCAGGCACCATGAACAGCTCCTCACAACCGGCTGCTTCCGCATTGTCCAGTGCCTCGAGCACCGCGTCTTCGCTGCTGCGGTGTACGGACTCCGCCATCATACTGGCAATCTCCGGGCCCGCGATGGCGAGATACTCGTAAACATAGTCGTACAGTTTCTGCTGGCCGTCGTCGGCCAGGGTGTACCAGAAGCCGCCCATTCGGTAGGGCGCGGCTTGCCGACCCGCGTCCTGCCAGGCCGCGTCTGCCATAGCGAACGTATTCTTCAGCTCCTGGGCATCGCCGTTGCCGGACCAGGCGTACAGGCCGTCCGCCCATTGCGCACAGCGGGCGATGCTTTTTGGCCCCATCGCGCCTGCCAGTAACTTTGGCTGACGCTCCGGCGGCAGTTCGGGACCGATGGTTCCGCCCCCGGGGATGATTTCATCACCTGCCCAGACGCGCCGCATCTCCTGAACCTGTCGGTCCATGCGCCCGTAGCGTCCGCGGAAAGTTGCTTCCAGAGCCGCGTAGTCTTTGTCGCGACCTCCGTAACCGACACAGACTTTCCTGACGCGGCCGTCCGACAGGATATCCAGTGTTGCGATCTCTTTTGCCACACGCACTGCGCTGTGCATAGGCAGCACATAAAGCGTGGGCGTAATTTCGACACGCTCTGTTACCGCCGCTGCAGCGGATAGCACCACGCGCATATCGAAAGTGGGGCCGTGCACGCGCTCACCGCAGGAGACCGCGTGGAAGGGCCCGGCTTCCACCAGGCGAAACCAGTCCAGATAGTCTTGCCGGGTCAGGCCGGCCTTCATGTAGGGTAGGCAAATACCGATTTTCATGACGGGTCATGTACCGCAGGTAGAATGAAGAGAAACTATACTAGCCCAGTCGTGGCGGCGCTGCGTACAGAAAGCTGAACCGTGCGCACATACTGCGCAACACGATTGGGTTGCTACGCCCACTGGTGTAACGTGCTCGACTCGAACAATGCAATCCGCAAACGGAGTGACTACCGACGTGAAAATTGATGGGCCTTTTTACGCACAACTGGGGCAGGCGGCCGCGGAGGCGAAACGCCTGGCGGCAATCGGTTACGACGGCGTTTACAGCCTGGAAGGTAGTTGGGATCCCTTTCTGCCTCTGGCCCTTGCCAGTGAAAACGCGCCCGAACTGGATATAGCGACGGGAATAGCCGTGGCGTTTCCGCGCAACCCGATGCACCTTGCCTATCAGGCATGGGATCTGCAGAAGTTCAGCAATGGCAAGTTCATGTTGGGTATCGGTTCCCAGGTGAAGGCGCACATCGAAAAGCGCTTTGGCGTGCCGTTCTCTCCACCGGCGTCACGTATGCGCGAATACATTCAGGCACTGAAGGCGATTTTCGATTGTTGGCAGAACGGTGCCAGCATGGATTTTCAGGGCGAGTTCTACCGCCACACGCTGATGACGCCCATGTTCAACCCCGGTCCGCTGGAATGTGGCCCGCCGCCGGTAATGCTGGGGGCACTGGGTCCGCGCATGACGGAGGTCGCCGGGGAGGTGGCCGACGGATTGGTGGTACATCCTTTCAACAGTATGCCGTTTATCACCGAGCATGCGCTGCCGGCGGTACAGCGCGGTTTGCAGCGCGCCGAACGCTCTGCCGATGACTTCATCCTGCAGGTTAACGCCATAGTGATTACCGGCGAAGACGAGGCCGCACGTGAAGCGGCCAAAAGCTCGGTAAAAAATCTACTCGGGTTCTACGCCTCGACGCCTGCCTACCGGCCGCCGATGGAAGCCGTTGGCTATGGCGATCTACAGCCGGAGCTAAACCGTCTGTCCAAGGAGGGTCGTTGGCAGGAACTGGGTGACCATATCGACGATGGCTTTGTCGATCAGTTCGCCACCAGCGGCGAGCCACACGAAATCGCCGGCAAGTTGCGTGACCGCTACGGGGCGCACGCGGACCGGCTGGCGATTTACGCGCCCTATGCCGCTCCCGATGCGATGTGGGCAAGAATATTGAGCGAGCTGAAACAGGATTAGCGGCGGCGCTTTTCTGCTATTCTTGAACTATGGCTAATAAACACACCGATGGAAGTGCCGGCGGCTCGGGCGACAGCGGCTCGCTGTTTGATTCGTTGCTGAAACTCACCGGGCAGGTTGCCGAGGGAACGTTTGACCTCGCGCGCAATACCGCGGCGATGACCGCCATGTTCGGCGAAAACTGGCTGCGGTCATCGCTGCTGAATCGCCTTGAGCCGGAACGCCTGGAGGCCATGGCCGAAGCGGGCCACTTTTTACGCGATGCGCGTGAAACCGCGGGTATCTCGATCAAAGAGCTCTCCGAGATGCTGGGCCTTGCCGATCGCACCGTGCTTGAGGATATAGAGAGCGGCCAGACCATCATGCCGCTTGAGCTCATGCTGCGCAGCGCCTCTTTGCTGGCGCGGCATGACCCTATCCCTTTTCTGATCAAGTTTATGCGCACCTACAACCCGGCGCTGGAGCAAACGTTGGAGCAACTGGGTGTCATGGCCCTGCCGCGCCAGTTCGAGCGTGAGCGCCGCTTTGTCAATCTGGTGCGGCAGCACGACAGCCTGCGCGGGTTGAGCGATGAGGAGTACGAGCGTTTCATCCATTATATGGACAGCTCCTGTAACCTCGTACTCGAGGTGATGCTGAAAGAGAAGGACGCCAATGCGCCGGCGGCCGAAAAAGCCAAACCGCGCACAAAAGCCCGGCGTAAAGCCAAGGTAAAGACAAAGTCGAAGGCCAGCGCCCGGTCCAAAGCCGGCGCAAAAACCCCGTCTGGCACCGCCACCCGGCGCAAAAAAACCCCGGCACGCAAGAAACCCACGAAGCCCCGTTCCGGAACCTCGCGCTAGGCCTGGCAAGGGCCCGAAGGGGCTTGCCGGCGCCAGCCTGACCTCGCGGTAGTCGAGAAATGTCCATGAAAGCAGACAATGCCCGGGAGTGGTTCGCCACTTGCCCCAAGGGCGTGGAATCCCTGTTGGCGCACGAGTTGGCCACGCTGGGTGCAGATGACGTCAAGGAAACCGTTGCCGGGGTACGCTTTGCAGGCTCCTGGGCCGTCGCTTACCGCGCCTGCCTCTGGTCCAGGCTCGCCAACCGGGTGATATGGCCGCTGGGCAAGGTGGACGCCGCCGACGGGGACGCGCTCTATCACAGTCTGCGCGCCATTGACTGGGCGCAGTTATTTGACTCGCGCCACACCATTGCGGTGGATTTTTCCGGCAGCAGCGGCGCGATACGCAATACACAGTTTGGCGCCCAGCGCAGCAAAGACGCAATCGTTGACGCGTTTGTTGCAGCGGGCCAGCCACGCCCCAACGTCGATCGCAATGCGGCGGATATTCGCGTCAGTGTTCGCCTCTCCCGCGGCCGAGCGCAGGTCGGTATCGACCTGGGTGGCCACAGTCTGCACCAGCGGGGCTATCGGCTCAGCTCGGGGCGGGCGCCGCTGAAGGAAAACCTCGCCGCGGCGATCCTGCTGCGTGCCGGCTGGCCGGAGATGGCGTCTCGCCAGGGCGCCCTGATCGACCCCATGTGCGGCTCTGGCACGCTGCTGATCGAAGGCGCGATGATGGCGGCGGACATTGCGCCGGGCCTGGATGTCTCACACTGGGGTTTTCAGGCATTGCGCGATTTTGATTCGCAGCGCTGGCAGGCGCTGCTGGCCGAGGCGCACGGCAGGGCAGAGCGCGGGCGGGCAGCCGAGTTACCGGAGATTCGCGGCTACGATGCGAGTCCGCGAGCCGTCGAGACCGCGATTGAAAATATTCGGCGCGCGGGTCTTGAGAAACAGGTGCGGGTGACGGCCCGGCCGCTGCACGATCTGCAGAAGCCCACGCACCGGCCACTGCTCAACGGACTTATCGTCACCAATCCGCCCTACGGTGAGCGCCTCGGCGAACGCGAGTCGTTGCCGGCGCTTTACCGTTTGTTGGGCGAAAAGCTGGTAACCGAGTTCGCCGGGTGGCAGGCAGCCGTGTTTACCAGTGAACTGGAACTTGGTCGCGCTGTGGGGTTGCGCAGTCATAAGCGCTACCGGCTGTATAACGGCGCACTGGAAACGCAGCTGCTGCTTTTCGACCTGACCGACAATAAACTGCGCGACGCCCGACCGGCGCAGGCCGCTCCTGAAGCTGGGCTGTCCGATGGCGCCCTGATGTTCGCCAATCGACTGCGCAAGAATCGCAAGCGGCTCTCGTCCTGGCTGCGCAAGGAAGGTATCGAATGCTACCGGCTGTATGACGCGGACATGCCCGAGTACGCGGTAGCGGTAGACGTGTACGGCGACTACGTGCACGTGGCCGAATACAAGGCACCCGCGACCATTCCCGAGGAGACCGCCGAACGCCGGTTGCAAGAAGTGCGCGCGGCGCTGCCGCAGGCACTGGATGTGCCGGCGGAGCGCGTCGTCTTCAAACAGCGGGCCCGGCAACGCGGTAGCGCGCAATACGGCAAGCAGGCCGACAAGGGACATTACTTCACGGTCAGGGAAGGTGCGGCAAAGCTGCGCGTCAATCTTTACGACTATCTCGATACGGGCCTGTTTCTTGATCACCGGCCCCTGCGATTGCGCATTGCCCGCGAGGCGCAGGGCAAACGCTTCCTGAACCTGTTTTGTTACACCGGCACTGCCAGCGTTCACGCTGCGCTGGGCGGGGCCCGTTCGACGACCAGCATCGATCTGTCCAACACGTATCTGAACTGGCTGCGCGAAAACCTGGCGCTGAATGACCTGGACGAACGCGCCAACACGGTTGTGCGCGCCGATTGTGTGCGCTGGTTGCAGGAGTCGAATCACCGTTACGACCTGATTCTTCTGGATCCGCCTTCATTTTCCAACTCGAAAAGCCTGGACGAGAGTTTCGATGTGCAGCGTGATCACGTCACACTGGTTCGCGCGGCGATGGCGCGACTGGCGCCCGACGGTTGCCTCTATTTTTCCAACAATCGCCAGGGTTTCAGCCTCGACGAGGCGCTGGGCCAGGACTTCGACTGTCGCGACATCACCGCGCAGACGCTGGATCGTGACTTTGAACGGCGCAAGAAGATTCACCAGTGCTGGCAGATACGCCACGTGTCCGGTGCGGGGCATTAGTGTTCGATTTTTACGCCGAAACTCCCGGCAAGTCGGCCGTGCCGCCGGAATGACAGGGCCTGTCCGTTAGTAACTGCAAACTGGACAAATTAAATAGCGCGTGGTTACTGTCCACACAGCCGGGTTTTCCCAGGAAATTTAGGGATTTTACAGACGTTGCTTCCGGCTGATCTAAGAAAAAACCTGTAACTTATTGAAAAATATTACAAATATGTGATTTCTGGAAAATGAGGCGGTGTTCCGCGCCACGCCGGGCTTCCGGGCTACGCAGCCCGCGTGAATTTTTATTCCCACAGTTATCCACAGATCATCCTGTGGATAACTTTAGTCGTTGGCGGCGGGGCGGTTTGCCGGCAGAGGCGGGCGGCGGTCAGGCTAGGCAGGGTCCGCCAGTTTCAGTAACTGCTTGCCCTGATTGCGGCCGTCGAACAGCCTTTGCAGCGTGGCCGGGATGTTCTCGAACCCCTCCTGAATGTCTTCCCGCCAGACAATTTCCCCGTTCATGACCCACCCGGTAAGCGCCTCGATCGCCTCCGCGGCACGATCCAGGAAATCCAGTACGATAAATCCCTGCATGCGGATGCGCCGCGTGGCCAACAGCATGAGGTTGTTCGGCCCCGGCTGGGGCTCTTCATCGTTGTAGCCTGAAATTGCACCGCACACCACGATACGGCTGAACTCGGCCATGTGATTGAGAGCGGTTTCCAGTGTGTCGCCTCCCACGTTATCGAAGAATACATCGACACCGTCCGGGCACAGCGCCCCGAGGCGCTCATTGATGTTCTCGTTCTTGTAATCGATAACGCCATCGAGTTTGCATTCATCGAGCAGCCACGCGCACTTTTCAGGCCCGCCCGCGATGCCGATCACGCGGCAGCCTTTGATGCGCGCTATTTGCGCAACCACCGACCCGGTTGCACCTGCAGCGCCTGAAACAAGCACGGTGTCGCCACTTTTTGGCTCCCCGACATCCAGTAGCCCGAAGTAAGCGGTGAGGCTGGTACTGCCGAACATGCTCAGTGCGAGCGCGGGCGGCGTACCCTCGGGAAGCGGTGTCGGCGGGATGGCGCCGCTGCTGTCACCGATGCTGTATTCCTGCCAGCCTGTCAGGCCTTGCACCAGTGTGCCCTCTGGTAAGTCCGGGTTGTCCGACTGCACGACCTGCGCAACACCGCTGGCGCGCATCGGCTCGCCGATCTGTACCGGCGGCAGGTAACTGGGTACGTCCATCAGCCAGCCGCGCATGGCGGGGTCGAAGCCGAGCATGAGTGTTTTCAGCAGCACCTGACCGGCAGCGAGGTCTGGCGTCGGCAGGGGGGAGTCAACGCATTCGAAATGTTCCGGACCGACCATGCCGGTGGGACGTTCGCGTAGTAACCACTGTTTGTTCGTTGTCATATCGGGTTCCCAGTCTGGTGCCGTTAAGCGGGGCGCGCCATTAGAGCATTGCGTTGCGAGTCCAGACAAGTCTGCAGGGCGATTTGCGCCCTGTCTGGCGATGAAAGTGTCGAGAGATGTGGCGATCATTGCGGTACTGGCTCGGCGACACGGCAGGGTCGGAGCACGCAGGTAGGCGTGAGTCGCCCCGTTGCCTGACGTGTGCCATGGTTTATGCCAGTATGTGGCGCAGAGAGCATCCGCTTTTGCACGAGGAACGGGGCCGGTGAAGTCTTTGCTGATTGTGTATCACAGCCAGAGCGGTACCTGCGCACGGTTTGCCGCCGCTGTCGCGGGGGGCGCTGCGCGAGAGGAAAACATTGCTGTCACAGTGCGCCGGGCCTGGGACGCGGGTGTGTCAGACCTCGCGGCCGCCGATGGCGTGGTGTTGATCGCCGCCGAAAACTCCGGCGCGCTTAGCGGCGCTATGAAAGATTTTCTGGATCGCTGTTTTTACCCCGCCATTCAGCGCGGCCTGGTCCTACCCTATGCGCTAGTGCTGAGTGCGGGTAACGACGGGCGGGGAGCGCAACGGCAAGCGGACCGTATCCTGTCGGGTATTCCTTTTACACGGGCAACGGAGACGCAGATTCTACGTGGCGAGTTTCGTGACGAGTACGCTGCCCGTAGCGAAGAGATCGGGCAGGCGTTTGCCGCCGGGCTGGCGATGGGAATATTCTAGTTATCGCATTAATCAGAGGTGCCCCAGGGCCTCTTTGAACACGATAGACAGTCTTCACAGGTGTCCCGGAGTAGTTGCAATGAGCGCAGGCAGTGGCAGTGAAAGCGCAGCGATGGTGCCCGCAGAGTTTGACCCAATGCCGCAAGGTCTGGGGTTTATCGACGCGATCCAGCCTGTTTACAGACGGGTTCAGGACGCACAAGCCAGTTTCGGTTTGATCATCGATAAACAGCACACCAATACCATGGGTATCTGTCACGGCGGCGTGCTCATGATGCTGGCCGATATGACTGCCGCTTCGGGCGTTAACCTGGCGCGCGGGGAGGTGGCGGGCAACCCGACCATCAATCTCAATATCGATTTCATCGCCGCGGCGAAACACGGTGAATGGCTGCAGGCGGATTCCGAGGAAGTAAGCCTGAAACGACGCTTTGGTTTCTGTCGCGGCACACTGCATACCGCGCGCGGCGTGGTGGCGCGTTTCAGTGGCACGTTTTACTTTCCTGATCACGACGGTATGTGGAAGGACGGCAAGAAGACGGCAAGCGCGTTGTTCCGTGATAACAGCTAGCGCGCTGGTCCGTAAACCCTTGCTCAAGGTTGCTGCCGTTATCGCACACTGTCTGGCCCACCGCGGGCGTTTGTGCCGCAGCGCGTGGTTGGCGGGTCTGCTGGCTTGCAGCGTGATACCGCAATTGGCGGCACGCGATATCACTGGCGCACAGGCTCACGCCGAGAAACTCGTTCACGCCGTAGCGCCGGGCCATGCACCGGGCGCAGCCGTGGTGGTGCTGCATGCCGGCAAGCCATTGGCATCAGCCGCCGCGGGTTGGGCCGATCCGTCAAGGGACGTTCCGATGACCGCGGAAACGCCGCTGCGCATCGCGAGCGTCACCAAACCCTATGTGGCAGCCACGTTGCTGCGGCTGGCGGATCAAACCGGTACGTCGCTCGATGCGCTGCTGGCGCCACTGCTGCCTCAACGCTCAAGACAGGCCCTGTTGGAAGGCGGGTTTGCGCTGGATGCGATCACGCTGCGCCAGGTGCTCAGCCATACGGCTGGTTTGCCCAGCCATTCATCATCGCTTTACTACAAAGCCATCTCTTTCCTGTTTCGCGGTTGGGAATGGAGTGCAGCCGACCAGGTGCGCCTTATGGCCGGCGCCGGTGGCCCGTTGTCCAGACCAGGCGAACGCTATCGTTACTCTGACACCGGCTACGTACTGCTGGGGCAGGTGGTGGAAACACTTTCCGGCAAAGCCCTGCACGCAGCTGTCCGCGAGCAGGTAGATTATCGGGCGAATGGCCTCAGCCAGACCTGGTGGGATCACTTCGAGCAGCCACCGGCCGGTTCGCTGCCGCGCGCGCGGCAGTATCTGTCCGGGTGGGACATCAGTGGACTGAACGCCACAAGGGATTTGTACGGCGGTGGCGGACTGGTGGCCAGTACGCGGGATATGGCGCGTTTCTTTGCTGCACTGTTCAGCCCGGCAAATGAAGGCGGACAGATTTTCCGCAGCCCGGCGCTGTTGAATGAAATGGTGAGCGCAAAGCGATTACCTGCGCACAGCGCGTATCGTCTGGGCGTGAGGGTGGGAGACATCCGCGGTGTTGCCGCGTATCGGCATGTGGGAATCTGGGGCACGTTGGCCATTCATCTGCCGGAACAGGATATTTCGATCGGCGTTGCCGTCACAGAGCGCGAGGCTATTCCGGTAATGCGCGAGGCAGTTGCGGACTTGATCGCTGGATTGACCGCGCCATCGGGTAATCGTTGAGCCAATCTCAAGGCTGCGCGCGGGAAAAGGTGAGTGACGTGATGTGCAACATAATTGACACTGCTGCTGCCTATCGAACGCCTGCAGTGGTATAAGGCAGTCTGCCCACTGCAGGGTAAGCGAATGGAACAGGTGGACATATGCTGAGTGCAGAATTTCTGATGACGTCGCTGGTCGTGGTACTGATCCCTGGTACCGGTGTCATTTACACGTTGTCAGTGGGCCTGCTGCAGGGTAAGCGCGCCAGTTTTTTCGCCGCGCTGGGGTGCACGCTCGGTATTGTGCCCTCGTTGCTCGCCTGCATTTTTGGTCTGGCAGTGATCATGCACACCAGTGCGCTGGCGTTTCAGGTGATCAAGTACATTGGCGTCGTCTATTTGCTCTATCTGGCATGGGCCATGTGGCGCGAAAGTGCGCCGATTAACCTGGAGGGCACGCAGGGCCCCATTGATGCGCTGGCGATAGCGCTGCGCGGCTTTCTCATCAACATCCTGAACCCGAAGCTGACCTTGTTTTTCCTCGCGTTCCTGCCGCAATTCATTCCCGCGGATGCAGCCGCTCCACTGCTCAACATGCTGGCGCTGGGTGGCGTATTTATGCTGATGACGCTGCTGGTGTTTATTCTGTACGGCTGTCTCGCGGACGCGTTTCGCGGGCATGTGGTCGAATCGCCGCTGGCGGCACGAGTCATACAACGTACCTTTGCCGCCAGCTTTGCGGCGCTGGCGACAAAACTGGCACTGACCGATCGATAGCGGGCCGCACTACCTAACAGCTGACGGCCGGGTTCACAGGCTCAGCGCGGCTCCCCAAACGCCTCCAACACTTCGATAAACGCCCTGGCCGCCCGCGACAGTCGCCGGCCTTCGTGATAGATCACACCCAGTGTTCTGCCGACCACCACGTCGTCCACCGGTAGGGGCGCCAGCGTGTCATCCAGCATGGAGCGGGGGAGCACGGTCCAGCCCAGTCCTACCGAGGCCATCATGCGAATGGTTTCCAGGTAGTTGGTGGCGATGGAAATTTCCAGCGGCAGATCGTGACTGTCGAACAGGCGTTTCACGATTTGCCCCGTGTAGGTGTTCAGGCCCGGCAGGATCGCCGGAAGCGCCGCCAGTGCGGGCAGGCTCAGCGAGGCTTGTTGCGTCAGTTCATGCCCCGCCTGCACCATGAAATCCAGCGGGTCGGGCCAGATAGGCCGGGCGATAATGTGCCCGACGTCCTCAGGGGCCAGTGTCACTACCGCCAGTTCACTGTCTCCTTTCAGGGTGAGGTCATAGGCCTGCTCTGAATCCATGAAATCAATGTCGATATGCACCCCCGCGTAGCGCGCGCTGAAGTCGCTCAACACCGGCGGCAGCCGGTGCAGGCCGATGTGGTGACTGGTCGCCAGGCGCAGTTGGCCCGAGACCTCACCGGACAGGTCGCGCACCGAGCGCTCGGCCGCCTGCAGTTCAAGCTGCACGGATTTGGCGTGGGGGAGGAGGGCGCGACCGGCCTCGGTGAGTGTCACCCTGCGACCAATGCGGTCAAACAGCGCCGCACCCAGCTCGTCTTCCAGCTGCGCGATGCGTTTGCTCACGGCAGGCTGGGTCAGGTGCAGGCGCTGCCCGGCGAGCGAAAAGGATCCGGACTCGGCAATTTCCAGGAAGGCCTTCAGGTTTTGAATGTCCACTATCTATTCCTAACAGGAATCATATAGATAAATATAATAGATTTGAGTTATCAAAACATCAAGATCATAATGCGTGCCAATCCAGAGAAAACCCTGCCCCGGAGGTACCCGATGAGCGGACAGACCCTGTATGACAAGTTGTGGCACAGCCACCTGGTTGAGCAGCGCGATGACGGCAGTGCGCTGATCTATATAGATCGCCAGTTAATCCACGAGGTGACGTCGCCCCAGGCCTTCGAAGGTCTGCGCCTGTCCGGTCGCAAGCCATGGCGACGCGACGCCAATCTCGCTGTACCCGATCACAACGTGCCGACCGAGAAGAGCGAGCGCGAGGGTGGCATCGACGGCATCATCGACCCAATCTCGCGCCTGCAGGTGCAGACGCTGGACGACAACTGCAAGGACTTCGATATCTTCGAGTTCGAGATCAACGACAGGCGCCAGGGCATTGTGCATGTGGTGGGCCCCGAGCAGGGCGCCACATTGCCAGGCATGACGATTGTCTGCGGTGATTCGCATACCTCTACGCACGGCGCCCTCGGTGCCCTCGCGCACGGCATTGGCACGTCCGAAGTTGAACATGTCATGGCTACCCAGTGCCTTGTGCAGCAGAAAATGAAGAACATGCTGGTGCGTGTCGACGGCACCTTGCAACCGGGAGTGACGGCCAAGGATGTTGTGCTGGCCATCATCGGTGAAATTGGCACCGCCGGCGGCACGGGTTACGCCATCGAATTTGGCGGCGATGTCATTCGCGCCCTGAGCATGGAAGGGCGCATGACCGTGTGCAACATGGCCATCGAGGCCGGTGCCCGCGCCGGCATGATTGCGGTCGATGAGAAAACGATTGAGTACGTAGAAGGCCGTCCCTACGCGCCAACGGGTGAAGCCTGGCAACGAGCGGTGGAAGCCTGGCGTGAGCTTCACAGCGATGACGACGCGGTGTTCGACCGCGTCGTAGAGCTGAAAGCGGAGGATATAAAGCCGCAGGTTACCTGGGGTACCTCGCCCGAAATGGTGTTGCCCGTTGACGGCACAGTGCCAGACCCGGCCAACGCGCAGACCGGCTCTGAGCGTGAGGCGATCAGCCGTGCGCTGGAGTACATGGGGCTCCGGGCAGGGCAGGCCATTACCGACATCAAGCTGGACAAGGTGTTCATCGGCTCCTGCACCAATTCGCGCATCGAGGATTTGCGCGCCGCTGCCGCGGTTGTGAAAGGCCGGAAAGTAGCCGATAGCATCAAGCTGGCGATGGTGGTACCCGGTTCCGGCAGGGTAAAGGAGCAGGCGGAGCAGGAAGGCCTGCACGAGGTGTTTATCGAGGCGGGGCTTGAATGGCGTGAGCCGGGGTGTTCCATGTGCCTGGCCATGAATTCGGACAAGCTCGGGGCCGGTGAGCACTGCGCTTCTACGTCAAATCGTAATTTTGAAGGGCGTCAGGGATTTGGTGGTCGCACCCACCTGGTCAGCCCGGCGATGGCGGCAGCAGCGGCGGTGACAGGCCACTTTGTAGACGTGCGTGACTGGTAGGAGAACAGGACAATGAAAAGTTTTACAACCGTACAGGGCATCGCCGCGCCGATGGATCGCGCCAATGTCGACACGGATTTGATCATCCCCAAGCAGTTTCTCAAGTCGATCAAACGCAGCGGCTTCGGCCCCAACCTGTTTGACGAGTTGCGCTACCTCGACCAGGGCGAGCCCGGACAGGATTGCAGCGATCGTCCTGTCAACGAGGACTTCCCGCTGAATCATGCGCGTTACCAGGGTGCGTCCATACTCCTGGCACGCGAAAACTTTGGCTGCGGTTCCAGCCGTGAACACGCGCCCTGGGCGCTGGACGACTATGGCTTTCGCTGCATTATTGCGCCGAGCTTTGCGGACATTTTTTACAACAACTGCTTCAAGAACGGCATTCTGCCGATCGAACTTGACGAGGCGATTGTCAGCCGCCTGTTCGAGGAGATGTACGCGAACGAGGGCTATGCGTTGACCGTCGATCTCGAGCGCCAGTTGATCGTGACGCCTTCCGCTGAGGAGATTGCGTTCGATGTGGATGGCTTCCGCAAGCACTGCCTGCTCAATGGTCTGGATGATATCGGTCTGACACTGGAGAGCGCTGAGAAGATTCGCGAGTTTGAGGCGCGCTGGCGTGACCAGTCGCCCTGGCTGTTCGGCAAGCTTGCCTAGCGCGGGTTGGGCAGGCACACGAATCGCAACTGACATCGAAAAGGAAATGAAACATGAGTGGTGAGTACGATGTGGCGGTAGTCGGCGCGACTGGCGCGGTTGGCGAAGTCATGATCGATATCCTCGAACAGCGGGACTTCCCGGTGCGTAATCTGTATCCGCTCGCCAGCAGTCGCTCGGCGGGTAAGAGCATCATGTTCCGCGGCAGCGCGGTCAGAGTCACGGACCTCGCTGAGTTCGATTTTCAGCAGGCGCAGATCGGTCTGTTCTCCGCCGGCGGCAGCATTTCCGCCGAGTTCGCGCCGCGCGCGGCCCAGGCCGGTTGCGTGGTGGTGGATAACACCTCGCATTTTCGCCGTGAGGCGGACATCCCGCTGATCGTGCCCGAGGTCAATATCGAAGCGTTGGCTGGTTACACTGCGCGCAATATCATCGCCAATCCCAACTGCTCGACCATACAGATGCTGGTTGCATTGAAGCCCATTTACGACGCGGTGGGCATAGAGCGCATCAACGTGGCCACCTACCAGGCGGTATCCGGCACGGGCAAGGAGGCCATCGAGGAACTGGCTGGCCAAACTGCCAGACTGCTCAATGGCAAAGAGCCCGAGTGCGCGGTTTACCCGAAGCAGATCGCCTTCAATGCCCTGCCGCAAATCGACACCTTCCAGGACAATGGCTATACCCGGGAGGAGATGAAGATGGTGTGGGAAACGCAGAAGATCTTTGGTGACTCGAGCATCCAGGTGAATCCCACCTGTGTGCGCATTCCGGTGTTCTTCGGCCATTCGGAGGCCGTGCATATAGAGACGGTAGACAAGCTGAGTGCCGCTGAGGCGCGCAGCCTGTTGGAGAATGCGCCTGGCGTCAGCGTTGTCGATGAGCGTGTGGATGGCGGTTATCCCACGGCGGTGAGCGAATCCGCGGGCAATGATCCGGTGTTTGTGGGCCGCATCCGTGAGGATATCTCCCACCCGCGCGGCCTGAATTTCTGGATCGTGGCCGATAATGTACGCAAAGGCGCGGCACTGAATAGTGTGCAAATTGCCGAGAGCTTGGTATCGACTTATCTTGATTAATGCACCTTGTTACCGGATACTTGGAGCGTTATTCGGGGCATTGGAAGTGCACGGAAGCACCAGCGTTAACAAGGCTTTAGGCCGATTCAGGCGCTTCTAACAGGGCTGGTCAGAGGCTGGATTTCAGGGCTGCCCGCCTTCTCAGTACACCCGATGTCGAGGCGCGCCTAGGGGAGGCGGGTCCGGATATTTGCTGCAAAAATAATAAGGGGCGGTTATGAGACGTAAGGTTACTGCCGTGGTGTTCTCGCTGGGGTGCCTGCAGGCGAGCTCCGCGCTGGCCCTCGGTCTCGGTGAATTCAAGCTCGAATCCTTTCTCAACGAACCGCTTCAAGCCAGCGTAGATCTGCTTAATACCGGTGGTCTGCATGAGGATGAAATCCGCATCCGACTGGGAACGCGCGAAGATTTCAAGCGGTTGGGGCTGGATCGCTCCTTTTTCCTCACCAGTATCGAATTTGACGTTGTCATTGATGCTGACGGCACCGCACACATTGAACTGAGTACCGATGAACCTGTGCTTGAGCCCTACCTCGACTTTATCGTCGAGGCGCGCTGGCCATCGGGCAGATTGCTGCGCGAATACACCGTACTGGTGGATCCGCCCACATACTCCGACGCCACACCGGTGGTTTCTGCCAGCCAACGGGTTGAAGAAATCGAGGGTATCCCCGCACCCACAAAAAAAAAGAATGAAGTAGCCGCCAACACCGGCACCCGGGTTGACGTACGCAAATCGACGCTGGGGCCCGGCGAAATGCCGCAGCGCAATTTTAATGCCGCTGCTTCTACGGCACCGTCCTCCGGTGACCGGTATATGATCAAGCGAGATGACACCCTGTGGTCTATCGCCGAGCGGGCGCGGCCAGATGGCACCTCCGTGCACCAGACTATGCTGGATATTCAGCGCCTCAACCCCGACGCTTTTATCAACAACAACATCAATCGCGTCAAAGCCGGCTACATCATCTATCTCCCCAACAGCGGCGATATCAGTTCAGCCGACTACGAGGCGGCGCTGCGGGAAGTGCAGGAACAGAATGCCGCCTGGCGCGAAGGCCGCGATGCAGAATTGGCAGCTTCGCGCCCCTCACTGCGAATAGCAGCCGATGAAGAAGAGGAAGCCGCGCTGCAAGAGGCAGCCGCCGGTGGTAGCGATGCCCTGGCCGCAGCAGAAGCGGCTGAACGCGCTGCTGCCGAGTTGGAGAGCGCCGCTGAGGCGGAAATAGAAGCGGGCGATGGCGCCGGTCGCGCGGACGCGATCGAAGAGCGACTGGTTACACTGGAACGCATCGTCGATATCAAGGATGAGCAAATCGCCGCGCTGCAGGCGGCTTTGGCTGAAGCACAGGCCGCGAAGGCCGCTGATGCTTCCGGCGAAGCGCTGATGGCCGATGATGACACCCTGTCAGAAGACGTCTCGGAGCCGGTTGGCGAAGACGATGGCGCGACGGCTTACGATGGTCAGTACGACGATGAATACGCGGTTGTAGACGCGGAGGGTGAAAGCCAGGCCGTTGATGTCGAAGAGGGCATGGAAGCTGAGCCCTGGATGACGGAGACAGATTCGGAGGCTGCCGCTGAAGACGAAGTCACTGCGCAAACTGTCGAGAAAGAAGACACTAAGCCGGCTGTGGTGGTGCAGCCCGCACCTGCCAAGCCCGCCGGCGGCGGCATCATGGATTATCTCTGGTATATCGTGGGCGCAGTCGTCCTCGGTCTGCTTGGCCTGTTCATCGCCCGTCGTCGTGGTAAAGAAGATGAAGATGAGTACGACGATGATACTGTCTCGGAAGACGTCTTCTCAGATGTTGAGCTACGCGAGCAGAACCTGGACATTGCAGAAGAGCCGCTGGATATCCCGCCTGTCGCTGCCGCTGCAGCCGCCGGTGAACAGACCCGTGGCTACGGCGAGCGCAAGCACGATGCCTATGCCTCTGATGTCGATGCCGGAGACGCTCTGGCCGAAGCTGATATCTACATTGCCTACGGCCGACACCACCAGGCTATCGACCTGCTGAACAACGCTCTGGCCTCTGAGCCAAATAACCCGGTTTACAGACTCAAGTTGATGGAAATCCACACTGAGTTGAACGACCGCAGTGAGGTTTCCGAGCAACTGCATCAACTACGCAGTCTCGGCGATACAGACGCTGTCGCCCGCGGCGAGGAATTGCTGGCCAGTTTCGAGGCAGCCAGCGGAGCGCCGGCTGCAACGCCGCCGCAGCCAATGCCTGATGTTGCCACGTCGCCTGACGACGGTCCGGGTTTGACGCCCAATCCGCTGGATATCTCGCGCGATGGACCAGTGGACGACGAGGCCGATTTTGCCGGCCTCGAAATAGAAGAAGACGAGGCCGGTCTGGGAGAAGAGGATGACCTCGATTTGTCAGAGGATTTCGTCCGGGATGATGCGGACGACGACGATGATGAAGAGGATATCCTGATCGCCGCTGATGCAAACGGCATGTCCACCAAGCTCGACCTTGCCCGCGCCTACATGGATATGGGTGACGACGACGGGGCGCGACAGATACTTGAAGAAGTGATTGCCGAGGGCAATGACGCCCTGAAGAGTGAAGCACAGGCGCTTCTGGACCGATTGGGATAGCCTTCCCGCTGCCCTTGTTGTCGATCAGCTCGAAAACACCTGAGTAATTGGCCCGCCCCGCGTTCCGCGGGGCCTTCATCCGACAACGATTGCTGCCGGCACTGCACAGCGCCGGCTTGCATCCTCGCGACAATTCCCCAATATAGTCCGCCTTGCGCCTACACATTGCCTTGCGCAGCTATCGTGCAGGTATGGCGCTACACCGCGGTTTGGCGGTTGAGCGCGCAGCAACGAAGATCGGTGGGCAGAATTCACGCAACAGGGCAGGGCAGGCCATCAGCTTCTCCACAGACCCAATACCCGCAGGCTCACGACTGGCGTGCCGCATCGAATACGACGGTAGCGGCTACAGTGGCTGGCAGTCGCAGCCTGACGAGGCCGTGCCGACGGTACAGGATGTGCTGGAAACGGCGCTTGGCGAGGTTGCCAATTGCTCCCTGCGGGTCCACTGCGCCGGACGCACCGACGCGGGTGTGCACGCGCACTGTCAAATAGTGCACTTTGATGCGCCCTGTGCGCGCAGCAGCAAAGCCTGGGTGATCGGCGTGAATGCCAACCTGCCGCCGGACGTTCGTGTGCATTGGGCGCAGCCGGTCCCTGCTGAATTTCATGCGCGCTTCAGCGCCGTGTCGCGACGCTACCGCTACCTGGTCGCGAATACGCCGGTGCGCGGCGCGCTGTTGCGCAATGCGGTGACCTGGCACCGCAGAGCGCTGGACGAATCCCGTATGCACGACGCTGCACAGGCCCTGCTGGGCGAGCAGGATTTCAGCGCGTTCCGTGCTGCAGCCTGCCAGTCCGATAGCCCGATGCGCTGTGTGCATGACGTGGCGGTGGCGCGCCGCGGTGAGCTGGTGATCGTGGATATTCGTGCCAATGCCTTCCTGCACCATATGGTACGCAACATCGCCGGTTCCCTGCTGGCCGTTGGCGATGGGCGACAGCCGGTGGAGTGGATAGGCACGCTGTTGCATGGCCGTGATCGAACGCGCGCCGCCGAAACGGCCGATGCGCGCGGTCTCTACCTGGTGGAGGTCGAATATCCGTCCAGTTATGCACTGCCTGAGACGCCGTATGGCCCGGCCATACTGCGCCCTGAACCGTAAGCTTCGCGCCCGCGTATACAGACACTCACTCTGGCGATCTGCTATGATGCGCCCCTTATTTTTTCAGGTGATTTGCGGCCGTGGCCCCGATCCGAGTCAAAATTTGCGGCATCACGCGCGCTGAAGACGCTCTCGCCGCGGCCGAGGCCGGTGTAGATGCGATCGGTATGGTGTTCTACCCCGACAGTCCGCGTGCGGTCAGCAGGGATCAGGCCGCTGACATCGTTGCCAGTTTGCCGCCGTTTGTCACCGCAGTGGGCCTGTTTGTGAATGCAGAAGCCGCGGCAATCAATGCGGTTCTGGAGTCTGTGCCGCTGGATGTACTGCAGTTTCACGGCGACGAATCGGCGGAATTCTGCGCCAGTTTTTGTCGCCCGTACCTCAAAGCAGTGCGCATGCGTGAAGGTGTCGATCTGGTAGCAATGGCCCAACGTTACCAGGGTGCACGCGCCTTACTGCTGGATTCCTGGAGTGAGCACGCCCCCGGTGGCACGGGTAAGACGTTCGACTGGAACTTGATATCGCGCGATATCACCTTGCCTTTCGCCCTCGCCGGTGGCTTGGGTGCTGATAATGTCGCGGCGGCGCTGGCAAAAGTACGGCCGGCAGCGATAGACCTCAGCAGTGGGGTTGAACGTGCTCCCGGTATCAAGGATGCCGCAAAAATCAGGGAATTTATGGCAGCGCTGCGCGCTGCCGCTGTGTAAAGCACCATAGGTGTTGCAAGAGGTAGTCCGCAATGACAGCAAAGACCGACAAGCGATTGTTTGACCAGGTACCCGATGCGCAGGGACGCTTCGGCGAATACGGCGGCAAGTTCGTTGCCGAAACGCTGATGTCTGCGCTGAAGGAACTGGAAGAACTGTATTACCGGCTCAAGGATGATCCGGAGTTTCAGCGCGAACTGGATGAAGATCTGAGTGACTACGTCGGCCGGCCCTCACCGCTTTACGAGGCACGCCGTCTGTCAGATGAGGTAGGCGGTGCCCGTATTTACCTTAAGCGTGAGGATTTGAATCACACCGGTGCGCACAAGGTAAATAACACGGTTGGCCAGGCGCTACTCGCCAAGCATATGGGCAAGAAGCGTGTCATTGCCGAGACGGGCGCGGGACAGCACGGCGTCGCCACGGCGACTATCGCCGCCCGGCTGGGACTGGAGTGCGAGGTATTCATGGGCGAGGAGGACGTACGTCGCCAGGCCCTGAACGTTTACCGCATGAAATTGCTGGGCGCCACCGTGGTGCCGGTCACGTCCGGCTCGCGCACGCTGAAAGACGCCATGAACGAAGCCATGCGCGACTGGGTGACCCATGTTGACGATACCTTTTACATTATCGGCACCGTGGCCGGCCCGCATCCCTATCCGCTGCTGGTACGTGACTTCCAGTGTGTCATCGGTCGCGAGGCGCGAGCGCAGTGTCTGCAGAAAACGGGACGCCTGCCCGATGCCCTGGTCGCCTGTGTTGGCGGCGGCTCGAATGCCATCGGCCTGTTCCACCCGTTTCTGGCGGACGATTCTGTCGCCATGTACGGCGTGGAGGCAGGCGGCCACGGCGTGGCCACCGGCGAACACGCGGCTCCCCTGAACGCGGGTTCCCCGGGTGTGCTGCACGGCAACCGAACCTACCTAATGCAGGACGAAGCTGGCCAGATACGCGAGACGCACTCAATCTCCGCTGGCCTGGACTACCCGGGCGTAGGCCCGGAACACGCTTGGCTGAAGGATATCGGTCGCGTCAACTATGTGGCGGCGAATGACGACGAGGCATTGGCGGCTTTTCATCGCCTGACGCGGGTCGAGGGCATCATGCCGGCGCTGGAGAGCAGCCATGCCGTGGCCTATGCCTGTGAGCTTGCCGCGGGGATGACGCCCGAGGAGACGATCATCGTCAATCTCTCCGGACGCGGCGACAAGGACATCCACACCGTGGCCGAACTCGACGGCATTGAATTCTGAATGATGGAGCATGCGTAGTGAGTCGTATTGACGATCGCCTGGGTCAACTTGCCGAGCAGGGGCGCAAGGCCCTGATCACTTATGTCGTGGCCGGCGATCCGGGTGTGGACGAAACTGTAGACCTGTTGCATGCGCTGGTTGCCGCCGGTGTGGACGTGCTTGAGTTGGGGGTCCCTTTTTCCGATCCAATGGCGGAAGGCCCGGTTATTCAACTGGGTCACGAGCGTGCGCTGGCCAACGGGATTACGCTTTCCCGGGTGCTGGACATCGTTGCCACATTTCGGCGTGAGGATCAGGACACGCCACTGCTGCTGATGGGCTATGCCAACCCCGTTGCCTACATGGGCTATGCCGAGTTCGCCGACGCTGCCTCGCGAGCGGGTGTCGATGCCCTGCTGACCGTGGATATTCCACCCGAGGAGGCGCAGCCGGTAACGCAACAATTACAGCGTGTCGGCATGAACACAATCTTCCTGGTGGCGCCGACCACCCCCGATGAGCGCATTGCCGCGATTGCGGAGCAGGCCAGCGGCTTCATCTACTGCGTTTCTCTCAAGGGGGTCACCGGGGCGGGCCACCTGGACATCCAGAGCGTCAAGACGCTCGTCGGCAGAATTAAACAGGCCAGCGCGCTACCGGTGGCAGTGGGTTTTGGTATTCGCGATGGGGCGTCGGCGCGGGCTATCGCGACGGCTGCTGATGGCGTCGTGGTGGGTAGCGCCCTGATCGATGTTGTGACGCGCACACTCGCTGAGGGCGGGAGCTGGCCGCAAGCGCGTAGTGCGGCCGTTCAGCTGATCGAAGAGATTCGCAGCGGACTCGACTAGCCCTGCGGCGCGTTTATAATGGTCTTTCACGGACAGACGGCGGAATAGCCCATGAGCTGGATCGACAAAATTCTCCCGGCAGGCGTACGCAAGAGCGGAAGCGAAGACGCCGCGAGTAGCGTTCCTGAGGGCCTGTGGAAGAAATGCGTTAAGTGCGACGCGGTGCTTTACCGGCCGGATGTAGAGCGTAACCAGGATGTCTGCCCCAAGTGCGATCATCACATGCGCATCGGTGCCCGTCGCCGCCTGGACGCCTTTCTGGACAGCGAGGAGCGCGAGGAAATTCTGCAGGATATCGAGCCTGTAGATCGACTCAAGTTCAAGGACAAAAAGCGCTACCGGGATCGTCTCGCTGCGGCGCAAAAAAGCACTGGCGAGAAAGATGCACTGATTGCCATGCGCGGTAGCCTCTTCGGGCAGCCCGTGATTGCCCTTGCTTTCGAGTTCGAATTCCATGGCGGTTCCATGGGGTATGCCGTGGGCGAAAAATTTACCCGTGCTGCCCAGCTTGCGCTGGAGGAGCGGGTGCCGCTGGTCTGTTTCTCGGCATCCGGCGGCGCGCGCATGCAGGAAGCGCTGATTTCACTGATGCAGATGGCGAAAACCAGCGCGGTCATTGAACGCATGAAACTGGCCGGCGTCCCCTACGTCTCGGTAATGACGGATCCGATCTACGGCGGCGTCTCTGCTTCCCTGGCGCTGCTGGGTGATGTGAATATCGCCGAGCCTGACGCGCGCGCTGGATTCGCCGGGCCGAATATCATCGAGCAGACCATCCGGCAGCAATTGCCCAAAGGCTTTCAGCGCAGCGAATTCCTGCTCGAGCACGGTGCTATCGATATGATCGTGCACCGAACCGAGATGCGCGAGACCATTGCGCGGCTGCTGGCCAAGCTGACCGGCGCTCCGGCGCTGAGTATCGAGCCCGAGCCAGAGCCGGAACCCGATGAAGACGAAGTCCCGGATGCCGGCCCAGAGCCAGCGGACGATGCCGATGCCCAGTTGAGTAAAAAGCCTAACGACCAGCCCGTTGTCGCGGAGGAAGATGACTGACCTCCCGCTGAACGAGTGGTTGCAGCGGCTGGAGAAATTACACCCCAACGAAATCGAGCTGGGACTGGAGCGAGTCGGTAAGGTAGCGGCGGTGCTCGGCCTGGACTCCCCGCAGCAGCCGGTAGTCACAGTCGCAGGCACGAACGGCAAGGGTTCGACCGTCGCCGTGATAGAAGCGCTGGTACAGGCCAGCGGGCGTACCGCAGGTGTCTTCAGTTCACCGCATCTTTTCCGCTTCAACGAGCGCATTCGTGTGGGCGGAACCGAAGCCGGCGATACCGAAATCGCAGCGGCTTTCGCCGCGATTGACCAGGCCCGTGGCGCTGTTTCCCTCACGTATTTCGAATTCGCAACGCTCGCTGCACTGCAGATTTTTCAGTGGCGGGCGCCCGACATCATCGTGCTCGAGGTAGGGCTGGGTGGACGCCTGGATGCCGTGAATATTCTCGACGCCTCCGTCGCCGTCATTACCAGTATTGCGCTGGATCACCAGCACTGGCTGGGCAGCACGCGCGAGGCGATCGCCGTTGAGAAAGCCGGGGTTCTGCGCAGGGATAGCGCCGTGGTAGTGGCGGATCCAGAGCCGCCGGCCTCCCTGCTCAGCGAGATCGAGCGTGTCGGTGCAGGGCCGGTGCTCAGGTTTGGGCATGAGTTTGGTGTTGAAGCGGGGGAGACGAGGGACGTCGAAGGCGCGAGCAGCGGGCCCGATGATGGCGCAGGCAAGTGGCAAGGTTACGTGCAACTGTCCGTCCCGGAACCCAGCGGGCAGCGCCGCCGTTTGCCGCCCCTGCCTGCCAGTGGGCTGTTGCCCGTGAACTGCTGTGCGGCGCTGCAGGTGGCCGAGTTGTTGGGGCTGGACCTGACCGCGCCGCAGATCGAGGCCGCCCTGGCCGGCTGCGAGGTGCCGGGTCGCAGGCAACTGCAGCGGGTGGATGGCGTGCACTATCTGTTCGACGTGGCGCACAATCCCGCCGCAGTTGAAAAGTTACTCGAATTTATTCACACAATGGGCTGCGAAAAAAGGATAATTGCGGTCTTCTCGGCGATGGCGGACAAGGATATTGCAGCGATGATTGCCTGCGCTGGTGATCGATTCGACGCCTGGTTTGTGGCGGATCAGCCGGGTAATGCGCGCGCGGCCTCGGCTGCGGCGTTGACCGAACTGCTGCACGAGGCGGGCCAGACAATGATTAGCGGCAGCAAGAATTTGCGCCAGGCACTGCGGCGCGCGCAGCGTGTGGCCTCTCCCGGGGATACACTGGTGGTATTTGGTTCCTTTTACACAGTTGCTGAAGTGATGCCCCTGGTAGGGGAGAAGCACGTGAAACGTGAGGCGGTATAGGTGAACGAGGTCCTCAAACAACGCCTGGTGGGCGCCCTGATACTGGTTGCGCTGGGCGTGATTTTCTGGCCGATTGTCTTTGTGCAGCCGGAATCGACTGATCTTGTGCCCCAGCGCAGTATTCCACCGCAACCGGGGGTCTCGACAGAACCGGTAGCGTCGCCCGACCGTGTCGGTTTGCGCGGATCGCCCGAGCGCTACACGGCGGCTGAGGACGCGACAGACGAGGTGTCCGGCGGCGATCTTTCGGCCGGCGATGAAGCCTCTCCACCGTCCGCCGAGCCGGAACCTGTAGCGCAACCCGAGCCGCCGCCCACTGCGGCAAAGCCCGCCCGGACAGTCGCCACGGCCGCACGCGAGAGCAGTCCTGAACCCGTGGCGCTGGATGCCGACGGTGTGCCGGTGGCCTGGATGCTGCAGGTCGTGAGTGTCAGCAGTGAGGAAAAAGCGGAGTCGCTGCGCCAGCGACTGCTGGAAATGGATAAGAAAGCCTACATCGCCAGCGTCAACGCCAACGGCAAGAAACTGTACCGGGTGTATATCGGGCCGAAGTTTGAAAAGGCAAAGCTGGAGGCAATGCGCGCCCAGATAGATGCCGAGTTCGGTGTGCAATCCATGGTTCGGCGCTACGTGCCCTGAATGCGCTCAGGTTGCATTGGGTATGATTGACTGGAGTCTGTTCAACGCGGTGGACTGGGCCATTGTCCTGGTGGTGGTGCTGTCTGTGGCGCTCAGTCTCTGGCGCGGCTTCACCCGTGAAGCGATCTCTCTCGCGGGGTGGGTAGCAGCCTTTATTGTCGCCAACCTGTTCGCCGCGGAACTGGCCACGTTACTGGCAAACTGGGTGGACAACATCACCGGCCGTTATGTCGCGGCCTATGCCATACTCTTTGTGTTAACGCTGGTGATGGCGGGGCTGCTGGGTCGGCTCGCGCGGCAGGTGGTAAAGGTGAGCGGCCTGTCGCTGCTGGATCGATTGCTGGGAACGGTATTTGGCTTTGCCAGGGGCATTATCCTGGTATTGGTTGTCGCCTACCTGCTGCGCCAGCTGGTGCCGCCGCAAAACCTGGCCTGGCTGCACACGTCACAGCTTATGCCGCAGGTGGATATGCTGGTGCACTGGGTACAGATGGTGTTTGATGACCTGGGCCGCGACCTCGGTCCGGGGCTGCGACCCTGATGTTTCTTGTAAAGAGGGAGAAGCGCTAAATGTGTGGTCTCGTTGGAGTGGTGGGGACGTCTGATGTAGCGCCGGATATCTACGACGCCCTGACAGTATTGCAACACCGCGGGCAGGATGCGGCGGGCATCATGACCTGCAGCGGCGGGCGCTTCAGCCAGCGCAAAAGTGAGGGGTTGGTGCGCGATGTTTTTCGTCAGCAGCATATGCAGCGGCTGATCGGCACGATGGGTATTGGACACGTGCGTTACCCGACAGCGGGCAGTTCCGGCCCCGCACTGGCGCAGCCGTTTTACGTCAACTCACCCTACGGTATTGCCCTGGCTCACAACGGTAACCTGACCAATTCCGAACAACTGACCCGCGAACTCTTCCAGGATGATTTACGCCACCTGAACACCGACTCGGATTCCGAGGTGCTGCTGAATATTTTCGCGCACGAGTTACAGACGCTGGGCAAGCTCAGCCCACGGGCCGAGGATATCTTCAAGGCGGTAGAGGCGGTGCACAGACGCTGTCGTGGCGGCTATGCGGTTGTCGGCCTGCTGGTTAATCACGGCGTATTCGGTTTCCGCGACCCCCACGGCATCCGCCCCCTGGTGATCGGCGAGCGTGAGAAGAACGGTCGCACCGAGTATATGCTTGCCTCTGAGAGCGTGGCCCTCAGCGTACTCGGCTTTTCCCTGATCGGTGACGTGGCGCCTGGCGAGGCGATTTTCGTTGATTCAAAAGGCCAGTTACACCGCAGGAAGTGCGCAGCAGACGCGACCTTGCTGCCGTGCATTTTCGAGCACGTGTACTTCGCGCGCCCGGATTCACTCATGGACGGTATTTCGGTGTACAAGACGCGCATGCGGCAGGGGGCGGCGCTGGCCAAAAAAATCCAGCGTGAAAGGCCGGATCTCGAGATCGATGTCATCATCCCCATACCGGATACCAGCCGTATTGCCGCCCAGTCCATGGCCTACGAGTTGAATATCAAGTTCCGTGAAGGGCTGATGAAGAACCGCTACATCGGGCGCACCTTCATTATGCCCGGCCAGAGTGAGCGCAAGCGCTCTGTGCGGCAGAAACTGAACCCGGTGCCACTGGAGTTTGAAGGCAAAAACGTCATGCTGGTGGACGATTCTATCGTGCGCGGCACTACCTGCCGACAAATCATCGAGATGGCCCGCGATGCGGGTGCAGCCAACGTTTATTTTGCCTCTGCGGCGCCACCAGTGCGCTACCCCAACGTGTACGGTATCGATATGCCCTCTGCGTCAGAACTGATCGCGCACGGGCGCAGTGTGGATGAAGTCTGTGAACTCATTGGCGCAGACTGGCTGGTCTACCAGGACCTGGACGATCTGGTGCGCAGTTCGCTGGAGGGCAATTCCACGGTCAAGGGATTCGATTGCTCGGTGTTTGACGGTGAATATATCACTGGCGATGTCGACCAAAATTACCTTGATCGCGTGGAGCTGTTGCGCAACGATGACGCCCAAACGCAACAGCGGGAACGACTGCGAGCCGAGGGCGCGGTAGTCGGCCTGCATAATGATGCCTGACAGGGGCGTAGACCTGCCCGTTACCCCTCAATAGAGCCACGCTAGCACTGCCATGACTGATCGAGACAACGACAACCCCCTGGAAGGGGCACAGATCGATACCCTTGCCATTCGCGCGGGGATTCATCGCACGCCGGAGGGGGAGCACGCCGAGCCCATTTTCCTGACGTCCAGCTATGTGTTCGACAATGCTGCGCAGGCAGCCGCACGCTTCGCCGGTGATGAGCCGGGTAACGTCTACTCGCGCTACACCAACCCGACGGTACGCAGTTTTGAGGAGCGCATCGCTGCCCTGGAGGGCGCTGAAGCCGCCGTGGGGACTGCCTCGGGCATGGCGGCCATTCTCAGCACGGCGATGGCCCTCCTGAAATCCGGCGACCACGTGATCTGTTCGCGCGATGTATTTGGTACCAGCGTCAACCTGTTCGGCAGGTACATGCACAAGTTTGGCGTCGAAGTGAGTTTTGTCCCCCTGTTGGATACCGCGGGCTGGCAGTCAGCGATGCGCGATAACACCGCCATGCTGTTCCTGGAAACGCCGTCCAACCCGCTGTGTGAAGTAGCGGATATAGCGGCGCTGGCACAGCTTGCGCACGACAACGACGCGCTACTGGTGGTGGACAACTGCTTCTGCACGCCTGCCCTGCAGCGACCGCTTGCGTTGGGTGCGGATATTGTCGTGCATTCCGCCACCAAGTATCTGGACGGGCAGGGGCGCTGTGTCGGTGGCGTTGTGCTGGGCGCCGAAGAGCAC
>JAUHYL010000040.1 GCA_030426545.1 Gammaproteobacteria bacterium
GTGGTCACGCAAGCGGCGGCAGCCCATGGCGATCGCCTCGCGATCACTGATGGCGAATTCAATCTCAGTTACACAGCATTGAATGAGGCCCGCATTCGCTGCGCCCGCGCCTTTATTGCAGCGGGCCTGAAGAAAGGTGATCGGGTCGCGGTGTGGGCGCCCAATGTTTACCAGTGGATCGTCGCCGCCATCGGCGCGCAGAGTGTCGGCGGTGTGCTAGTGCCCATGAATACCCGCTACAAGAGCGCGGAAGCCGCTTACATTATCCAGGCAAGCGGCGCAAAAATGCTCTTCACCGTGGGTGAATTCCTGGGTGTGGACTACCCGGCGATGTTGCAGGGGCAGGCGCTGCCCACGATCGAGAAAAAGGTGTTGTTGACGGGCGCTGCCGAGGGCTGCGAAAGCTGGGATGAATTCCTCGCCGGCGGTGATGCAGTGTCCGCTGAGGAAGTCGCGGCTCGGGAGTGTGCTGTAGGCCCCGACGATACCCTGGACATCCTGTTTACCTCCGGCACGACTGGCAATCCCAAAGGGGTTGTAACCTGCCACGGCCAGAACATTCGCACTTTTGAAAACTGGAGCGGCACCATCGGTCTGCGTGCAGATGACAACTACCTGATCATCAGCCCGTTTTTCCACTCCTTTGGCTACAAGGCGGGATGGTTGTCCGCGATTATCTGTGGCGCACGCATCGTGCCGGTGATCAATTTCGATCTCGATCTAGTCATGTCGCTGATCGAGCGCGAGAAAATTTCCATGCTGCCCGGGCCGCCCACGATTTATCAGTCGCTGCTGGCCCATCCTGGCAGGAGCAATTACGACCTCTCCAGCCTGCGCCTGTCCTCAACGGGTGCGGCGCCAGTCCCGGTTGAACTTGTGCAGCAGATGCGCGAGGACCTGGGCTTTGATGTCGTGGTAACCGCCTACGGCATGACGGAAACCTGCGGCGTCATGACCATTTGTCGCCCCGACGACAGCGCCGAGCGCATTTCACATTCCTCCGGGCGCGCGATGGAGGGTGTCGAGGTGAAGCTGGTTGATGCCGACGGCAAACCTGTCGCGCCCAACACCAACGGCGAGATCTGGTGCCGGGGCTTTAACGTGATGCGAGAGTATTTCAACAACCCCGAGGCGACCGCCGAGACGATAAACGAGGAAGGTTGGCTGAAAACCGGTGATGTCGGCGTCATGGACGAAGATGGGTATGTGCAAATCACCGGGCGCATGAAAGAGATGTTTATCGTGGGTGGCTTCAACTGTTACCCCGCGGAAATCGAGAACGCCCTGTGTGGCATGCCGGGTGTCGCGCGCGCTGCGGTGATCGGTGTGCCCGATGAGCGCATGGGTGAGGTGGCTCGTGCCTTTCTGGTCTGTGATCGCGATGCGCAGCTCACTGAGGATGACGTGATTGCCTGGTCGCGAGAGAACATGGCCAATTACAAAGTGCCTCGCTCGGTGCGCTTTCTCGATGAGCTGCCAATGAACGCTGGCGGTAAAGTCGATAAAGCCGTATTGGCGAGCCACAAGGGATAGTGCGCTGATGAACGATCTAGTCGCCGGTCGCGTTCCCAGGCACATCGATCTCGATGCAACTGACCACGCGATCATCGAGTTACTGCGTGCAGATGGACGCATGCCGTACCGCGCCATAGCGCGGGAACTGGATATCGCAGAGAACACAGTGCGTGCCCGGGTACGCCGAATGGAAGAATCCGACACCATGCGCCTGGTGGCGGTTACCGACCTTGAAGCGGCCGGGTACAACATGCTGCTGGCCATTGGCGTGCAGGTTGAGGGGCGTTCTCCCGAGGATGTGGCGCGGGAGATGGCGGCAATCGCTGAGGTCTTTTCGGTCAACGTGGTAGTGGGTTCCCAGGACATCGAAATACTGGTGGCGGCACGTGACCAGGCGGAGTTGTCGGAGTTGATAGGCGACAAGCTCGGCTCGATACGTGGCGTGCGTCGATTAACGCCCGCACTGGCGGTGGATGTATTGAAAAACCAGCCCGATTGGGTGCCGTTCCATGCATCGTAAGCTGGACGAAACGGATGTCGGGATTGTCGAGCGTCTGTCGCAGGACGCCCGGCTCAGCAACCGGGAAATTGCCGAGGAGCTGGGCGTTACCGAGGGCACTGTGCGCGCGCGTGTGAAGCGCATGGAAGAAGACAAACTGATCCGCATTACCGCGGTCACGAACATCGATCGTTTCCGCGACGCCGCGCTTGCCTATATTTGGGTAGAGGTGGAGCGCAGCGAGCAGACACGTTCCGTGGCGCAGGCGCTGGCGGCGATACCGGAGCTTGGGTTTGTCGGCGTCATGCTGGGCCGTTCGGATATCCTGGCGATAACCATGGTGCGCAACGCGGAGCACCTGGCGAAGTTCGTGCATCAGCGCATTAGCGCCATCGAGGGCGTGCGCGGTACGCAGAGTACGCTCGGGGTCAATTTCATAAAACACGATTACCGCATGGCGCGGATCGTTAACTAGTTTTTAAAGTAGAGAAGGAACACACATGGACAAGCAGATGACAGCGACCGAAGTCGTTGCCCAGCTGGAAGATGGCATGACAATAGGCATCGGTGGCTGGGGCCCAAGGCGCAAGCCCATGGCATTGGTTCGCGAGATCCTGCGCTCGGATTTGAAAGATCTGACGTTAGTGAGTTATGGCGGTGCAGATGTTGGCATGCTCGCTGCCGCCGGGAAAGTGAAGAAACTCGTGTTCGCGTTTGTGTCGCTGGATTTTATTCCGCTTGAACCCTACTTTCGTATCGCGCGACAGTCCGGCTCTATTGAAGTGATGGAGATAGACGAAGGCATGATGTTGCTGGGTTTGCGGGCAGCGGCCTGGGGTTTGCCATTCATTCCTACAGAGGTGGGTCTGGGTACTGATATTGTGACCAAAAATCCAGATATCAAGGTGATCGACAGCCCTTACGACGATAAAGAATGGGTGGCCATGCCGGCTCTGAAGCTCGATGCTTCCTTGATACACGCTGATCGTGCCGACGCACGTGGCGTGTGCCAGATAGCCGGGCCCGACCAATACATGGACGACTGGTTCGCGCGCGCAGCGGACAAAACCTTTGTGTCGTGCGATGAACTGGTGGACACGGAATTCTTCCATGATCCCGCCGAGGCACGACTTGTGCACTGGGAGCGTGCTGCTACCAGCGGCGTGGTCCACATACCGGGCGGCGCCCATCCGACGTCCTGTACACCGCTTTATGGTTTTGATGTGCCGCATTTCAAGGCCTACGTTGCATCCGCAAAAGATGAGGCGGGCCTGCAGGGTTACCTCGACCAGTTCCTGGGTGCCACGGAAGCGGATTACCAGGCGAACGTTGGCGGTATCGATGCCATTCGCTCTATCGAATTGCCCACTTACTGATCGGCCGGGAGACTATACAGATGACTGCAGCAACCGATTACACCCTGGCCGAACTGTGCATCGTCGCGGCGAGCCAGGCCTTTGAGAACGACGGCGAGGTGCTGGCCACCGGGATCGGCGTGATACCGCGCCTGGCCGCCAGCCTTGCCATGAAGACTACCAACCCGGATCTGATGATGACGGACTCCGAGGCCTGGATGCTGAGTGAGCCAAACCCGTTGGGCAAACGCCCGGCGGAGTTTGTTCCGGCAACCGAATCCTGGATGGGCTTTTCGCGCATTTTTGATAACGTGTGGTCCGGCAAGCGCCATGCCATGCTTGGTCCGACACAAATAGACCGCTACGGCCAGTCCAACACTTCTGCGCTGGGTGGCACTTACGACGCACCGAAAGTCATGATGCTCGGCGCGCGCGGATTTCCCGGCAACTCGATCTCACACCCAAACAGCTTCTTCGTGCCATCGCACAACACACGTGTGTTTATGGACGGTGAGTGCGACTTTGTCTCGTCGATAGGCTACAACCCCGAGCGCTTGCCCAAGGGTCACAGTCTGGATGATATCGACATCAGGTTGGTGATCACGGATTTGTGTGTGATGGACTTCGGCGGGCCGGATCACCAGATTCGCCTGGTGTCCTTGCACCCGGGCGTGACCGTTGATCAGGTGCAGGAGAATACGGCTTATCCGGTGCACGTGGACGAAGACGTTCCGACTACTGCGGCGCCTACGCAGGCGCAGTTGGATGTTATCGCCGCACTCGATCCGCACAATCAGCGTGCAGCACAGATCAAAGACAATCCGCCGGGTGACCGGGGCTGAGCTTCGGCCTCAAGGGATAACAGAGCGATGCTGGAAACACGTCTGACAGAATTACTGGGCTGCAAATACCCTATCGTGCAAACCGCGATGGGTTGGGTAGCCGATCCGAAGCTCGTTGCGGGCACCTGCAATGCCGGGGGCTTCGGCTTTCTTGCCGGGGCGACGATCCCAGCGCAGGAAATTGAGCGCGATATCCTGCGGGTGAAGGAACTGACCGACAATCCCTTCGGTGTGAATTTTCATATGTACCAGCCCAACGCCCCCGAAATTGTTGACCTTGTGATCAAGCACGGTGTGAGGGCGGTGAGCTACTCTCGGTCACCAGGGCCTGACATGATCGCAAAACTCAAGAATGCGGGCGTGATCTGCATGCCGACGATCGGGCTTCCCAAACATGCCATCAAGGCGGTTGAACTCGGTGCGGATGCGGTCACGGTACAGGGCGGTGAAGGTGGCGGCCATACCGGCGCTATTCCCACCACGCTGCTGATACCGCAAATCGTGGATGCAGTGGGTGACAAAGTGCCTGTTGTAGCGGCCGGTGGTTTCAAAGACGGTCGCGGTCTGCTGGCCGCACTTTCCTGGGGTGCAGATGGTATCGCTATGGGTACCCGATTTCTCATGACCGAGGAAAGTCCAGTGCCGCGCGCCACCCTGCAGCGCTACATCGACTGTAACAATCCCGGCGAGATCATTGTGTCCAAAGCGATGGATGGTTTGCCACAGCGCATGATCATGAACGAACTGCTGGCCGACCTGGAAAAGTCCGGCCCGCTGAAGAAGCTGTTTATAGCGGTTCAAAACGGTCTCGCGTTCCGCCGCCACACCGGCGCTTCGTTCTTTGGCTTGATGAAATCTGCGCTTGCCATGGGTCGTGATGATGAAATGACGGCCGCACAGGCGATCATGTCCGCCAATGCGCCGATGATCATCCAGAAGGCGATGGTCGAGGGCGACCCTGCCCATGGCGTATTGCCCTCGGGGCAGGTGGCCGGCGTGATTGACTCCCTGTTGAGTTGTGAAGAGCTGATCAATTCGATCGTTGACCAGGCGCAGCAGCGCCTATCAGTGCTGGCCGACCGTGTCAGCGCGCAAGACAGGAACCACTGATATGTCCAAACCTTTCAACACTACCATTGAAAACGGCATTGCCGAGATGATCCTGGATCATCCGCCGGTCAACGCTTTCGACAGCGCGGGCTGGTTCGCAATCGCCGATGAAATCGACGCGCTGGGCGAGCGCGAAGACGTGCGTGTGATCATTATCGGCGCAGCGGGCAAAGGGTTTTGCGCCGGTGTGGACATCAAGGAACTCGCCGCTGATCCGGCCAGGATTGTGGATGTCAACAAAGGCAACTACGAAACCTTTCGCGCAATTCATCGCAATCGAAAGCCGGTGATCGTTGCGCTGCACAGTTTTGTGCTCGGCGGCGGTATCGGCATGGCCGGCGCAGCAGACATTATTGTCTGTTCGGACTGCGCACGTTTTGGTGTGCCGGAGATCGATCGTGGCGCCATGGGTGGCGGTGCTCACTTGCAGCGCATGTTCCCCGTGCAGAAAGTGCGTTACATGTACTTCACCGGCGAGTTTATCGATGCGCAGGAGGCCTACAGGCTGGGTGCAGTGGAGCGTGTTGTGCCACGTGAAGAACTACTTCCCACTGCGCGAGAGATCGCAGAAAAAATTGCTGAAAAGTCCCCCGCCATGGTGGCGCTCGCCAAAGAGGCGCTCACCGGTATCGAAGATGGCAACCTGGAGGACAAATACCGTTGGGAGCAGGGCTTTACGTTGGAGGCCTACACCATGGGTGATTCACAGGAATCGCGCGACGCGTTCGTCCAAAAGCGCGATGCCGAGTTCAAGGGTTGATTGAAGATGGATCTAGCCTACACAGAAAAGCAGATTGCCTTCCGCGAGGAGATTCGCAGCTGGTTGGCAGACAATGTGCCCGCAGAGCCGCTGGCTTCCTTTGATACGGAGGAGGGCTTTCGGCAACACCGTGAATGGGAAGCGCAGCTAAACGTCGGCCGCTGGGGCATGGTCACCTGGCCTGAAGCACTTGGCGGTCGCGGCTGCGATCTGATCGAATGGCTGATCTTCGAAGAGGAGTACTACAAAGCGCGTGCACCGCTGCGCGTTAATCAGAATGGCATCTTCCTGCTCGGCCCGACGCTGATGGAATACGGCACCGAAGAGCAGAAGGCGCGGATCCTGCCCAAAATGGCGAACGGCGAAGAGGTGTGGGCGCAGGGTTGGTCCGAGCCCAACGCCGGGTCTGATATGGCGGCCATCCGCTCCACGGCCCGCCTGGAAGGTGACAAGTACGTGATCAATGGCCAGAAAACCTGGTCTACCCGCGCGGTGTGGGCAGACTGGTGTTTCGGTATGTTTCGCACGGATCCGGAGTCAGAGCGGCACCGGGGACTTACCTTTATTCTGGTGCCGTTGAATTCCCCCGGGATTACCGTGCGGCCGATACCGCAGCTGGACGGCCTGCCGGGCTTTGCCGAAATCTTTTTTGACAATGTCGAGGTGGCGGTCGAAAACCGTCTGGGCGATGAGGGCGCGGGTTGGAGTGTCGCCATGGCCACGGCCGGTTTCGAGCGCGGCCTGATGTTGCGCTCCCCCGCGAGATTCCAGGAAACCGCGCGCCGCCTGGTTAACCTGTATACCGCCAACCGCGACAGTGCCGATAGTGATCCGGCGATTAAGGATGCGGTGCTGCGTGCCTATCTCGACGCCGAGAGCTATTGCATGACGACCTACCAGACCGCCTGCCGCCTCAACAAGGGTGGCAAGATCGGGGCGGAATCTTCCACCAACAAGATCTTCTGGTCGGAACTGGACCAGGCCATGCACGCCACCGCCATGAGTATTCTGGGCGCGCGCGCCGAACTGTTGCCGCATGCGCCGGACGCACAGGGTGTAGGGGCGTGGCTGGATGGCTGGCTGTTCTCCCAGTCCGGGCCGATTTATGCCGGTACTAACGAGGTGCAGCGCAATATCATCGCCGAGCGCATGCTCGGTATGCCGAGGTAAAGAATGGATTTTACATTTACAGATGACCAACTGCTGTTCCAGGATTCCGTGCGTGACTTCCTGGTGAACGAGGTGACCCCCGAGCGCATTCGCCAGACCTGGGAAACGGACTCCGGCCGCGACGAGGGCCTGTGGGCGCAGCTCGCGGAGTTGGGCCTGACCGGTATGACTGTGCCCGAAGCACATGGCGGGCTGGGGATGTCTGAGCTGGATTTTGTGCTGCTCGCCCAGGAGTGCGGCTACGTGGCCCTGCCGGAGCCGCTGGTGCACACGGCGATGGTTGCCGCGCCGCTGCTGAATGATCTGGGTGGCGAGCTGGCAGCTGAATGGTCACCGCGGATTGCGGCCGGAGAAGCGAAAGTGGTCGTCGGCCTGCAGCAGAATGCGCTGGTGGAAGACGCCCACGTGGCAGACTTGCTGATTTTGCAGCGCGGCGGTGACCTGATAGCCGCCACTGCGGATCAGGTGAGCCTGCGTCACAACGAGTCCGTTGATCCCTCGCGCAAGTTGTACGCTGCTGAAGTCACTGCCGATACGCCGGTGGTGGCATCGGGAAGCAATGCGGCGGCGGCAATAGCAGACTCCTTCAATCGTGGCGCGCTTGGTGCCGCGGCTCAGGCGCTTGGTCTGGCGCAGCGTATGGTCGACCTGTCGGTGCAGTACACGTCCGAACGTCATCAGTTCGGCAAGCCCATCGGCAGCTTCCAGGCCGTAAAACACCATATGGCGGACGTCGCGGTGCGTCTTGAATACGCCAAGGCCCCGGTGCATCGCGCCGCTTACGCCCAGGCGCACAGACAGGCGGTGGCCGCGCATGCGATATCCCACGCCAAGCTTGTTGCCTGCGAGGCCGCGAATCTAGCAGCGAAACATTCGATCCAGGTACACGGCGCCATGGGTTACACCTGGG
This sequence comes from Gammaproteobacteria bacterium, assembly GCA_030426545.1. GTDB lineage: Bacteria > Pseudomonadota > Gammaproteobacteria > Pseudomonadales > Halieaceae > Marimicrobium. The sequence goes on from JAUHYL010000040.1 coordinate 8,162, forward strand.
AAGTGGATTTGCACATCTTTATGAAGAAAGCCTGGGCGCTGGCCAACACCTGGGGCGATGCCGGCTTTCACAAATCGCGCATAGCGGAGCGCATTTTCGCCGAGGGTGCCGCACTGGGTGCCGACGCCACCTTCGCTGCGTAGTGGATTTGATGATGATCGAAATGAGTGCGTATCGTCGGCAAAACGACGCACGTTTAGGGATTTAAATTAGCGGGTTCAAAAGGCCCCCAATGTCAGAGAGGAAATCAACATGGCCGCAGCCTATATCGTAGATGCAGTGCGCTCACCCACCGGCCGTCGCAAAGGCGGACTCGCCGATGTTCACGGTGCGGATCTGGGTGCGCATGTATTGAAGACCCTGGTAGAGCGCAACGACATACCCGATACGGAATACGACGACGTGATGTTCGGCTGCGTGGATACGATCGGCCCGCTGGCTGGCGACATCGCCCGCACCTGCTGGCTGGCAGCAGGCCTGTCTGATGTCGTCCCGGGCACCACGATTGACCGCCAGTGCGGTTCATCGCAACAGGCGGTACATTTTGCCGCGCAGGCCATCATGGCTGGCGTGAATGATGTAGTTATCGCCGGCGGCGTGCAGACCATGACACAGATACCGATTTCCTCCGCCATGCTGGCGGCACAGCCCATGGGCTTTCCCGATCCATTCTCCGGCAGTCAGGGTTGGGTGGCGCGCTATGGCGCCACGCCTCCCTCGCAGTTTACGTCGGCGCAGATGATCGCTGACAAGTGGGAGATTTCGCGAGAACAAATGGAAGCGTTTGCGCTGCAATCCCATACCCGCGCACTGCAAGCCATTCAGGAAGGCCGCTTCGATCGGGAAATCGCCCCGCTCAATGGTGTGGATATGGACGAAACACCGCGCAACACCTCCATGGAAAAGATGGCCGAGCTCGAACCGCTGGCAGAAGGTGGCACGATCACCGCGGCTGTCTCCAGCCAGACCTGTGATGGTGCATCGGCCATGTTGATAGTCTCTGAAGACGCGTTAAAGCGCTACAACCTGACTCCACGCGCACGCATCGTGCACATGAGCGTGCGCGCGGCCGACCCCATCTGGATGCTGACTGCGCCGATTCCGGCAACAGAGTACGCGATGAAAAAATCCGGCATGAAGCTGGATGATATTGATCTTGTCGAAATCAACGAGGCCTTCGCCTCAGTGCCCATGGCCTGGTTGGCCGACACCGGTTATCCGATAGAGAAGACCAATGTAAACGGCGGTGCCATCGCGCTTGGCCATCCGCTGGGTGCAACAGGCACCAAGTTGATGACCACGCTGCTGCATGAACTGGAGCGCAGCGATGGCAAGTATGGCCTGCAAACCATGTGCGAGGGTGGTGGTCAGGCGAACGTGACCATTATCGAGCGTTTGTAAACGTTCCGTTAATGGCAAAGTCCGCGGAGCCTGGCCTGTTGGTTCCGGACACGCCGTGGATACGTCCATGTAGGCTCGGGCGCGGCATCCATGCCGCGCACGGTCCGAAACCAACAGGCCAGGCCCCGCGAACAGGCCGCGTCTTACATGACGAATGAAGGGCGATGGCAATTTAAAGGGTGGAGATAGATTCACCCGAGGGTAGTGCCGGGTAACTGCAGCTTTGTTCCCGGAGCGTGCGAGGCCATGGATGGCCTCGCCCGAGCTGCCATGGACGGCGCTTTTGCGTCTCCGGGAACAACGCTGCAGTTGCCCGACACGGTGGCGGAGAAGCACACCACGAATTCGAAAGTTGAAAGTTTTATCTGAGGTTAAAAAATATGAGCGAAATTCTGAAAGGACGAGTAGCAATCATCACCGGCGCCGGCGGCGGCCTGGGTGCAGCCCATGCGCGGGTGTTCGCCGCCGAAGGTTGTGCGGTAGTGGTCAACGATATAAACACTGAAGCGGCGCAGGCGGTAGTCGATGAGATCGCAGCGGCCGGTGGTAAAGCCACCGTAAACAGTTCCGATATTACGAACTACGACGATTGCCTGAACGCGGTAAAACAGGCAATCGACGAGTTTGGCGATCTGCATATTGTGCTGAACAACGCCGGCATCAATCGCGATCGCATGTTTGCGTCCATGACAGAACAGGAGTGGGACGCGATTATGGCGGTGCATCTGAAGGGGCATTTCTGTATCGCCTCCCATGCAGTGCACTACTGGCGTGGTCAGGCGAAAGAAGGTAAGGAAGTTGATGCCCGTATCATCAATACCACCTCAGGTGCGGGCCTGCAGGGTTCCATAGGCCAGTCCAATTACGCAGCCGCCAAGGCAGGCATCGCTGCACTGACGCTGAATCAGGCCGCGGAGCTAGGCCGCTATGGCATCACCGCCAATGCGATCGCGCCGTCTGCGCGAACCGGCATGACGACCGCGGTACCGGAAATGGCCGAGCGCATGAAAAAGCCCGAAGACGGCAGTTTCGACCATTTTGCACCGGAGAACGTATCTAATGTTCTCGCCTGGCTGGCGTCCAGCGACGCGGCGCATGTAACCGGCCGTGTATTCGAGGCCGAGGGTGGGCGAATCTGCATCTGCGACGGCTGGCGTACAACCGACGGCGTTGATCGCGGCGCGGCGTGGGCCCCGGCGGAGATTGGTGAGGCAATGCAAGAACTGCTGGCAAAAGAAGTGCCGGCGCAGAAAGTCTGGGGAACCTGAGGCGTCGACGGCGACTCATTAGCGGAGCAATTATGGAGTTTGCGTTTACCGAAGAACAGGAAATGATCCGTGATACCGCGGCGTCGTTCCTGGCACAGGTTTCTGACAGCGAGGCCGTGCGTCGTGCAATGGAAACCGAGGCAGGGTTCGATCCGGAGCTGTGGTCACGCATTTGTTCCGAGATGTACTGGCAGGCGATTCACATCCCCGAGGAATACGGCGGGATGGGGCTGGGTTATGTCGAAGTCGTGGCCATGATGGAGCAGATGGGTCGCTACCTGCTTTGTTCGCCTTTCTTTTCGACGGTGTGCCTGGGAGCCAATGCACTGTTGCTGGCCGGTAGCGAAGAGCAGAAAGCCGACTGGCTGGGGCGAATCTGCACGGAAGCCGCCACCGTCAGTGTCGCCTTCAATGGCGGTGTAAACCGCTGGGACAGCGATGCGATCACGGCTACCTGGCGCCGTGATGGCGATAACTATGTGCTCTCGGGCGATTACCGTTACGTGATCGACGGCCATACCGCCGATGCATTGATTGTCGCCGCTCGAGAAGTGGGAAGCCAGGGTGACGAGGGTATCAGCCTTTTCCTTCTGCCTGCCGATACCAGCGGTGTGACGCGTCGGTGGTTGCCAACGATGGATCAGGCGCGCAAACAGGCAGCGGTTTCGCTGGATCAGGTCACCGTGTCGGCAGCGTCTTTGCTTGGAGAAGCGAGTCAGGCCTGGCCGGTGCTGGAGCAGGTTCTGGATCTGGCGGCAATTGCCCTCGCCGCCGAACAGGTGGGCGGTAGTCAGCGCTTGCTGGATATGACGGTGGAGTACACGTCTGAACGTGTGCAGTTCAATCGCACGATCGCCAGCTACCAGGCTGTGAAGCACAAGGCCGCGGATATGATGTTGCAGGTGGAGGTTGCCCGATCTGCAGCCTACTACGCTGCCTGTGTTGCGCAGGAGTTGCTGGACGGGGGTGAACTGGCGGGCGAATTGCCCGAGGCAGCCAGCGTGGCCAAATCCTATTGTTCCGATGCCTACTTTGCGGTGGCCGGTGATGCGCTGCAATTGTTTGGCGGCGTGGGGTTTACCTGGGAGTACGACGTGCATCTGTATTTCAAACGCGCCAAGTCATCGCAGCAGATGCTCGGCGATGGGGCCTGGCACCGTGAGCGCCTGGCCACGTTATTGCTCGACGAGGAGGGCGTCCAATGAAGTTGAGTTTCAGCCCGGAAGACGAGCAGTTTCGTCAGGAGGTGGCGAGCTGGCTGCGTGAAAATCTTGGCGGTGAGTTTGAGAAGCTGAAGTACCGTGGCGGCCCCGGCGACGAGCATACCTATCCCGAGGAGCGCAAAGCCTGGGAGAAGCGTCTCGCCGAAGGGGGTTGGACCTGCGTCGGGTGGCCTGTGGAACATGGTGGGCGAGGGTGCAGCATTGAACAGCAGGTGATTTTTTTCGAGGAGTACGCCCGCGCGGGTGCTCCCGGGCGCATGGGCCATATCGGCGAGGGGCTTACAGGTCCCACACTGATCGCTTTCGGTACGCCGGCCCAGCAGGAAAAGTATCTACCGGGCATCGTGCAGGGTACTGAATTCTGGTGCCAGGGCTACTCCGAGCCTTCCGCAGGCTCGGATCTCGCCAACGTCAAAACCAAGGCCCGCTTTGACGAGGCCAGGGGGAAGTGGCTGATCACTGGGCAGAAGGTATGGACGTCACTGGCGCATGAGTCCGAATATTGTTTCGTTATCGCGCGCACCGATCCTGAATCGGTCGGGCATCGCGGTCTGGGCTTTTTTCTGATCAAGATGGATCAGCCCGGCATAGAGGTTCGCCCTATCGTGCAAATCACGGGCACTTCAGAATTTAATGAAGTGTTTTTTGACGAAGCCGAGTGTGACGCGGAGGATATTGTCGGTGCTCCGGGCGAGGGCTGGAAGGTTGCGATGGGCCTGCTGGGGTTCGAGCGCGGTGTCTCAACGCTTGGCCAGCAGATGCTGTTCCAGAACGAGCTGGACGAAATCGTACGCCTGGCGAAAGAAAATGGCGCGGCTTCCGACCCGGTCATTCGCCAGCGTATTGCCCGAGCGCATGCCGAATTAAAAATTATGCGCTACAACTCCATGCGCATGCTGTCCGGCCAGAGTGGCAGTGACGGCGCGTTGCAGAAAGAGGCATTGATTTACAAACTGTACTGGGCCACGTGGCATCGCAATCTCGGCGAGTTGGCCATGGATGTGATGGGCCCCGAGTGCGAAATTCTGGAGGACGGCCCCTACGAACTTGGCCGACTGCAGTCCATGTACCTGTTCGTTCGCTCCGACACCATCTATGGTGGCACCAACCAGATTCAACGCAATATCATCGCCGAACGCGGCCTGGGTATGCCGAAAGAGCCGCGTGGCGCGGCCTGAGAACCGCACCAGGACTGTTAACGTTCCAACCCTGAATGGAAAGTAGATTATGGATTTGAAAAACCCCGAGTATGTGCCCGGCCATGGCCTGATCAAGGGAAAGTCAGTGCTTTTAACGGCGGCGGCCGGTGCCGGAATCGGTTTTGCCGCTGCGACCAAAGCCGCGGAGGAAGGCGCCAGGGCGATCGTGTTGAGCGATATCCATGAAGGTCGCCTCGAAAGCGCGGTGAACAAGTTGAAAGAAGAGACGGGTCTCGCTGACGTGTATGGCAAGGTCGGCAATGTTGCGGTTGAAGAGGATGTGCGGGCACTGATTGATTACGCTGAGGAAGCGCTGGGTGGCGTAGACATTCTTATCAATAATGCCGGTCTGGGTACATCGAAGCTGTTGATCGACATGGAAGACGATGAATGGCACCGCGTTATCGACGTGACACTCAATGGCACCATGCGAATGACGCGCTATATGATGAAAGTGATGAAGGCTCGCGGTGAGGGTGGCGTGATTGTTAACAACGCGTCTGTGCTGGGGTGGCGCGCACAAAAGGAGCAGGCACATTACGCCGCGGCGAAGGCCGGGGTGATGGCGCTGACGCGCTGCGCGGCGCTGGAGGCTGCCGAGTTCAACGTGCGGATCAACGCGGTATCGCCCTCCATCGTTCTGCATCCGATGCTGCGCAAATCGGCGCCGCAGGAATTCCTGGAAGAGCTGGAGGCCAAGGAGGCCTATGGACGAGCGGCGGAAGCCTGGGAGGTCGCGAACGTGATGATGTTCCTGGCTTCGGATTACGCCAGTTATATGACCGGGGAATCCCTTTCGGTTTCAAGCCAGCGGGGCTGAGCAGAACGCCCGGTGGTAAAATTTTCTAACTCGCCAGTGCAACATCGCGCGCGAGCAAACAACGGAGTCATTTATGAGAGACGCAGTCATTGTATCTACCGCCCGCACCGGGCTCGCCAAATCCTTTCGAGGGGGTTTTAACGACACCGAGGCCCCCGCGATGGGCGGTCATGTGGTGCGTGCTGCCGTAGAGCGTGCTGGCATTGATCCTGCTGAAGTGGACGACTGCATTTTTGGCGCTGCCGCGCAGCAGGGCACGCAGGCATACAACATTGGCCGGCTTTGTGCGATTGCCGGCGGTCTGCCCGAGTCGGTTGCGGGGATGTCAATTGAACGACAGTGCTCTTCCGGCTTGATGTCCATTGCTACCGCGGCAAAGAGCATCATGTGCAATGAGTATGACGTGGCCGTGGCGGGCGGCGTGGAATCGATATCGCTGGTGCAAACCAAGCACAAGAACAGCTACCGCAACGTGTCGAAAACCGTCAGTGCAATTGATCCAACGGCCTACATGGCGATGATTGAAACGGCCGAAGTCGTTGCTGAGCGCTACGGTATCAGCCGCGAGGCCCAGGATGAATATAGCCTGCAAAGTCAGCAGCGCACGGCCGCTGCACAGAAGGCAGGTGTGTTCGACGACGAAATCGTCGCCATGAATACCACCCGGGCGGTGTTCAACAAGGAGACGAAAGAAACGACCTATGAAGACGCAGTAGTCGATCGCGATGACTGCAACAGGCCTTCGACAACGCTTGAAGACCTGCAGAAGCTCGAGCCGGTGTTCAAGGACGGCCAGGTGGTCAAGCAGGGCAATTTTATTACCGCAGGGAATGCATCGCAGCTTTCCGACGGTGCGTCGGCCTCGGTGCTGATGGATGCCGAGACCGCCCGGAAAAAGGGTTTGTCACCGCTGGGTATCTATCGCGGCCTCGCTGTTGCGGGCTGTAAATCCGATGAAATGGGCATCGGGCCGGTGTTTGCTATTCCCAAGTTGCTGGCGCGGCACGGACTTTCTGTAGATGACATCGGTCTGTGGGAACTAAACGAGGCGTTTGCCTGTCAGGTTATCTACTGCAGGGACAAACTCGGTATCGATAACGACAGGCTCAATGTCAATGGCGGCTCTATCTCGATTGGCCACCCCTTCGGTATGAGTGGTGCTCGCATGGTCGGCCATGCTCTGCTGGAGGGCAGGCGGCGCGGTGTGAAATATGCTGTCATTACCATGTGTATCGGCGGTGGTATGGGCGCGGCTGGCCTGTTTGAGATCGCCTGAGCGCTGATCGGGTGGCTGAGCGCTGATCGGGTGAAAAAGTCCCCTGTGTTACAATTTGAACGAACAACAGAGAGCCGTATCGCGGCTCTCTTTGGTTTCGGCCGGTTACGGCTCCACACTCGATAGTAATGCGACGCATGAAAAAGCTGGGTGAACTGCTGCTCGAGCAGGGCAAGCTCACAGAACGTGACGTGGAGCGAACGCTTCTCGCGCAGGATGAAATGGGCGGTTTGTTCGGCCAGGTGCTTGTGCGTCTGGGTCTGGTATCTGAGTTGGACGTGGCCACGGCCGTGAGCGCACAACTCGGTATTCAGTTACTCGTTGCCGACGACTACCCGGAAGCCACGGTGGCAGATATTCCGGTCGAGTCGGGGTTCCTTGTCAGCCATTGTGCGCTGCCGCTGTCCCTCACTGATTCCCACGCGGAGTTTATTGCCGCGGTGCCCCAGGATCCCTATCTGAGCAAGGCGCTCACGATGGCGCTGGACAGGCCTGTCAGTTTACTACTTGGCCTGGAGAGTGAAATCAGCCAGCGACTGCAGGAGCAGATGTCAGGGTCGGATGAAGATATCGTGGACGAAGAAGGTGCAGACCCCTTTGCCGGCCAGAGTGACGATGAGTTCATCGAGCACCTGAAGGACCTTGCCAGTGAGGCGCCCGTGATCCGTCTGGTAAACGAGATTATCCACCGTGCGCTTGAGATGAACGCCTCGGATATCCACCTTGAGCCCTTCGACAACGGGCTTCATTTGCGCTATCGCGTCGATGGTGTGCTGCAACTCTATCCGGAGCCACCGCCGCTGAATCTAGCCGCGGCCATTTCCTCGCGCATCAAGCTGTTGTCGAAGATGAACATCGCGGAGACACGGCTCCCGCAGGACGGGCGAATTATGACGCGGGTGAAGGGCCACGAGCTCGACCTTCGTGTATCGACCATTCCCACCGTTCACGGGGAGAGCATTGTTATGCGTGTGCTCGACAGGGACAGTGTACGCCTGAGTCTCTCCAGTATGGGTTTCAGTGCGGACACGCTGGAACGGTATGAAGAGCTGCTTAGCCGACCACACGGTGTGCTTCTGGTGACCGGGCCGACGGGATCAGGTAAAACCACAACCCTGTATGCCTCGCTGTCTTCATTGAGCTCGGGTTCGCAAAAGATTATTACCGTCGAAGATCCGGTCGAATACCAGCTACCCGGCATCAACCAGATTCAGGTGCATCCGCAGATTGAATTGAGCTTTGCGCGTTCCCTGCGCGCCATCCTGCGCCAGGATCCGGATATCATCATGATAGGGGAAATGCGCGACACCGAAACAGCGCAGATCGGGGTGCAGTCCGCGCTAACCGGTCACCTGGTGCTGTCAACGCTGCACACCAACACAGCCGCCAGCGCGGTGACTCGCCTGGAGGATATGGGAATTGAGCGCTATCTGATTACGTCAGCACTTAATGGCGTGTTGGCCCAGCGCCTGGTGCGCACACTTTGCGAGGCGTGCCGGGCGCCTGTACCGATGGATGCCGCGCAGGCCGAGCGTGCCGGTTTGGCGGAGTATTTCGAACACGGGCCCGGGACCGTGTACGAGGCCGTGGGTTGTGAGGCCTGTCAACAAACCGGCTTCAGCGGCAGGACTGGCATCCATGAACTGCTGTTGCTGGATGACAGCATGCACCGCGAGATTATGTCCGGCGCCGATGCCAGGGAGCTGCACGCGGCGGCGCGGCGTAATGGCATGAAAACCTTGTATGAAGACGGGTTGCGCAAGGTGGCACTGGGTGTAACCTCCATTGCCGAGGTGTTGCGCGTCACGCAGGATCAGAGCGATGCCGGGGACGTCAATCTGGCGGACGCTGATACCGGGCTCGCCGGGGCGCCGGCCGGTTAGGGCCTATGCCACTTTATTCCTACAGGGCGATCGGTCGCGACGGCAAGATTCAGAACGGTTCACTGGAAGCGCGCGGGCTGGACATTGCTGCGCGTGAGTTGCGCACACGAGGCCTGACGCTTCTCAATATTGACCCTGGTGCTGGTGCGGCGAACCATGACGATGCCGACAGCACCATCGGCGCCGGGAGCTTGCGGCGTCAGGACATCCTCTCCTTTACCAACGAACTTTCGGTGCTGCTGCGTGCCGGTTTGCCCCTGGATCGGGCGCTGCGTGTGCTGATAGATATGTCTTCCCGCCCCGAGATTGAACAGCTGCTGCAGGGGTTGCTGGCCGGCGTCAAAAGCGGCAAGTCGTTGAGCGAAGCGTTGCAGCCCTATGCAGCGGACTTCGGCGCTTTCTATCTGAATATGCTGCGCTCCGGCGAGGCGGGAGGACATCTCTCGGAGGTGCTGGAACACCTGGTGCGTTATCTACAGACGTCCAAGCAGAATCGGGACACCGTGATTTCGGCGCTGATCTACCCGGCCATTCTCGCTGTTGTTTCCGTGCTGTCGATTGTGTTGATGCTGGGCTTTGTTGTACCGCAGTTCGAGACGTTGTTTGCCGACATGGGCGATGCCGTGCCCACATTGACGCGTATGATTATCGCGGCGGCGGATTTTGTCAGCGCCTACGGCTGGTTGTTGTTGCTGGGTGTAACAGGCCTGGTATTTTTCGTTCGCCATCGCATCAGCACCGAAGCGGGCAGGCGTCGCCTGCACCAGCGCTTACTGCGTTTTCCTGTTGCCGGTGAGATTGTTTTCGAATTTGAAGTGGCCAGGTTCGCCCGCACCGCCGGCACGCTGCTCGGCAACGGCGTTTCACTGCTCAAGGCGATTTCCATTGCGATCGATACCGTCGGCAATGAGGTCGTGCGCAATGCCCTGGAGGTGCTTCCGCCGGCAGTGAAAGCAGGGCGGCGCATGTCGCAGGCGCTGCAGGAAACGGAACAGTTCTCTCCCCTGGTTGTCCAGATGGTACGGGTGGGAGAGGAGTCGGGTAACCTGGACGCCATGCTGCTGGAGTTGGCCAACGTTTTTGATGATCACGTGCAGTCTGGTATCAAACGCGGCCTTGCACTGTTGGAGCCAATCCTGATTCTGGGAATGGGGTTTTTTATCGCGCTCATCATTATCGCAATTCTGATGGGCATAATGTCAGTGAATGACCTGGCGCTGTGAAGTTCACGGCGCACTGCGGTTAATGTTAATGGAAGCCTAACGATGATTGTCGCAAGTAACACAAGGTTGATGTTCTCTCGATCCAGTGGATTCACGCTGATGGAAATGCTGGTTGTGCTGGCTATCCTGGGCCTCCTGATTGGTCTTGTCGGACCGCAGGTGTTAAACCAGCTTGGGGGTGCGAAGAGCAAGACTGCTGCCATCCAGATCAAGGATCTGGAACAGACGCTTGAAATGTACAAGCTGGATGTGGGGCGATTCCCAACCACCGAGCAGGGCCTTGATGCGCTGGTGAATAGGCCCGAGGGCGTTTCTGGCTGGAACGGGCCCTATTTGAAATCGAACGTCCCGCAGGATCCCTGGAAGCGCGATTACCTGTACCGCTACCCGGGTGAACGCGGTTCTATAGAGGTCATCAGCTACGGCCAGGATGGTCAACCCGGCGGCGAGGGCGAAGACGCTGATATCAGCAACTGGCCCTGAGCCGTTGCGATGACGGTCGTGGCGCCAGCTTTTTCGCCAAACCCGGCGCACGCACTTCCAGAGAATCCTGCGCCTGCCGCGGCGGTGCGTCACCCCATGGGGGGTTTCAGCCTGATGGAGTTGTTGGTGGTATTGGTCATTGCCGCCGTACTGCTGGGCGTCTCCCTGCCGGGTACCCAGCGCATCTACGATTCCATGCAGCAGCGTCAGCTGGTGCGCGATGTAGTGCGCACCTTTGCCGCAGCGCGCCATGAGGCGATGTACCTTGGCACCCATCAGGATGTTGTATTCGACAATGACCTGCGCACCCTTTTGTACCGGGACAAACGAATGCGCGTTCCCGCCGATGTGAGAATTGCCTTTAGCGGCGCGGCGGAGTTGGGCAGTCAATCGCGGTCTGTTGTCAGGTTCTATCCAGAAGGCGGTGCCAGCGGAGGTGATATCGATCTCAGTCTCGCCGGCGGCTCCGGCTATCGTATTTCAGTGGACTGGCTGTTGGGTGGGGTTACGGTAGAACCTCGTGTGTATGACTAGCAGTCTGCTGCGGGGTCTTTCACGTGTGGCTGCTTGCGCAACCTTGCAAACCTGCGGGCGTTTGCGTGGAAGTGCGCACGGCGCAGGCGTGCAATTGAAGCACCGGGACCGGATTCGTCGTGGTGCTATCCCACCGAGTTCCAGTATCCCCGGGCCGTCCTTCGCGCGCGGGTTTTCCCTGCTGGAAATGATGGTGGCCATTGCAATCCTGGCGCTGGCGCTGGGCTATCTCTATCAGGCCTCTGGTGGCGCCACGCGAAATCTGCGCGTCCAGGAAAAATACGCCCACGGCGTGGAGCTGGCGCGGTCGCTGCTGGCCGAATACAGCACCGTCAGCGCTGGCGGTGTAGATGCCACCGGTTTGCATGGCGAGGAATACACGTGGCGGGTGACCTCCGCTGCAGTTGAGTTCGGCGGCGAGAGAGCACAGCAGGCGCTGTTGCATAGTATAGAAGTATCGGTGAGCTGGTCTGATGGCCTACGCCGTCGGCAGGTTGCTCTGCATTCAGTGGTCGGGGTGGAAAAGTGAGCATCTGCCACAAGCGCTCGTTGCGTCATCGCTCCTCTCCGGCAATGCAGAGCGGCGGCTTTACCCTGGTGGAGGTGATGGTTGCCATTTCCATTCTCCTTTTGATCCTGCTTGCAACCATCAGTGCGTTGCGCACTTTTGGCAACACCAGTGCGAGCGTTGACACCATGATTGCGCGTGTGGATGAAGTGCGCAGTGTGAGTTCTTTTCTGCGAGAGCTGACGGAATCGTCGGTCGTCGGGGCCAGTTCGGGTGAATTGAGTCTGGGAGCAAGCGCCTCCACCCCGTCACATTTCCTGCACGGGGAGAATTTTTTCGAGTTGAATACGGCGGTACTGTTCGGTGAACTGTACGGCGGTCATTTTCAGGTGCGTGTGGCCAGCGAGGAGGGACAATTGGTTTTGCGTTGGCGAGAAGTCTCCAGCAAGGCAGAGGATGACTGGCCGCTGGAACAAAAGAGAGTACTTTTGCAGAACCTGAATGCTTTTTCTGTTCAGGCTCTCTCGCGCGAGAACGGCGCCTGGCAGGCGTTCAATGAGCGCGCGCGGGGGCCTGTGCTTCTGCGCATCCAGGTCCAGTCAGAGGGCCGGCGGTGGCCAGTGCTTTCTATGCAGGTGCGTAGATGAAGGGGCGCCGGCTTTACCAGGGCAGGCAGGCCGGTGTAGCCATCGCCGTGGTCATGTGGTTTGTCGCCGGTATGGCAATCCTGGTGGCGGGCATCGTCATGGACGCGCGGATGGATACCCGAATGGCCCAGGTTCACCTGGGGCGGGCGAAGGCCGCAGCCGCCGGGGATGGTGCCATTGCGCTGGCGCTACTGGAGGCCCGTACCCGGTCTTCTGAACAGCAATCGGACTCGCCGAACGAGAATATTTACCGCCTTGGCGATACTGTAGTGCAGGTTCGGTTGCAGCCACAATCCGGTCTGATCAACCTCAACCTCGCCCCGCGTTCCCTGCTGGCCGCCCTGTTTCTGATCAAGGGCGGATTGGACGATACGGCCGCTGCTGAGCTCGCCGGCATTGTGGTAGAGTGGCGCTCCTCGCGCGATGGTGACCGGCGTAGGTCGGGCGTAGGCGGTTTTCGTACGCCGGAAGATTTGCTCCGTGTACGCGGTTTTTCGCGCACGCTGCTGGATGCAATCAGGGACTACGTCGTTGTCGGCAGCGGCAGTGGTGGAGGCGGCGCTGTAAACTGGGTGCTTGCGCCTGAGCCTCTTCTGGCCGTAGCACAACAGACAGTCCCTGATTCCCTGGCCAGCATTCTTGATCGCAGAGAGCAGCAGCGCCCGGCTGCAAGCGCGGGAAAGTACCGCGTGGATGCGCTGGTGCGTTATGGCGACAGGGTCTGGCAGCGCCGGCAGTGGGTCACTTTGGGGGCTGCCCGGGGGGGAAACAACGGCTCCAGCCTGCCCTGGCAGGTCGAGCGCATGGAGCAGGCGCGCATACATACTGGCTATTCGGATAAGTCTTGATGCTTGAATCAGATCGCCAATGGGAGTTCTTCGGGTATGACATGCGCAATGTCTACCACGCTTTCGCGACGGCCTGGCGGAACTTCATTTGGGAGCCGGGCTCCCCCGTGCGACACCGGCTGGACGAAGCGGTTCGGGTGCGCAGTGAGACGGGAGAATACTGCTATCACGATGGCCAACCAAGCGCCGCGCTACCCGGTGATTGCAGTGCCGTGCTGTTGCCCGATGAGCTTGTCCTGGGCCGAACACTGCAGGTGCCGGAAGCGGTGGAAAGTGAACTGCACGCAGTCATCGCGCTTGAAGTTTCTGCGCACAGCCCATTTCCCGGCGACGATACCGCCTATGGCTGGCGGGTGCTTTCCCGCGAGGGAGAGCAACTGACAGTGGCACTGGTTATCGCTTCCAGCAGCGCGGTCATGACCTATCTCGGCCGCGAATACGACATACACGATGCCGCGCAGGAAGAGGTGTGGGCCGCTGTTGATGGCGAGGTTGTGGTGTTGCAGGGCTTTGGTGAAGTCAGGCGCAACCGCCGATTTCGTGAGCGCCTGCTGAGAGTGGCAATGTGGTTGGGGCTTTCGTCCCTGCTTTGCCTGGCGATTCTGGCCGCGGGCGCGTTGTTCAAAAGTGCGCAACTCCATCGCTACGAAGGAATGAGTGCGGAGTTGGAAGCGCGCTCAAGTACCGCGGCGGCACTGCGTGCGGAGCTGCTCACGGCCAATGATCTGGTTGCTGCTGCCAATGAGTTTGTTCGTCGCCACCCGGCGCCACACCGGGAGATATCCCGCCTCACAGACCTGTTCGATGATGGCACTTCGGTGGAGCGATTCGAGATGAACGGCCTCGACATAGAAATTCGGGGCAGGGCGAGTGATGCAGCGTCGATAATGCAGACACTGAGTGCGCAGGACGCCTACGCGGAAGTTAGCGCTCCGCGGGCTATCAGCCGCGCGAAAGGTTCGGAGCAGGACTATTTCCATCTCAATATCAAACTGCGCGAGGTGGCAGAGCCTTGAACTGGGTGCGCGCAAATCCGCGAAGTGCACTGTTGTGTGGCATTTCGCTTGCTCTGCCCGTGCTGCTCTGGTGCTACGCGGCGCTGGCGCTATTGGAACTTCGCGCGTCCGCTGTCAAGGAAATTGACTACCTCGCGCCGCGCATAGCTCGACTACAGGGGTTGATAGCGGTTGAGTCAGAACTGAGCGCATCAACCGGGCAGGCCAGAGAGCGGCTCGCGATGCTGGCCTACCCGGCCAGTATCGACATCAAGGAATTGTCAGCCTCGATGCAGAGCGATATCCGACAGCTCTTCGCAGACGCAGGAATGTTGGTTAGTAACAGCCAGGTAGCAGCACCGGTGGATGAGGATATGCTGGAGCGTATTTCAGTGCGGCTAGCAGTCAGCGGCGAACTGGGCGCGCTTCAGGGTGCGCTGCATGCGATCGCTGCGCATGAGCCAGTATTGATTGTGGAGTCCCTGGAAGTGCGACCCGAGAACAATCGTCGCGAAGACAAGTCATCTCGCCTTGTATCTGCGAACCTCAAGATTCAGGCGCTGAGGGTGAAAGGGTGAGCGCGCTGAATAGGTTGAACCTGCGCTACAGGGTGGATACCGAACCCTTGCGCACAGAGCGCAGGGCCGAACTGCTGGCACTGTTCCTGGGTATTGTGCTGCTACTCCAGATAGCCTGGGGAGCCTCTCAGCTCTGGCTTCTTTCACCGCCTGAGCCCATACAGCCCTCGCAGGATTCACTGCAGGTTCGGGAGGCGTTGGGCATCGCTGCCCTGAGCGAAGAGCAGTCACGATCCATGTTGCAACGACCGCTGTTCTGGCCTGATCGCCGACCTGCCGGAGATAGCGCAGTTGAGAGCTCGTCCGATCGCGCTGCCGAGCAGGAGGATATCGAAGGATTGCGCCTCGTGGGGGTATATGGCGCTGGCAACTCGGCTGGTATCATTGTGCTGCTCAATGACAGCAAGCTCCGTGTCGGCGTGGGAGAGACCGTGGCCGGTTGGCGGGTGAAGTCCGTTGAGCCCGGCGCAGCGGTACTAACCTCGAAGAAGGGGAAGCAGCGTCTGCTGTTGCAGCCAGCCTCAGCCAATGCAAACCCTCCAGCAGGCAGGCGCAGCAAGCGCGGCCGTTGACGGCAACTGGTGATAAACCTACTTGGAATTGAAGATGTATAGAACTGCACTGGTGCTGTTGTTGGCCGGTTTCTTGCCCGCTTGCACCACCATGAACAGCGAGCCGGAACCCAGCGTTGAACCGGAGTCGGATACTAGTGCTATCGAAACTCTGATGCGCGCGCAACGGGTGAACGCCGAGGGCGCCACCGCTGCGGTGTCGACCGAGGCAATTACCAGCGCGGTGGCGGCCGAGGCCCAACGCGCGCAGCAACCCGCAGAACCGATTATCTACCGGGGTACCTCTGAACAGATCCGCATGCCTGACGCGGCGCCGCCAGTCACCTTTCTCGGTGAAGATGTCAGTCTGAATTTCGAGCAGGCGCCGCTGAGCGAGGTTGTGCATGCGGTGATGGGCGACATTCTCGGCCTGGATTACATCGTCGATCAACCGGTGCAGGGTAACGTGACCTTGCGCACACGTTCACCCATACCGCGCGCCCAGTTACTGGAAGTACTGGAATCCCTGCTCACCGCCAACGGCGCCATGATGGTGCGCCGTGCCGATGGCCGGTACTTCGTCACCGGCTCGCAACAGGGCGTGCGGTTGGCGCCTGGCGTAAGCAACCCCGAGAGCGATTTCGCCGGCTACAGCACGATCGTTGTTCCATTGCAGTACATTGGTGCAGGTGCGATGGCTGAGATTCTGCAACCCGTTGCCACGGATACGGCCTTCGTGCGTGTCGACACCAATCGAAATTTGCTGATGCTGGCCGGCACGCGCGAGCAGCTTGAGGGTTGGCTGGATATTATCGCCACCTTTGACGTCGATCGGCTCAAGGGTATGTCGGTGGGCCTGTTTCCACTGGAGAACAGCGATGTGGAAGAGGTGACGGCGGCGCTGTCTGCCATTCTCATGAGCGAGGGAGCCAGCGAAATGGTGCGCGTGGTACCCGTTGAACGCCTGAATAGTGTGTTGCTGGTAACGTCACGCAGCCACTACCTCGACACCCTCCACAAGTGGATCAAGCGCCTCGACAGTATTGAGTACACGCGCTTCGAAAAGCGGCTCTACGTTTACCCTGTGCAAAACACCGCAGCGGTTCGCCTGGCGAACCTTCTCAACAGTATTTACTCGGACGAGTTTGGCGCCTCGGCGTCACAGGGTCCGGTCGAGCCCGCCGGCAACGCGTTTGACGATCCACTGGGTGGCGTAGCCCCGGGGTTGTCTTCTGAAACCGTGGGTGATGATCTGGATGGCGCTTCGTTCGGTGCGGGTGCGGAGTTGCCTGAGCCCGGTGGCAGTGCACTGCCGCGACAGATGTCCTCGAACTTCGGCGGCTCGGCCGGCTCCCTTGCCGGCGTGCGTGTGGTTGCGGATGAGGAAAACAACGCGCTGATGATCTACGGCACGGGCAAGCAGTACGAGTTGATCAAATCGGCGCTGGCCCAGTTGGATGTGGTGGCCACCCAGGTGATGATTGAAGCCAGTATTGTAGAAGTAACGCTCAGTGATGAACTCCAGTATGGCCTGGAGTGGAGTTTCAAGAGAGGGCTGGGGAACGACTATGAAGGGGAGGGCATCTGGTCCTCCAGTGCAAATCGGCCTGCGGCCACGCTGCCCGGTTTTTCCTACAGCCTCACCAACGCAGCCGGTGATATCAGTGCGGTTTTGAACGCACTGTCAGAGGATTCACTGCTGAATGTCATCTCCACCCCTTCGGTCATGGTGCTGGATAATCACACCGCCTACATTCATGTCGGCGATCAGGTGCCGATTATCGAACGCCGCGCGGAAAGCGAAGGTGATGGCGACCGCGTTATTCAATCGGTGGAATACCGCGATACGGGCGTAAAGCTGACCGTCACGCCCTCGGTCAATGCGGGAGGGCTGGTGACTATGGATATTGCCCAGTCGGTCACCGATGTCGGCGACCTGGATTTAGCGACGCAGCAGACCACCTTCCTGGAGCGCAATATCGTCAGTCGGGTGGCCGTGCGTTCCAATGAGTCAGTGGTTTTAGGTGGCTTGATCCGTGACAACGCAAGCAGGTCAGAATCCGGCGTGCCCTTTTTGAGTAAGTTGCCCTTGGTCGGGCCGCTTTTCGGCGTGACGAACAACCAGGCGCGCCGCACGGAGTTGCTGGTCATTATTACGCCACGGGCTGTGTTCAGCGACAGTGAACTGCGCGAAGTTAGTGAAGAAATGCGCACAAGAGTGCGTAACCTGGAGCTTATTGAAGTTCCATCCTTATAATAGAAGGATGAATGCGCCACACATGCTGATTTCCGTGCATATGCCCAAAACGGGCGGCTTGAGCTTCAGGGCGATGCTCGAGGAGCATTTCGGTGGCCGCTTTGCACACGATTACGGTGATTATCCCCTGGCGCATTCGCCGGAGGTGCGTCGGCAGATGGCACTGACGGCGAGCCCGGAACCAGACTCGGAACAGCTGGAGAACATAGACTGTGTGCACGGGCACTTCCTGCCTGTGAAATACCAGCCTCTGGCCAGCCAGCGCGACTGCACATTTGTCACCTGGCTGCGCGAACCCGTAACGCGGCTGGTCTCGCATTATCTCTACTGGCAGCGCACCTACGATCCGCTATCCGCGGGGACTTCCGTGCTGCATAAGCGTGTCATGGAGGAGGGCTGGAGTCTGGAGGATTTCTGCCTGGCGCCTGAACTGCGCAACATCTATACCCAGTTTCTTTGGTCGTTTCCGCTGCAAGACTTTGATTTTATTGGGATCACAGAGTTTTTTGACGTGGATTTTAGGTACTTTTGCACAGCATTCCTCGGCAATAATTTGCAACCCAAGCGGATAAACCAGCGCGATGAGGAGAGCCCCGTTGCTGGCCTCGATGCCGCCATCGTAAAGCGCATCTCCGACTATCATGCCGAGGACGTGGCGCTCTACCTCGAGGCTTTGCGCATGCGCGAGGCGCGTGTGGGTGCCGGTATGCGCGCTGCAGGTTCGTAATTCCCGTCCTCAGCACCGCGTAGCCATGGATTCTCCTTGTCTTGCATCGCGCCGCCTGTATAATCGCCGTTTTCCCGAAAACACAGTGTTTACAATATGTTACGAGAATTGATCTTGATCCTTACCCGGTGGGGCGTGGCCCTTGGTCTGGCCCTCGGTGCAACCGCCCTCACAGCGGCCGATGCGGAGCTGGGGCTTGAAACGCAAGAATTGGAGCGCCTGACTGCCCGCGCAGAGGCTCGCTGGGAGACGCTGGAAGCCCGGGATTTCGACAAAGCCTGGGAATTTCAGACACCCAAATACCGCGCGCGCTTCCCGCAGCATTTATATAAGTACAATTTTTCCTACGCAGTGGAATGGGAGTTGACAGAGATAAATGTTGTTGCCTATGATGCCCGGGCAGCTGTAGCAAGTGTGGCGGTTAGGGTCATGTCCGAGCCGACCAAGCAGACCTCTGTGGCGTCTAGGGCGATTGGGGCTTTGCCAGTAACCTTTCACGAGCAATGGATTCTCATTGATGGTGAGTGGTGGCATAGCGCTAATCAGTAGTCATGGTGTGTTTGGCGCAAGCTGCAGTATGCTGTTGCAACCAAGTGCTGGCATAACGATACCATTTTGGTAAAACGACTGTATTAGGAGTCTCCACATGAAAAAAACCTTCAAGCCTTTGGCACTTGCCGCGGCCGTAGCCTCAACAGGTTACATGGCTGGCGCAAGCGCACAGAGTTTGACCACGGGTGGCCTCGGCGACATGGCTATCATCCCTTACTACACAGTAGAGGGTGACTACCAGACCGGTATCCACATCATTAACACTAGCGAATACACACAGGTTGTTAAGCTGCGTTTCCGTCGTGCAAGCGACTCTATGGACGCACTTGACTTGAACCTCGTTATGTCTCCGAAGGACGTCTGGACAGGCAGCCTGAGCGACGACACCGGCACTATGAAGCTGGTTACTGACGACAGCACCTGTACTGTTCCGCGGGCCTCTGCTGGCCAGCCTGATGGCACATTCGAGTTCCCCTCTCTGTACCGTGAAGGTGCCGAAGAAGGTTACGTAGAAGTGATCGCCATGGGTGAGCCGAACGACCAGACTTCACCTGACGGTGGCCTGGACGGCGCGACAGACGAAGACACTGCGATTGCAGAAGCAGCGGAGCACGTTAACGGCGTACCGCGCAGCTGTAACTCAGTACGTGAAAACTTCTTCTCTCGTAACGGCGTAATCTCCAGCGTTGTTCCTGCTTTCGTAGGTAACGTTGACTACGATACTACTCAGATGGAGTGGTGGGACGATCTGAACGATATCGACGATCCCGACGTTGACCCGGAAGAAGTTACTATCGAGTACCGTGATTCCGACAACGCTCTGCGCGTTTCCTGGTTCCTGCGCGACGCTGCTACCGGCCTTGAGTTCGGTGACGAAGCAGTTCACGTAGAGGACTTCCTGGGCGCGTCTGCAATGACCAACCAGCAGTTCGGTCTGTTCTCTGGCGACATCACTGGCTTTGACTACCCCGACCTGAACGGCGGTGTACCCGATGGCCTGGTATCTCCAGTAGCTGACTCTGCTAACGGCAACCGTGACCGCTTCCAGGTTCTGCGTTCTATCCTGGGTGTTGACTCTGTCCTGAACGACTGGTCAACCGCTTCAGAGCGTAACGTGAGCACCGACTGGGTTGTTACCTTCCCCGGCCAGTACACTATGCTTGACTACTACCTGTACACCGTAGGTGAAGTACAGGGCGTATTCAGCTGTGGCGCTGAGGAAGACAACATCGAAGTTGACGGATCATCCGTTGATGAGATCCCAGAGTGTGACTTCCGTGACCTGCCTGTACGTGCAGATCTGGACGAAACTTTCGACCGTGAAGAAGATCAACTGGATCCCGAAGACGGCGAACTGGTTGTATCTCCGAGCATCCCCGGCCAGCAGGCTGTTACCGAGCTTCAGTATGAAGTGAACGTAATTGAGTGGACTAACGGCGAAAACTCTCCGGTACTTGACAGTAACTACACTGTTTCTGTCGACACCTCTGGTTACTCTCAGCCCTTCGGTTGGGCGCAATTGTCGGTTACCTCAAACAACAACACGAGCGATCCCGACAACCGTCCTGACACAGCAGCCGCTCCGGCAATCTGTGACTGGGATGGTGCTAACGAGTCGTTGGACGGCGCAGTACCTGGCACAACCATCTTCATGATGAACTGTGCTGCTGCAACCGGTGGTATCCCGATGGTTGGCTTCGTGGCCTGGGAGCGTAGCTTCCCGTCTGACCCGAGCGCTAACTACGGTCGTATCATTCCGCACGCCTCTACTCAGCCTTAAGCCTACAACGGTTAAGGTTAGTACCAGAAAGCCGGCACCCTCGGGTGCCGGTTTTTTTGTTTCAAAAATTCAGGAATAGCCAACTATGCGAGCAGTAATTGCATCCGTTTTACTTGTTGTTTCAACCCTTTTTTCCGCGCAGGCTTACGCCGAGGACATCATCAAGGATGGTGGCATCAGTCTGAGCAGAGAAGAGGTCGAGTTCATTGTCAAGAACTGGCCCGCACAGATGCAGAAGGCGGGGGCCGTTGATGTCGGAGACAGAATTGAGCTATTAAACCGGGCGGTCGTAGACAAGAAAATTGCCGCCGAGGCCGAAGCGCTGCGAGAGTCAGCCGATCCCGAGCTTTACTGGAAGCACGTGTTTGCGATCAGGAATACGCGTCGCGATTTCGTCACCAAGGAATTCATGCGGACGCTGGAAGTTCCAGATATGACCGAGTTATCCAAGGAGCGCTATCTCACTGAGAAAGAGAAATTTGCCTTCGTTCCGGAGACTCGCCTGTCTTCCCATGTGCTGGTCCGTTGTACACCCCCACGATGCGTGCGCGTGGAGCGGCGCAAGGACGTGGAAGCAATGTTGGAAGAATTGCTGGCCGGAAAAATTACCTTTGAAGAAATGGTCAAGCGCTACTCCGATGACCCGGGTTCGAAGATGAAAGGGGGCAAATTTTCCAAGTGGATTCGCAAAGGCGAGCCCAATGTCGCACCGCCTTACGTGGGCGGGGTGTTTGAGGTAGAGGAAATTGGCGGATACTCCAGTGTGGTAGAAACTCAGTTCGGCTTTCACATCATTCGTCTGGACGGGATCAAAGAGTCGTATTACAAGCCCTATGAAGAAGTGGCTGACCGGATTATTGCCACCTTGGATGGGGAATACAGAAAGCTCTCGGCGAAAGCCTTTGATGACAAATACCGGCTCTCCGAGGAGGCGGATGTAGACACCCAGGCACTGGACGAAATATTCGCGCCCTACCTCGAGTAGCACCCAGACCCTGGAAGTCCGCCAGCCTGAGCGGCCTTAAGCGCTCGCCCCGGCAAGCGAGAGGCCGTGGATGAAATGGCCCGAGGCGATAGGTTACAATCGCCTCGGCCACACCCCATCAACACCGGAACGCCAGCCAAAAGCGATGAACTACCGAGGCAACCTGTAGTGGCGAAACGCCAGATCTTGTTTGTGCTGGGTATGCATCGATCCGGTACCTCCGCTCTGTGTGCGGCCCTGGAAAGCTGTGGCCTTAGCTTTGGTGCCAACCTTCTCGACTCGATGGAAGGGGTCAATGAACGGGGTTTTTGGGAGGACGCCGGTTTCGTTGAGCTGAATGAGCGCATTCTCGAGCAATGCAGCGCAACCTGGTTTGATCCTCCTGCAAACGCTGTAGAGCCATCCTCGTCTGAGCTTGAAGTGTTAGCCGACGAGGCGCGACAACTTCTCGATCACGGTTACTCCGAAGCGCACAGCTACGCGATCAAAGACCCACGGTTGTGCATCACACTTCCGCTTTGGCTTTCCGCGTGCCGGGACCTGAGCATTCCTACTGCCGTTTGCGTGATCAGCAGGGCCCCCATTGAGGTGGCCCACTCGTTACAGAAACGGGATGCATTCCCAGTGGGGTACGGGCTGCGGCTCTACGCTCGTTACTGGCGGCTGCTCCAGAGTAGTGTGCCCTCGGATGCCTTGTTTTTGACTTATGATGGCCTGCTCGAAAACGTATCCGCGTCTCTGGAAGCCCTTGCTGAGCAGATTGACCTGGGTCAGTTGCCGGGTGTCTCCGACGCTCCGGTAAACCGTGAACTCAGGCATTTCAATTCCCAATCCGGTGACCCCCTGCTCACGACAGCGAGCACCAGGGCAACTCTGCCGGAACAGCTGGACGCCGCTATTGAAAAATCCTTTTCCCAGGCAGATATGCTGTCGGAGATGGTCCAGGTGATCGTCCGTCGGGGCGAGAAGTTGACCGAGGTGGGTAGTGCACATAGCGAAGCCCTGAGGGTGATCGCCGAGCGCGATACCGATGTGGCAAAGGTCAGTGGTCTGCACACCGAGGCGCTTGCCACTATTGCAGATCGAGATCGCCTGGTAGCTGAACTGAACAATCAGCTGGCCGAGAACGGGGCGCACCTGGAGAAAGCACTTGCCACCCTGAACGAGCGGGACGCGCAAATACGCGAGAAAGATGCGCAACTACGTGAGAAGGTCGAGGAACTGGCAGGCTGGGAAGAAAACCTGCAGCGCGTTCTCGATACACCTGTGCTGAACCGGCTGTTTTACAGGATGTGGTACCGTGAAAAGCGTTGACGTTGTCATCCCTGTTTATGATGGACTGGACGAGACGCGCGCCTGTCTTGAAAGTGTGCTGCAAACCGTTGATCGCGAGTGGGCGCGACTCGTCGTCATTGACGACTGCTCTCCCAACCCCGATATCAGCACGTACCTGCGCACGGTTGCGCAAGAGTACCCCGAGGTTGTGCTGGAGCGGAATACGCAGAATCTCGGCTTCGTGGCCACCGCGAATCGCGGCATAACGCTCGACAGTTCACGCGATGTCCTCCTGTTGAACAGCGATGTGGAGGTGTCGGGGGATTGGCTCGCACAGATACAGGCCAATGCCTACTCAGCGGATCGAATCGGATCGGTTACGCCGTTTTCCAATAACGCCACCATCTGTAGCTTTCCCAACTTTTGTAAGGACAACGCGCTGCTTTTCGGTCTTGAGTATCCAGATCTCGCAGCCTATTTCCCCCACTTGTTTGATACCGGCGACTGTGTCGATGTTCCTACCGGGGTAGGTTTCTGCATGTATATGCGCCGAGAATGCATCAATGAGGTCGGTGTGTTCAACGAGGAACGCTTCGGCCGCGGCTACGGGGAAGAAAACGACTGGTGTCAGCGCGCACTGGCAGCCGGTTGGCGCAATGTGCACATGGCGGGATGCTTCGTCTATCACAAGGGTGGCGTGAGCTTCGGGGCAAGCCAGAAACCGGCGGTGGCCAGAGCGATGGAGATACTGGACGAGACCTACCCGTCCTACCACCAGGATATACAGGCGTATATTGCTGAAGATCCGGCGCGCAGTTATAGAATGAAGGCACTGTTGTCGATATTTGCGGGGGTGCGCCGACCGAAAATTGCGTTGGTGAGCCACAGTCTCGGTGGCGGCGCGCAGCAGCATGTTAATGAGCTGTCGTCCCTGTATCGCGAGCGCGCTTTGTTCCTGCAGATTACGCCGGAATCCGATGGGCATTCGGTACGGTTGTCTGTGCTTGACGATGGAAACTGTCTGCAAGATGGTCTGTATTTCGATATCGATACCGACTACGAGATGTTGGTCGATGTCCTGCGGCAACTGGGTATCGGCCGCCTGCATTTTCATCACACTATGGGATTGCACCCGCGCTTCTGGGGTCTGGCTGCGGATGTGGAATGTCCCTTTGACCTGACCGTGCATGACTATTACCTGGTGAATGGTAATCCCACACTAACGGACGCGCGCGCTGATTATGTGAACGAAGAATTGCCTGACTTTGACCAGCGCTGCGCACAACACTACCCGCTACCGCCGGGCGTTGATGCCGGACACTGGCGCGAGTCACAGCGCCCGCTTGTTGAAGGCGCTGACAGGGTGATCTTTCCCTCTGAGGATTGCCGTCGGCGTTTTTGCAGCTATTTTGACGTACGCAATAGTGTGGTCGTGCACCATCCGGACCCGCCAGCGGCGGACGACTATCCTGACGTTCGCTGGCAGTTTTCGGGGGGGCGTCCTCTCAAAGTGCTGGTTCTGGGTGCGCTCAGCCGTGAGAAGGGCGCGGATACGCTGGATCGCGTTGCCGCCATGACGCCGGGGGAAAAGGCCGAGTTCCACCTGTTGGGCTATGCTTACCGTGCGCTGGGGTCCTCAGTAGTCACCCACGGACCTTACGACAATGACGCCGTCGACACCCTGATCGCGGACATCGAGCCGGACGTCATCTGGTTGCCCGCACGCTGGCCTGAGACCTACAGCTATACCCTGAGTATCGCGCTGCGCCTCGGTTTGCCGGTGGTTGTCCCGGATCTTGGCGCCTTTGCCGAACGTGTGGCGGGACGTGCGTATAGCGCCGTGCAGCCCTGGGACAATTCGGTCGAGCAGTGGGGTCGATTCTGGGCCGGTGTGTGTGATAAGCGGTGCCTTCCCGCAGCAACTGTGGATGCAAATGCCGCCCGCACACACAGCATCGAGCGTGATTTTTACGAGGATACTTACCTGGAACCGATACCTGCACGCGTGGGAGAACTGGCTGATGACCTGGTTGAGTTGCTGGAGCGACACTACAGTCCCGGTGTGCAGCAACTGAGCCGTGCGGAGCGCATCCTGGCCTGGCTGTGGCGTATCAGTCGCAGCAAATGGGTAGCCCGGCTGGTATCCCTGGTGCCCTTTCGCCTGCAGCGTGCCCTGAAGCGGCGCCTGTCTGTTCGTCCCATGCACGATATCGTGCGCGATCAATAGCCGCGCATGAGCAGACTATTATGATCTTCATCGACTCCACGCAGTGCGCTGAACAACAGCCGGGTACGTCCATTGTGCCCCTGCACCCATCGGCGACCTTTTAATGGCCACTGTTTATCTTCACATCGGCGCACCCAAAACGGCCACGTCTGCTATCCAGAGCATTCTCGCCGGCAACCAGTCGCATCTGATGGATCGTCGTGTGCTGTACCCTGGCAGTATGCGCAGCGGGGATGCACACCACCTGCTGGTCTGCGATTTGATCGAAAAGTATCAGGGCAAGCCCATGCCCGACATCTGGTACGGCTCACATCCAAGGGGTATCGCGTGGGACGCGCTGAAGGAGGAGATGGCATCCTGCGAGGGCGCGGTCGACAGCGTCATTCTCAGCTCAGAACTGTTTTTTGGTCAGGCGAACAATTTTCGACCCGCGCTGGAGGAAATAGCTGAGCACCTGGCCGGGCATGAGGTTAAGGTTGTTGCCTATCTGCGTCGGCAGGACCAACTCTACAGTTCCTTCTACAACCAGGATGTCAAAGGCGTGCGGCAGTGGTGTGCCAGCGCCTACGAGTTCTACGAGACTCACCAGATGTTACGCCATGACTACCTTGCACTGATCCGACCCTGGAGCGATATTTTTGGCAAACAGCAGATTATCCTGCGACCCTTCGAGTCTGATCAGTGGCCGAATGGCGATCTTGTAGCCGAGTACAGCGCCACATTTGGTGGGTTGGAGCTGGAAACGCAGGTGCCCACGGAAAATAACGAGGGCCTTGGGCCCGCGCAGTTGTACCTGAAGCGATGTCTGAATCGCGTCGGATACGACAAGCAGGAAAACGAAACGGTTGTTGCGATTCTCAAGGAGTTGATCCACGAATCGCCCGTGGGGAACTGCCAGTTTGTAAACAGGGGATTGTACAGGCGCTACCTGGACCGTTGGGAGCGGGTAAATGAGAAGCTCTCCAACGAGTACCTGGGCGGGAAGGCACTTTTCGACCGACCCATTCCGCATCCCCAGGACGTAGAGCTTTACGAGTTTGATCGATTCACCCTTGCCCTGGCGATTAACCACATACTGCGCCTGTTCGAAAAAGGCGCCTATCCCGACCAGCGTAGCCTGTTTTTCCGCGCCGCCTTCCTTGCAATCAGCGAACAGAATCTGTGGCGGTCCCTCGACAAGAACGACCGCCAGACCCTGCTGGATGGTGTTTGAGTGAACCCCGATCCGCGCGAGGGCACGCTCAGAAGCGCGATACTCAATCGACGCGTTTTTATCTGCGTAATCACCGGCATTGTTTCGGGCATGCCGTTGTACATCCTCATTCAGATGATACCGGCCTGGCTGCGCGATGATGGTGTGTCGCTGGTCGATATCGGGCTGCTGTCGCTGGTGCAGATTCCCTATGCCTGGAAATTCATGTGGGCGCCGTTGCTGGATCGGTGGGCGCCTCCCTTTCTGGGGCGCCGGCGCGGCTGGATTCTGGTCTTCCAGGTGGGCCTACTCGTCATTGTGGGAACGATGGGCGCGATCGACCCCTCGGGGCCAAAGTATCTGGTGGCGGGGTTCGCGCTGGCCATCGCGTTGTTCAGTGCCAGCCAGGATATCGTGATTGATGCTTATCGTCGGGAACTGTTGCCGGAGGAAGAACTGGGTATCGGCAACGCGGTTCATGTTCAGGCCTACAGAATCTCCAGCCTGGTACCCGGCTCGCTGTCGTTGATACTGGCCGATTTCATGGCCTGGTCGGTGGTGTTCTGGATAACGGCGGCGTTCATGTTGGTTGGCATTTTACTCAGTTTGTGGGTACAGGAGCCGGAGACCGAGGTGCGCGAAAGCAACGGTCTCTGGGACATTCTGTCCTCACCTTTTATTGAGTACCTGAATCGCCGCAAGTGGTCTGGCTTGCTGATGATTCTCTCGTTCATGGTTCTCTACAAACTGGGGGACAACATGGCCACGGCCCTGGCGACCCCCTTTTACCAGGATATGGGATTCAGCCTGGCGGAGATTGGTACTGTGGCCAAGCATGCCGCCCTGTGGCCCGCCATCATCGGCGGCTTGCTGGGCGGGGTGGTAATGATCCGGCTGGGCATTAACCGGGCGCTGTGGATTTTCGGTGTGGTACAGATGCTCAGTATCCTGGGCTTTGCGGTGCTGGCCAGTCACGGCCACAATCTCTGGTTGCTTGCGGCCGTGATCAGCTTTGAGTATCTCGGCGTGGGGCTGGGCACAGCGGCCTTCACCGCGTTTATTGCCCGTGAAACCAGCAGAACGTTTGCCGCTGCCCAATTTGCCCTGTTCACAGCGCTGGCCTCGCTACCCAGAACCGTTGCCAGCGCCAGCACGGGGTTTCTGGTTGAGTCATTGGGCTGGGTGGACTTCTTTCTACTGTGTACCTGCCTGGCCATTCCGGGCATGTTGCTGCTGGCCAAGGTTGCTCCCTGGTCAACCAGCGAGGCGCAGATAAGTGCTCCGTGAGGCCCTGGCAGGGGGCGCTGTGCCCCTGGTTTGGACGCGCTTTGGGGCAGGTGGTCCCGTAGTTATTTGCCAGGACTGCGGATATACTAGGCGGACGAGTAATATAATTGATTCGAATACATACTTGCTGTCATATCTCGTAGTACGAATAACACACCATGCGCAGCGCGTGCCAGTTGAGTGAGGTAAAGGTCAGTTCCCCTCACAAGGTGGTGGGGATTGTCGGTATGCATCGCAGTGGCACCAGTTGCCTCACTGGCTCACTGCAGGCGGCGGGATTGTACCTGGCGGAGATTCATACCTGGAATCCTCACAACCTGAAGGGTAACCGGGAGAACCAGCGGTTTGTCGATCTGCATGACAACATTCTCGCGGCGAATGGCGGCAGTTGGGATTGTCCGCCACGGGAAGTGGCGTGGCGCCCCGAGCACGTTGCGACAGCGCGGGAACTGCTTGAAGAGCATGGCTCACAGCGCTTCTTTGGGTTTAAAGATCCGCGAACCCTGCTGGTGTTGAATGG
>JAUHYL010000126.1 GCA_030426545.1 Gammaproteobacteria bacterium
TCGACAGCGAGTGCATCAATCATTGACTTTCCTTGACCGAATGCTTCAAGCCGGAGACTCACAGCCATGGACTTCGTGATCAGCTTTGACATGCGCGCGCCCGCCTTCGGCGCACCCGCCGGCGAGCTTTACCGCGCAGCACTGGAGATGAGCGCCTGGGCCGATCGCATTGGTTTCAACGCCGTTACACTGGGCGAGCACCACGCCACAGACGATGGCTACCTGCCCTCTCCCCTACCGATGTGCGCGGCTATCGCCGCCCGCACCGAGTCCATCATCCTTCGGCCCAACGCACTGCTGGCGCCACTGTACGACCCGGTGAAGCTGGCCGAAGACCTGGCGGTGATACAGTTGCTTAGTGGCAACCGGCTGCAGGTCGTGATCGGCGCTGGCTACAGGCCCTATGAATTCCAGATGTTCGGCACCCGTCGAGAAGATCGCAAAGCGCGCTATATGCAGGCGTTTGAGGTGCTGCGCAAGGCCTGGGAGGGCGAGGAGTTTGAGTACGCGGGGCGCGCGGTTCGCGTGACACCGCAACCGGCGCAACCGCCGCCGCTGCTGCTGGGCGGTGCGCATCCCGCCGTTGCACGCCTGGCTGCTCATATTGCGGACGGCTTTTTCCCGCCCAACGGTGAGAACTGGGAGGCCTATCGGGAAGAACGCCTTAAGCTGGGCAAATCCGATCCCGGCGAAAAGTTTCATGCGTTGGGCCCGATTTACACGCACGTCGCCCACGATGCAGAAGCCGCCTGGAAAACACTGATGCCGCACGCTGTTCACTGCGTGAAGTCCTACACACAGTGGACGGTGGAAGCCTACGGCAAGGCTCACGGCCCGTTTGCCCGGGGCGTTGACCCGGGCGATCTGCGCAGCAGTGGCGTGTATCAGGTGCTCAGCCCCGACGATGCCGTGGCAATGATCAACGCAATGGACAGCAGCAGCACGTTTATCCTCACACCACTGCTGGGTGGCATTGACCCGGAATTTGCGTGGCAGGGGCTGAAGCTGTTTGAAAGAGAGGTCTGGCCACACGTAAAACAACGCGCGCTGGGCTTACCGATACCCGGGCGGTAAGACTGATCCGGAGAAGTAGCGCAGCTAATTCGACCGTCCGGGCAGCCGGCCGACCGCCTCAGGTAGGGCCAGGCGCATCAGCGCTGCACGCCGACCAGTGACGGCTCAATATGAATGCAATCCCGCCCCGCTTCTTTGGACTCGTACAACGCCTTGTCCGCCAATGCATAGAGCTCCTCGGCTTTCATGGGCGGTTTGTACTCGGCAATTCCAATACTGACGCTGAGGCTCAGCTGCTGACCTTCGTATTCAAAAGTCTCTGAATTCAGTCGATCCTGAATTCTCCGTGCGCAGTGCATCGAATCAGCCGCACTGGTTTGCAGCAGCAACAGGGTAAACTCATCGCCACCAATGCGACAGGCCACATCGGTGTCTCGAATGCAGGAAACCAGCGTTTCACTCAGATGACGTAGCGCTGCGTCGCCCGCCTGGTGACCGTAATTGTCGTTGACAGATTTGAAATCATCGACGTCGATGACACACAGGGAGAATATCGTATCGTGTCGCTGACACAACGAAATTTGCTGTGCCAGTTGCCTGTCAAACTCGCGCCGATTGTACAATTCGGTGAGCGGGTCGCGAACCGAGAGCGACTGAATCTTCTGGTTGAGTCGCTTGCGCTCAACCGCATGAATACAGGTGCGGTACAGGAGCGTAGGTGAAAGCTCCATTTTCGGCAGGTAATCCTGAATGCCGTGCTGGATCAGCTGACGCTCCATCTCCAGATCATCCAGAGAGGTGAGGACGACGATGGGTATATCGGTATTACTGCTCTGGATAACTTCTATCGTGTTGAGAATCGGCGAATCGGGCAGGGAAAGATCACAGATACAGACATCGAAGTCCTGCTCATCTAGCATCTGCAGACCGTCACCCAGTGTTCGCGCCTCTACCAGGCTGCCTTCGCCGTCAAACTGGGCGTTGTACATATCGCGAATCAGGGCTACATGATCCGCGTTATCTTCAATCAGCAGAATCTTCATGTGCAATGCTAACGTCCCTGTAGCTTGGGAATCTCCGACGTCCTGGACCAATACCGATTCAATCCCCTGATCTTGTCCGCCAGCTCGTCAAAGCGTACCGGCTTGGCAATAAAGCTGCTTGCACCCAGCTCATGACATCGAGCGACCTCCTGATCTGTTCGAGAGGTACTCACTACCACCACCGGAATATGCTTGAGCATATCGTCTGCCTTGAGATGCTCCAGCGTGTCCATCCCGTTGAGTCTTGGCATTTTCAGATCGAGGAGAATAAGGTCCGGAAGTGCGATGGAGTCATCCCCGTAGGGAGGCTGCTTGCGCAGGTAGGCCAACGCCTGCTCGCCGTCAGTCACGTGAACAATAGAGTTTCGCTCATCGGCTTCGCGCAAAATGGACGTCACCAACTCAGCGTGATCCTGGCTATCTTCCACCAGCAAGTAGCGAATCGCTTTACTGCCTGTCATCAAATCGCCTCCGAACCAGGTTGTCGTGGAAACAGCAAGGTAAAGGTACTGCCGACACCCGGTTCTGAATCGAGGCGAATTTCGCCTGCGTGTCTTTCCATGATCGTTTTAACAATGGTCAGTCCCACCCCTGTTCCGTCACCATAACCCAGCCGTTCAAATATGCGGAATATCTGTTGATGGTACTTTTCACTAATGCCGAGCCCGTTGTCCTTTACGCTGACGCGCGTGAAACGCCCCTCATTCTCCGCGTGGACATCAATGACCAATGGGCGTGTTTCGTCTCGGTACTTGATCGCATTGGTAAACAGGTTGGCGATGCACTGGGCGAACTGGCGCTCGTTGGCATAGAGGTTCGCCATGGGTGAATGAACCACAATCTGAGCACCGGCCTGATCAATCAGACCCTCCAGCGTGCTGCACTGACCGCGGATAACGGCTTCGGTATCCACCACCTCCTTTTCCACATCCTGGCGAATCGCCCTGGAAAGGTTGAGAAGATCAGACAGCAGCGCATCCATCTGGTCAACATTGGCCTGTATCCTGGTGAAATAGTGGGCCTGTGACTCCGACAACTGAGTACCCAGGTCTTGCGCCAGTTTCCGGCTGAAACCGCTGATCGTTACCAACGGCGATTTGAGATCATGGGAAACGGTATAAATGAACTGCTCCATCTCCGCATTGCGTTGCTGCAGCGTATTGTTCGCCTGCTTGATTTGGGAAGATAAACGCCTCGCCTCGTTGCGCTCCAGGGAAAGATCCTCCATCAGGCTGAGGTAAACCTGGCGACTTTTCTGCAATCTTTCCTGCCGCACCTCCATCTCAGCGTTGAGAGCGCGGCTGGACGCAAGTTGTTGTCGCTGATCCCGATAGAGCGTGAGAAGTACGACGAGAAACGTGGCGAGAAGCACCGAGATGTTGGTGTAGCCAATACGATTTAACGTGCGGTTGACGTCGTTTGACAAATGTCGCAATAGCGATTCGTCCAGTTCCTGAATCTCGTCCAGGAGATTGACCATCTCCAGCGTCCACTGACGAATGGCCGCCTGCGTTTCAAGCAGTGGCCGTTCTTCGGAGGAGAAAGACAGGTACTGTGATTTAAGCTGCATCAGCGCCGCCTGCCTGGAACGGCGCTGCTCCAGCTGCCCCCAACCCGTGAGATCGGGCAAGCCGGACAGATCATCCGTGATACTGGCGAAAACCGACGTCGTGGCAAAGTCACGCGCGGTGGCGCGGGAACCGCTGTCACGCTCCAGCCAAAACGAGTAGTTCTGTTGCAGCGCGTACTGTTCGCGCCCACGGGCACTCATGGCGCTGCCGACCTGTTCGGAAGCGGCTATGGTGCCGGCCAGTTCCTTGAAGGCGTAGTGATCAAAAGCGAACAAACCCATCAGGGCTGCGGCGCACAGGATAAACGCCAGTATTTTCAATCCTCATCACCCCGAAAATACCGCCCCGGTTCGCCCTGTGCGGCGAGGAGGTCATTGATCTCCATTTTCAGCGAAATGATGCGCTCTTCCCGATCCGTGGCCACATCAAACAGACCCTGCATTTCTGCCTTCTCGGCACTCACTTCGGCCAGCGCTTTCTGACTCTCTTCGAAGGCCGCCTGTATACCCGGCAGTGATATCAACACCGGTAGCTTTGGAATCAGCATCAGGGCTGTCGTGATAGAAACGAGCGCTGTCAGCGCCTTGAGCCAACCCTGCTGTTCATAGGCTGGATACCAGGTCACGTAAATCGCCACAAGGTGCGTCGTTCCGCAGAGAAAGATGAAGGCCACGAACAGCGCAATCAGTTCAGGGAACGGAAAGGCGCGTCGTTGCTTCAGCAGGAAGATGCCCAGCACCACCGGAATGGCATAGTAGGCCATGGCAATAACAGCGTCGGAGACGACATGCGTCCAGAGAATCTCCGGGCGCCACAGGTAGCAATGCCCGTGGGGCATGAAGCTGGGATCGGCAAGTGATGTAAACCATGTCTTCACGGGAAAGGGCTCCTGGTTGATTATAGTTTTCTTCAAGCCTGCTACTTCACGGTGGGGAGAGTCAAGTGTTCGGTCAGGCCCGCGAGACACAGGAAATCTACTTGAAACTGTTCCCTGCGCGAAGTTCCGTGATACAACAGGCAGGATCACCACGATACAGAGAGCACCGCAATGAACAGCGTCGACCACCTGGCCAACCACCGCCTACTGTGCATCGCGCTGGCGGCGCTCTATGCGCTACTGGCGGGCTGTTCTGACGGCAGCGACAACCACAGTGCCGCCCTGCCCTCCTCACCACTGGCCATTTACCAGGATCCGGGGACGGCGCCCTGGAACCTGGTGCCGAGAGAGCAGGTGGCAGAAACCTGCGGCCTGGACCCGGACAGACTGGACGAAATCGACAGCACGGCGACACACTCCTACGCGATAGTGCGCTACGGCAAACTCTGCCACGAGTTTTATCACCCCGGCGACCCGGGACCCGACGAGGTGTTCAACAATTTCTCCTCTACCAAGACACTGGCCGCAGCGCTGGTAGGGCGCGCGGTGTTAATGAGCGCCGAGTTGCCCAGACCGCTGCGCGACACGGATCGCATGGATGACTGGGTGGATGACATCTCGTTCAATCCCGATGCCCTGGTCGCCCATGTGCTGGCCATGGTGGGCTTTAACGACAGCCTTGCCTTTGGCGAACGCAGCTTTTCCTATGACGCGGCCGGCTTCCGTGAAATCAACCGCCTCAGCGACGTTGTTGAAGCGGTGATCGCACAGGATCCAGCCCACTTCGGCGGTGTGACAACCAGCGGCGAATTCGCACAGCAGGAAATCTTCGATCGCCTCGGCATGACCAGCAGCGAGTGGAGCGGGGAAAGCTTTGCCTCAACCTGGGAATCCAACCTGCGCGACATGGCACGCCTGGGACTGCTCCTGCTGCACAACGGCGTCTGGAATCAACAGCGGCTGGTTAGTGCGGACTGGGTGTACAAGATGACACACCCCGTATTCGAGGATGCGAATACCGCCTACGGCTATCTCACGTGGACCGCCGCCCATAAAAACTACTACGTACCAGGGCTGGATATTCCCTTTCCACAGCCTATTGGCGAATGCGAACCGCCGGCCCTGTGGCGCGAGTATCCGCACGGCCTGAGCGAATCGCCCGACTGCAACTACGACGGCGAATTCTCCTGCGAGCAAACCTACGATGTCGGCGCCTGGTCTGCACTGGGTGCCGGCGGGCAGAACATTACAGTGCACAGGGGGCTGGAACTGGTGATCGTGACGCGCAATGCCGGGCCTGCCGCTTTCGTGAGCGCCGCGTGGGATTTGATGCGCAGCGCACTGATCGCCCGCGACCCGGTCTACGCCGGTGATGAAGCCGCATTTTGCGCGGCCTACCGCGCGGGTGAGTACGCGCCGGATCTTATCGTCGAAAACGCCGAGCCCTGACCATGGTAGACGCCGGGCGATTGGCAGAAACGCAATAGCGCTACCGGCAGTGGGCCAGACCAGGCTGTTCGCCAGGTTTGTCGGAATTAACCGGCGTTTTTTAGCGCCTCTTCGACCTGGCCGAGGCGATCTTT
>JAUHYL010000127.1 GCA_030426545.1 Gammaproteobacteria bacterium
ATTGCAGTTTGAGCGTTTCTCGCTGTCGGCGCTGCGACGAATCTGCCAGGAACTGGCTGTCCAGCACCATCTACTGGTGAACAGTTTGCAGCGCGTGATCGAAACGCGCTACGGCGAGCCTGCCGCGCGCGACGTGGCCGGGTTCCAGATGCAGGGTAGCGCCCGCGTGGTCAGTGAGCGGCTTAGAGCCGCGCTGGCGCCGGACAAGTCCGGCCTCGATGCGCTGCAGTTTATTTTGCAACTGCACCCGGCCTTGCAGCCCGCTGCCTACTTTGAATCAACGCTGAGCCGCGAGGGCGATCAGCTGCGCCTGTCGTTGGGGACAGCCAGTCCCGCCATGCGTGAATCACAGCGCCATGGATGGTGTCATCTCCCGCGGGAGGTGTATGCAGCCGGGCTGGAAAGCCTGGCCCGTGGGGTGGATGCGCGCGCTGAGGTTGTTGCCGATGCGAACGAAGCGGGGGTGTTCACATTTGGCATCGGAACGACGGTAGAGGAGGAGTTGCCCCTGTCGGTGCAGGTCGCCAGGGGTGCCGTGCTTTATCAAACGACCCTGGAGGATCACATCCCGCTGTTGCAGGCGCCCTAGCGTTTCAACTTGTAGTCAGACGTCTTCAGGTCCCAGGTGTTGTCCGTGACGCCCGTCTCGCGCAGTTTGTACTTCTGCACCTTGTTGGTGGGCGTGTAGGGCAGGATTTCCACAAACTCCATGTAGCGCGGCACGAAATAGTAGGGCGCATTGTCGTTGATAAAGGCGGCCAGCGCCTCGTGGGTAAGCGCGCTGCCCTCGGTGCGAACCACGTTCAGTTTCAGTTCGTCTTCACTTTCCAGTTCGGCGCTGGGGATGCCAAACGCCGCTGCCTGGGCGACTTCGGGGTGGCGTAACACGACGCCCTCAACTTCCATCGTGGAGATGTTGCGCCCGGCAAAGCGCACAGCGTCTTTCTTTCGATCGACAAAGTGGAACACCCCTAAGTCCGGATCCTTGCGCGCCATATCGCCGGTCATGAACCAGTCGCCGCGAAAGGCGGCGGCGGTGGCCTCGGGATTGTCGAAGTACCCGTTGAACAGCACGTGGGGCTGCAGCGGGCGTACGCAGATTTCTCCGGCTTCGCCGTCGGCTACTTCGTTGCCGTCGTCATCGAACAGGCGCACGTCTGCGTCCGGCGGGGGGAACCCCAGTGCGTAGACGGGCGCCTCGACATCCGAGTGTTCGTGGTTGAGTATCAGCAGGCACTCACTCATGCCCAGGCCTGAGCGCACCAGGCGCACACCGAAGCGTTGTTCAAACGCCTCCCACATCGCCGGCGGGATGGGTACGATCGAGGCCTCACGCAGTGGGGTGTCCGCGTCGTCGGGTTTTTCCTCTGAGCTCATCAGGAAGATGCCCATGGATCCTACGGCAAACGTCTGGGTGGCATTAAACTGCTTGATGCGATCCATGAAGGCGCTGACGGAAAACTTCTTCTCGATCACAACGCCCAGTCCGTTCATCAATGCGCGCAGCACACAGGTAAGCCAGGCACCCGCGTTATATAGCGGCATGGCACAGTAGATAATATCGCCCGGGCGATTGTCGTACTGCAGGTTGGTCCCCAGCATGGTGGACCTAATCCAGTTGTTGTGCGCAACCATCACGCCCTTGGATTTTCCGGTGGTGCCGGACGTCCACAGGATGGCGCAGGTGTCGCCGTAGCCGAGACGGCTGTAGTCGACTTCCAGCGCAGCGTTTTCCAGCAGCCCGTGATAGGGCAGGGCACCGTGTGCTGCCGCCGCCTGATCCTCGCGTACGATGATGTTTTCGTAGCCCAGTCCGTCACCCAACGCTGCGATGTGCTCTATGTGTTCGGCATCTGTCACCAGTGCCCTGGCGCGGCTGCGCTGCAGTGCATCCCGCAACCATTCACCGCGGTAGTCGGTACAAATCGGCACCCACACGGCGCCGAGTTTGTTCAGCGCCAGGCACATGAGCACCAGTTCTGGCAGGTTGCCCATAAAGAAAGCAACGCCGTCGCCGCGCTCAATGCCCAGTGCGGCGAAGCCGCTGGCCAGGCGGTTGGCGCGATCCTCGGCCTCGGCGTAGGTGACGCGCTCGTCGTCGGTGATCAGGAATTCGGTGGCACCGTTATCGCGCGCCTGCAACTGCAGGATCTTGCCCAGGTGCCGGTTGTTGAGGTCGTCGAGGTCAACTACATTCATGCTGCTTCCAATACTGTCTGTCAGGTTGATAAAAACTGCTTGGCGAAGGCTTCCAGGCGGCGCTTCTTGTCATCGATACTGGACAGGGCGGTGCGTCCGTCTTCCGCCAGGAAGTTGCAACCGTTGACCATGGTGACGCCGGCCTCGGCAAGGCGCTCGTGGGTGCCGTCGCCGGGGTTGATCACGCCCGTCCAGATATCAAACGGCGCATCGCTGGCGGCTGCCTGCGGATCTTCTTCCAGTCGCAGTTTACGCACGGAGTCCAGCAAGGGATAGATGTCTTCCTCGGTATGGCTGGTTGCCATCCAGCCATCCTGCCGGCAGGCGCGCCGCATCGCCGCCGGTGCATAGCCGCCAATCATAATGGGCACGGGCTGCTGTGTCCCGGGCGACATCTTCACCGCCGGCAGTGTGTAGTACTCGCCGTTGAACTCGGTCATGTTGCCGCTCATCAGGGCGCGCAGTATCGCCAGCATCTCGTCGGTGCGCTTGCCGCGGGTGTGGAAGTCCTGGCCGACCATGTCGAACTCCGCTTTTTGCCAGCCTACACCCACACCCAGCGTGACCCGGTCACCGGAGAGGTACGCCGCCGTCGAAACGGCCTTGGCGGCGTTTACCGGATCGCGCAGGGGCAGTATGTAGATGGTGGAGAGGAATTCCAGCGTCGTGGTTGCCTGGGCGAGGGCGGCAGTCAGCACCCAGGGGTCGGGCCAATGGGTATCCGGGTTCCAGAAGATATTGCCGCTGTCCTTGTACAGGTATTCATCGACCTGCTCAGCGGTGGTCACCAGGTGATCGCCGTAGGAGACGCCGTGAAATCCCAGCGCCTCGCAGAACTGCGCCAGTTCGACCATCTGCCCCATTTCGACGAAGGCCAGTGATTGCCAGAACTTCATAGTCTTCTCCCACGCACGATGCTGGCCGTATTCTGCCAGAACTGATTTATAGTTGAAACTATAAAAGTGATGGCGTAGAGTTTGGGACTGTGCGGGCAGGGTCGCCCGTCACAAAAACCGGTAACGAAAACCAGACAAGAGAGCGAATGATGGCCGCCTACAGCAGAGAAGAAATGGAAGAGATGATGCGCCGCTGGATTGAGGTGAACGATAAAGCCGAGCGCGAGGGCAACTGGCGCTGCCTTGCAGATTTCTACACCGAAGACGTGACCTACGGTTGGGATACGCCCAATGGCAAATACGAATTCAATGACCGGGAAACGGTGCGCAATACCTGCGTGGGGGCGGCGATGGATCCCTACCAGGGCTGGACCTATCCCTACGATAAAATTGTGATCGACGAGACCCGCGGCGAGGCCTTCTGCACCTGGTGGCAGACGCCCCCGGGTGCGCCGCTGCGCGAGGACGGCAGCCCCATGCGCGTGATCGGCGCGTCCTGGTTCAAGTACGGCGGCGACTATCAATGGTCCGAGCAGTTGGATATGTACGATTACACCAACATCACGAACCTGATCAAAGAGTGTGTCGAGAAAGGCATCCTGGCAGAGATGCCGGTCATGTCATCCGAGCAGGTGGGGGGCTAGCCTATGTCCGAGACAGCCAGTGCGCTGAGCGATAGCGAAAAAGCCGCGTTGAAGCTGCCGCCGAAAGTCAGCGGTGAAAAGCCGGACAGCGGCCACATGGAAGAATTCGGCGTGAACTTTGCGCGCTTTTTGATGCGCTGTAACGCCGAGTGCGGAGAACTGGCCGAGTACAACATGGCGGGTCAGCAAACGGTGTTGATGAGTGGCCCGGCGGCACAGGAAGCGTTTCTCAAAACACTGGATAAAAAACTCAGCCGCGCCGCGGCCTACCAGGCGATGGTGCCGGTGTTTGGCGAGGGTGTTATTTTCGACGCGCCACCGGAGCGCATGAAAACCCAGTTAAAGATCCAGGTCGACGCGCTGCGTTACCAGAACATGAAAGCCTACGCGGCAGTCATCGCCCAGGAAGTGCAGGATTGGATCGCCGGGTGGGGCGACGAGGGGGAGATGGATTTTCTGGACGAATTTATCCAGCTCACCCTGCACACCGCCTGCCACTGTCTGCTGGGCGCGGATTTCCGCTACAAGATGACCGACGAGTTCAAGTCGCTGTATCACGATCTGGAGCGCGGGCTGCAGGCCATCGCATTCGTCGACCCCTATATGCAGCAGCCGATATTTGAAGCGCGGGACAAGGCGCGTGCGCGGCTGCAGACGTTGATCAGCGAGATTATCGCCGAGCGTCGAGCCAATCCGGAGCGCGAGTACGGCGATGCGCTGGAAACGTTCATGTCGGGCACTTACGCCGATGGTTCGTTACTCAGCGACAACGAAGTCACCGGTCTGGTCATTGCCACGATGTTTGCCGGGCACCACACCAGTTCAGGCACCGCCGCGTGGACCGCGGTGGAGTTCGCGCGCAATCCACAGTACACCGGCGCCGTGCTGCAAGAACTGGAGGAACTGTATGCACGTGACGGCGAGCTGACCTTTGAAAACCTGCGTGACCTGCCACAGTTGGAGGCCTTTATCGAGGAAGTGCTGCGCCTGCATCCGCCGCTGGTCCTGTTGATGCGCCGCGTCATCGAGGACATCGACTACAACGGCACCTTGATCGAGGCCGGCAAGACGGTGGCTATCTCCACTTACGGTTCACACCGCAATCCAACGTATTTTCCGGACCCGGAGCGCTTTGACCCGCAGCGGCCAAAGGCCAGCAGCGCAGACATGATGTGGGCGTACATCCCCTTTGGTGGGGGCCCGCACAAGTGCGCGGGCAATGCGTTTGCGCTGATGCAGCTGAAATCGATTTTTGCTGCGCTGCTACCGAAATATACCTTTGAACTGGTGGATGCGCCCGAGACGTATGAAGACGACCTTTCGGCGATGGTGCTGAAACCCAGTTCGCCCTGTCGCCTGCGCTATCGGCGTCGTTAGGAGGCTGGCATGGCATTGAAGATTACGCTGGATCTCGACCTCTGCCAGGGCCACAGCGTCTGCCTTGGCGAGTGTCCGGAAGTGTTTGACGTGGTGGAGTCCGACGAGGGCTATCCGCAGGTCATCCTGTTGCAGGAGGCCCCGCCGCCCGAGCTACGTGAAAAGGTAGAGAAGGCTGCACGTTACTGTCCCAACCACGTGATCACGGTTACCGAGGCCTGAGCGGCCAGTGCGCATTCTTGTCACCGGCGGCACCGGTTTTGTCGGCTCTCACGTGGCCCGGCGCTTGCTGACGTCCGACCACGCAGTGCGTCTGCTGGTGCGCGACACCGGGCGCGCGCGCGAAATCTATTCCGCTTTCGACTTGCAGCCCGAGTTGGTTGAAGGCGATGTGACCGACGCGGCTGCGGTGCGCGCCGCGCTTGACGGTTGCCAGGGAGTGGTGCACGCCGCTGCCGGCACGCCTATTCGCACCCGATCCGAGCAGGAGATGTTTGCGGTCAATGTCGGCGGCGTGAAAGCCGTCGTGGGCCAGGCGCTGGAGGCGGGCCTGGAGCGTATCGTCTGCGTGTCCAGTATCACTGCGATTTTCAACAAAGAGGGTAGCAAGGTCACCGCGGATGCAGCGCCGGTCCCGTCGAAACACCCGTATGGCCAGAGCAAGGTGGAAGCGGAGTACTACCTGCGCGATTTACAGGCGGCCGGAGCACCAATCGCCATCGTATACCCGGGCGGCGTGATAGGGCCCGACGATCCCGGTTTTTCCGATACCTGCATGGCATTAAAGCATCGCATTGAAAATGGCTTCCGCATTTTCGGCGACGGTGGGATGCAGCATGTGGATGTGCGTGACCTTGCAGCCTTGATAGCCTCACTGGTCACAGACGGCGGCGATGGCCGTTTCCTGCTGCCCGGCGTCT
>JAUHYL010000041.1 GCA_030426545.1 Gammaproteobacteria bacterium
CTGCGCACGGGCATTGGCGATCAGCGCGTGCAACTGCGTTTCGCTGACGCTGTGTTCCTCGGGCTGGAACAGCGCCCGATCAAGATCGGCCGCCGTGTATAACGCGCGCGCATCGCCGCCCATCTCCGTGACATACCGCTCGATATGGGGAACGAAAAAGCCCGGAATCGGGTACTCTCCCTCGCGCTGCGCGCCGCTCACATTCGCCATACTGGCCGATATTCCCCCCTTTTTGACCCATTCTAAGCTGTGCAGGGCCCGGGCCACAATGGATACTTGCACACTCAGACAAAGGAGACAGGCAATGGGCTCACCAGCGCGCGCACCGGTCACTGACAGCGCAGAGATTTACCAGGCACTGGCGAACTACGACAAGCCGGCGATCAGGCGCTACCAGCGGCGCACGCCGATGGCCGATTTGTCCCACCTCCCGGGCACCTGGGGCGTACCGTTTTTCGGCCACCTGTACTGGATGCTCAAAGACGTACACGCCTGGATGGATCGTCAATACGCCGAGTACGGGCCCGTCTTCCGCTCCCGCTCGCCGCGGCTGGATTCAGTGTTCCTGCTTGGCCCGGAGGCCAACCAGCTCGTCTTCCAGAACGAAGAGGGCATCTTCTCCAATTTCCTCGCCTGGGATCAGGTATTCAGAACGCTGTTTGATAACAACCTGCTGGAACGAGACTTCGCCGACCACAAGGCCAACCGACGAATACTGCAGTCAGCTTTCAAGCGCCCGGCCATCGAGGGCCACATGGAACTGATGAACCCGATGCTGCGCGACGGTATTTTCAGTTGGCAGACAGGCCGCACCATCCCGGCCAAGGATCACGTGAAGACGCTGCTTCTCAACACGGGTGCCAGCGTATTTCTCGGCACCGAAGCCGCGGATGAATCGGACCGGCTGAACAAGGCCTTCACCGACATCGTTGCCGCAACCGCCGATCCGTTCAAGCGCAAGGAAATCTGGTTTTCGCCCTACGTGAAGGGCCTGAAGGGACGCCAGGTATTGACCGACTACATGATGGAGAACATTCCGCGCAGGCGCGCACAGGCAGGGCGCGATTTATTGTCCCAGTTCTGCCAGCTACGCGATGACGACGGCAAGCTGTTCAGCGACGAGGAGATTCGCGACCACATTATCTTTGTGCTGTTTGCCGCGCACGACACAACAACCAGTGCACTGAGTGCCATCCTTTATACGCTGGCCACCAATCAGGCGTGGCAGGACGAACTCCGCGCAGAGATGCACAGCCTGAACACGGATGCACTGGCGTTCGACGACGTTCCCCGCCTGGAAAAGACCGGGCTCACACTGAAAGAAGCGCTGCGCATGTACCCTGCCCTATCCGTTATGCCGCGCTACACTTTGCGTGACTTTGAGTTCCAGGGCCATCACATTCCGGCCAACTGTATTGTGACGGTGTCTTCGCTGTTTACCCACTACATGCCCGAGTACTGGACTGATCCGCACACGTTCGACCCTTATCGTTTTTCCGCGGAACGCGCCGAAGACAAGAAGGATTTCTTTCAGTACATCCCTTTCGGCGGTGGCGCGCACAAGTGCCTGGGGATGCACTTTTCCGAGGTGCAGGCAAAGATGTTCCTGTTTCACCTGCTGAAAAACTTCAGGGTGAGCAAGGATGCCAGCATGACGCGCTACCGCTACAACAATATTCCGCTGACTTTTCCCGTGGATGGGCTGCCGCT
Organism: Gammaproteobacteria bacterium; assembly: GCA_030426545.1. GTDB lineage: Bacteria > Pseudomonadota > Gammaproteobacteria > Pseudomonadales > Halieaceae > Marimicrobium. The sequence continues at coordinate 1,711 of JAUHYL010000041.1, forward strand.
GCGCTTCGATCGTCTCTAGAGGCGCTGCATTCCATCCGGCCTGGCGAGCGGCTGACGGTAGCGCCTACCCTGCCGAACAGGGCGCCAGTTCTCATTCCAGCGCCGGGCCAATTGCATTAACCCCCGTGTTTATATCACTATGGCCAGATACATTCTGAGCCAGCAGACTGAGCACACCCCGAGTAATGCAGGTATACATCCACATTGGTTATCCGAAGACGGGTTCCAGTGCCATTCAGTCGCACATCTTCACCAATCAGGGTTGGTTTGAGGAACGCGGCGTCTACATTCCGAGAACCGGCTACACTTCCGGACGCGGCCACGCTCGCCTGATCAACGCCGACCTCAAACGCCTCGCTCTGAAATCCGAGATGGAGCTACCGGCCGAGGTGCGGCTACAGGAGCTCGCCGAAGAACTGGCCGCTCGCGCGGCGGAAGGCGTTGAAACCGCCCTCATTTCCTGGGAAGGGCTGGCCGCCATTTCACCGCCGACCATGGCCAAGATTCACCGCGCGCTCGCGGGGCACCAAGTCACCATCCTGTGCTACGTGCGCGACCAGGTCTCCCTTTACCAAGCGGCGGCGCTGAAAACGCTGGAGGTTCAGGGCTATGTTTCAGCGCGTTCCTTCTTCGATCCGCCGGACATCAAAGACGAGGAGCTGCAGCTCTACGACTTCTCTACCGCACTCACCCACTGGCATGACGCTTTCGAAGGCAGTGCAAGCGTGAGAGTAAGGCTGTTTGAGCGTTCCTGCCTGGTGGCAGGTGACGTGGTCACCGATTTTCTGAATTGGCTGGGCCTGGAACCAGACGACGACTTCACACTGCAAACGCGAGTCGTCAACAGTACGCTGGACAGTCGTGCGGCGGCGGCACTGCTGATCGCCAAAGTTACACGCGTGGCGCAACCCGAACTGATGCGACTCACAGGCGCATTGCTGGAGGTCGCCGGCAACAGCGACGGCAACGTGAAGGACTTCCTGCCGGAGTCATCGCGCCGGCGCATTCATGACTATTTTTCCGACAGCAACGCGAAACTCCTAAAGCAGTTCAGGCCAGAGAACGCACCGGCCGGCAGCAGTGAGCTGTTCCCGGGCCTGCGCGAGGCGAAGACCTCACCCGTATTCGATTACCTGCGCAGCGTGTTCCTGGCACTGGACGCACCTGGCCCCAGGGTCTGGGACGGCGGTGTACTGGAAGGCAAGCAGGTGGCCCAGCTCATTCGGCCGCCCGGTAGCGGCTGGCGCGGCGCCGAACCCGATGGTGCCTGGTCAATGGGCCCGCGCTCGACCATCGTATTTTTACTCCCGGATATCAATCGCCAGCGCGGGCCAGGCGCTATTGCGCTGCACTTTCACGGCAACTACATGCAGGGGCACAGTGAAACCGTGCTGAGCATCAACAACGAAGAACACCGCTTGAACCTGCGCGACACGGAAGTGCGCGCGAGCATCGACGACGCCATGTGTGAGGGCGGAGTCCGCGTGGGGCTGCAACATCACTTTCCCGGTGCGGAGGAAGAGAACGCAGGCGCTGCTGAGCTGGCGTTCAAGTTGATGCGCATTTCCTACCGCTTTATCTGGGACTAGTGCAGTGCAACCTGCGCCGGCTAGGCGGCACCCTGGTGTCGTTTCGTCAGATGATGCGCCAGCCTGATTGCCAGCGTAATAATGGTAAAGGTGGGGTGTTGCCAACCGGAGGTGGGAAACAGTGAGCCCCCACCGATAAACAGGTTTTCGACGGAGTGAACACGCGCGTCGGCATTGGTCACGCCCTGGCGCGGATCGCTGGACATACGCGTGGTGCCCATCTGGTGGCCGCCAACCTTATCCTTGGGCGTCGAAAGATCTGCCAGTTGCAGGCGCCCCAGCCCGGAGCGCGCCACCGCCAATGCGAGCAACTCGGCACTCTTGCGCAAACTCTGCATATCTTCCGCCGGCACCATATTGGCCAGCGCAGGTTTGCGCACACCCAGTACATCGCGCATCTCAGACAGGGTCACGCGACTCTGCGGATTGGGGGATTGCTCCATGTTGAGCAATACACTCCAGCGCCGATCATTGTCTCTCACCGCAGCAGGGGCGACAGGAGGCCGCTGTAAGCTGCCCAGCGCCAGTTCTCCGTCCAGTTTGCGGGGCGCTCCGCTGTGCAGGAACGCCATCATGCCGCGCAGCCGGTGTTCGCGGCGGGCGGCGGTACTTGTAGCCCAGCCCACCAGCTCACTTTTTGCCAGCGCCTCTTCGCGCGAAACAGGCAGTGCAGGATTGCCCATGAGAAAGCCCAACAGCCGGCCCTCATGGCTCATGAAGTAGCGGCCCACCACATCGTGTTCATTACCCAGCCCGCCCGGTACCACCGAGTCTGAAGCCAGCAACAAGCGTGCGTTCTCTATGGCGCCTGTACACAGCACAAAATCCCTGGCGCGAAAGCGCAGCGTCTTGCCATCGAGGTTGCGCCCTTCGACCGACACGACGCGCTGCCCCGAAGGGTCCGTGTGTAGCTCGGCAACGGACGTATTGACGACACAGGTCAGGCGTTTGCTTCTGGCAACCGCATCGCGCTGCCACACGCCCAGCTGCACTCTGTCGGCGGGCACCCGGCGCCAGATCACGGATGAAAAGGCGGTCTCTGTTGCATTGATCAGCGGCGGATGGGACTGCACTTGCAGCGCGCCGGGATCGAATGCTCTATCCACCTCCGGCAGTCCCAGCCACTGCGCGGCTGCCGCGTAATAGGGATCGAGATCAGCGCGGGTGATGGGCCAGCCGCTGTGGTCCACCCAGGGGTGCTGCTCGAATTCATAGGCATCAAAGGCCCTGCACACACCGCCCCAGTGGTTAGTGGTGCCGCCAAAGAAACGCTCGCGTGAGCCGGCCAGCAGCGCACCGCCGCTGGCGCCGTTAACGATCACATCCAGTAGTTTGTGCGTCCGCCAGGCAAACTTGAGACCGCCGCTCTCGATCAGGATCACGCTGACACCGGCGTCCGCCAGGTGTAGCGCCAGCGTCAGCCCCGCAGCACCGGCGCCGGCAATGCAAACGTCTGCTTCGAAGGTTTCTCCGTCTCTATCGAGGCCGTTGATGATCATGCAAATAGTCCGGCAGAAAAACGCTGCCCCAATTTAGCCCATGCGATCTGGCGCCCGGCGCGCCTGCGCCTGCTCAGGGCGCCAGTATAAGCCACGTATCCGGGTTCACCTAAGGCCCGGCGTCGCGTAAGGCCTGGAACTGGCTCAGTTTGCCGCTGCATCGGCGTTAGTATGACGCGGTTCTCGATTCGGCAAGGTTTGTTTCCCTGCAGCCGCCCGCAGTTGTTGAGAAGATCGGTTCCCGCTTATATGCTGGGCACACCCCGGGCCGAGCGCGGCGAAAAGCCTACGCGTCCCGGGCAAGACGGCAAGGAAAGCGACCAATGAGTGAGCAATGGGGAAAGGGCGACGAGGATTTCAACCCGCTGTGGTCGGGGCTTCTCGATGCCAAGAAAAGCGGCTGGTACAACGCCGACACCGGTGAACTGGTCAACGGCTTCCCCGTCACCGCCGGGGATCGCGTACTCGACGTCGGCTGCGGCGACGGCACCGAGGCATTGTTCTGCGCCAGACAGGGCGCGCACGTCACCTTTACCGATATCGATGAGAGCAAGATAAAACACGTTTCGGGCAGGTTCGAGGAGCTGAACGCGCCGGGCGGCTTCCGCAGTGTCGTCTGTGACAGCAATCCCCTGCTGGTTGATTCAGAAGACGCAACGCGCATCATCTGCCGCGAGGTGCTGGAACACGTCGACGACCCGGTACAGGTAATGTCTGAAATGGCGCGCGTGGGTACCCCGGGCGCCCTGTACATTCTGAGTGTGCCGGGGGAGACAGGCGAGCGGGTACAAAAGGCCTTCGCACCGCCAGAGTATTTCCAGCACCCCAATCACATCAGAATCTTCAGTGAAGACGACTTCACCTCGCTGGTAACGAACGCCGGCCTGGAAGTACTCGAGTGCAACAAGAACGGATTTTTCTGGGTAATGTGGATGAGTATGGTGTGGATCATCCAGCAGGAAATGGAAGAAAAGGGAGAGCTGGACCACAACAGCCTGGTGGGCAGCTTTCAACCGCCGTTTCACCAGCACCTGCACGACTGGGGCAAGCTATGGCGCTACGTGCTGTCTTCGCCCAGGGGCCTGGCATTCAAGGAACAGATGGATCAGGTGTTGCCGAAAAACCTGGTGATACTGGCGCGCAAGCCCGCCTGACCCTGCGCTACCGATCAATCCGGTAGCGCCACAAGATCCTCTATCAACGTTTCCAGTTCATCGATAACCACATTGGTGACCACCACATCCTGGTAACCGGGTGGCGTGGTCGCCGTGATTGTGTAGGTGGTAAACGGGAGATTCTCGGTGCGGTAGCTACCGTCTGCTTGCGTCAGCACCTGCGTTTCAACCACGTCACAGCCCATGGTTCCCTGCACCAGAACAGGCACATTGGGCAACGGTGATCCCATATTGTCGGTCAACGTACCGCGAATCTGGCTGCCGAAGGGAGAGCCCGCCAGGGCCACGGTTTGCGTCGCTTCCAGGGTCATAAAGCGGCTGGAGAGTCCCACGGGAGCGGGGGCCGGTACCGGATCGGAGGCGCTCAGCCACGTCAGGTTGGCGGTGCGGGCATCGGCGCGAATAACATAACTGTTTGGATCCACCGGCCCGAACCGGAACCAGCCATCTTCACCGGCGATGGAGATTAGCGGCACCGTGCCGTTATCCAGCATCACCTGTGAGCCCTTCAGCGGCGCGCCGGTAAGCTCATTCAGCAGGCGGCCGGTGATTTCAACCAGCGAAGGTGGTGTTCTCCGGGCGAGTTCCCAGGCGTCCACCGAGGCGGCGAACTGGGTGACCAGCGCGGGATTCTGCGCGGACACATCGTTGGTCTCAAGCGGGTCGATGTCGATCTGGTAAAGCTCTTCATGCGAATCACTGGCGAAACGCAGGTAGCGCCATGTGTCTGTGCGCAGAAAATGCCCCCGTTCTTCGTCCAGGCCGATGAGCTCTGTGCGCCCCAGCGGCAGACCACCCTCTATCTGGGCACGCAGGCTTTCGCCCTCCTGCTCGGGCAACGTGTCGACACCGGCATAGTCCAGAATGGTAGGGGCGATATCGGTAGCGGAAACAAGGTCATCATAGACACCGCCAGCGGGAATCACCCCGGGCCAGCTGAAAATGACCGGTGTGCGGAAGCCCATCTCGTACAGCGTGCCCTTGCCCTGCCCTGAGCCCGCGAAATACTGCATGTTCAGGCCCCAACCATTGTCGGTGATATAGATAACCAACGTATTGGTAAGCAGGCCACGGCCGTCCAACTCGTCCATCAGCTCGCCGACCAGCGCGTCAAACCAGGTGACATTGGAGAGGTAATTCACCTCGTTCGGGCAATACATGCAAAGCCCACCGCAATCGTTGTCGGCACAGGTTTCCAGGCCCAGTGCTTCGTAGGGGTCGCGGAAGTTCTGTGGCGCATCAAACGGCGAGTGCGGAATCTGGGGCGCAAACCAGACGAAGAACGGCCCGCTCTGCACCTCGTCCAAAAAGGTGCGCAGAGGATCCAGGGCAGGACACACGGCGGTAGGTGCCCCGGGATTGGCGCACAGTGCAGGGTCCCATCCGACTCGTCCGAAATCCCAGCCATCCGGTTCGAAAAAAGTGCCGTTGCCGATGGCTAGGCCGTGGGTGAATCCACCATGTTCGAAGGTGCTCTCCCAGTACTTGCCGCCCTCCCAGCTCTTGTACCCGGCATGGCCCAGTTCACGCGGCACGGTTCTCACATGCTCGGCCTCTCTGCGAGGAAAAAAGAAGGGCGCGTTGTTAGGCAGTGTTATCTCCGGCTGCGCCGCCAGGGCTGTGCGTGTTTCTATCCACTGCAGGGGTTGCATCCCGGCGGAGGACAGCAGGGTCAACAGCGAGGCCCTGCAGGTGGACGACGTGACATGCGCGTTGCGATAGAGCACACCCTGGGCTGCCAGCGCGTCCAGGTTGGGTGTTTGTACAATTTGATTGAGCGGCTGCGGCCCGGTATTGGTATCCAGCGTTCGCGAGCTGGGCATAAAACCGAAATCCGTCCACCCCTGGTCGTCGCCGATAATCAGAACGATGTTGGGCGGTTGTGCCTGCGCGGACAGGGCCAGCGGAAAAAACGTCAGCGCGAGCGCCCACAGTAATGCAAAGCTAATTCCGACTAACTTCCTGAACATGAGGTTCCCTCTCACAAAACGCCGTCAGTGCATCCGCGCCTGAGCGGGACGCTGCCGGCAGCGGTAACTGCGCCGGGACGAACGCCAATAAACAAGACTATCCGGTCTTGGCTGGCGATGCGTAGCAATGATAGTTGCGCCCAGAGAAAACTGCGAGCAGGTTCACACATCGGGCCGCTACCTGAAGTAGTGTAGCCCAGAATGGGTGCAACAGCTGCACGCGCATGCGACATCAATTCCTGTACAACTTGTGTCAGGAAAGCGGCTTTGGAAGGCGTTCAGAAAAACCGTTAGCGGCTGGTAAGGGCGGCCCAGCCTGCGCTGGACCGCCATGATGTCATGCAGAGGCTAGAACGACAGCGAGAACTCAGCGCCAAAGACGCGCCCCTCGTTCCAGTTGCCCCACGCGGTCAGGGCGGGAATCACGGCAACTACCGCCTCGCGCTCGTCCGTGAGGTTGCGGCCATAAGCGGTTACCCGAAAGCGAATGTCATCACCCCAGGAATAGCTCAACGTCATATCCAGGTTGTCGATACTGTCGAGGTGGCCCAGAGGATCATTGTTGGCAATCACTTCGATCTCGTCGCGCCAGCGATAGGCGGCATACCCTTCAAGTTCACCGGGGCCGATGTTCACCGTGTAGGAAGAACTCAAACCAAAGGTATGCTCCGGCGTGTTGCGTGGCCGCAGGTCCGAGTTATCTGTGATCTCTCCATCGCCATTGATATCTGCGATGAAATCATCAAACTCTGCATCGAGGTAGCCGTAGGAAGAACGCACATACCAGGCATCGGTGATCTGGTACTGCAGTTCGAGTTCGGCGCCAAAAATCTCGAGTTTGGATGCGTTGCGCACCACGGTTGCCACGTTGCTCAAATCAATCGGGATCAATACCTCTTCCTGCTTGTCGTCATACAGGCTGTAAAACACGGTGGGATTGAAGGTCATCTTGCCGTCCAACCACTCGCTCTTCAGGCCCAGTTCCCAGTTCTCCACATACTCGGGCTCATAGCTGGGGTCGGGACCTTCGAAATCGGACTGGCGACCGAAGAACCCGCCGCTCTTGAAGCCCTCGCTGTAGGAACCGAACACCATCAGGTCATCATTGTGTTGGTAGCGAAAGCCCAGTTTCGGCGTAATCTCATCCCACTCATCATCAAATTTGGTCTGGGGTATTTCGGGCACTGGCATGCCGGCGGAGTAAATCTGGCTGGCACCGCCGGAGAAATCCTTTTTCTCGTTGGTCCAGCGCGCACCGGCGGTCAGCGTCCACTGTTCGTTGAGGTGCCAGTCGGCCGAGAAAAACGCTGCAACGGATTCAGTTTGCTGTTCCTGCGAATTGTGGCTGAGGGTGTCGGCAGTAAAGCCTGCAGCACCGGGAATGCCCGGCACAATCTGGCCGATGCGATCAAGCGCGTAAAGTAGCTCACCGGTATCCCACTGCTGGGCGTAGTCCACATCCCAGTAGTACAGGCCGGCAATAAGATCGACACTGTCTCCGATCTGCGTCGCCACGCGCAGTTCCTGGCTGAACTGCTCCCACTGGTTGGAGTAATCCAGGTACAGCAGGTCCGCCGGTGAGGCGTCGAATGCCGACAGGTTATTCTCATCCTGGTCGCGGTAGCCGGTGATGGAGGTGAGCAGGAAATTGCCCAGCTGCCAGTTCACCGTAAAGATCGTGGTGTCGTACTCGGAGTCGTTACTGTTTCTGCGATCCGAGGACACATGGTCTTCATCACTGCCCTGGTCACTTGACTGGCAGCCGACCGCCCAGAGTGCACCTTCAAGATCGCAGGCCAGATAGCCGGGCTGGTTGAAGTTAGCCCAGGCACCCTCCGTCTGATTCTCTTGGTGCTCGTAGTGAAGCTTCATTGTCAGGTCTTCACTCGCCTCCCACTCAATAGCCGCACCCAGTGTCTGATAATCATCGCCGCCCACATCTTCATTCAGGGTGGTGTTCTTCATGTAGCCGTCGCTATTGATATCGGCGGCGAACAGTTTGATACCCAGTTCCTCCTCGATCAGCGGCACGTTAACGATGGCCTCGTAGTCCTCTCGCCCGTTTTCGCCAAGCGTCACAGTGAAGTCTCCACCCCACTCCTTGGTCACAGGCCCGCGAATAACATTGATTACACCGCCGATGGTGTTTTTGCCAAACAGCGTGCCCTGCGGGCCGCGCAACACCTCGATACGCGCGATGTCAAAATTGTTCAGCAGGCTGCCGCTGGATGTACCCAGATAGAGGCCATCCAGGATGACGCCGATTGCCGGGTCGAAGCTCTTGTCTATCTCCTGGTACGACACTCCTCGAATACTGATGGCTGCACCGCCGGGCGTGCCGGAGGTGTTGCGAATATAGACGTTGGGCGTGAACGACTGAATATCGTCAAGCCGGCGCAGGTTGGCTTCTGCGAGTTCCTTGCCGAGTGCAGTAACTGACACAGGCGTTTTCTGAATCGATTCCGCGCGCTTCCGGGCAAAGACCACGACCTCTTCCAACGCCGCTGCTTCCGCACCGGGGGCTATGCCGGTTAACGTTGACGTCATCAAGACCAGGCCCAGTGCCGAAACCGGCACGCTGTAGATGGCGCTCTTGATGCCCCGACTGATCGGGTGCCTGACTTGCGTGTTTTGTGATTTCATTTGCGGATCCTCTGGAAGTTTTTTTAGTTATCGTGCGGGAGTTGCTTTCACTGCTGCTTTAATTCCTGCCCGACCGGCTGGCTTTGCCTTGGCGCAACGTCCGGCTCGAGATAATGATTGAGTTGGTCTTGCAGGCTACGCCTGCGCTTGCCCGTGCACACCGGCAGCAACGTAAGGTAGTGGCTGGTCATCGTTTGCAACTCAAGGCCATGCCTGTCGATGAGGCCTTTCTCCCACATCAGCGCAACGCCCCACTGATTAGCGGCGATCACGTGCGACAGGCGCTCCAGATCGAGACCGGGTTTGAGCTCACCCTCACGCTCGGCAGCGCACAGCGCGTGATAGGCAATGCGCTGTATCCGCCCCAGTTGGGCGTGTACCGCGGGGTGATCTGGCTCCGCGGCGAACAGAATACTGATGATATGGCGCGCAAATTCGCCGTACTCAAAGCCCCGCATCGCGGCCTCGGTATAGGCGAGCAGACGCGGGATACCCTGCGTTGCACATTGCACAGCGTCGCTGGCCTCCAGATCATCAAGCAGGATAGAGGCCGCCTCGAGTAGCAGGAGGTCACGGCTTCCAAACAGGTTGTAGAGGGTTTTGCTGGAGACACTGCTGCGCTCAGCAATGTTCTTCATGGTGACAGAGGTAAGGCCATGCTCACGCATTTCTGCGTGCGTGGCGGCGAGAATGTTCCGGCGCCGTTGCATCTGGCGTGGAGAGTTATAGGGACCGCGCTTTTGGCTCATGAACGAGACCACGGCAATCGAATTCTTATAGTGAATTTAAAATTACATAGGTATGTAATTTTAGTCAAGGCATTCCAAAGACGGCTGGCCGCGCCCCGCTGACAGCAGGGCGCGGGACGGATCCTGCCGCCTGGCGATTCAGAGCACCCGGGCTGAGAGCCCTAGGGCGTGGCCGCCGAAAAATCGGCGTAGATGGTCAACATCTCGCCGTTGCGCGCCACTTCAACAACGTCCAGTTGCAGGCCGAGGAACGCGGGCAGTGGGAAACTGGCAAGACCCCCGGCCAGGGACGGCAAGAAGGTGCCGACAACCGAGGGCAGGAACGCTTCGACCTGGGACAGGTCGTCCGCCAGCGGGTTTTCCACCGTCTTCACCGTGATGAAGCTGGGATCCGGGTCCGAGAACTGGAATTCCAGGGCCTCGCTTGCGGCGTTATAGGTGAGGTCTATACCCACATCCGCGTCCAGCATCATGTCGGCAATCTCGATTTCCTCGCCGGTGCCGCTGTGGTTAACAATCAGTTGCAACTTGAGCTGCGCCACCTGCAACAGCGCCAGCTCGCCGGCGGGACCGGGCGCACCGGTAATCAGCGGCGCGATGGTGGGCGCTATTTCCAGGCGAGCCTCATCCGATGGGTTAAAGTGCACCAGCCGGGGGAAGAAGGCAGACAACAACCCGGCGGTCAGCGGCAGGGGCGTACCTGTGCCCAGCAAGTCGATTTCGGTAATGGTGGTCACCAACAACCCACACTCGATCATTGCGCGCAGCAACTGGTTGAACCCAGAGCTGGAAATGCCCATCGCGACGTTATAGGGCGTACCGCCCGGTGTGGTCGCGCCGAAGCTTGGGAAAGGCTGGGTGACATGGTAAGACGCGCTGAGGTCGGGCGCCTCCTCCGGCGGAGTGCACTCACCCGGCCCGGTGCCAATGTTGGTGAGGAACCGCGCATCAGACCCGAGCGTAATGCCGCCAGGCGTTTCCTGTACCTGGAAAAACGGCGCGTCCAGTTGCGAATTCAGCGCGACACCCACCGGCCCTGATATATCCACACCCGCCAACGCGCTCTCGATGGCAGCGGAAACCACCGTGTTGCCACCGCCGTCCACGCTATTCAGAAAGCCTTCGAGTCCACCCCGTACCAGCGGTTCAACATCGCCGATAATCAACTGGATGATGTCGCCAATGAGAAAATCATCGCAGGCGCCACTGGTAAAAGTCTGGTCGAAGTTGACGAAGGTGGTGGATACCCCGCCCAACTGGCCAACATCCACTTTACTGGGGCTGACGCTGTCTGGCTCGAGGGTATAGTTGCCAGCCAGCGTCAGGGTAGTCGCCATGAGATTCAGATCGCAGTTGGGCACCAGGATATAAGAGCCGCCATCGATATAGATATTCAGGTCGAACTGGTTCAGCACAATGTTGGCGTGCACACTGTCCTGCTGTGGGCTGAAATCGACCTCGAAGCTGTCCATGCTGGGTGCCGGTGCCGCAATGGAAATATCGGCGCGGCCCAGACAAGTGCCGAACGGACCATCGATGACGCAGAGGTTATCGGCAACCACGGTGCCCGGTGGCATCAGCGTGGGTAAATCAAAGTCCACAAGCCCGGACACAACGGGCTCCATTGCATCCAGGCCCGAGGCATTGATCTGCAGGGCAATGGCCTCGGGCGAGTAATCGCCCTCGAGCACGGATTCTCCCAGGATCACCACGATACGATCGCTGTCCACATAGCCGGTCACGGTATCGGTAAGGTCGGCTTCAATCGGATTGAACACCCTGGTCTGGTCCAACAGGATTTCGGTGGAGTAGGTGCCATCCGGCGCGAGCGGGACATTGGCGCCGTTGATGTTCAGCGACATCACGGCTACATCGATAGGCGCTTCTTCAGGCGCGAGGCTGAAAATATTGCCGCTAATGGTGATTGATTGATCTTCGACAAAAGCGCCGTTCTGCGGATCGTCTATGGCAACCCGGCTACAGCCGGACAAAAAGACGCCGACCAGTGCGGCCATTGCAATCAGATTAACAACGGGGTGACGTGTAGTAGACATGGGATGACTCTCTTGCTCTGGCCCTTCCTGAGCCGTGTTATTGTTATCTGGCTGCACCGCCGACCACCATGACAGGCGCAGGGCAGCAGCCAGCTTCCATAGACTAAACTATAGTCCACTTCAAAGGATTGCGCAGCCGCTGCCAGACGGACCGCGACGCGAATGCCACAATGCAATGGCAGCCCGAACCGTATTGCTTGTCGACAGGGTGGTGCCAGGCGGACCTGCTGCAAAGCCTGCCATCGCGTTATCTGACAGCGGCACGACACACCGGTTTGCGCAACAGTAAAAGGAAGGCGCCATGGTAGTAACGACCACGGGCCAGGTACTGGCTCTACTGGGAATGGTGGTGGCAGGCCTGGTGCTCAGTCGCGCTACCCGGCTCGACAGCACGCTGGCCTGCCTGGTGTGCGGCTTTGTCGCGGGGCTGTCGTTGCCGTTTATCGAATTCGACACTGGCCTGCGCGCGCACAACCTGCGTGACATCGTGTTCTTCATCATTTTGCCCGTGCTGGTCTTTGAAGCCGCCTGGCATCTGAAGTTCGCTCTGCTGACGCGGTGGATCGTACCTATCTTATTACTGGCCACCCTGGGTGTCGTGATCAGTTGTCTGGTCACGGCAGCACTGCTGTACTTCGGTATCGGCCATGCCCAGGGCTTCCCGTGGATCGCGGCGCTTATCACCGGCGCCATACTGGCAGCGACGGATCCTGTCGCGGTGGTGGCGCAGTTGCAGGCACAGAATGCGCCAGAAGATTTTCGCGTGTTGTTTGAAGGTGAGAGCCTGTTCAATGACGCGACGTCCGTCGTGCTGTTCAGTCTGTTTCTCGCGATCGCCCTGGGGACGCGTGATGCGGAATCCGGCGGCTACCTCGCAGATTTTTCAGTCGTTTTCTTCGGTGGCCTGGCGGTTGGCGTGGTCTGTGGGCTGATCAGCGCTGCGCTGAGCCTGCTACTGGCCAGTGCCTCCGCCACCATTCTCATTCTGGTTTTCACCGCCTTCGGCGCCTTTTACGTCGCAGAGCACTGGCTGCATGTGTCCGGCATTATGGCCGTGGTGGCGGCGGCGCTGACGCTGCGCTGGGCGCTGGAAGGCAGGGAGGACACCCTTGCGCGGGGCGTGGATGACACCTGGGGATGGTTGGGCCTGTTTTTCAATTCGCTGCTGTTTGTAATTATGGGCCTGACCATAACGTTTGGCATGTTCCAGACCCAGTGGCTGGCGATGCTGATTGCTATTCCCGCCGCGCTGATCGCGCGCGCCTGCGCAGTCGGCTCCTGCGGATTGCTGAGCTTGCCGCTGCGACACAATATTCCTGTACGCCGACAGGTGCTGCTGGTGTGGGGAGGGCTGCGCGGCGCGATCGCCATTGCACTCGTGCTCTCGTTGCCCGTCGAACTACCCTACTGGTACACCATTCAGTCCATGGTCTTCGCCGTGGTCCTGTTCAGCCTGCTGGTGCAGGGAACCACCAACCAGGCGCTGATCGCACGACTGGCCGACGACCAGCGCGAAGGCTGACAGGGTAATCAGCGAAGTTCAGATAGCGCCAGCGGCTTGCCGTCGAAGTGCGCGGGCGTTGGAATCCCCATGCGATGGAGTATCGTCGCGGGAATGTCCTCCAACCTGCCCTCGGGGAACTGACCACCTGCAGGGCAATCCGGTGCACGCACCAGGAAAAAATTTTCAACCCGGCTACCCTGCTTCATGTGTCCACCGGGACGAAAATAAGGCACGGGGCCGATGCGTCCAACCAGCGGGCTCTGCACAACATCCGTGGGGGACTCTTCCTGCCAGAGTACGATCAGATCGGCCGGGGATTTCCTTGCATCCGTATCGAAGGGGTCGCTGCGCGTGCGGATGATGCGTTCGACCATGGGCCGGCCGGTGCGCGCGTCAACCAGTTCGCGCAATTGATCGCTTATCTCTGTGCACACGCTGTCATAGTCTGCAGGCTCGACCAGGCCACGGGCCTCCCGGCCCACCACGTTGATGCGCACATAGCCGTCGGCCACACTGGGTAAGGCAAAGGCGCGCATCTTTTCCCAGATCGGTCGATACCAGTTGGTAGGCTGCCAGTAGAAACTGTCATTGTCACCGGCTTGTGACTGGGGTGACTGCAGTTCGGCGGCGCCGCAGTTCGTGCGCAACTTCCACACCTCATGCGCCCAGTGCAGCCCATAATCAAGGCCGACGTTCGGCACTGGCGCCGCGCTATCGCCGGCGGCCAGCGCGGCCTTTCCCGGAAAATTCCAACGGTAAATGAACTCCGGCAGGAACAGGCTGCGCGCCGTTTCCAGGCAGTCACTCACCATGCTGTCCACGGAAAAAACAATGAGGTCGGCGTCCGCGCCAATGCTGTCAGCAATCTGGCCCAACTGCTGGTCGACCGCCTGGTAGACCTCAAGCATCGGGTCCACGTCAAACTCGTCTGCCAGTGCCGAAAGTGGATGCGGCTGGCTGACATGCCACAGCAGATGACCGGCCATATGTATTTCGGGGAATATCCCCAGAAACAAATCCCAGTTTTCGCGTTGCAAAAACTCCCGGCAGATCGCGCCGCGCTTGGAGGTTGACTCAAGCAGTTGATCGCGGAAGGCAGTCAATGCCCGCAGGTCATAAATGCTGGGAACCTGGTACGACAAGCCCTCTTTCGCCAGGGCCGCATTGTAAAGGTCCAGCGCGCCCTCAAGTTTTGGGTCCAGCCCGTACTTGTCGACAATCCGCTTCAATTCGTGCGCCGGCCGGGAGGCCGGAAACACCTCGTTCAACTCAGAGGCCCAGCCCACCACCTGAACCCCTTCAACCTGCTCGCTGATCGCAACCGGCAGATCAAACATAATCACGTTGGCCTGATCCCCAACCGCGTAGAACGGTGGGTGATCCTGCAGGTTGTAGAGGCACTGGTGAACGTTTACGTAGCTGTCCGGCTGATAGTCGGATATCCAGTAGTCAATCGTTTCCAGATTCCTGCCGGTGAGAAACGGCATCCACGAATTTTCGTTATTGTATTTGCGGTGATGCACAACAGTGCCGCTGCTGGACTCCTGGCGCAGGGCGCGGAGATTAGGCAACAAACCTCGGTCCAGCCAGTCTTCAAGCACGGCGTTGTTAGGGCAGTCCAGTCCCAGGGCCACGGTTTTGCGCTCGACGGTCATTTGCATGGCTTCCTTACTATGCGGTTGATCAATTGCCGGAAAAATCCGCGATGTGGCCAAAGCTCTGCTCGATTAGCCGCAGCGTTTGGGCAGGCAACGGCGGCCGACGAAAGCTGGCAATGTTCTGCTCCAGGTGTCCAATATCCCCGGTGCCAACCAGCACGGAATCGATGCCCTGCTCATCACGGCAGAATCGGTAGGCGGTGTCCGTCACGGCACTTCCCGACCGGGACGGCTCACTCAACTGGCCAAGCAGGGTATCGACATCGAAGTCTTTAGGCAGGTCTCCGCTGGCGATCCGTTCAGCAATGGCGTGCCGGAAGGCGTCGGCCGTAGTGAACGCCCGCCGCACTGCGAACATGCCCAGAACGCCAATGTTGCGCTCGCGGGTCAGCGGGAAAATACTGCGCCCTGCGGTTTGATTAAGCAGGTTGTAACCCACCATCAGGACATCCCAGTAGTCGTCCTGCAATGCCCGCTGCAGCATGGCATGCTCCCGGTCGCGATCGAAATGTTCCGACAAGCCGATAAAACGAATTTTACCTGCCTGCTGAAACTGCAGCATGACCGGCATCAACTCAGCCAGCATGTAGTCATATTCTTCAGGTAGCACCCCGTGAAATTGCATGATGTCGATATAGGAAGTGCCAAGCGCCTGCAGACTGTTGTCAATGGATGCCGCGAACTGCCTAGCGGTAACCAGAGTCTCGCCTATCGAGACATTCGCCTTGCTCGACAGCACCAGCCGCTGCCGATCCTCGCCACGAATCGCACTGCCAATGATGCCCTCGGTGCCGTTTCTGGCGCCGGTGTCAATGAAATTGACGCCCAGCTCCAGAGCGCGTTTCACCACGCGTATCGATTGCGCCTCACTGAGCCCCGTTTTGCGCCCCAGGCAACTCTTACCGCCCCCGCCCAGCCCAAAGGCGCTGACCGACAGACCGGTTCGCCCGAGCAGGTTGTAGTGCAAAGCGGCTGGTGTATCGCTGAAATTATCAGGCATTGATCAACAGTTTTTTCAAGGCGTCACGCAGTTGCTGCTTATAGGGCGTGAGGTAGCTGTAGCGGGTGTTGGTAAAACTATCGCGACCGAGGAAGCGCATACAGGCGTTGGCCTCAAAGACGACAAAAGCGTCTCCAACCAGCGCCAGGTCAATGCCGAAGACATCCAGGCCTATGCGCTGTTGCATGGCAGCCAGTGTCGGGGCGTATTCCCGCAGGCCGCTCTCGGTCAGCGCGTGGAGTAGTTCGCGTTCACGCCGGCATAGTTCGTCATCGTCATCCATAAGATCAGAACGGCTCCCGGCGTGAATCGACCACTGGTCGGAAAACACACACTGCCGCGCGTAGGGAACACCGTCGATCATCACTATCCGTAGTTTCTGATATAACCCGTCCTCCGTTCTGCAATCAATGAACTGGATCAGGAAAACGCCATCGAACATCCAAGCCGCCGGCTGCAGCGACTCCAGTTCGGATTCGTCATGCACCAGCCGCATTTCGCCAGCGCCGTGATGGCCGCGGGAGCGAATGATCATGGGCCAGTGGCCGAACGCCCGGCAGGCATCACACAGTTCATCCAGGGTGGAAGGGTCCGCGGCGCGCGTTGCAGGGACAATGCAGCCGGGTATGCCTTGCAAGGTGTCGGGCAACGCCGCGCGCGCACTGCGCCGCACAGCATCTGTGGTATTGAGGTATCGCACCGGCTGAATCGCCTGCACCAACTCATCAATTTGCTGCAGCACCATGGAGGAGGCATCGGCATCGCCCACCAGGTTGAAAAGATTGACCTCCTTGCCTCTGCGCAGACGAATCTTTTGCAAGCCCACCAGTATCGTCTGGCTGTGAGCACGCAGCGCTTCCTCGCCGTTCACGTAGGGCAGTATGGGCAGCACGCCGGAAAGATCTGCAGTCATGCGTACGCCTTTGCCCTCAACTTTTTCACCACTGGAAGCATCCAGTACGTCTTTGTCGGACGGCCCGAGCAGAAAGAGTGTGTGTCTCATTGGATGGGGAATACGGACATGCAAGACAATCCAGGTTTGTTGCTCTGCAATCGGGCGCCAACGCAGGAAATCTGGTGGGCGGAATGCTGGTTAACCACTTACGAATCCAGCAGCGACCCGGGCAGACAATACGGTAAATTTGGGCGGGCTGTAGAGCAGCAGAGAATATCGGCTTTCGTATTGAGCGTCCATCCCCGGACGCCGGATTACGGAAGGTTCCGGGAACGCCGTCAACCCAAAAACTTGGCAACGGCGTGGAGCGCTATTGCGTAAGCACGATCAACGATCCGACAACCATGCCTCCGCCTGCCGCGCGCCAAGCGCGACGAGATCGCCCATGGCGACGGTCATATCCACCAGGTGCAGCCCCCAGTCCTGCAACACCATTTCGCCGTTAAAATCATCCGCCCTGGGATCATCAGGGTCAGCGTTAACACCGATCTCCAGATAGCGAATACCCGTCGGCCCGGTGGCACACTGGCCATTGAGAAATCCAGGCATGGTGTAGAACGGCGTAGTAATCTGCGGCGCATTCGCGGGGTCGGCGAAGGGGCCGTCAGCGCGATCGATGATAAAGTCTTCCAACTGCGGATTGCTGGCGACGGGGAAGTAAGGTGTGAGTTCGGCGCTGCCGCCGGAAAGCGCGCCCGGGTTAGTGCAGGCGCCCACTTCGCCATCTCGCGGTTGACCGAAGCGGCCGGTGCCGGCAGCGACAAACGCATCGCCTTCGCGGTAACTGACATAGGTGACCATGCAGCCGGTGTGATCGTCACTGCGACACAGTTCAACGCTTTCTGTGCCACTGACGATATTGCTGCCATCGACTGTGCGCACTGACGATCCGAGAATATGCGCAGAGATCATGCGCTCGCGCAGGTAGGGATCGGGTTCGATCGCTTCAGCGATGAGACGGCGCAGGTGCCCCGCGCCCTGGGAATGACCGATGAGCACGTAGCCGCGCCCCGCGTTTTCCGTGGCAATGTAGTGTTTGAAGCTGTCGAGGACGTCGCCGTAGGCCTGTTCAGCGTCACCCGTAGCATCGGAAATAATGACACTGACCGTCACCTGACGATAGATTGGGGCGTAGACCCGGCAGAAGCTCGAGTAGCGCGCCGCCTGGTTGAGCACGGTAAAGTCTTCCTCGGCGTTGGCCACCAGATCCGAATTGCCTGCCTCATCGGCGCTGACTGTCGGATAAACGTAAAAGCAGTCTACATCGGGGTTGGTCGCCACGGCGTGTGTCTCGATCTCGGTCGCACCGTTGGCGAAGACCCGCGTCGTATCCAGATTGCTGCTGCAGACGTTGTCCGCCGTGGGTAGCGCCGGGTGGCACAACCAGTGAGTGGTGTCGCTATAGATCTCACTGCCAAAGCCCGCGAAGGGGTTAGGGGCACCGCCCTGGTCCGAGCCGTCTGAGCAACCTCCCAGTATCAGCAGAAAAATGGCCGGGCCGACGCCTCTGAAAAAAGTACTCATGTGATCAGCCTCCGGGGCTTGCATCGCGGTCATTACGTACGGATTGCAGCGCATGGTATACCAGTGTCCAAAATCGCCGCAATTGGCAGCCGCCACAAACCGGTACGCCCTGAGCCGGGAGCCCCTGATCGACGGCTGAAACGGTCGATTTCACCCTCAACGCAGGTTTGTCGCCACCCCATACGTAAAGAAGTGGATTGAGTTCACAGACCGCTCCCTGTGCGCTTGCACCGGCTTTGCGCCTCATGCAGATTGGGGCGAAGACGGCGCGTTGTCGACAGCCCCGCATCAGGGGGTGTTCAAGGGCGACGCGGCAGATCCAGGTCCGGCGGCGAAAAACTGTGACGCAACGCACGACTGACAGGCTCTCCTCTGAAACGGCGCGACGCGACGCGTTCCTGGCGGCCTATCGCTCCATGCTCTATGGCCGCGTCTTCGATGACAAACTCGCCAGCCTGTACCGCGCAGGGAAAATTGTCGGGGGGGTTTACCTGGGTCGCGGTCAGGAGGCTTACTCGGCGGCTCTGGCCCACCAGCTGCGTCCGGGACGGGATGTCTACGCGCCACTGATCCGCGACCAGGCCGGACGCCACGCCTTCGGCGAATCACTGCTGGATGCGGCGCGCACATTCCTTGGCTCGGCCAGCGGCCCCATGCGCGGTCGGGACGGGAACATTCACCGTGGTGACCCACAAAACGGTACGCTGGCAATGATCAGCCACCTCGGCGCCATGTTGTCGGTGGTCAGCGGTGCACTGCTGGCGCGTCGCCTGCGCGGCGAACTGGATGATTGCGTTGGCGCCGCGTGCATCGGCGATGGCGGCACGTCGACCGGCTCCTTTCACGAAGCCGTCAACGCGGCAGCCGTCGAGAAGCTGCCGCTGGTCATCGCCGTCGCCAACAACCAGTTCGCCTACTCCACACCGAACGAGCGCCAGTTCGCCTGTGACAACCTGGTACAGCGCGCGGCTGGTTACGGCGTTGAGGGGCACACGGTGGACGCTACCGATCTCGCGGCATGCCTTGAGGTGTTCGAACACGCCGTGGCGCGCGCGCGGGCGGGAAATGGTCCACAACTCGTCGTGGGCAACCTGCTGCGACTCGCTGGCCACGGCGAGCACGACGACGCGCCCTACATCACAGACGCGCACCGCAAGGCGCCCTACGCGGGGGACTGCAACGTCCTCGCGCGTGACACCATAGTGCATTCGGGCTGGCTTAGTGAGGCGGAGCTTGCCGACCTGCAGACGCAGGCACAACAGGAGGTCGATGCGGCAACCGCCACTGCGCAACAGGAAGCCGCCCCCGACCCCGCTACCCAGTCCTGGGTGGCACTGTTCACTACACACCTGGCTGAAGGCGAGGCCGAGCCGTGAGCATCACCTACCTCGAAGCAATACGCGAGGCGCAGGACCGTGCACTCGCGGAGGATCCTGCCGTGTTCATCTACGGCCAGGACGTCGCTGAATTCGGCGGCGCATTCAAGGCCACGCGCGGGCTATGCGATAAATACCCGGGCAGAGTTATGAATGCCCCTATCAGCGAAGATGCAATGGTGGGCACGGCGATCGGGGCGGCAATTGAAGGCATGCGGCCCATCGTTGAAATGCAGTTCGCCGACTTTTCTTCGGTCGGGCTGAATCAAATCATTAACCAGGCGGCAACGCTGCACTGGCGCACCGGAACGCCCTGCCCGATTACCGTGCGCCTGCCTTCCGGTGGCACGCCCGGTAGCGGCCCATTCCACAGCCAGAGCATGGAAGCGCTGTACGCCCACTACCCTGGGATTATCGTTCTCTGTCCGGCAACCGTTGAAGACGCCTACGGCATGCTGCTTGAAGCGGTGGCGATTGATGACCCTGTTATTTTTTGCGAACACAAATACCTTTACTACCACCTGAAAGCCGAACAACTGCCGGATGAAAGCCTGCCCGTTGGCCGCGCACGCATCGCGCGCGCCGGACAACACGCCACCGTGGTCGCCTATAGCGCTATGGTTCACGAGGCGCTGCTGGCCGCCGATCAGTTACGTCAGGACGGGTATGAAATTGAGGTAATCGATCTTCGTTCAGTCAAACCGCTGGACACCGACTCCGTGCTGGCTTCCGTGGCGCGCACTGGCCGCCTGCTCGCCGTGGGCGAGGCGTTTCCCTGGGGCGGCGCCACCGCCGAGGTGGTCAGCCGCGTCGCCAGCGAAGGTTTTCACCTGCTGGACGCGCCACCACAGCGGCTCAACGCAAAAGATACCCCTATCCCCTACCACCCCAACCTGTGGTCGGTGCACCGCCCCACCGCCGGCAGCATCGCCGCCGCCCTGCACGATCTGTTGCGGCTATAACAGGAGGACTGAACCATGCCACGTGTACCCATCCTCATGCCGCAACTCGGTGAGTCGATCGCCGAAGCTACCATCGTCGCGCTCACGATTGCGGAACAGGACGAGGTAAGCGCCGATGATGAAATCATGGAAGTCGAAACACAAAAGTCGGTGATGGCCATTACCTCGGCGTTCCACGGCCGGGTTGTAGCGATCACTGCACAACTGGGCGAGAGTTACCCCGTGGGTAGCGTTCTTGGCTACCTTGAGGTGAGCGAGGAAGAGGCACAGCGCGCAGGCGCGCTCGCCGAACACGCCACTTCGGGTGAGCGGCTGGCAGAGAATTCCGCACAGCCTGCAGCGCACTCTGCGAATGCCCGGGTACAACCGACCGTGAAAACCCTGCCGGTGCCGGCTGGCGCCCGCGGCGCCACGTACCTCTCGCCTCGCATGCGCGCACGGATGGATGAACTCGATATCAGCGCGGCCGACCTCGCGGGCATTCCCGGCAGCGGCGCCGCCGGCCGCGTCACGGTAGACGATTTCGAAGAGTTCATGGCGAAGCTCGAAGAAAAAAAGATGACACCGGCATCGCCGATGCGCATCGCAGTGGCCGACTCCATGCGCCGCAGCTGGTCGCGCCCACTGGCAACGGTCGGCTCACCGGTACCGCTCGATCGATTGCTCGCCCACCGCGAGACAACAGAACAGAAACCCGGACCCGCCCTGTACGTGGTGCGCGCGGTAGGGTTGGCGCTGGCACAGAACACCGCCATCGCGGGCCGCCTTATCGGCAGCCGAATTGTTCACCCCGACAGCATCGATATCGGCTTTGCGGTGGAAGCAGGAGACGGGGTACTGGTGCCGGTGATTCGCGAGGTCGATCGCAAACCACTTACCAGCCTGGTTGCGGCCTACGACGAACTGGTGGAACTCGCCCACAGCAGGCGCCTGCCGGAGCACGCCGTGGAGCCGGGCATCGCGACCGTTTCCAACTTCGGCACTTTCGGCATCGCCTGGGCGACACCGATTCCACTGCCGGAACAAAACCTGATCGTGGGCCTGGGCGCCGCGCGCAAGGCACCGATGTGGGACGAGCAACGCGAAACGTGGGTGCCAGTTAACGAGGCGGAAATCACGGTGAGTTTTGATCACCGCATACTGGATGGCGGCGCCGCCGGTCGTCTGCTGGCGCACATTACTGCGCTCCTGCAAGCACCTGAAACGCTATAGAAAAAGATTCTAGACTGCCAAGTGTCCAATGATTCGGACGCTCCTTACTGCTTTCCGGCCTGTTGCACTGGGCCAGCTCCAACCCGGTTACCGGATAGATTGAGCCGCTCCTGCAGCAAGGCCAGGTTGACTGGCTTTTTCGCGCCGGGATCTGCTCTCAAGGTATTCTTGTATAAGCTTGTGCATTGGCCAGGAAACTGGCCTAGACTGATCATTCCTGCCTCAGGTAAGCATACTGGTGTTCGGGCGTCTTTCCCGCTCGGGCAAGGTTTTCGAAATCACACGGCGGATCAGTATTTTGAAAACATCTATACGACCTTTTGACCAGCCCCTTGAGCCACGCGCCGAGTGGGACACCCCGATGTTCAATCTAGCGCAGAACCAGTTTCTCCAGGCCGCGGAGATCATGGGGCTGGATGAGAATCTTCGCGACCGACTATTGTTCCCACAGCGAACACTCCTGGTGAGCTTTCCCTGCAGGCGGGACGAATACTCCGAGGTTGAAACGGTCTTCGGTTACCGGGTGCAGCATATCCTCACCATGGGGCCGACCAAGGGCGGCATTCGTTACCACGAAGATGTCAATCTTGGCGAAGTGTCTGCACTGGCCATGTGGATGACCTGGAAATGTGCGCTGATGCACCTTCCTTTCGGCGGTGCCAAGGGTGGCGTGCGCATAGACCCTTCCAAACTTTCCCGGTCTGAACTGCAAAGACTCACTCGACGCTACACGCTCGAAATTTTTGACATGATTGGTCCCGACAAGGATATACCCGCACCCGACATGGGAACGAACGCCCAGGTGATGGCCTGGATTATGGACACCTACAGTCTACAGATCGGGCACGCAGTCGCAGAGGTCGTCACAGGCAAGCCACCCGTACTCGGTGGTCTGGAGGGGCGCGAGGAAGCGACCGGACGCGGCCTGGTTTACCTCATCCAGGAAACCGCGGATCACCTTCAACTGGACTTGAAACATAGTAGCGCGGTGATTCAGGGTTTTGGCAACGTCGGTAGAAACGCTGCCAAACTCATGGCTCAGCTGGGCACCCGCATTATTGCACTAAGCGATGTGACCACCGGAATCGTCAACCGCAAGGGCCTGAACCTGACCGCCGTCATCGAACATGTTGAGAACACGGGTTCGCTCAAGGGTTGCCCCGACTGCGACGAGATAAGCAATGCAGAAATGCTCGAGCTGGAATGCGATATCCTGATTCCGGCAGCACTCCAGAACCAGATCACGGAAGACAATGCAGCGCGTATCAATTGCCGGCTGATTGCCGAGGGGGCAAATGGCCCGACCACCCTGGAGGCCGATGCAATCCTGGCGGAGCGCGGTATCTTCGTGCTGCCCGATATTCTTGGCAACGCCGGCGGCGTTACCGTTTCCTACTTCGAGTGGGTACAGAATACGCAGGAGTTCGCCTGGACGCTCGAGGAAACCAATAACCGGCTGCACAAGATGTTGACCGATGCCTTCCACCGGACTTTGCAACGCAGCGTGCGTGAGGGTGTCAATATGCGCACCGCTGCGCTGATCGAAGGTATTCATCGCGTCGCCGAGGCGAAGCTGGCACGCGGGATATTCCCCTGAAACCGTCGGATCAGTACCGGCTGATCAACCTCTAGAACACGCTACCCACGGTTTCTACCAGGGCGATAAACAAGCGCAGCGCAAGATAGATTGCTAAGAACAATAGCACCAGGAACAGGGCCAGCAAGCCCAACACCGCTGCACCGAGACGACGCCGCGCGCCCTGCTCGCGCCCCGCGGTGGCCAGCCTGGTCTCCAGCAAATGCACATTGCGGTTATTCGCCTTCCAGGCAAAATC
Source organism: Gammaproteobacteria bacterium (assembly GCA_030426545.1). Taxonomy (GTDB): domain Bacteria; phylum Pseudomonadota; class Gammaproteobacteria; order Pseudomonadales; family Halieaceae; genus Marimicrobium. The sequence goes on from JAUHYL010000041.1 coordinate 25,416, forward strand.
GAACAGGTCTCCCAGCACCGGTATCACCCCGACCAGCAGTTCGATCAAGACATTCACCATCATGCGCATCAGGGTCGGCACGGGGGCGCCAAGCCTGGCGCCCTGGACGACAATCCAGGTGGATATCAGTGCACCGAGCACGTCCCCAACAACCGGCACCAAACCGATAAACCCGTCGAGCCCAATACGATAGCCGCCGGGCAGTCGCACGGAGCTGTCCAGCAAGTGCGCCAGGCGCCTTAGGCCAGGCAGACTCGAGGTCGCGTGTACTTGTTTTTCTTCCGTCATTTTTGCTCCCACCTGCTGCACCTCCGAACCACCCGCCATCACCAATAGAACACAGTTTTGAGAAAGGTATGCAAATCACAGGCCAGAGGTGTGTACGGCAAGCCCTGGTTACACTACGCTCGGGTCTGCGGCGCTCTAACCGGCCTATAGCCATGTAGCCGAAGCTGACGCGCCATTGCGGGGGTTCGCCTCCGGGGTTGGCTTGTAGAAACGTCCGCAAGCAGGCACGACTATTGTAAATTTTGCCGCCGCTCGGACAAAAGTACCGAAACTCCACCTGGCGCACAGCCACCCAACCACTCGCATTCCAGGTAGATCTTGTCGGTTGATGCAGTATCTTCAGATAGGTTCAGCAGCGTGTTGTAACGCGATTCGAGCTCTTCCATTTCCGGTGCGCAAAGCGACTCACCGGCGTTCACCAGCAGTTTTTTCGACTGATCAGAAAGCACCTGTCGCATTTCTGTAGAGAGTCGCAACAGCATTAAACGACCGAGTATCACCTGGAAATACAATGCCGCGTTGCGATCGGTAGCAGCATAGACCCTCATCATATCCAAATTGTCGCGCACAAAATAAACCGCTGAAACAGGGTTCGTTATCAGGCGGATGGTATCGCCACTCGACCCCCTGTGCGCCTCGCGCGCTTTCCTAACCGCCATCACCGCCAGCGCGCTGCTCAGCCAATCCATACAACTCATAGCGGTAAACGGATCATTAACACCCGGCGACAAAGCCCTTGCAGCGATCTCGGTAAGCTCGCGCGAGAGAAACATGACATCCTGCGCCGCAGTTCGCTTCGGCCCGAGCAGAAACGCACTTCTGAATTGGACAACTTCGGCGTCGCCAACCCTGGATGAATCCAGAATCCATCCCAGGCACTTGTCCGCGTGTACGAAATCGCCTGGGCGACCGCTCAACACTACCACTGTGCCCAACGATTCAGCGAGTTCCACCAGTACCGCGTTGTCGACAAACTGCACAAAGCCGTCGCATTGTGCGCGCACCTCCCTGGCACCGTCAAAACCCGTCGGGATTAAACTCTCAAACTCGCCAGCGTCGCGCAGATCTGCGATGGCTTCAAGCTCGAGCTCAGAATCGGACTCTGGATAGAGCGTATTGACCTTCTCCAACAACTGGCTGCCTACATCACAGATCACGTTGGACGCGTGAATAGAAGAAGGTACATGATGAATGAAGTAGATCAGTACGCCGATACTGGCTACTCCGAGTATCACCGCCAGCGTAACCGCAATGTGGGGTACAAACGCGTCGCTTGCAGATGCGTCGGAACCAGTGAGCGTGCGCAACACCATCAAACTGTAGAGAAACGTTGCGATAAATGTCCCGAGCGTAAGCTGATTGCCACGGTCGTACATAAAGTTGGTCAGTAGACGCGGGCCAAACTGGGAGGCTGCATAGGCAACCGACGCGATGGTGATGGAGAACGTTACACTCGCAACAGTGATCATCGAGCCGGCAATCGTAGCAAGTACCTGTCGCGCCGCTTCCGGCGTGCTCTTGTACAGCCAACTGAAGCTATCGAGTAACGAAAGATCCAGCACCCACTGGCTCTGCGTCAGGTACAACGCCAGCGCGATGGATGCCACCGCCATGAGCGCAGGGACAAACCAGTAACTGCCGAGGACATCGTCCCAGAACTTTTTAATCATACTTATCATTAGTATTACACCCCTTCACTGTGCAGACAGTTGCCCTTGGTGCGTGTCACAATCTAGACGGGAGTCTGACAGAAAACTCGTACGTTGCGCAGGTATTCTCAGCACCGAACGAGACTGCGGCCACACTGGCCCCATCCGGACCCTGGGCCGCGCGGCCCAAGCGCAACAGGTAGTGGAAAAAATTCGATGAAAACATTGCTCAATCGCTGTCACATGTTGCTCCTGCTGCTGCTAGCGGGAATGTTTCAGATGGGCGCAGCACACGCACAGACTGCCCCTCTTCCGCTGGAAGATCCAGAACCCGTCATTGCGGCGCAACTGGCGATTGAACAGACCGATGACAAGATCGCCAAGCGCATCGCCAGTATATTTCAGGTACTCGGGACACTGGCCGAGGTAGAAGTCTCGGTCAGCGAAGGCGTCGTGAAACTTGCCGGCGATGTTCCGAATGAGGCGGCGGCCACGCAGGCACAGCAACTGGCCATACGCATCGAAGGCGTGGTTACCGTCAGGGATGAGATGAATCGAACGCTGGCGCTGTCTGACAACGTGGAGCCCCTGTGGCAACAGACCACGTCCACCCTCAGCGCGGTATTTCGAGCACTGCCACTGATCGGCGTTGCACTGGCACTTGCGCTGTCGCTATCTTTTCTGGGCGCGTTCCTGGCACGCCGCAAGCGACTGCTGAGCAAGGCAGCGCCCAACGCGTTTGTTGTGGAACTGCTGGCCCAGGCGATCCGCATAGGCTTCATTGGTCTGGGCGTCGTGTTGGCGCTCAACCTGCTGGGCGCAGGGAGCCTCGTGGCGACCCTCCTGGGTGGCGCAGGCGTGCTGGGACTCGCGGTGGGGTTTGCCGTGCGTGACACCATGGGGAACTACATATCGAGCATCATGCTCAGTCTGCGCCAACCCTTCAGGGCGAAAGATCACGTCATCGTCAACGACCACGAGGGTATCGTCGTACGCCTGACGTCACGCGCCACTATACTGATGACTCTGGAAGGCAACCACCTGCGCATTCCAAACTCCGATGTGTTCAAGGGCACGATACTGAATTTCACCACCAACCCGGAGCGACGATTCGAGTTTGAACTTGGCGTTGATGCCGCGGATGACCCGGTAGCGGCCATGTATGCAGGCAAGGAAGCCATAGAAGCGCTACCCTTCGTGCTGCAGGAACCCGAACCCTCCGCGGTGATCGCCACCGTCGGTGATTCCAACATCGTGCTGCGCTTCTACGCGTGGATCGACCAACGCGATACCAACTACGGCAAGGCGCGCAGTCTGGCGATACGCACCGCCATGCGCGCACTCGAAGAAGGAGGCTTCACGTTGCCGGAGCCTATTTATCGTCTGCGGTTTGACGAGACACCCGTTGCCCTCACCAAATCACGCGAGCAGTCGACGTCCAGTGACGGAGAAAAAGTCGCCAAATCCATCTCTCCCGCAACGGCCAGCGATGCCAGGCCTCCGCTGGACGAAGATACCGTCATGGACGTCCAGCCCGACAATCATCTCGCCGAAAAAGTCGAGGAGGAGATTCGCGAGGGCGAGGAACACGATCTACTGGATGAAGAGACGCCCAAGGAATAAGCATAGCGTGTAGATAGTGTGATTTGATTGGACAGAACCCCTCTGAACGGAGCTCTGTCCCTGATTCACTTTTGGTCAGTCGTCAGAATCATCCGAATCATCTGAATCGTCGGAGTCATCCGAATCATCCGAATCATCCGAATCATCCGAATCATCCGAATCATCCGAATCATCCGAATCATCCGAGTCATCCGAGTCATCCGAATCATCCGAGTCATCCGAATCGTCCGAATCATCCGAGTCATCCGAGTCGTCCGAATCATCCGAGTCATCCGAGTCGTCATCGCCGAACTCCGAGCTGCCGTCGGGGAGATTGTCATCCTCAAATTCGATCTCGTCGGCAATACCATCGGCAATTTCCTCGTCTTTCACTTTCACCAGGTCGCCGATTGACAGCTGAGCGAAAAATTCTTCGGCACTCACCGAATCGCCGTCGATATCCTCAAACTCTGTTCCCGACAGGCTGTAGGTAATACCAAGCAGGGTGATATCTGCGCCGGCGTTGAAACTCTCCACCGGTGCCTGCAGGATGTCATCGTCGGTTTCGTCCCGATCAATTCGTGTGGCAATCAGCGAGCTGCCATCGAAGATAGCCTCTACTTCGAGGAAATCGCCGCTGGCCAGGTCCGCCAGCGTCAGCACGTTGACCTGGTCAGTGTCGTCGTCCAACAGCGTCTGGCTGTTGACCTGCACCGTCACCGTACCGCCGGCGAGGCCCAGTGTGACTTCATTGCCGCTAACGCCGGTCACCGCGGCCTCAATCTCGACCCGGCCGCGCCGCGCTTCCACCGATTGCGCAACCAGCACTTCACCGTTCCAGGTACCCTCGGCTTCAACGATCACGTTATTGGCCAGGGTCAATCCCGCCGGGCTGATGCTGGCGCTGCTGGCGTCCACCTTCACGCCATTGATTTCAAAACTCGCGGCACTGACAAATTTGCTGATCGGGCCCTGTACACTGAAGTCATCGCCATCGTCGATCTGTTGCGTGACATCGTCCTCGTCTTCCAGCCGAACCGCCGTGATGGTCTGCCCGTTGAGCGTGCCGTACACCTCCACCAACTGCCCCTCGGACAGCGTGCCTCCACTGATGTCAGACAGGTCGGCACCGCTGAAGTCGACGACAAATTCACCCAGTTGAAACTGTGTAGCGCCCAGGTTCTGCACCTGCCCGGTCACTTCAATTTCTGTCTCGTCGGCAACAAACACCGCCTTCTTCTCCACGCGGGTGGCGCGCAGGTTGTTGCCTGCCTCGGGAAAGCCCGACACCTCAAGCACGTCATCCACTGCCAGGGAATCGAAAGTCACATCCTCGAAAACCGTGGAGGTGCGCTCAACAATGACATCGATACCCAGGATAGTGAGCAGCTTGGAATCGCCATCCTGGCCCTCCTGAATCGAGGTAACAGGGCCTTCCACCTCATCATCGAAGAAGACCCGATCCGCGGTGCCGGTGACACCGTCCGCGTTCACCGTTCCATTGACCAGTACCACCATGCCGATCCCAAGATCGTCTTCACTGCCCGGCTGCCCTTCGATGAAGATTTGCGCAGTGTCCGTTTCGAATTCCACGCCGTTGACAAAGATGCTGCCAAACCCGTCGATGGTGCCCGAACTGGTGAGGCCACTACCGCTGATGCCCGGGGTAGAGCCAATGTTCACACCGGCCACTCCACCGCCCCCGCCTCCGCAGCCGGCGAGACCAAGCGCAATGAGCGCGGCGGGTAGGGGTTTGAGATTAAAGGGAATCATAGGTCTGTCTCCTGATCGGTTTGTTCGACGTAGTAAATACCGACAGCCACATAGCCGGCCTTGTCGTTGTTCTGCTCATCCACTTCACGCTCTGATAACCAGGCGTCGTATTTCTCCAGCAACTCCTGCGAGTGGCGATTGGACAACTCGCGAAACTCCTCCAGCACATCTTTGCGTATCAATGCATTTGAAACCTTGCGCTGGAACAGGCGTTTCTCCGGCGCAGCCATGATGTTGTGGCCGATCGTTTCGATCAGTTCACCGACATCGGTACCCAGGATGTTCAGCCTGTCGACCGAGGTGGCCATGGGAATGAAGGCTTTTTTGCGCAGCGTGACGCGATCATCCTTGAGGCGGATATTTCCGCTCTCCTCCAGTAGCGAGAGCATGGCGGCCGGGATAACGTCACCGCTGTAACGCTTCACCAGTTCCGCGAAGCTGCCCGAATCCCCGCGCAGGGTTAGCTCGGCGGGTTCGCCATCCACCAGAAAATCCGGATCGTTCATCCACCCGCCCAACACCCGGATGGCGCGGTTGCGTTTTTGGGCGGCAATGTTGAGCGTATCCACCCCGGTTTCATTGAGGCGCTTGACCTCCTTGCGACTCAAACCCGTGAGTGCAGCCACGCCCGACACCGTGGGACGTTTGCCGCCGCGGGCCATGTGCGCGAAGCCCTCCTCGACATAGGCGCGACGGCTGATCTCTGCCAGGGCACTGTGGGATACGCCGTGGTTGAGCAGCACCCGCACCAGCGGGCGCAGCAACTTGAGCACTGAAGCGTGTATTGCATCGTGAATTTTCATATCCATAGTGGGATTATTTTCCCACTTTCGAAAAAATGCAAGTAAAAATCCGTTTTTCCCTGATCTGGATCGTGCCAGCGGGAAAAGCCAGGCGAGGCAATGGGGGGTGGCCGAACATCGGTACCGGGCGAGTCAGGAGAGTCTCGCCGCCCGAAGGCTGCTCAGGAATAGTGCATGCAAGTGGCTGAAAGTGGCCCGCGGGTTTGCGCGCAAAAACGGCCCGGACGAGAGGGTCATCCGGTGCTACGAGCCGTTACCCGTGCCGGTCGAACTCCAGCGGGTAATGCTTGCCGAACTCTTCCCGGGCGGCGCTGTGATCGATTTTTTTACCCCAGCAGAGAATGGTGTAGCCCTCCCGCTCAAGTTGATCGAGCGAGCAGAGCTTGTCCTTGAACTCGCCCTTCCGGTATCCCTCGGAGACTTCAGGCATCATCCCCTGATGGTGCCAGTGCCACAGAAGATAAGTGGGCTCGAACAGCAACCTGTCGCGCAGCCAGGTCGACGGGATCCCCTCCAGCACGCGTCGCTCGATCAGCCGGGGTATATGCAGGACCGGGTTCGGGGCCGCAATTCCCTGGCACTGGAAAAAGGTCAGCGTGTCCCATAGCCAGCGCTGCCAGTTGGTCAGTTCCTTGTTCGGACGCCGCTTCTCTGGCTGACGCACGATGGGGCGGGCGAACTCACTCTCCGGGTCAGCAATCGGTCGCAGAAGCAGCATGTCGTCGTGCCACCAGATCCACTTTTCATAGTGCCGCGACAGTACCGCCTGATGCTCCCAGAGGCGCATAACCTTGTTCGCTCCCTCGCTGTAAGACCAGTCCGTAATGCTTTCAATGCCATTGCGCCGGAGCCAGTAATCAGGCGGAAGCTCATCTTGCTGCGTGACCAGAACAATCGGCCAGTCGCCAAGGTGGCGGCGAATGGCAGCGACCACCACCGGGAGATAATCCTCGGCTTTGGGTTGATAACTGATAGCGATGGGCGGGCGTGTCATAAGAACCGGGAGGGGAATGCCGTAAGGGGTTTGCCCCCTTTTACCAGTGTTTTATTCCTGCAGGCAACGTCGACTTTCAGGGTTCTCACCACGCTCTACTGTTTTCGATCGACCGCCGCCATTCGCTTGTGCAGGCGCTTGCTGGAAAACACACGATGGCGGATGCGCCATCCATCGGCGGTTTTGATGACTTCATCGTAGTAGGAACCGAAATGTATCGGGTAGCCCTCTCCCGGCACATCGCCGCGTGAGATGGGCGCGATACCGCGGGAAAAAAGTTTGACGCCGCCCTCATCAACCTCCACATGGATATTGGTCATCAGGTGCGCAAGCGGGTGCTGCCCCTCTTCCTCCATGAAGCGCTTGATATCGGCCAACCCGTTCATCGTGGCCATTCCTTTCACTTCAAATACGGCGTCGTCAGAGAATACCCTGTCGAGTTCATCCCAGTTGCGATCGTCAATCGCGTCGCCGTAGATGCCCGGCAATTCGTGCAATGCGAGGCGGTCGGCGAGCGTTAGTACTGCGTCCATGGGTCGTATCCTTACATAACTTTGGTTCTTGCGACTGTTGTTACAGATTCTCCAGAAAGCCAAGCACCGCCGCGGTAAAGGTGTCATTGCTGTCGCCGGCCACCATGTGCCTGGCCTTCTCGACATCGACGAAAGTCGCGTGCGGAATGAGTTCCAGGAATTCCTGTACTTCCGCCTCGGTAACAACGTCAGAAGCGCCGCCCCGAACCAGCAGCACTGGCAACGTAATATTACGCGCAGCGGCGATGACCCGGACAGGATTGTGCGGCCCGTCTTCCCTGTCCGCAAAAAACTCCGGATCCCAATGCCAGTAGTAGCGCCCATCCCGTTCACGCAGGTTTTTGCGCAGGCCGCTGGTATCTTCGCGCCGCGGGCGCCCGGTGTAGAGGGCAACACTTTCGGCCGCCTCATCAAGACTCCCAAAGCCCTTTTCGAGGTGCTCGCTCATAAACTCGAAAATGCGCTGCACACCGTCAAGGTTGGGGCTGGGCGTGACATCCACCAGTACGATCGCTCTGAACATCGCCTGCTGAATTTCACCGGCGCCGAGCATGGCCGCAAGACCGCCCAGTGAAGCGCCAACAATAACGGGTGGCTGGCTGAAAGAACGGGCCAGACAGGCCATGTCCAGCGCGAAGTGCGCGAGATCGTAAAGCCCCTCTTCTGACCAATCGCTCTCGCCGTGCCCCCGGTGATCGTAGGCAACCGCGTACCAGCCGCGCTCGGCCAAGGCACGGGCAGTGCCACCCCACGAGTGCCGGGTTTGACCGCCACCATGGGAAAGAATGACCGGCGGGTGGTCCGGGTTCCCGTAGGACTCGGCTTGCAGCGTGATGCCGTCCTCGCCAGCGAATTCAAAGCAGGTTGGTTGCATAGATCTGGGGAACTGGTGAAAGGTACTCGATTTTAACCGCTGGGCAGCAAAAATGCAGTTGGAGGGCCGCGCTTGAATTTCAACGCCGCGCCGGTGCATCAGCCAAGCCTGCAGCGCGTCGTCTCGTTAAGGCTGAAGTTCAGGAGCGATATTGGCGCAGAGTGGACTTTCCAACGCCCAAAAATTGAAGCCAGTCACCTTGCGGCTTAACGTCATCATCGATGCACAGACGTAGCACGTCGATACATTGATGTGCCTGTGCACTGTTCCCTTCAGGCCAGAGCATCATCCGCTACAAAATATTTTGGATCTTCAATCACATTTACCTCAACGAGGCTGCCCGCCTTGCGCAACAAGCTGCGACAATCCTCGCTCAGGTGCACGAGGTGCAGTGTTTTGCCAGCGCTGAGGTAGCGCTCTGCGAGTGTGTCGATGGCTTCCAGGCCCGAATGATCGGCAACACGTGAGCGGGCGAAATCAATGATCACGTCGTCGTTGTCCTGCGAAGGATCAAAACGTTCGAGAAAGGACGTGACGGAGCCGAAGAAAAGTGGCCCGGTTACGGCGTAAACCGTTGAGCCTTTATGATCTTCGCGCGCCTCGATACGGATGTACTTGGCGTGTTCCCAGGCAAAAACCAGCGCCGATACAATGACACCAACAATCACGGCCACCGCCAGGTCAGTGGCCACCGTCACTGCCGAGACAAGTATCAGTATCATCGCATCACTGCGCGGTACGCTTCTGATGACCCTGAAGCTACTCCACTCGAAGGTCCCAATCACGACTATGAACATCACGCCGATCAATGCCGCCAGGGGAATCTGCTCGATCAGTGAAGAGGCAAAGAGAATAAACAACAAAAGGAAGAGCGCGGCGGAAATACCCGAGAGCCTGCCCCGACCGCCGGAGTTAACGTTGATCATGCTCTGGCCGATCATTGCGCAACCACCCATGCCGCCGAAGAAGCCAGTGGCTGTGTTGGCAACACCCTGGGCCACACACTCCCGGTTGCCCCGCCCACGTGTTTCTGTAATTTCATCGACAAGACGAAGCGTCAGGAGCGACTCAATCAAGCCAATCGCTGCCAGGATTACGGAATAGGGGAAGATGATGGTCAGCGTTTCCCAGCTGAAGGGCACCGATGGGATATGCAGGCTGGGTAATCCGCCTTTGATCGAAGCGATATCACCCACCACCCGTGTATCCAGGTTCAGACCGAGCACCAGAAGGCTCACAGCGACAATGGCGGCGAGGGATGATGGTACGGCGGTGGTCAGGCGAGGCAGGAAGTGGATGATCGCCATCGTCAGGGCCACAAGCCCGCAAAGCATATAGAGCTCGGAACCGTCCAGCCACGCAACATCGAGAATAGTGCCTTCAAGAAAGCTGCCTGCCAGCCAACCCGCTTCTCCGGCCACACCAAACTGACTCAGTTGCGCGAGAAAGATGACGATGGCCAGGCCGTTGACAAAGCCAAGCATGACGGGGTGCGGCACCATGCGAATGAACTTTCCCAGCTTTAGCAGTCCGGCGGTAATTTGCAGCAAACCCATCAGAACCACAGTAGCAAACAGATACTCCACACCGTGATCCGCCACCAGGGCAACCATCACCACCGCCAGTGCCCCGGTAGCACCTGAGATCATCCCGGGTCGTCCGCCGATACAGGCGGTTATCAGTCCCACCATAAAGGCCGCGTAGAGGCCGACCAGGGGTTCAACGCCTGCAACAAAGGCAAATGCGACAGCCTCAGGAACCAGCGCCAGGGCGACGGTCAGGCCGGAGAGGATATCGTTTTTGGCGCTTGCATTGTTGCTGGGATGAATCTCAAACATCTTTTAGTCTCAAACAGTTTCTGTATACACCGTTTGCAGACGTCGCTGTTGTTCAAACAACAGAAAGCCCCCCGCCTACAGTAGTGGAGGCGGTGCAACCAGT
>JAUHYL010000042.1 GCA_030426545.1 Gammaproteobacteria bacterium
GATGCGCCGAAGTCGAAGTCCCCGCCGGCGTTCTCCGGGCAATTGGCGCCGCCATTGAGACAGGCGGCATTCCAGGCATCGTCCGCGGTGGCCTGGAACTTCCACACCAGTTCGCCACTGTCGATATCCAGCGCGACGATCGCGTCCGAGGTATCGGTAGTTGGATGCGACAAATTTTCCCCGGTACCCACGTACACCCGGCCCCGTTTGGCATCCACCGTGGGCGTGCTCCAGACGCTGACGCCAGAGGGGCCATACAGGGGTGCGCCGTCGGCATTTTTTCCCTGCAAGCTGGCGTCCGCGGTACCGTGCCAGGCCCACAGCTGCGAGCCATCCCGGGCATCCAGGGCGATCACACCGCCGTGGGATTTGCAGCAGACATGGGTTGGACTACCCGACACCGCCACTTCGTAGGAAGACACCGGCACGAACAGGCGACCGTCGTGATAGGTGATAGAGCCGGTGATGACCGAGGTATCGTAGAGCCGAGCCGCCTCCTGCCAGACGATCTCAAGCGACCGGGGATCAACCGCGTAGATCGATGCCATGGAATCGGCAAAGACCAGGAGCTGTCGGCCGCTGTCCAGGGTCGCCAGCGTAATCGCAGAACGGATCCCGCTGAGCACTTCCCTGTGACGCTTTATACAGCCTGTGTACCGGTCAATGGCGTACAGCTTGCCGGTCTTGTCGCCAAAATACAGCGTGTCACCGACCACCGCCGGCTGTGAGCGCATGTCGCTGACCTTGGGAAATGCGAGGCTCCACACCAGTTCCAGCCCAGCCACATTGTCCCGGGTAACACCGGCCCTGGCATCCGGCAGATAGCGGCGGTTGTGCGTTCCCATGCCCCAGTTGGCGGCGTACACAGTCTCCCTCTGGGCACTCGCGTCATCTGCGCACTGGTTCTGCGCTACCCATTCGTCGGCGGGGGCGGAACCGGCGAGGTAGATCGCAATCAGCCCTTTCTCCTGTTTGCTGAGGTGAGCCGACATGGGCGCCATCTTGCCGAACTCCAGCGCAACCATGACTGTCTCCTTGGAAAAGCCACCCAGCGCCTCCCGCGTGGGGGCGTGCATGGCCGGGTTGTCATGGCAACTCGCACAGTGCCGGTCAAACAGCTTTTCGCCGACGTAGGCCAGCGGCAACTTGTCGGCGTGGCGCATGGCAAACGACTCCGCCGCCTTCAACGGGTTTTCGCTGAAGATAAAAAAGCCGCCCAGCAACACCGCGGGGATCGCCAACAGCGCGACCATGACCAACAGGAATTTTTTCATCGCTTCCTCACCGCGGTAACGCGAACGCGTACAGGTAATCACCGAATCCGCGCGCAAACATGTGATGCCCGCCGGCATTGATCACCACGTACTGGCGGCCGCGATACTCGTAAGTCATGGGGATTGCCGTGGCATCCACCGGCAACGTGTAGCGCCACAGCGTCGAACCGTCGCGAACATCGAAAGCGCGAATCTGTCGATCCATGGTCGAGCCGATAAAGAACAGGCCACCGGCAGTCGCGATACCGCCGCCCAGGTTGGGTGTACCCCATTCAATGTCGAACGGCGCGGTGACGGGCCCCATTTCGTGTACAGAACCCAGCGCCACCTCCCAGAGAATGGTGCCCGCCTGTAAATCTACCGCGACCAGCTTGCCCCAGGGTGGCCGGTTGCAGGGAATACCCAGGAAAGACTGCAGGCTACCGATTTCCACCATGTAGGGTGTCCCGTGCATGGTGACCTGCATGCGATGACCGGCTGCGGGATGATCGCGTTTCGTCTCCACATCACCCTCGTCCACCGCAATGAGGCGTCCGGTGAACGGTATATTGTTTACGTTGGTAATCAGCACGGGACTGTCGGTGAGCAAAGCGCCACCGCCCCAGTTGGCGCCGCCCAGGCTGCCGGGAAACATCAGGGTCAGTTGCTCGCTGAGCGGCGAGAAAAGTCCGAGATTGTCCAGCCCCGCAAGCTGTCGGCGACAGTCTTCCCGGTCAATCGGCGTCAACCCCCAGGCCTGTTCCGGCATAAGAAACGGGTCAAGCAGCTGCGGCGGCGCGATGGGCTTGGGTTGCGTCGGCGCTGTCACCTCGCCCGGAACCTTGGACGGCGGTACCGGTTGTTCAGTGATCTCCCACAGCGATTCGCCGGTGAGGCGGTTAAGCACAAAGACGAAGCCCTGTTTCGTCAACTGCGCGAGCGCGGGAATATCGGCGCCACCTTTGGTCCATTGAAACAAAATTGGCTGCGCCGGCGTGTCGTAATCCCACAGGTCGTGGCGCACATGCTGGAAGTGCCAGCGAACGTCGCCCGTGGCAATGTCCAGCGCGACAACGCTGTTGGCATACGTATTGTTTCCCGGACGAGAAACACCGTAGTAATCCGGTGAAGGCGCACTGGTAGGCAGATAGACAAGTCCGAGTTCGCGGTCGACGGAGATGGGTGCCCAGACATTGGCACTGCCGCTATCACGGTGTCCCTGCAATGGGTCAAACTGCCAACGCGGCTTGCCACTGAGACTATCGAACGCACGCACTGTGCCGCGGGGTGTCTTGCTGCGCACAAAGTCAATCACGGTGGAGCCGGTAATCACCGTCCCATCGACGACGACCGGCGGCGAGGAGTTGCTGACGTCGCCCGCGACGTGGCCCTCTTTACCGTACAGAGGCACGACACCATCCTCACCGAAACTGCGGCAGGGACGACCGCTGTGTGCATCGATGGCCCACAGCTTGCGATCGTGTGTGCTCATATACAGGCGGTGGCGGCAGTCACCTTGCGCGGCCGTTCGGACTTCTTCGTAGTAGGCGACGCCACGACAGCGGAATGGCCTGTCACCACCCCGGTCGATCTCGGGATCAAAGAACCAGCGTTCTTCGCCGCTCGCCGGATCCAGTGCGATCACTCGATTGAAAGGGGTGCAGTACACCAGCGATTCTCCCGCCTCGGGCGGCAGTAATATAGGCGTGCTCTGGGTCGAGGTTTGCACCATCTGGTCAGCGTGGCGCTCCGCATCACCGCTGCGATGCACCCAGGCCACGTCCAGCTGGGCGACATTGTCGCGATTGATCGCTTTCGCGTCTGAGAAATGGCGTCCGCCGGCGTCGCCACCGTAATACTGCCAGGTAGCATCGGCGCTCACCTGCAGTGCAATAAGACTCAGCCCCAGCAGACAGGCCCGTCGATACATGCCGCGCACTGCCATCCGCTAGGGTTCCAGCGGCGTGATGCGCAGCAGCGTGGGGATGCCTCCCTCGGATTGCCAGGTCGGGAAATGCGAGTTCGTGGTATAGACCGCACCGTCTTCCTCAGACACCTCGATGTCCCGCGTGAAGAAGCGCTGGCGCGGCATGGGGTACACCTTCCACTTTTCGCTGTCGATATTGAAACTGAGAATGGTGTCCGACTGGTTGCCGTTCACCCAGACAACACCGCGCTGCCGATCCACATTGAGTGCGTAAGGAATCTCGCTGACGACAGGTAGTTCGTAATGTTTGAATTTTTTCGTCGTTGGATCGTAGCTGACCAGCAGGGAATCCTGGAAGGCCACGATCCACACCTTGCCGTCGGCATCCACCCGCAAGCGGCGCGGGCCATTGTAGGGGAACTCGATCATGGTGACTTCCAGCGTATCGCCATCGATATGCGCAATGTCATTTGCATAGAGGCGCGCCACCCAGACATCGCCATTCGGTGCAACGTCAATTCCATAGGGCATGGGCAAGCCGATAGACTCGTCAGTGGGTGCAGGCGTGGGGCGGTTCTCCGGATCGAAGCTGAACACAAGCGGCAGCGATTTCAGGATAAACCACTCCTTGATAGAGCGAGCCGGCAGATCAATGATCTCGAACTCGCCGCTTGTGCGATCCAGCATACCAACCTGGGAAGACAGGGCCAGCGTGAACCAGACTCGATCCCTGTCATCGGTACGAATGGTGTGCGGGTAGTAGCCGCCCGGCAGCTTGTGGTCGATGAATGTCTTGCGGGTAACATCAAACTCCAGCAGCGATTGCTGCATGGAGGGCGTGATAAAAATGTTGCCGTCTTTCCCGGAATAGGCGAAAGAGTGGACGCCATAGTAGTTATACATTTTTGGAAATACCTGGAACCGGTTGCCCAGTATTCCTCCCAGCCTTGTGCCCTCTTCATGCGGCACCTTGTAGACAGTGTACTCACCGCTGTCCGGATCAATTTCATAAATACGATCGAACAGATTGTCTCCCACGTAAATGAAGCCATTGGGGTGCAGCAGAAAATCGTGCATTTGGGAAAAGCCATCGCCAATAGGCCATTCCGTCATTTCAACGCTGGAGAGATGGCTTTCCCAGGCTCTGGGCACCGGCACACGCTCGGGATTCTCACGCAGTTCGCGGTACTCAGTCTGCAACAATTCACCCATGGTTTCGTGGTAATCGTGAGGGACCCGTGCGCCGTAGGTGTTCATGCGCTCAATCACGCTGACCCACTGGTCCACCGTACGCTCGTTGCGCATAAACGGTGAGGCCTGCTGGTGGCAGAACGCACAGTTCAGTAGAAAGCTCTTCCTGAGCTTGTCGTCGCCCCCGAATTCCAGTTGGGAAAGCCAGACGTTGGAAGGATAACTGGCGACAAATTGCTCGGGACTCATGGCCTGCAGGGTGACGGATTCAGGCAGTGTGGTCAGATGTGCATCCACGTAGCCCTGGGCGCGCACACGGTAGGTGGCCGCCGCATTGAAATCGTCCAGTTCGACTACGCCAGCGGCATTGGTGAATCGGGTAATCACTGTCGCGGTGGTGTTGGTGACTCCGTGGGGAGCATAACCGTCATCGCTCAAATCCGCGGTGGGCAGGTCCACGGGTGTACGGGTCAGCATCGCCTGCGCAATCGGCTCTCCATGCACATTGACCACTTTCAGCTCGGCGGCCCAGACGGGCGAGAGAAAAAGAAGGGCAGCCAGTGGGCCAACTCGCAATACGCGTCGTCTCATGCTTCGTCTCCGGGTGAATTGCCGCATATTCTGCCAGCTTATGGGCGAAAGATCATGGCCGCGCGACCGTTTCAACTATCGTACAGCCAGCGCCGGGAAAACGCGTGGATCGGACGCCGGGGGCAGCGCGTCCGCGGGGCATCCCATCCTAATGGCGGGCAGGCCCCGCGCGACGTGAGTGCGTCTGGATGTGGTTGGTTATCAGGGAAATTACACGGTCTGGTTCATCGACAAAGAGCCAGTGCCCCGCCGATAGCTCCACCTGGGTGTAGGGACCTGTCATGTAGTCCTGCTGCCACTCAACGCCGCTGCGTGCTACGGCGGGATCAGCGTTACCCCAGATGAACAGCGTTGGCGTAGCCACCTTCATGGCAGCATTGCTGTCCAACGCGTTCGCATTCATGGCACGGTAGTAATTGAACGTCGCTGTCATCGCGCCGGGCTCACGCAACACACGCAGATACTCCTCGGTCTGTTGCTCCGACATGCCGGTATACACCGCCTTGTACAGTGCCATATCCGCAAATGCGAAAATACCTTCTGCCAGCCAGGGGGTGCGGAACAACAGGAAGTAGCTGCTGCTGGCGCGCTGCTCTGCGTCCTCCTCCACCGCGCGGGCAAAGGCGGCCGGGTGCGGTATGGACAACGCCGACCAGGTAATAATGCGTTCTGGAACGCGCATCACCACGCCCCAGCCGATCGCCGAGCCCCAGTCGTGTCCGACCAGGTGAAAACGGCGGAGACCAAAGGCATCAGCCAGCGCCAGAACATCGCTACTCAGGGTATGCAGGGCATAGTCCTGCACGGAATCGGGCCGCGCTCCCGGCGAATAACCGCGCTGGTCAGGCGCCAGCACACAATACCCGGCGCTCGCCAGCGGATCGATCAGTCGCAGCCACATGGCAGACGTCACCGGCCACCCGTGCAGGAGTATGACTGCCGGCTTGCTGGCCTGGTCTGCCTCGGGCTCGCAACCCGCCGTACGCACCCGAAACTCCCTGTCTGCAACGGCAACCCGGAGCAGGCCGTCTTGTGCAGGAGCGGGATACAACGGCAGCGCCCGGGTGGCGGCGGTATGCCGGTATTCGCTGTCCAATGCCCACTGGTACGAGATGACCAGCGCGATAGCCACAATGGCAAACACTGTGACACTGACAACGACGAACCATTTTATCGCTTTAAATATCACGCTGATCGTCACCTCACGTTGTTGAAGTCACCGCGTTTCGCCTCGCGGTTGTCGCTGATCTAAAGTACATGGATAAGGATAGATGAGCCAGCAGGGTTGGCCCAGGCCCGGCACGCCCCCGAAATGCCGATTGCGCTCGACTCTCGGCCAGGTTACCACCGTCAATGGCATTGGCACGCTGCTGCGCTACACTGACGGTTAAAATAAGAGGAGTCACCTGTCATGCAATCACTTTATCGTTCGTTTGTGGCCACGCTGGCTGTCATGCTGTGGTGCACGCCGGGCGTCTGCAAGGCAGCGTCCGAGGAATATTCACCGCCGGTTCGCGACGAACACCCCCGCCAGGTATTCTGGGGCGACACCCACCTGCACACCAACCAGTCGCCAGACGCATTCACCTTCGGCAATCGCGGCGTCACGCCGGATCAGGCCTACCGGTTTGCCCGCGGAGAAACGGTGGTTTCACAATCGGGCGTAAAGGCGAGGCTCGGGCGACCGCTGGACTTTCTGATGGTCTCCGATCACTCAGAGTTCATGGGCATATTTCCCAAAGTATTCAGCCAGGCGGCCGACATCATGGCCACACCGCTGGGCAAGCGCTGGTGGCAGCACGTGGAAGCGGGCAGGCCCGAACTGGTGCTGATGGAGTTCGGCCTTATCTCCATGGGCGCGCAGGATCATGACCCGCAGGCGCTGATGAGCCTGGACAGCTCCCTGACGCCGGAGTTTCTGGCCGGCCTGCAGGACGTACGGGTACCAGACGAGATACGCCAGTCCGTCTGGAACAACGTCGGCCAGGTGGCAGATGCGTTCAACGAACCCGGCCGTTTTACCGCCTTCATCGGCTACGAGTGGACCTCCATGCCCGGGGGCAACAACCTGCATCGCAACGTGCTGTTCCGCGATGGTGCCGATAAAACTTCCCAGATCGTGCCCTTCTCATCACTGGAGAGCGGCGACCCCGAGGATCTGTGGGCATTTCTGCAGGCGTATGAAGAACAAACCGGCGGCGCAGTGCTCGCTATCCCACACAACGGCAATGTGAGTAACGGCCTGATGTTTGCCGAAACCACGCTGGCGGGAAAACCACTGAGCCAGGATTACGCCGCGCGGCGCAGCCGCTGGGAGCCCATTGTCGAGGTCACCCAGATCAAGGGCGACGGCGAGACACACCCCTTCCTGTCGCCCAACGACGAGTTCGCCGACTACGAAACCTGGGACAAGGCCAACCTGTCCATGAACACCCGCAAGGAGCAGTGGCAGTTGGAGTTTGAATACGCGCGTTCTGCCCTGAAGCGCGGCCTGGCACTGGAGCAAAAACTGGGTGCCAACCCCTATGCCTTCGGCATGATCGGCAGTACCGATTCGCACACCAGCCTGGCCACCGCAGAGGAGAACAACTTCTTCGGCAAGATGACCAGTGCCGAACCGGCACCCGGGCGCGCACAGGGTGACTACTTCCCCGTGGATGCGGGCCAGCAGGATATCACTCTGCAGCAGTGGGAATCACTGGCCGCCGGCTATGCCGCGGTCTGGGCCAGTGAAAATACGCGCGAAGCGCTGTTCGACGCGCTGCGCGCACGCGAGACCTACGCTACGACGGGGCCACGCATGGTGGTGCGCTTCTTCGGCGGCTGGGCATTCGAAGACGGTGATGATCTGCGCCCCGACTTCGCCAGCCTGGGCTACCGCGAGGGCGTACCCATGGGCAGCAGCCTGCCATCGGCACAGGGGAAAACACCCACGTTCATCGTGGCCGCCGCGCGGGATCCCGATGGTGCCAATCTCGACCGCGTCCAGATCGTGAAGGGCTGGGTCGACAGCGCAGGCGCCACCCACGAAAAAGTCTACAACGTGGCGGCTTCGGACAGTCGACGTATCCGTCGCAACAAACTGAAGCCAGTGGGCAATACGGTCGACATCGACAGCGCCACCTACCGCAACTCGATCGGCGATCCAGAGCTCTCCGCCGTATGGACTGACCCTGATTTCGACCCCGCAGAGCGCGCCTTTTACTACGCACGCGTACTGGAGATACCCACCCCGCGCTGGACAACTATCGATGCAGCGCAATTCGGAGAGGCGCTACCAGAGGATGCGCCGGCGTACGGACAGGAGCGCGCATACACCTCGCCGATCTGGTACCAGCCTGAGTGATGGGCGAATTGCAGACAGCGGGAAAGTGTCGCTGAAGTTGCGGCAACCCGGCAGCGCCAGGCGGGGAAGAACCCGCCAATCGCCGCTACCGTAAGATCACAGTGGGCACCTATCGCAACGGCCGGGAGATGTTGATCTCCACGCCGTCAACGGTTGTGCTCCCCTCCTCGGACTCCTCCAGCATCAGCCTTCCGGATATGTTCCTCGGTTGCGACTGCTTCTCTGAGTCAAAGAACTGGGGCAGTCGTTGTTGCTGCTCGGGCTCATCGAGCCTGCCGGGATCGTCGCCGGGAATCTCGGTGGGCAGACTCAAATCCAGCACAACGGGTGCAGCGGGCGCAGGTTCTGCTTCGCTGTGAGGTGAGTCGGACGTCGACGCAACAGCGTGCTGCGTGGCGGGCGCCTCACCCGGTGCTTCCGGCACAGGTGGCTCATCCCCCGCCTGATGTACTGGCGCAGCTGAGGGCGTGAACGGCACAACTTGTTGTTCCCTCGCCAGCGGAGATCGCAGGTACCAGACGCCGAATCCCGCCATCAGCAGGATAAGCACAAGGGTCAAATTGATATAGGTTCGCATAATACTGAAAGGGAGCAGGTCGCAACCCGCAGTTGGACAGTGTAACGGCGCAATAGTGCCAGGGCCGACAGATTATAGCGCGTATGCGCCTGGCCCAATACGCCCGTCAGCGCCAAACTTGCCTCGGCCAGACAGTCGCGCGCTCATCCCTCGCTTGCATCACCACAGGCCAACCGATATAACCGCAACTCCCCGGGATCATCCATGCGGCACACCGCTGCGTAGAGCTATACGTGCAAGAACTTCACTCAGACGTCGACAAACTCGCGGGTTTCCTGCAACGCCACCGCCGTCTCGCCGTGGTGACCGGGGCCGGTATCAGTGTGGATTCGGGCATTCCGGCCTATCGCGACGGCCAGGGGAACTGGCAATCCGCAACGCCGATACAGGCCGCGGATTTTCGGCAGCGCAGTGCGGCCAGGCAGCGCTACTGGACCCGCTCCTACTACGGCTGGCCCACGATTCGCGACGCCAGACCCAACGCGGCCCACCACGCGCTGGCCCTGCTGGAGCATGCTGGTTATATCGAACTTCTCATCACACAGAACGTGGATGGGCTGCACCAGAAAGCCGGCAGTCAACGCTGCCTCGACCTGCATGGCAGGGTAGACCGGGTTGTCTGCATGCACTGTGCAACGGTGTTTCCACGCGAAACGATCCAGCGCTCCCTGGCGCTACAACACAGTTGGCCCGAGCCCTCCGGGCGCGAGACACGGCCGGACGGGGACAGTGAACAGGCAACAGAACCGGAACACTATTGCCCGGAGCCGCTTTGCCCCGAGTGCGGCGGCACGCTTACACCCGACGTGGTTTTTTTCGGGGGCAGCATTCCGCGCGAGCGGGTTGCAAGCTGCGAGCACGCCATCGAACAGGCCGAGGCGTTACTGGTGATCGGCAGTTCACTGCAAGTTTTTTCGGGGTACCGCCTCTGCCGCCAGGCCGCCAGCGCAGGCAAACCCATCGCACTGGTCAACCCTGGCGAAGGCCGGGCAGACGACCTGGCACAACTCAGGCTTCGCTCCCAGGCGGGGCCTTTGCTAAAAGCCCTGATCGAAAGAACACAGGCCGCCTCCCAGTAATGCCCGGATAGCCGTGATCAAGCACTACTAACGCCTGTTCTGCCACCAGGCTCACAGTTGATCGGAAACGCTCGCCAAACCGTATCTCCTTCTACACTACTGGAGGCAAACCATGGCACGCGGACTATTTCTGATCACCTTGTTGGCACTTGGGGGTTGCAGCAACGTACAGGTTACTGACTATCAAGACGCCACCCCCACCCTGGATGTTGAAACGTTTTTTGATGGCAAGCTCACCGCGCACGGTGTTCTGCTCGACCGCAGCGGGCGCGTTACGCGCAGTTTCAACGCGGACATCAACGCCTACTGGCAGGACGGCACCGGCACGCTGGAGGAGGACTTTGTCTTCGACGACGGCGAGCTTCAGCGGCGTGTCTGGATTCTGCAGCGAGCCGGCACCGACCGCTACCTTGCCACCGCTAACGATGTCGTCGGCAACGGCGCGCTACATCAATCCGGCAACGCCGTCTTTCTTGATTACGTGCTGCGTATTCCGTGGCAGGACTCCACCCTTGACCTGAAAGTGGATGACCGTATGTACCTCGTTTCTCCCAATGTCCTGATTAACCAGTCGCAGTTGTCAAAGTTCGGCGTCAGTGTCGGCGAGATCCTTCTCACCATCGTTCGCCACGAATAATTTCCCATCGCTTCCGCCCCCCTCCGACGCCCGTCACTCGTTGCACTGGGCGGAGGTCTCCCGGTGGCTGTTGATATCCAGCACGTACCAAAGGTAACAGCGTGAAAAAACGCCGTTCATAATCAGCGCCACAGCAACAATCGTCACAAACACATCGATGCCATTGCTATAGGGGCTACTCAAAACCCAGGCCAACAGCGCTACACCCGCCATCAGCCTGACAATGCGTTCCAGGTTACTTAGATTGCGTTCAATCATTTTCGTCTTACTCCCAGGTTGCCGTTTCAAAATTGAAGCCTGTATACGGCTCGGATGCTCATTTGGATCCACCGCTCAATCGTCCAACAACACAGCGAAGGTTGTCCCCTGCCTGCTTCGACGCCGGAGCAAGCTGACCAGTGCGCTCAACAGTGGAAATTCCTCGATATCGGTTGGGGTGACCAATTCACCGTCCGTAATCACCAACGCTTGTGCCGCACGCGGATTCCCGGAGATGAAGTAGTTAACACGGGGCTCATTGATCAGGTTTTTTACCCAGAAGGACCTGTCACCGCGCACCGTAGAGACTACCCTGTAAGGGCCGGCGGCCACGCTCAGCAGGGGTGTGCGCCGTTGCGCGCCCGATTTGAAACCGGTGGATTCGAGCACGATCAGTGCCGCGGGGGAGAGACCCGGCGATCCAACGCCGCGTCGCACTGCGGGCTCCACGACCTTGTTCAGGTTGCGGAAGAAGCGTTGTTCCAGTGTTGTCAGCGCATTCACGTTTGTAGCCTCATTAATAGCAAACATCCAATGCATACGTTTTTGGGCCACGCCCGGATCAAGTGAACCCGACCTCGAGCCCTGCCGGGCCTGATCCGCAAACCCACTGACCTCGTAAACTCAGTATGACAAAACCCAGACTGATCCTGATTCTCGGCGACCAGCTCACAGCCGACAGGGGCGCGCTTGTCGACGCCGTGCCCGGCCGCGACCCCATCGTTATGGCCGAGGTGCACAGCGAAGCCACCTACGTTGCCCACAACAAGCACAAGATCGCGTTGATCTTCTCCGCGATGCGCCACTTTCGTGATGCACTGCGTGACCGTGGCTTCGGCGTCATTTATTTCGAGTACAGCGACGGACTGCCGTCGCTGGAAGCCGCGGTGCAGGAAGCACTCAAGCAATGCGATGTTGCCGCGGTGCGCTGTGTTGAGCCGGGAGAGCACCGCCTGCTGTCCAGCCTGCGCCAGTGGCAATTCGACGTGCCGCTTGAACTCATTGCGGACGATCGTTTCATGAGCACCCGCGAGGCGTTCAACACCTGGGCAAGCGGCCGAAAACAACTGCGCATGGAGTATTTTTATCGCGTAATGCGCAAACAGCACCGACTGCTCATGGAAGCTGATGACACACCGGCGGGTGGCCAGTGGAATTTCGATGCAGAGAACCGGCGCGGCTGGAGAGCACAGGAGTCGATACCTGAGAGACCGCTACCAGACACCGACGCCATTACCCGCGAAGTACTGGCGTTGGTCGAGAGGGAATTCCCCGACAACCCGGGCGATCTGCAGCGATTCTATCTCGCAGTCACGGGGGAAGACGCCGCGGCGATGTTTGAGTGGTTCGTCGAGCATGCGCTGCCACACTTCGGCACCTACCAGGATGCGCTGGCCGAGGAATCCCCGTGGCTGTTTCACAGCCTTGTCTCCATGTACCTGAATATTGGCCTGCTGGATGCCGAGACGTGCTGCCGGCAGGTGGAGCAGGCGTGGCGCGACGGCCGGTGTGAGCTTGCCGCTGCGGAGGGCTTCATCCGACAAATTCTCGGCTGGCGTGAATTCGTGCGGGGTGTTTACTGGCTCACTGCGCCGGAGTACGCGCAACAGAACACGCTTGCCGCGACGCGACCACTACCGCCGTGGTTCTGGGATGGCGACACCGACATGCGCTGTCTGCAGGCGGCGCTGGTGCAAACGCTGGATCTGGGGTATGCGCACCATATTCAACGGCTCATGGTCATTGGCAACTTCGCCCTGCTGGCAGGGCTGGATGTCAGCGCTGTCTGTGAGTGGTATCTGGCGGTGTACGTGGATGCCTTCGAGTGGGTTGAATTGCCCAATACGCTGGGTATGGCGCTGCACGCGGACGGCGGCCTGATGGCAAGCAAGCCCTACGCAGCCAGCGGCAAGTACATCCAGCGCCAGGGGAATCACTGTAAACAATGCCGCTATAATCCCCGTGAAACCACGGGGGCGCGGGCGTGCCCCTACAACAGCCTGTACTGGGCGTTTCTCGACAGGCATGAGGAACGCTTTGCGCGCAACCCGCGTATGCAGCTCGCACTGCGCAACTGGCAGCGCAAGCCTGATGACGAACGGGACGCGATCAGGCGATATGCCGGGCAATTGCTCGCGACCATGGCACCGGAATGATGACTCCGGCAATGTCGACATGCTCGCTGGTGGCCCGCTGCCGCTTTACACTGCTGCGCAACGCCGTCGACACAACACCCACGGCGACGCCGCTCGCGCCCCTCCCCCGAACCTGAATGGAGACCCTGCCCCATGCAACTATCAACCCGACTTTTTTTGCTATGTGCCGCCTGCATGCTGACCGCCTGCAGTGCCAGTACGACCGAACGCCTCAACCTGCCGCCTCTGAAAACGGTAGAACAGGTAGATCTGCAGCGCTACATGGGCACGTGGTACGAGATCGCCAGCTATCCGCAGAGTTTTCAGCGCGGCTGTGCGGGGACCAGTGCGACCTACTCGTTGCGTAACGACGGTAAGGTGAAAGTCGTTAACCGTTGCTTTGATCAAAGCCTGGACGGCGAGGAAAGGGTGGCAACCGGACGCGCCCGTGTCGTCGACGACAGCAATGCGAAACTCGAGGTCAGCTTCTTTGGGCCCTTCTGGGGCGACTACTGGATCATCGAACTGGGAGCAGAGTACGACCATGCCGTTGTCGCAGCACCGGGCCGGGACTACCTGTGGATACTGAGTCGATCGCCACAGATGGAGCAGGATCTACTGGATTCGCTAATGAGCGATCTGAGCGAGGTCCATCAGTTTGATCTCGACCGACTGCAGTTTACTCAGCAACCTTCGGCGGCACCGGTGGAGCAGGATTAATCGACCCCGCGTCGCCTGTCGGTTCGTCGGTGGCCTCGTGTGCAGGCTGGTGTGTACGTGGATCCAACTCAAACCCCACGGGCGCGGCTTCCGTGGCCGCAACCTCGAAGGGCGTTTGCTGGGCCAGCGTGACGATGCGAGGCGCCCGCATTTGCACCACAAAATAGACTGAAAAAACCACACAGGTGAAGGCAAACCCCCAAAACAGGGCCGTGGCGTTGAAGTAGGACATGAGCGGGCCCAGCAGTACCGGCGCGGAGACTGCTCCCAGCGCATTCAGCAACAGCACGGTGGAACCAATGGCGACAAACTCATGCCCTTCACAGACATCCGCCGCGGTAGCCAGAGACATCGCATAGAGCGGCATCGCGAAGGCACCGAACAGGCCAACTGCCGGCAGAAACCAGGGGCGCAGCGCACCGGTGGCCACGGCCACTGACGCAAGCAACGTGCCCAACGTCAACGCCAGCAGAATGCGTCGGCGGTCTACCCGGTCAGACAGCCAGCCAATGGGGTACTGCACCAGTGCTCCCCCGGCGATGGCCAGACTCATGAAGACGGTAACGCCCATCTGGCTATCCATGTAGCGCTGGGCGAACACCGCGCCCAGCGACCAGAAGCTGCCGACCACCAGCCCGGACAACAACGCACCGGCAAAGGCCGAACGCGACCGCTGGTACAACAGCGTAAAACTGGTTTTCGTGGATTCAACGGCTTGAGGTTCTGCACGGCGCGTCAGGCCCACCGGCAGGATTGCGAGCGCCAGACAAAGCGCTGCAACAATAAAGGGCACAGAACTGGTGACAGGCCCGACGTTGATTAAAAACTGTCCGGCCGTCATGGCGGTCAACACGACAAAGGTATAGATCGAGAGAATCTTGCCGCGATTGCTTGCATCCGCGTGGCTGTTGAGCCAGCTCTCAATGACCGCGTACAGGCTGCAGATGCCCAGGCCGGTAAAAAACCTCAACAACAGCCAGGCCGGCCAGTAGGTGGTTAACTCCAGCGCCAGTATTGAACAGAGCATAACCGCGGTGAACACGGCAAATGTTCTGATATGCCCGATTCTGCCCATGAGCCGCGGAACCAGCAGGCAGCCGACTACAAAGCCCACGAAATACAGGGATGCGCTGAGACCGATGGCAGTCGCCGAGACGCCCAGGGCCTCGGCGCGCATCGGCAGCAAGGTCAGCTGCATGCCATGACCGGTGAGCAACAGCGCGGTGGCCGTTAATAAAGAGGTGACGCCGAGGAGCGATTTCACAGCGCGTTCAATATCCCTGGATTCGAAGCTTCAGGTTCGAGGCTTCAGGTTTGTGCGATGCAGGATTGCAGTACTACCACCGCGGCAAATTCTACACTACCATGGCCCGTTGCAGCAGGGACAAATAGAGGTTGCGCGCAGCATAGTGGAATTCAAGGACTACTACAGCATCCTCGGCGTTGAAGCGGACGCCGACAAAAAAGACATCAAGACCGCTTACCGGCGACTCGCCCGCCGCTATCACCCGGATCTGAATGCGGAAGCAGACGCCGAGGATCGCTTCAAGGAGGTCGCCGAGGCCTGGGAAGTGCTGGGCGATGACGAGCGTCGCGCGGAATACGACGAGCTGCGACAATTCGGTGGCAGGCGTCCCGAGGACTTTGAACCACCGCCGGGCTGGCAGTCGGCCGCCGGTGGCAGCCAACATCATTTCAGCGGGGACTTTTCCGACTTCTTCAACAGCGTCTTCGGCGCCGGGTTCGAACACGCGGCGCAGCCGCAGCCCCGGCGCGGCCACGACGTGGAGATCGAGATGCCCGTGTTTCTGGAGGAGACACTGGCGGAGAGTAAAAAGCCGGTCGCATACACGCTGCCCGTCCAGGATGGCGCCACTGTTTCGCAGCGCAAAAAAACACTGAATGTGACGATCCCGGCCGGTGTGTCCGACGGCGAGCGCCTGCGACTCAAAGGTCAGGGCGTCAGCGGCCCCGGAGGCGGTCCCGCCGGAGACCTGTATCTGCACATCCGGCTGGTGCCTCACCCCCTGTTTGATGTCGAGGGGCGCAACCTGTCGATTACCGTTCCGGTGGCGCCCTGGGAAGCGGCGCTCGGTGCAAAAGTCGAGGTGCCTACCCTGGACGGAAGAATCAACCTCACCATCGCGCCCAACAGTCAATCCGGACAGCGCCTGCGGGTGCGCGGCAAAGGCCTGGTGGGGCCCGGCGGCAGAGGTGACCTGTACGCGGTGCTCAAAGTCGTAATGCCGCCCGCGGCCAACGAAAAGGCCTCTGCCCTGTGGCGCGATCTGGCGCAGCAAGCCGCCTTCGACCCACGCGAAAACTGGGGGGGCCCGACATGAGCAACACGATGTTGCGCGTGAGCGTCACGGAGTTTTGTGAGCGCGAGGAAGTCACGCACACGCTGGTGATCAAACTGGTGGAGCTGGATATCGCCAAACCCGTGGAAGGCGAACGTGCCGAAGAGTGGGTATTCGATACCACCGGTGCGCACTGGCTGGAAAAGGCGCTGCGGCTGCAACGCGAACTGGACGTGGAGTGGGAGTCGGTCAGCATGCTGATCGAGCTGATGCGCCAGCGCGAGGACCTGCGACGCGAAAACGCCGCGCTACGCCAGCGCCTGGCACGATTCCTCGACGACTGACAGGCGATGTGAAACGAGCCCGGGTGCAACCGGGCTCCGTGGCAAGACGTTCAACAGATACCTGGCAACTTCTGCACCACAGTGCCATCACGTCGTATCGCGCACGTGACATTGTCTTTTCGCCGCGATTCATCCGCTTAACGAGCCGAGTCCTGCCCGGTGAGGCGCAGCGGGTCCAACAACTGTTCGAGTTCGGCCCGTGCCATGCCGGTTACTTCCTCCGCCACGTCGATCACTGTCCGCTGCTCGCTGTAACAGCGCTTGGCGATGACCGCGGCCGCCTCGTAACCGATGCGCGTATTCAGCGCCGTCACCAGGATGGGATTGGCCGCCAGTGAACGCTCGATGCGCGACTGCTCAACACTGAACCCAGCCACCGTGCGCGCGCAGGCATCGCAGGCCCAGGTCAGCCCCGTACAACTGCTGTCCAGCTTGTCGGCAATGAGGGGCAACATGACATTGAGCTGAAAATTTCCGGACGAGGCGGCCAGCGCCACGCTGGTGTCATTGCCCGCAACATCGGTACACACCATCAGCACCGCCTCCGGCAGCACGGGGTTCACCTTGCCCGGCATGATCGAGGAGCCGGGTTGCAGCGCCTGTAACGTGATCTCCCCCAGGCCGGAGAGCGGCCCTGAGGCCATCCAGCGCAGATCGTTGCAGATCTTGGTGAGCACAACCGCGAGTCCGCGCAGTGCGGCGGAAATCTCCAGGGCAACATCCTGTCCCGCCATGCGCGAAAAGGGGTTGGCGCAGACCTGCAGCGAGAGCCCTGTCAGCTCGCCCAGGCGCTGCACGAACTGCGCCGTAAATCCGGGCGGAACATTGACGCCGGTACCCACCGCCGAGCCGCCTATCGGAAGCTGGCGCAGGCGCGGCAGCGCCTGCTCGATACGTTGTAAGGCCTCGTCCAGCTGAAAAGACCAGGCGCCCAGCTCCTGCCCCAGCGTCAGGGGCATGGCGTCCATCAGGTGCGTGCGCCCGGTTTTTACCACGCCGGACAGGGCCTCTGCCCGGTCGCGCAGGATTTGCAGCAGCCGATGCAATGCCGGCAGCAATGCTGTCTCGAGCGCGCCCAGCGTGCTGACCTGCAGACAGCTGGGAATGACATCGTTGCTGCTCTGGCTGCAATTGACCTGGTCATTGGCGTGCACATCGCTTCCCAGCGCTGCACCGGCCAGGCTTGCCAACACCTCGTTCATGTTCATATTGGTACTGGTGCCGGAGCCGGTTTGGAACAGCGACAGCGGGAACTGCTCGGCATGTGCGCCCTCGGCTACCGCCTGCGCAGCATGTTCGATGGCGGCTGCCACCTCCGCATCCAGGGCGCCAACCGCACAGTTGGCGTGGGCCGCAGCGGCTTTGAGCCGAGCCAGTGTACGCAGAAATTCTGCGGGCATAGGTCGCCGTTCCAGCGCAAAGTTGTCCCGCGCACGCTGGGTCTGGGCGCCATACAGGGCGTCGACCGGCACCTTAACCTCGCCCATGCTGTCCTGTTCCGTGCGATACTCATCCATCTGAGGCTCCTGCTATATTGTTGGAACGCTGCGTCACCCAAAGATTGAGACATCACTGAGCGCATCACTAACCGATCACGCAACCTCTGCACAGCATAGCCGTTCGCCAGAGCACTGTAGAACAACCGCAACCGGAGAATTTTCGCCATGAGCACCCGTTACCGCCAAGAAGCCACACTGGACGTCGATGGTAAGCCGTACCGTATTTTCCCCTTTGACGGCGTAGACAACATTGGCGACCCGACCGGCCTGCCCTTCTCACTGAAGTTATTGCTGGAAAACCTGCTGCGCCATGGCGACCAGACCTACGTGACGGATGACGACATCGAGGCACTGGTCAACTGGGATGCCGACGCGACCCCCTCGCAGGAAATCGCCTTTGTGCCCTCGCGTGTGCTGCTGCAGGACTTCACCGGCGTACCCGCCATCGTTGATTTGGCGGTGATGCGTGACGCCATGGTCGACCTGGGCGGCGAGGCCAGCCATATCAACCCGCTGTCCCCGGTGGAGCTGGTGATCGATCACTCGGTCATGGTGGATTATTTTGGCACTGAGGAATCGCTGGAGCGCAATACTGCGGTGGAGATAGAGCGCAACCTGGAGCGTTACCGTTTCCTGCGCTGGGGCCAGGAAGCCTTTAACAATTTCCGTGTCGTGCCGCCAGGCACAGGCATCGTGCACCAGGTCAACCTCGAGTATCTGGCCCGGGTAGTGTTCAGCGAGGGCGGGGAAGCACCCATGGCCTACCCGGATACCCTGGTTGGCACAGACTCCCACACCACCATGATCAACGGCCTCGGCATACTCGGTTGGGGCGTGGGTGGGATAGAGGCGGAAGCGGCAATGCTGGGTCAGCCGGTCACCATGCTGATCCCACAGGTGGTGGGTTTTCGCCTGAGCGGCTCACTGGCAGAGGGCGCCACCGCCACCGACCTGGTGCTGACGGTGACTGAAAAGTTGCGCGCGCACGGCGTGGTGGGCAAGTTCGTGGAATTTTTCGGCCCGGGTATCGCCGAGCTGAGCCTCGCAGACCGCGCCACCATCGCCAACATGGCGCCAGAGTATGGGGCCACCTGTGGCATGTTCCCGGTCGATGCCGAATCCATCAACTACCTGCGCCTGACAGGACGCGACGAGGCGCAACTTCAACTGGTGGAAGCCTACATGAAGGCGATGGGCATGTGGCACGACGAAAACTCACCCCCCGCCCGCTACAGCGCCACGCTGGAACTGGACCTCGGTGATGTGGTGCCGTGTATTTCAGGCCCACGCCGCCCCCAGGACCGCATAGCGCTGACAGATGCCGCGTCATCGTTCGCGGGCACACTCCGCGAGTTTCACGAGCTGTACGCGAACAATAGCGAAGAGAGCGATTGGGCCGAGGAAGGCGGCACGCCCCAGCCACAGGAGGCTGCCCAGGGCATTGAGGTAGCGCGCGATGACGGCGGCTTCCAGCTGCAGCACGGCGCCGTTGTGATTGCGGCCATCACCAGTTGCACCAATACTTCTAATCCCGACGTACTCGTCGCCGCCGGATTGCTCGCACGCAAAGCACGCAAGCTCGGGCTGCAAACCAAGCCCTGGGTAAAAACCAGCCTGGCACCCGGTTCCAAGGTAGTCACCGAATACCTGCAACGTACCGGCCTGCTGGAAGACCTGGAAGCGCTTGGCTTCTACATTGTTGGCTACGGCTGCACGACCTGTATTGGCAACTCTGGCCCGTTGCCGGACGACATCAACGCCGCCATTCGCCGCGGCAAGTTGATGGTGGCCTCCGTGCTGTCGGGAAACCGCAATTTCGAAGGCCGCATTCACCAGGATGTACGCGCCAATTACCTCGCCTCGCCACCACTGGTGGTCGCCTACGCACTGGCGGGTAATATGGCGCTGGATCTGCACAAGGATGGCGTGGGTGTAGACAGCGAGGGCAACAAGGTAACGCTTGGCGATTTGTGGCCCTCGGCGAAAGAGATACGTGAGCTGGTAGAGAGCAGCGTCGCGCCCGCGCTGTTTCGCGAGCGCTACAGCGACGTCTTCACCGGCAACGAAGTGTGGAACAACCTGCCGTTGACCGGCGGGGAGCGCTTTGACTGGCCCGACTCCACCTACGTGCGCAAACCCCCCTACTTCGATGGCATGGCTGCCGATCCTTCAGCGCCCGGCGCCATAAAAGATGCACGTTGCCTGGTCAAGGTCGGTGACAGCATTACCACCGATCACATCTCACCGGCGGGTGCGATTGCGCCGGACAGTCCCGCCGGTGACTACCTGCAGGAAAACGGGGTGCAGCCTTTAGACTTCAACTCCTACGGCTCTCGCCGGGGCAATCACGAGGTGATGATGCGTGGCACGTTTGCCAACGTACGCCTGCGCAACCAACTCGCACCGGGCACCGAGGGCAGCTGGACAACCTGCTTTTTGAATGGCGAAACAACGTCTATCTTTGCGGCGGCGGAAGCTTACGCTGCCGAGGGCGTACCACTGGTGGTGCTTGCCGGCCAGGAATACGGTACCGGTTCATCGCGCGACTGGGCAGCCAAGGGGCCGTCGCTGTTGGGTGTACGGGCAGTGATCGCGGGCAGCTACGAACGCATTCACCGCTCCAACCTGATCGGCATGGGCATACTGCCCCTGCAGTTCGAGGGCGACGACAGCGCGGACAGCCTGGGACTCAGCGGCGAGGAACATTTCTCTATTCCCGCCGTTGAATCAGGCCAGCGGACGGTAACCGTGACGGCGCGCAATAGCGACGGCAAAACGCTCACCTTCAGCGCGCGTATACGCATTGATACGCCGAACGAATTCTCCTACTACGAGCACGGCGGCATCCTGCAATTCGTGTTGCGCAGACTGCGAAACGAATCGGACGGGTAGCGCGAAGATCGCCTCAATTCTACCCGGGCTCCTGCAACAGCGGCGCGAGCACCGTCAGCAGGGGCTGCAGCTGCACACGGTAGTTGTGCCAGCGATCCATTGATTGCGTGTGCACGTTCTGCCGCGCCTGGCGCACGCTCGCCGTGCGAATTTCTCCCCCATTCCGGTCAGCTTCAAGACTGAAGCTGACCGCGTCCAGTTGCAGGCGTTGGCGCAACGTCTCCAGCGCCCTGTCGCCATCCGACACCAGCGCTTCATAATGCATATCGATAATGTCGCCGGGGTAGAGCGACTTCCAATAGGCGATGACATCGTTGTAGTGCAGGTAATACTCACCCAGTGATTGCAGGTTGGCCGCGTAGTCGTGACCGTGCAGGAAGTTCTGCTCGTAGATCGACAGACAGGTTGCGGCGGGGTGGCGAACGCTGTGGATTATCCGCGCGCGCGGCAGCATGGTGCGTATAAACCCGAGCAAGAACGTGTTGCCCGGATCTTTATCCACAAAGTAACGGCCCGCAGGCACCTGCGCACGCGCACGCTTGATGTACTCCTCACCAAGCTGGCGCCATAGCTCCCCTGGCAGCCGGGCGAGGGCTGCGTAATCATCCTGGTGCGCACCGACGGCCGCACAGGCTTCCTGCAACAGGCGCTGCACAATGGGCAGTTCGCCGCCGGCCGCCACCTGTTCATCCGTTGCCAGCACTCGCTCCAGCAAGGTGGTCCCTGCACGCGGCATTCCGACAACGAAAATAGCGTCCTCCGCCATACAGCCGACAGTTTGATGGGATTGCACGAACTCGGGGCTGAACACGCTGGCCAGGGCTGCGTGCACTCGCACCTGTTGGCCCAGATCGAAGTTAGCGGCGCCGCGACGTATTTCCTTGGCGCTCTCCAGTGACTGGAATGCGCGCGAATGGTCGCCGCGAACATCGAACAACTTGTGCAGCGCATGCCAGGCGGCGGGGCTGCGCTGTGGTGAACGCCTGACCTCAGCGCGCAGGTCCCCGTCTTCGCCGAGCAATGCCAGGATCAGGTTCGCATCCTCCTCACTGTTTTCCAGATCGGCCGCGCGGCTCAACAACTCATGGTAGTGCGCTTCATCGGGCGCGTTCACTATAAGATTGCGCAGCAGCACCGAGGCGCGTTCGAACTCACCCGCCGTCAGCAGCGCATTGGCGTAGGTGCGCTGCACTGCCGCCACGTCCGCCGTGTGCTCAAGTGCCTGAGCAAAGAAGGCATCCCCTTGATCTACCTTTCCCTGCAGCAGGGCCAGCGAGCCGAGCACGATGCAGGGCGATACCAGCTTGGGATCGAGCGTCAACGCCTGCTGCGCATGCGCGCCGGCGCGCCGATGATCGCCCTGTTCAAGGTACAACAGCCCGAGCCGTTCGTGGGCGAGCACGTTCCTGGGCGCGGCCTGCAGGAGTTTCTGGTAAATGATTTGCGCCTCGTCGAAGCGACGCAGGCGCTCCGCGATACGCGCGTACAACTCAATGGCGGGAACGTGATTGGGATGCTGCCGCAATGCGGCAAGACAGGTACTGGCAGCGCGCTGCAAATCCCCCGCCTCCAACAGCTTGCGCACGGCGCGCAAATCGGCATCGACGCTCATCGACAGCACCTAATGATGTCACCTACTGCGCCAGACACTAGTTGCGACCCGGTGCCGTGATAAAGCGGCGCGTCCATACCGATTGAAAAACAGGATCCAGCCAGCGGTAGAGGCGGCCGGAGATACAGATTGGCCTGCCCTTCTCTACCGCCCTGATGCCATCGGCCACCACCACATCGGCGTCATACCAGAACCATTTGGGCAGCGAGTTTTTCATGTCCTGCAATCCGGCGGTTTCGTGAAAGTCCGTATGGGTGAACCCGGGACAAAGGGCACAGACATTTACCCCGGTACCTTTCAGCGTAACCGCCAAAGACTCGGACAGCGCCACCACATAGGCCTTACTCGCCGCGTAGTTGCAGCCGTCAGCCCGCGGCAGACGCGCGGCAACTGACGCCACGTTGATGACACGACCAAAGCCCCGCTCGCGCATGGGGGGTACGAAGAGGTGGCAAAGATGGGCTACGGAGGACATCATCAGCTGAAAAAACGCATCCTGGGCACCCCAGTCACGATCCTCGAGCAAATCCGGCCCCGCAATGCCTGCATTGTTCACCAGGTAGTCCACCGTGAGGCCCAGGGCCGCCACGGATTCAAACAGTGCCTGCGGCGCATCGGGGTCCGCCAAATCGGCGCTGAGCACATGGCAATCGATGCCGTGGGCGGTGCGCAATTCCACCGCCAGAGCCTCCAATTTTTCCCTGCGACGGGCCACCAGTATGAGGTTGTGCGCTCGCGCCGCGAGTTGCCGGGCAAACTCCGCACCCAGTCCGGCCGAGGCCCCGGTGATCAGGGCAGTCGGTTTTTGCGTCATCACTTCACCAGTAGAACGTAGAAGGAGCGCTATTCTATCGAATCTGAAGACAGGAAATAGCACTTTCCACGCATGGCGCAGGTTTGCCCCTCCCCCGATTGGCGCTTTGGACCACTTGCAAAGGGACCACACTTTTCGTCTACACTGTGCACCTGCCGGCAGAACAAGCGCAACCGCGCCGTATATCAACGCCACGACTGCTCCGGTCATCCAGGCGCCGACACCGCCCGGGCGCCGATGGGTCATCAAGACAGGGAGAGTATTCATGAGAAGATCGATACTGCAGGGCCCGGCCATTATTCTGGCAACGGCCGCCACCCTCGCGCCCTCAGCCGTGGCACAGAACGCGGCCTTTCAGGACTTTTTCTTCAGCGCCTGCAACAGCCCGACTGGAAGCCTGGCAGCACGCTGTGCCGAGACCCCCAACGGAGAGGGAGACCTGTCCAGCAACAGCGAAACGTCTCTCAATCCCAACCAGACATTAAGCAGCAACCAGACGCCACTGGGCAACGCCCGCAACCAGATTTCCCGTACCGAGGAGCGCCTGGCGGGCGTCGGTGGCTCAGCAGATGGCACCGCCATCAACATCGGCCCCTTCAGCCTGCTGGTCAACGGCGGCTACGCCACGATCGAGCAGGATGATACAGACAGCGAGCGCGGCTTCGACGGTGATGTCTACAGCATCGAACTGGGGGTAGACAAGCGCCTCAACGATACAACGGTGATAGGCGGCTTCATCGGCTACGAGACCACCGAGTTCGACTACGATCGCGAGGCGGAGGGCGTGAATTTCACGCCGCAAAGTAACTCCGGTACTACCGAGTCGACCGCTTATTCACTGGTGCTGTTCGGGGCTTTTGATATTGCGGACAATCTCTACGCGGAAGGGAGCGCTGGGCTCAGCCGATCCGAGTACGAGTTTCAGCGCAATGTGGTCTTCCAGGAATCTACGCGCAGCGTCGAGCAGACCAATGTACAGGTGCAGGGCGATCCGGATGGGGACGCCTACTGGTTCAGCGGCAGCCTTGGGTATCGCCTGGACAGCGGCGCCTGGAGCCACACGCCCTATGCACGCGCCACCTATGTGAAATCTGACATCGACGCCTATACAGAGTCCGACCTCAACAATTCGGGTCTGGCCATGCGCGTTGACAGCAACGAGCGCGAGTCACTCACCACGACATTTGGCGTGCGCAGCAGTTATGCAATGAGCACTGACTGGGGTGTGATCGTGCCCAGCCTGCACCTGGCCTACGAACACGAGTTTGACCAGGATGCGCAGGTCGCAACCTCAAGCTTTGACCTGGATACGGCGCAGAATCAGTACACCATTGAAGGCGATGACCCGGATCGCGACTATTTCATTGCCGGCGCTGGTGTTTCGGCAATATTCGCCGAAGGTTGGATGCTGTTTCTCAACTATGACGGACTGGTTGGTCACGATGAGCGCGAACGCCATCAATTGACCGCCGGATTACGCCGCGAATTTTAGCGCGCAAGGTCTACTGCCGGGCGGGCACGATAAAGAAGTCGCCCCCCTCATGCCCGGCGTATTGCAGCGGTGCGTACTCCGGCACCTGTTCATAGCGCATCTGCGAGGCGGCCAGAGCGACTCGCGCGGATACTTCCTTGTACAGGTTCAGTCCGTCCATCAGGCCGCCATTGTGTTGCAGCACATCCAGGAAGGCGCGCGCAAACACTGAATGCTCGCCGCCGCCCTCATCCAGGGTGGGCGCCAGTCCGCCCGATGTCAGTACGGTACGCGATCTTTTCTTGACCATCGATTTGAGCCAGTTCAACCGCTCTTGCGCTGTGAGCGCGCCATCCAGTTGAGACAGGGCGGAGCGCGTGAGGGAGCCTGAATAGCAGGAGTCCGCTACCACCATCAAGCTACGCGCGTTAATGATATTGAGCATGTCAGTCACCGCGACATTGGATATCCAGTTGGCGGAATTGTCCGCTTCCGCATCGACCGGCAGCCAGTGGCCGCGCATGTTTACCCGGTCGAGCTCACCGTGACCCGCATAATAAATGAGCAGGTTGTCGTCGCTGGTCAGCGACTCGCGCATCCCGTTCAGGGCCGACAGGATGTCGTATCGACTTGCGTTCAGCAGCCGGGTGACCTTGAAACCGTACTTCTCTCCCAGCAAGTCCGCCACCGCATTGGCATCGTTGACCGCCGTGCGCAGTCTGGGCAGCTTTTCATAGTCATTTATTCCGATTACCAGCGCGTGATAGTTGCCGAATTCCAGCGCGGGTAGTGCCGTGGCCGACTCGTCGCCGGTGTCGATCGCCTGCAGCGCGGCCAACTCCTCGGAGCGCAGCACGAATTCTCGCGTCTCTCGCTTACCCTGGTTATCGATGGCCACAATAGAAACCGGTACTTCCGCGCGATCAAGGGGCACGACCGCGCGGAAGATACCCTGGGGATTGGCGGCAAGCGGCTCGTCATTGACGGTGAGAGAGAGCAGGCCCGCCGGCGCCAACAGCCGCGCGATGATCTGCCGGGATGATTGTTGTCCGCGCACCTTGACCACCGGCGTGGTCGCTCGCGTCTGCGGCAGGAGTGGGTCGATCATGGTAATGGAGGGCCCTGCAACCGCCTGCGTCTTGATCGCCTCTTCGTAGGCTTGCAGCGCGCTCAGCTCACTCTCAATCTGCTCCGTGCGACCCTGCAGCTTGTCTCGCTCACCCTGCAACTGCGCAATGATGGCTTCCTGCTGCTGGCTGCGCTGCTCGCTTTGTTCATACAGTTGTTGCAGTCGGTCGAGTTCGGCGCGTTCATTACTCCCACTCTGTCGCGCCTTATCCAGCGCTGCCTGCGCAGCGGCAAGCTCAGCACGGTATTTTTCGCGACTGAGGCGCGCCTCTTCCAGCGCGGATTCTGCCTGCAGCAACTGCTGCGCAGACGCGCCCGTTTCCCGTTGCGCGAGCAGCACCTGTGACTCCCGCTCAGCCAGTTCGGCTTCCAGCGCCTTCAGTCGCACCTCCTGCTGCTGTAGTTCGGCCAGCGCTTTGCTGCGCCCGTTCTCCGCCTCCTGCGCGGCGGCACCGTTCCTCGCGCCCGCCTCGAGCTGATTCTCGAGCTGCTGCAGACTTTGCTGCGACTCCTGCAGCGCGCGCTCAGCGGCAACCAGGTCCGCGCGCAACGCCTGCGCTTCCGCGCGAGCGCGTTCCAACGCCTCGTGGGCCCGCTCCTGCGAGTGCAACTCACTGCCCTGGGCAACGGGGGGCGCGACGAGACTACCGGGGTCCAGCACCAGGTCATCCTCAAGTCCCGACGCCTTGCGATAGAACGATAACGCCAGCTGAGGGTTCTGCGGCACGCCCAGGCCCTTCTCATACAGTTGCGCGAGGTTGATATAGGCGCTGGAACTGCCCGCTGCTGCCGCGGCTTCAAACCAGTGCGCCGCGGCGCGGTAATCCGGTGCCAGGCCGATTCCCTTCTGGTAAATCTCGCCAACGTTTACCATCGCTGCCACATCGCCCGCCTGCGCGGCGGGCAACCATACCAGCAGGGCAGAAGCCTGGTTCGCCTGATCTGCGAGGACATACTCGCCGCCGCGCAGGGCGCACTCCGCGGCAGTCGTTTTCAGGGGACGACGCGCCGAGAGATAGGTGCGATTGTTGCCCAGCTGCCGGATCTGGCCAGGGAGCAGACAGTCAACCACCGCCAGGTCTTTGCTTGAGGCTGCCGCGGCCATTATCCGGGGTGTGCTGATCACGCAGAGAATGAAGATCGCCGCCAGAGCGGCAGGACAGCGCCACCGGCTGCGCCAGTCAGGAAAACAAACCCCCTCGAGCGTTGGCTTTTTCATCCCAATCTGACGTTCCTGGGTTGGGCACCGGGCCGGGCCTGGTTACGAATGTGTGCGCGTGAAGCAGTCACGGTATCACGAGTCCCCGGCTCGACCCATAGTGGCCGCTGACGACGCACTGAACAACGCGCAATTTACTACTCATCAGTAGCGTCCTGCCTGAACCAATAACGGACTGCACTAACCCCGCCTGTACAGCCCCGCAAAGGCCTGGGGCGGTTTGCCCTTTGATCGAGATCAGCTATTCTAGTGCTTGAGCTTGCGGCCGCAAGGCCACTGTAAACCCAATACAATC
The DNA here is from genome assembly GCA_030426545.1 of Gammaproteobacteria bacterium. Classification (GTDB taxonomy): domain Bacteria; phylum Pseudomonadota; class Gammaproteobacteria; order Pseudomonadales; family Halieaceae; genus Marimicrobium. The sequence continues at coordinate 27,289 of JAUHYL010000042.1, forward strand.
TCCCGAGCGCGGGAGAGGAGCGCATCATGCAAAAGTCCGGATTCATGGCAGTTTTGGGGGCAGTATCTCTGTGTACATTCATCAGTAGTGCGGCGATCGCACAAGACCGTGCTTCCGTGCGGGAAGGGGGGGTTAGGATCGGCGGATCAGTCGACCAGGATACGAGCGTGGTGGGCGGTGCAAGCGCGAACGCCGTGGGCGTGGGAGCCCTGTCCAAGACCAAGGTTGGTTCAGTAACGAGTACGGAAGTGTCCGGCAACCTGCAGCAAAGCACTAACGTCCTTGGCGCAGCGAATTCCACAACGCTGGGCGCCGGTGCGGCGGCGGCTACCCGGGTGGGCGACATCTCCGACTCGACCGTGGACGGCAATGTGGAACAGAACACCACGGTTGTGGGTGCCGCCACCAGTTTCACAGGGGGTGTGCTTTCGGGCGCAGCCACCAACGTCGGACGCGTCAACAACGCCGACGTGGATGGGAATCTGCAGCAGAACACCACCGTCCTGGGCGGCGTTTCCTCCACTGCGCTGATTGACGGCGCCGCCAGCCGCGCGTCCGTGGGAACGCTTGAAAACTCCGACATCGACGGCAACGTGCAGCAGGATACCTTCGTTGCCGGCGGCGTTACTGCGAATTCGGCGGCCGTGTTGGGCGTCTCGTCCTCGGAAGTCGGGGTGATCAAGAACAGTGATATCTCCGGGAATGTGCAGCAGGCAACAACCGTTTTAGGCGCCGTGAATTCCAACGCGGTGGGCGTGGGCACAGCAGCCGTCTCCGAGGTGGGAAAAATCAGTGATGTCGAAGCGTCTGGCAACGTGCAGCAGGATACCTTCGTCGGGGGCGCGGTGGTGACCTCTGCGGTGGGCGCCGCGTCTGTTGCCTGCACCAGCGTGGGCACCATCGGCCAGAGTGATTGCGGGGTTGAGGGTGCCCTGGATACCGCGGATGACGTGCTGGATGACGTACTAACGGATTGATACAACCCGTGCTGCAGGGGCCTGTAGATTCATTTTGAAACGGCCCCTGACGGCACTGCCCCGAAACTTTGGCCAATGGTGACGGCATGGTTATTACTCGGCTACCACTAGTTCTGCTGCTTATCGCGATGCTGGTCGGCGGGCCGGCCTTTGCCCGCGAATACAACAAGGTGCAGGGAATCGCGCCCGAACAACGCGTGAAGATTGACAAGACCATCGCCAAGTCCAAGAACATCAAAAACCAGGTTGAAGCTGAAAGCGACAACCTGCTCAGCGATGGCGTCACAAATACCAACTGTGGCGAACTGTCCATCGGCAACGTCGAAGCACCGCAAAAGTATGGCTCCCGCGGTATTGAGGTTGACCGGGATATCATTATCACGGGCGACGTGATCAACCTGGCGACGGATTGCAAACGACGCCCGAATTAGCCTGGTCGCGCGTGCAGTTTTTAGACGGGTTCGAAAGACTGTTGACCTGAATTTTCTGTTCCTATTCAAACGGGAGATGCCGTATTGGCGATCCAGGCCAGATTCCTTTTCTTAGCACTCCTGCTCACGGCCGTTGCATCCTGCGCGGGTAAACAGTCCGCGGAACCGGTGATTGACGTGGTCCAGCCACAGGCTCGCCCGGTGCACAATCTCACCAGCTTTTCGCGCGCACTGGATTGCATGGATCAGCTGTTTATTGATCACGGTGTCAACAATGTGGTGATCACCAGCCAGGGCGTTCCGGACGCCACCGGCGAAATTCGCAGCGGCACCAAAGAGATGATGATCTCGGCGATCTCGCGTATGTCGACACGCAGCGGTGCCTTCCGCTTTGTCGATTATGACCAGCGCCAACTGGACATCAACGCGCTACACAACCTGGTGGGGTTTACAGCGGACTTCCTGATACCCAACTACTATATTCGCGGTGCGATCACCCAGTTCGATGAGCAGGTGGTTTCTGCGGGCAAGAGCGGTGGCGTTTCCTTCGGACAATTCGACGCCGGTGCCAGCGGCAATGTCACCACCTCCCTGGTGTCCATCGATCTCAACATTGGCGACCTGATTACCCGGCAGATTTTATCGGGCACCTCGGCCAACAACACGATTGCCGTGAGCCGCGAACGCGACTCCAAGGACGCGAACGGCTCTATCGACATGATCGAACTGGGTTTCAGCTTCAATATGAACATGAACCGCAGCGAGGGCATGCACCAGTCGGTGCGCACACTGCTGGAGTTGAGCCTGATTGAGTCGCTGGGCAAACTCACGCAGGTGCCTTACTGGCAGTGCCTTGGGTCGGGCAACACCAGCACCGCCATGCTCGCCCAGGCCCGAGGCTGGTATGACAGCATGAGTGTTCGCGAGCAACGCGAATTCGTGCAGCAAGCCCTCTCCGGCAAGGGTCTGTACAGCGGCCCGGTCGACGGGGCCAGCGTCTCGCCGGAGTTGCGCGCAGCCATCGGCGCTTACCAGGCCGACAGAGCACTGCTGGCGGACGGGCAGATCAATTTCCAGCTGTACGCGGCACTGATTGACGACGATCTGCAGTTGGGTCGACGGCCGGCACCACCACCGCGCTCGATCGCGCACCCGGAACAGGCGGGAAGCGACCCCGCGCTGACGCTGGCGCTGGGCCACAATCGAAGTGACGGCAGTCAATACGCTGTCGGGGAAGTGCTCTCAATCACGCTGCGCAGTAACCAGGACGCCTTCAGCTACTGCTACTACCAGGACAGCAGCAGGCGCGTGGTGCGACTGTTCCCGAATCGCTTTCAGCCCAATGCACTGCTGACGGCGGAAGCGCCCGTGACAGTGCCGGGGGTAAACGCCCGCTTTGAAATCGTGCTTGAACACCCCGGCGCAAAAGAGCAGATACTGTGCGTGGCCTCCCGGCAGGAGTTGGGGCTGGCGTTGCCTGAACGGCTAAAAGGTGAAGACCTCGTTGCGCTCCCCGTTGACTCACTGGACGCTGTCGAGTCGGCTTTCGCACAGTTGGATAAAACGCTCGTGTCACAGCGCGTGAATATTGATGTCAGCTTACCCTGACGGGGAGAACGACATGCTCAAGTTGTTTGCACAGCAAAAACGTTTATCGCCCGGCACCCCGGCAACCCTGACCTGTATCGCTCTGCTGGCTCTCGGGCCGCTGCCAGCGTCTGCAAACAGCGGCGCACCGGCGCCAAAATCGCCGCCGCTGCTGCGCCCCCAGGGTCCGCTGGAGCTGTCCTGCTGGCAGGACGGTGAGAAGATTATTCAGGAAACCGGATTGCGCGCGCTGTCCCTGAGCGGGGAGTTTAGCGAGAAAACGCTGTCCTTTACGCGGGACGAAGGCGCAGAACCGCGCTTGCTGGTGCTGAATATGGGGCGTTCCCTGTGCCTGGTAAAATCCAGTGAAAAGTAGTCCCCGCCCAGCCCCAACGTGAGCGCGAACCCAAACTGGAAAGGAAAGTCACAATGAGAACCTGCAGCACCGGCAATGCAACCGCTCACGGCACCCTGGCCGCCCTGGCAACGACCGCCCTACTGTTGTGCGTGCCATCGCCCGGCGAGGCGGAAGACCTGTTCCTGATTCAGGAGGTCCCGGACCCTACTGCGCTGGGCGATTTGATGTACCCCGACGCCGACACCAGCACACAGCGTGAACTCCGCGTGCGAGCCATCCGCTTCACCGATACCGAGCCTGAAAATCCGGCGTCCGCGGCACAGCCCGAAGCGGAGACGGCACCAGCGGCATCCACCGGCGCGGCCGTGGGGTTCAATATCCAGTTCGCGCTGAACTCGCCGCAGTTACTGCCGGAGGCGCTACCCTACCTCGATGCGGTAGGTGCAATGTTGATCCAGGAACGCACGGCGGATACGCGCTTGATGATCGCCGGCCATGCAGATGCGCTGGGCGACGCGGTGTATAACCAGCAACTGTCGGAAGCCCGTGCAATTTCAGTATCCAGTTACCTGATGCAAAACTACGGCATCGGGGCCGACCGCCTGCTGACCAGGGGTTTTGGCGAAGAGAAACCGTTACCGGATACGGATCCCAATGACGGCCTGAATCGGCGCGTGGAGTTTCACCCCCTCCCGTAATTCCCGTCACTGCCCCACCCACCTTGCCCGGCTGATCCGTACAAGGCACCTGCGATGCCCTCGCAGGTCCGCTGCGCCCCGTGTCCCGAGACACCGCCGGAACAGTAAATTTCGTAAATGTTGCGCAGCAATCTTGCTATTCGACGGGGAAGGGCCGAGCATCTGCGCCCGGAGGAAAACTCATGCCACGTCAATTGCATCAAAACCGCCACCGCCAATCAGCCAGAGCGCCGCGCTACCTGACCGCTGCCGCTTGTTTTGTGGCGACGCTGCCCAGTCTCCCGGCGCTTGCCACCGACGAGGCCGCGGCCTTTCTGGAGGCGTTCGGCGAATGTCGCACCCTGAAAAACGAATTCTCCCGCCTGCGCTGCTACGACAGCTTGCAATCGGAGCGCGATGACGCCGAGATGGAACTGCGCGAGGAGGCCGTGGTTTCCAGGGAACGCGAAGAGGCGCTACAACGCGAGCGACGCCTGGCGAGGCTGGAATTGCTGGCGCTCAATGAAGACCGCGGACGACTTAGCGCAGACGATCCGAATTATTTCGTCTATGCCTCACCGATAGACGATAAACTGAACGACGACAATCACATCGAGTTTTACCTGTCCCTGAAGTACCCCCTGGTCGACAGCTGGTTCGACGAGGTGCAGGACCGCTATAAGGATGGCGAAACATTTGGCGCCCAGTTCCTCAACGGCATTACCCCGGACCGGTTCCTGCTGCACTACAACGGCCTTTTCGATTTCTACACCTTCGACAGTGACCGCTACGATTCTGCTCCCATCATTTCCCGCGCGCAAAATCCGGGCATGTCCTTTGAGTTCGACTTCTCCGGTGGGCGCAATGTACTGCGATTGGGTTGGTTCCACGAATCCAACGGACAACAACTGGAGGCAGACAACCTCACCCAGTTCGAATTCGACGAGCAGCGTAGAGGCCAGGATTTTGCGTTGGCCAAGGTAAGCCGCGGCTGGGACTACGGCCTCATTCGCTTTTCCAGCACAGACCTGTTCAACGAGGACCCGCTGGCCGAGAGCTGGTTCCGCTACCAGATCGAAACGCGTTTTTTCTGCAACTGCCAGGGCTTCGGGTTTATCGACGGTCGTGAAGACAATATCTGGTGGGACGAGAACGACGATTCCCGCATTACAGACTACGACGGCCTGCGCACCATGGTGCAGCAATCTTTCCCGTTCGAAGATTTCTCGCTGGATGCGCGCCTAGAACTGAAAACCGGCCTTGAGCACAGCTTCGGACAGTACCTCAGCGGCCGTTTGAGCCTGGGCGCAAAGTGGGAGAACCTGCACCTGACGCTGTTCTATTTCAACGGCTACGGCCGCGACCCTTCAACCTACCATTTGCGCAGCGAATACATGGGTCTGGGATTGGTGCTTAAATAAGGCAGCGCTCGCCGCTCCACCGCTGCTCGATACCCGCTTGATCGGGCGAAACGCCTGTACGCCAGCACGCAACCCCAGGGTCAGCGCTTTACCTGTAGCTCGAAGCAAGGCACATAGTCGGCGGGGTCTATTTTCATACGGCCATCGGCAACGAACTGCTCCAGCAAAGCGCCCATGCGGTTCATCAGCGCCTGCTCGCCCTGCAGCAGGAACGGGCCGCGCTCGGCGATTGCGCGTATACCAAAGTCCTTCACATTGCCGGCCACCAGTCCGGAAAACGCACGTCGCAGCGCGGCTGCAAGTTCGTGCGGTTGCTGGTCGCTGCTCAGATCCAGCTTGGCCATGGTCTCATGTGTCACATGAAAGGGCTGCTGCAGTTCGTCGTCCACCTGCAAGCCCCAGTTGAAGCTGAACGATTCCTGCTGCTCAATGCGCCGCTTGCGCACGCCCTTGATCGCACGTTTCAGCTTGCGCGCCACACCGGCAGGGTCGCCGACAACGATCTCGTAGTGTTCACGCACCTGGTCGCCCAGCGTAGAACAGAGAAACTCGTCCAACTGGTGGAAGTAAGACGCACTGGATTCCGGCGCGGCCATAATGACAGGCAGGGGGATATCGGCGTTAGCCGGATGCATCTTCAGGCAGAGAAGATAGAGAATTTCCTCGGCGGTTCCAACGCCCCCGGGGAACACCACGATGCCATGGGCGAGCCGCACAAACGCCTCCAGCCGTTTCTCGATGTCCGGCATGATAACCAGCTCGTTTACGATGGGGTTGGGCGACTCGGCGGTGATAATCCCGGGCTCAGATATGCCGATATAGCGGCGCTCGGTGTTCAACTGCTTGGCATGGCCAATTGCCGCGCCCTTCATGGGGCCTTTCATCGCGCCGGGGCCGCAACCGGTGGCGATATCGAAATCTCGCAGGCCGAGCTCATAACCCACCTGTTTGGTGAAGTCGTACTCTGCGCGGGAAATGGAATGGCCACCCCAACACACGACCAGTCGTGGCTTACCATCTGATTTCACGGCGTCGGCATTGCGGAGGATTCTGAAAACCGCATCGCTGATTCCTTCGCGGGACTCCAGGTCAAAGCGCAGCTGCTGCACCAGCTTGTGGTGGATGTAAACGATGTCCCGTAGCGCCGCAAAAAGGTGTGCTCGAATGCCGGTGATCATGCGCCCGTCGACAAAGGCCTGGCTGGGCGCGTTTTCTATCTCCAGCTTCAGTCCCCGATACTCGGGCACGACGCGAATCTCAAAATCCTCATAACGAGAGAAGAGCTCGCTGGCATCGTCCGTATCATCGCCGGTGTTGAGCACCGCCAGGGCGCAGCGCCTGAACAGCTTGTGAATCTCCTGGTCTGTGGTTGCGAGACTGGTCATCTCACGCTGTGACAACAAATCCAGCGATTGCAGCGGGCGAATTACCGCGTAAGGCATTTTTTGATTTATTTTCTCGGCAGTCACTGAACCACTCCGGTGGCAGAATCATCGGGCAGGCTGGGTCTTGTCGCCCCAGTATAACGTGCGCTGCGGCCAGCCAGCGTCATTTCCGGGACATTGATCATCCCTGCAGCGGCGTTGGGCACTACAAACGCCAGAAGTCCGGCGGCTTGCCGCACACCTGCAAATACTCCAGGGCCTTGGGCACAACCCGCTCGCGGTAGATAGCCTCGGCAGGTTCATCCCAGGGCACCGGCTTGCTACCAAACGGGACGCGAAGGCGCAGCCTGCGCAACACCTCATCCTGCCGCTCGGGGGATTTGCTGGCGATCGCGTAACGCAACCGGGGGTTTTTCATCAACCAGCGCAGGAGGCGAGTGTCGTGTAGCTTTTCGCTTCCCACGTTCAATTGGACAGGATTCTGTGCGGGCAACTTCTCGGGATCAACGCCAATGTGTGCACAACAGGCCTGCGTGACGGCGTGGCTGTTCGCCTGGAAATCCTCGAGGAAAACGGGAAGTATCGCGTCATTGCCAAACTCGTGAATAAAACGCTGCAGCCTGTCCACATATACGGCGTTCTCAATCGCCCCTGGATGATTGGTTAGAAACTCGGTCAGGGCAAAGGGCGGTCGTACACCGAAGGTCGCGCCGCTGTGGTGCATTTCGCGATAATAGGA
>JAUHYL010000043.1 GCA_030426545.1 Gammaproteobacteria bacterium
ATATGGGGTATGACACAAAAAGAAGCGGTCAAAAAACGAGCAAAACAAGCCGGTATCGACTGCCACAAAGGGGTTTCTCAGCCAATCAGCGCCGCAGGGGGGCAATAGCCATCTCCGGGCAGCATGCAGCGGGGCCTGTCTCACTCAAGTGGACTCATCCTGAACGACCTGAAAAACAGCAACCAGAACAATAAGGCCAAGCGCCAGCACACCGGAGACAACATGCAGACAGAGATCAACCAGGGCGGCGCCACCGCCGACAGCACCACTCCCCCTCCAGAAACCGCCGCTGTCAGTGGCGGCATCGCCGCTACAGCCCCCGGTCAGTTGCGCGTTATTAAACGCAACGGCACCGTTGTACCTTTCGAGGTCAGCAAGATTTCAGTGGCGATCACCAAGGCTTTCCTGGCGGTGGAGGGCGGCACAGCGGCTGCCTCCAGCCGCATCCACGAGACCGTCGCCACCCTGGCAGAGCAGGTAGCGGCCACTTTCCAGCGTCGCATGCCCTCCGGCGGCACGATCCATATCGAAGACATCCAGGATCAGGTTGAACTGGCGCTGATGCGCTCGGGTGAGCACAAGGTCGCACGCGACTACGTGATCTACCGCGAGGAACAGGCACGCAAGCGCGCGGCGAAGCAGAACCTGTCCGCCGCCACCCACGCCGCCGCGGGCGGCATCAATGTTATTCAGCTCGACGGCAGCAGCGCGCCCCTGGATCTCGACCGCCTGCACACGATTGTCAGCGAGGCATGCACTGACCTGGCTGACGTCAGCGAAGCGGACATTCTGGACGAGGCACTGAAAAATCTTTACGACGGGGTCACCGCAGACGAACTGAGCACCTCGCTGGTGATCACTGCCCGCACCATGATCGAGCAGGAGCCCAATTACTCCTACGTGGCGGCACGGCTGCTGTGCGACACGCTGCGCGCCGAGGCCCTGAGCTTTCTCGGCGTGGCCGAAAGCGCCACGCAACACGACATGCAAACCCTGTATGCGCGCGCCCTCCCCGCCTATGTAGAAAAAGGGGTGGGACTGGAACTGCTGTCGCCGCGCCTGCAGGAGTACGACCTGGAGCGACTGGGCAAGGCACTGCTGCCCGAGCGTGATCTGCAGTTTACCTACCTCGGCCTGCAAACACTGTACGACCGCTATTTCATCCACTCCAACGACACGCGCATCGAGCTGCCGCAGATCTTTTTCATGCGTGTGGCTATGGGTCTGGCGGTAGAGGAAGCCGACAAGAACGCGCGCGCCATCGAGTTCTACGAATTGCTCTCTTCCTTCGACTACATGAGCTCCACTCCCACGCTGTTCAACGCGGGCACGTTGCGGCCGCAACTATCGTCCTGCTACCTCACCACGGTGCCGGACGATCTGCACGGCATTTTCGGCGCCATCCAGGACAACGCCATGCTGTCCAAGTTTGCCGGCGGCCTGGGCAACGACTGGACCCCGGTACGCTCGCTGGGCGCCTACATCAAGGGCACCAACGGCAAGTCGCAGGGCGTTGTGCCCTTTCTCAAGGTGGTGAATGACACCGCCGTCGCCGTCAACCAGGGCGGCAAGCGCAAGGGCGCTGTCTGCGCCTATCTGGAAACCTGGCACCTGGACATCGAGGAGTTTGTCGAGCTGCGCAAGAACACCGGCGACGACAGGCGCCGCACCCACGACATGAACACCGCCAACTGGATTCCCGACCTGTTCATGAAGCGCGTGTTTGACGGTGGCGAGTGGACGCTCTTTTCTCCGAATGATGCACCCGACCTGCACGACCTCTTCGGCAAGGCTTTTGAGGAGCGCTACGAGCATTACGAAGCCATGACCCGCAGCGGCGAAATCAAGCTTTTCAAAACCGTTAAGGCGGAAAATCTGTGGCGCAAAATGCTCGGCATGCTGTTCGAGACGGGCCACCCGTGGATGACCTTCAAGGATCCGTGCAACCTGCGCTCGCCGCAGCAGCATGTGGGTGTCGTGCACTCTTCCAACCTGTGCACCGAGATCACCCTGAACACCAATCGCGAAGAAATCGCCGTGTGCAATCTCGGCAGTGTGAACCTGCCCGCACACATCGACGACAACGGCCTCAACCTGGAGAAGCTGCAGAAAACCGTTCGCACTGCCGTGCGCATGCTCGATAACGTTATCGACATCAACTACTACTCGGTAGAGCAGGCGGAAAACTCCAACATGAAGCACCGCCCGGTGGGCCTGGGTCTGATGGGGTTCCAGGACGCTCTGTACAAGCAGCACATCGCCTACGCTTCAGACGCAGCGGTAGACTTCGCCGACCGCTCCATGGAGGCGATCAGCTACTACGCCATACAGGCCTCCAGCGAACTGGCTGCGGAACGCGGCGCATACTCCAGCTACGAGGGTTCCCTTTGGAGCCAGGGTATATTCCCCATCGACTCGCTGGAGAAGCTGGTAGCCGAACGCGGCGAGAAATACATCGAGGTAGACCGCAGCCAGACACTGGACTGGCAGGGCCTGCGCGACGTCATCAAGGCGCGCGGGATGCGTAACTCCAACGTGATGGCGATCGCCCCCACGGCGACGATCGCCAACATCACCGGGGTGTCGCAATCTATCGAGCCGACGTACCAGAACCTGTACGTGAAATCGAACCTCTCGGGCGAGTTCACCGTGGTCAACCCATACCTGGTGAACGACCTGAAAACGCGCGGCCTGTGGGACGGCGTGATGGTCAACGATCTGAAGTACTACGACGGCAGCGTTCAATCCATTGACCGTGTACCTGACGATGTGAAAGCCATTTATGCCACCGCCTTCGAAGTAGAACCGCGCTGGCTGGTGGAATCTGCCAGCCGCAGGCAGAAGTGGATAGACCAGGCGCAGTCGCTGAACCTGTATATCAACAACGCCAGTGGCACCAAGCTTGATGTCACCTACCGTATGGCCTGGTACTCCGGCTTGAAAACCACGTATTACCTGCGCTCGCTGGCTGCAACCGGCACCGAAAAATCCACCATTGATACCGGCACTCTCAACGCGGTATCGAACGCCAGCGCGCCGGCGCCTGTACCGCAGGCCTGCTCTCTGGACGATCCGGACTGCGAGGCCTGTCAGTAGTTATCAGGTGCTCGATAAGAACCAGTCGCAATGGTTAGCTGATAGAAATTAGAGAACAAGGGGAAGATGTAGATGTTGAGTTGGGATGATTACAACAAAGAAGAAACAGCGCCCGTAGGAGTAGCAACTCTGGCAGAGGTGGCGGAGCCGCAAACCGCCGCCATCAGCGCAGAACCCGCCCCGGCCAGCCAGCCTCAGGTGCCGCCGACACCAGCCCCGGTAGTGTCTGAGGTGTCATCAACGGTTGATCCGGCAGAGGCCTCCGACAACCTGGCACAGGCCGCTGAAGCCCTCGAGAACCTGGACGTGGCGCCCGGACTGGAGGAGCTGGAGATGGGCGCCGCGCGGGTCAACGTCGACGAGAAGGCGATGATCAACTGCCGCGCCGACCTCAACCAGCTCGTGCCCTTCAAGTACGACTGGGCATGGCAGAAGTATATTGACGGCTGCGCCAACCACTGGATGCCGCAGGAAATCAATATGACGGCCGACGTGGCGCTATGGAAGAACCCTGAAGGATTGACAGACGACGAGCGCCGCATCGTCATGCGCAACCTCGGTTATTTCTCCACCGCCGATTCGCTGGTAGCAAACAACCTGGTACTGGCTATCTACCGTCTGATCACCAACCCGGAATGTCGTCAGTACCTGCTGCGTCAGGCCTTTGAAGAGGCCATTCACACGCACGCCTACCAGTATTGCATCGAATCGCTGGGTATGGATGAAGGCGAGGTATTCAACATGTACCGCGAGATTCCCTCGGTGGCGAAAAAGGCCGCCTGGAGTCTCAGCCATACCCACTCACTGTCAGACCCGACATTCCGTACCGGCACCCTGGAGACAGACCAGGAACTGTTGCGCAATCTAATCGGGTTCTACGCGGTAACCGAGGGCATCTTTTTCTACTGCGGTTTCAGCCAGATTCTGTCCATGGGTCGCCGCAACAAGATGACTGGCGTGGCAGAGCAGTTCCAGTACATTCTGCGCGATGAATCCATGCACCTTAATTTCGGTATAGATGTAATCAACCAGATCAAACTGGAAAATCCGCAGCTGTGGACAGAAGAATTTCAGCAGGAGTCCATCCAGATGATTCTGGAAGGTACCCAGCTCGAAATCGAGTACGCGCGCGACACCATGCCTCGTGGCGTACTGGGCATGAACGCAAGCATGATGGAGGAGTATCTGCACTTCATCGCGAATCGCCGTCTGTCGCAACTGGGCCTGCCGGAGCAATTTCCCGGCGCGCAAAACCCCTTCCCCTGGATGAGTGAAATCATGGACCTGCGCAAGGAGAAGAATTTCTTCGAGACGCGGGTGATCGAGTACCAGACGGGTGGCGCACTGAGCTGGGATTAACACCGGCGAGTATTGCCTCCCGGACGGCGCCTGGCCGTGTTCCAGGGGAATGGCGGTACACGTGTCATACAACGGGCCTGGCCGGCGGCACACAGCTAAACGGCGGCCCGCCATGAACAACAAGAAGCGGTTGTTACCGAGGAAGCCAAAATGGCGGACAACGACAGAAACCCCTCTGAAACCGAGACGATCATGATGGCCCTTGATCAGATCAGCCAGACCATTGAAGTTATGACCAGTGTCGTCGGTCGCCTGCGCACCTATGTGCAGGAGCGAGACGCCAAGGCCGTCCACCAGAACGGAGAAAGCAAGGGCCAGGAAAACGGCAGTAAAAGCGGTGAGACCACTGCAGAGATTCAGTCGGACCGTATTTTGCACTAAACGGTTTGGCGGAATCGGGGTTGCGCCCCGACTCGCAGACGCAAGATGGCGAGTGAAACGCTATGGGCGACTCCGGTCGTCAATGCTCCCCACCACAGCGGTAGGAGTCAGGATGAAGAAGAAGAAAAACAGGCCGCAACAGGCCAAGCACCCGAAAAGAAGACACGATGACGGTGTGTTGCCAGGACTGATGCGCTGGATCATGCACAGAGCTCGCCGCTTGAAGGGCGACGTTAGCGGCGATGAATCGTGTCAGGGATTTTCACCGGATCTGATTCTCCAGCGAGAATTCTAACCGCGCGATAAATCCTGGCCAGGTCTGGCGACAGAACCCATCGCCGCACAGCCCTGACCCTGCCCGCGGCTCTTTGGGGCTGCGGTAGAGAGTTTCGCTCTCTCCATATTCAGCGATAGCCCCGCACAGATTCCGGATAAGACAGCATGGTGAATTTTGGCAAGCTCCTGATCCTGCTCGCGGTGGCCCTGCTTACTGCCTGCTCTGGCGCCCCGGATAACAGCCAGCGCGGCCAACCCGCACCGACACTCGCCGAAACCCCACCCCGACCACAACACATACTGGTGATTGGTGGTACCAGCGGTATAGGCCTGAAAACCGTGGAACTGGCCGCGCAGAGGGGCCATCACGTTACCGCGCTGGCCAGACGCCCCGAGAGGATGCCGCTGCGGCATGCGCGCCTGCAAACAGTGGGTGGTGATATTCTTAACCAGGAGGGTATAGCCAACGCCGTACGTGGCAAGGATGCCGTCGTGATCGCAATTGGCATGGGCCCGACCCGCGACGACGTGACCCTGTTTTCCGAGGGTACGGCGAACGTGCTCGGCGCCATGCAGGGCAGCGGCGTTAGCCGACTGATTGCCGTGACAGGCATAGGCGCAGGAGATTCCCGCGGCCACGGCGGCTTTTTCTATGACAGCCTGCTCTTCCCCCTGGCGCTGAAAACAATCTACACGGACAAGGATCGCATGGAGACGCTTATCCAGTCGTCGACAGACCGCGGTATCGTATGGACGATAGTGCGACCGGGCTTTCTTGTCGATGAACCTGCGAACCACCGCTACCGCGTGATCGACGATCTACAGGATGTGACGGCCGGCGATATCACCCGCGCTGACGTTGCGCACTTCATCCTTGCCGCTATTGAGCTTGGCGATTACGTCGGCGTCAGTCCACTGATAAGCGAGTGATGCGACGGGTACCACATCTGCTGACGGCGCTGGCCCTGCTGTTCTGTGCCGTAGCAACCGCCGACAACGCACAACCGGAAGAAACCGGGCCACGCGTCTGGCAGGTAGGCCCCGAACGCGAGATAAAAGTTCCCAGCGCGGCGGCCAAACTTGCGCGCAACGGCGACACCGTGGAAATAGACGCAGCGCGCTACTACAACGACTACGCCCACTGGCCCCAGGACAAGCTCACACTGCGTGGCGTGGGCGGTATGGCGCACATGGACTCAGATCATCTGATCCCCAATGGCAAGGCAATCTGGATCATCACCGGCGACGGCGTAACCATCGAAAACGTGGAATTTTCCGGGGCGCGTGTACACAGCACCAACGGGGCCGGCATTCGCCACAACGGTGGCGACATGCGCCTGCACAACACCTTCTTCCATCACAACGAATTTTCCGTAATGACCGGGCCCAGCGACAGCGGCAAGATTCATATCAGCAGTTCGCGCTTCTGGTTCCAGCACCGCAATGCGCGCTGGAGCCACGGCATCTACATCGGCAACGTGAAACGCTTCAGCATCACCGGTAGTCACATTATGGGTACCGACCTTGGCCACCAGATAAAAAGCCGCGCGCGCGAAAATCACATCCTGTACAACCGCATTGAAGATCTGGCGTACGGCAACGCCAGCCGCCTGGTCGATCTGCCCAACTGCGGCCTGAGCATCGTCATGGGCAACGAAATGCAGCAGGGCAGGCTTACGGACAACACGGACATCATCGGTTACGGTGCAGAGGGCTGTGAGGACCGCGACGAATCAATGAAACGTCTCTTCGTCTGGCACAACACACTGATCAACGAGGCGGTTGCCGCGACGCTGGTGCGCAATCACACCAACGCAGAGGCGTTTGTTGCGAACAATCTCGTTTATGGTCGGGCGACCTTTCTGGCAGGCAATGGCAGGCAGGAAAACAATCTGCGTTTGGGTCTTCCGCGGAATGATCACCGCCGTTGGCTGCCACCGGCCGGGTCCGGAGCTATCGACGCAGCAAAATTCATCACGGCACCGCCGTACGCATCACTTCCCTCAAGGGAGTTCCAGCCGCCGCTGGGTATGCGCGAACGCGCGCGAGTGGGCAAACCGGATATCGGCGCGCGCGAAGCGCCTGAAAACCTGCAGAAGTCACGCCACTGACGCGCCGCCGTGCACTACTGAACGAGCCTCGCGGCATCCTGCTAGCCAGCGGCGATATTACCGTGACAGCTCAACTGGCGGTCTATCGCAAACCACGGTAGACCCAGCTCCTGCAACCAGCCCAGCGCCTCTTCAGCCGGCTTGAGCATGGCGATCGTTGCGGAGCTACCTGCCACCAGGCACTGCGGCGCCAGAATACTCACCGCAATAAGGCCGCGCACCGGCCAGCCGGTGTGCGGATGCAGGATATGACCATAACGCTCTCCCTCAATCAGCATGCAGCGTTCGTAGTCGCCACTGCTGGCCAGCCCGCCGCCAGATAAAGAGACGTTGGCGATAGCCTGTTCACGCTCCAGCGGGTGACGAATGCCGATGGGCCAACCGGCCTGTCCTGCCGGCGCGCCGGTGGCTGCCATATCACCCGCCAGATCCACCAGCGCGCAAGCGGCGCCGTGTTCCCGCAATTTTGCTGCAGCGCTGTCCGCCGCGTATTCCTTCACGCAACCGCCGAAATCAATCTCCATCCCCTCGCGCGCAAGGCTTACCGCACCTTCCTGCCAACGCACCAGTGACCAGTCGACCAGCGGCAGCAGTGCATTCAAAGCGTCGGCATGAGGCAGGCAACCGGATTTGAAATCCCATGCACGGCGCAGCACGCCCGACGTGAGATCGAACAGGCCGGCGCTTTCGCGCCAGGCGGTGTCGGCATAGTTCAGGAGGGCGACGGTTTCAGCGTCTACGGGAATCGGCTCGCCGCTGCCGGCGGCGCGATTAATCCGCGCAGTAAGGGAATCTTCCCGGTAGCGACTGAATTTGCTTTCCAGCCGTTCGACTTCCGCAACGGCGGCAGAGATGGCAGACCGGGCCATGGATTCGTCCTCGGCATCCAGCCGAATCCGACAGGGTCCGCCCATGGCTTTGAAGCTGTGCTCTACGCGCATCGCCAAAGCCTGGCAGCAGGGCGGGTGGCGCGCCTACTTGAAGACGTAGTTAACGCCGACGCTGTAACGCCAGAAATCCACCAGCCCGGGTGCGTCATCGCCACTGTACAGTCCGTAGGCCTCATCGCTCTTGTAGCGCTCCGCCGTGGCGTTCAATGTCCAATTGCCAATCGTTTTATTGCCGCGCAGGCCATAGGTAAAAGCGCCGAAAGTGGACAGTCGATAATCATCGGCATAGTACTCCTGGCTGGTATCGGCCACCACGTCGAAAAACTCCGCCGCGTCCTGCGTGTAGTACCGGGCAAACGGCACCAGCTGAATATCGTTCGACAGGTTCTGGTACCAGGCCACGTCCAGCGTATGCGAAGTGACATCCCAATCGTCGTCGAAGTAACGGTAGTCGACATGCAGGGCCGCGTCGTGATCTTCAAAGAAGCGCCGGTAACCCGCCCCCAGTGTCCACTCCTCGCGTTCGTCCGGCCGATTGTCGCGCGACTTGTAGGGATCGGTGAGGAAACCTTCGCGATAGGTATAGCTGAGCCCAAAGCGTACGATGGCGCGTTTGCTGATAATTTGTGACACACCCACCCACGCCGAGCGAATGTCTTTGCTGTCTTTCAGCGTATTGGTAGGCACAGATCCCTGAGTAGGCTCGATCTGGTCATCTGAAGCGCTGATAGCAGCGCTGTAGGTACGCATGCCATCGGCACTGTTGAACGAGCCGTCGAGACTGAAGGCGTCGGAATCGTAATCGTCTTCCTCGGAATTGGTGTAATTGAAGCCCGCGTTGCCGCGATCAAAATAGTAGCGCGTGGTAACACTGACCTCGGTGCGCGAGTCTTCAATACTCGCCCCGCTCATAATGACCTTCGGGTCGCCGTTGGGGCTCTCGCCGACAAACCAGGGCGAGGCTCCACTCATGTCTTCCCACTGCACATCCAGCGCCACCGACCAGCTATCGGCGACCGGAGCCAGCAGGTGGAACTGTGCCACATCAATGTCGTAGCGCTCACTCCCGCCGCCGAAGGCGCGGCGCCCCGGAATATCATCTTCTGCGTACTTGCTATACCGTATGCCCAGTTCCGTGTATTCCGGTGGGGCGTCCGCCTGTGCGGCCTGGTAAGCCGGAAGCAACAATGCACTGGAAGTCAGCGCAAGTAGCGTGGCATTGCGCTCGTCCTGTTTCTTACCGGTTTTGTCGTAAGCAGCCATCAGTTACACCCGCAGCCGCCGCCAGCGGCGCCTGTGCCGCCTGAGGAGGCCTCCTTACTGGCATGGATCTGGGCGCGCATGACCCCTTCCATGGTATCGGGTTGCCACTGCATTTCAGCTTTAGCAAGGGTGCCGCGCTCCCAGGGTTGCACTGTTTCGCAACCGCAAAGCGCGGCGACCAACAACAGGCCGGTAATATACTTCACTTTATTATTCTCCTAGCAGTTCAAGCACGGCGGCGCGCAACTTCTCGCCGTCGCTCTTTTTGTACCCCTGGTGGATATGACGCACTACGCCGGCTCTGTCCAACAGGTAACCGGTAGGCATGCCGAGAACACCGAATGCCTGGGGCGTTACGCCATTGCCGTCGCGTACTATCGGGTATGTGACGGGGGATTCCGCCAGAAATTCCAGCGCATCGTCAGCGTCTTCATCGACATTCACCGCAAGCACTTCAAAGCCGCGCTCACCCAGTTCCTGTCGGATCGCCTCGAGTTGCGGAAAAGACACGCGGCAGGGCCCACACCAGGAAGCCCAGAAGTCCACGTACACCACGTTGCCGCGCAGGGACTCGAGTGACACAGATTCACCGCCGGGCAAGGCCGGCAGCACAAGCTCAGGAGCGGGCTGACCAACCACTGCACCGCCAGCCCGGGCTTCGGGGGATAGCACTGGCGCGAAAACCAAAGACAGCGACAGTACGAGGGCCAATACAGGCCCTCGCATCACTTTAACGTTCAACATCGAGCTTCAGCAGGGTCCACGTGTTGTAGCCGTGATTGTGCAGGTGATACTCCACCACGCTACCGGCTGGCGCATCGAAATCCACAGGAATGCGCAGATCGAAAATTTCTGCATCGCTGGGTATGTCGACATTGGCCTGCCACACCACGTTGCCATCCACCGTGATAGCAGCGTGGGCACTCGCTGGCCGATTGAACGCCAGGTTGCCGTGCCACAGCACGAGGTGCAGCGTGTCGCCCGCGCTGATGGGTGCCAGGCTTGGCTGCGCGACAGAAAGGTAATTGCAGAAGCCGGTCTCCACTTCCAGCGCACCGTCTTCGTTATACCAGCTGTTGTCGGGACACTCGACTGTGCCCGGGCGGTGAGCCGCGAGGCTGTCATCGGCAGCGCTCTGATACTGCCAGCTGTTCACATCAATCAACGCGTCGGCGTCCACCTGTTCGCTGTCAACGACTTCGATGTCCACAGAGTGCTCAATGCCCAGTGCGTGGTGATCGTTACCCCGCAGGCTGACGCGCAGGTTGTGCATTCCCGGCGCAAGGTCCTCCGGCAACTGGAAATAGTACTTCGCATCCCAGGCCGTGAGGTGCTCCGCGTTGTCGTCGTCGGTATCCAGATAGACATGGTAGTGGCCGGCGTAAACACCCGAGTGATCATCACCCTCGCCGCCATGCCCCATGCTGTCATCGTGCGCCGCATCGGCGTCGTGATCGTGCTCGGCGTCGTGATCGTGGTCGCCGTCGTCATCATGATCCACGTGCGACCCCGGCTCCATCAGGGTGAAGTTTGTAAACAGCAACTCCAGCGGCACGAGATCCCCGGCCCTGAACTTCTGCCGGTATGACGGTGTGTCGATGTGCACGCTGGCCTGGTAACTGTAATCGTAGCCCTCGGCCGGTACCGTCATGAGGATATTCATCAGGCACATCTCATCGCCGGTGCCGTCGCCCCATTCCACATCGCGCGCTTTCTGTTGCACGCCATTGAGGATGACCTGATTGGCATCGGTATTGTCCCAGGTGCACTCCAGCCGGATCATGTCGTTGGGCTTCACCAGCAACTCACGCTCCAGCAGGTAGGTGCTCTGCCAGTTGAAATCCCAGTCGCGGATATCGAGGATCACCTGTTCGGTGCCGTTCTCGCGTATCAGCGTGGTGCGGCCTGTCGTCGCCAGGTTGTGCATATGCAGGAAGCCGGTGTGCATCGCCCAGGTGTCCTGCTCCTCCACACCGGCGGGGCCACCAAACAAACGCGCCAGGACAAAGGCTGGCACCTGGAAAGAATGGTGCACATTCGGCTCGCCGGCGGGAATCGGCATACCGCCAGAGCGCAACCAGAACGGATTGGTAAACAGGAACCCGCTGGAGGGGCGCTCTACCTCGTCCTGGGTGGCAATCAGAATCTGTGACTGATCCGGCGTTGGTTCGGCAACCAGCGTGTTGTAGTGCATCTGCACAACCAGCAGGGAGCCGGGTTCAATACCGATGCCGGTACCTTCAGGCGCCTGGCCACCCGGTGCACCGGGCACCCAGCCGCCGATCTGCCGCGGCAGGGGCGCACCCTCGATACCACCCGAGAGCAGACACGGCCAGCCCGGGTTACCGTCGCGACCGCTTGCCCCGGCGTAGTAATGCACGTCTTCAGGATCAATGATGTTGACGATGACATGGTGCACTTCTTCCACCTGGTCCGGAATCACATCAACCGCTTTCACATAAGCCACATAGTCCAGTGGCCAGTCGATGGCAAAGCAGCGGTGATCGTCCGGCTGCAGGGTGGGTGTGTAAGGTTCGGGCAGCGCCACCTTGATGTTGTACTCAGGCGGGTCGCGCAAATCCTCGTCAGGCCCGGGCGGCTGGTACTCGGCGGGATCACCCTCGGCCATTGCGCCCGACAACCAGTTGACCAGCTTGTACTCCTGCTCGGGCGCCATCACGCGCGAGTGCAGGAAGCGGCTGTAGCCCGGCGTGGGAGGCCAGGGGGGCATGGTGCCGTTTTCCACCGCGAAAGCCGCGGCGGCGGCGACATCTCTCACTTTCTGGTAACTGTCCAGCGGGAACGGTGCCACGCCACCCTCGACGTGGCAGCCAACGCAGTACTCTTCGATAATCGCGCGCGTATCGCCGTGGTAGGTAAAGCCTTCATCGGCGCCATAGGGTGCCTGGGACGGATCGCCCAGCGGGGCACCCTCGGCAATCCACTGCCGCAGCAGCGCGGACTCGCTGTCGCTAAGATCGGCAAAGCCCTGTGGCGGCATCGTGCCGCTCTGCAGAACAAAGTCGATAGCGGACCGTTTGGCGTGCACCTCGTCGTAGGTGTCCAGCGGGAAGGGTGCGAGGGGGCTGCCATCGGTGTGGCACGACGTACAGTAACGGTCCACCAGGGGCTCGGCGGCGCTGTACCAAGATATCTCCGGGGGACCTTCGCTCTGCACCCCCACCTGGGCTCCACCACCAGAGGACGAACCTCCACCACAACCTGCGACAGCCACAGCGGCAGACACTGAGACCATTTTTAGCAATGTATTTATATTCATAGCGAGAAAACTAGCACATTTTGACTGCACGGTCAGCCCCGGCAAAAAAATTTCACAGACCGCAGCCCGCGCGGCCGAAATCGCTCTAAGCCATTGATTATTCTACAGACAATAGCGAGTCCACCGTCTCCAGCGCGACCACCAGCTCAGTACAGGCAAGTCCGCTGCCGCGAAAGTACTCCTCGGCCATGGGCGCTATCCCGCACCGTCTGGGCAACTCGGACTCTGCTTCCAGCAGGCTGTACATCCGGGGCAGGAAGACAAACTGCAGCCACTGCGGCAAGGTCAGGGTATCGATACAAAAAGGTTGCGTGGAGGCCAGCGCCGCCGCCGGGGGTGGGCTGTGATCCCATTGATCGAGTTGACGCAGTTGCGCCTCGATGTCGATCAGGGTGGCGGCGATATCCGTTTGCAGGCTCATTCGTTTTACTGCTGCGGCGCGCCGGGCGCTAACGGTGAGGACGCCGCTTCAGGTCGAAAGTCAAAGTCGCCGGTGGAGCGCCGCCACTCACGCAGTTGCGCAGCCATCTCGCGGCGCACCGGCGCATACGTGGCGTCGTCGGCGAGATTGCGAAAATCAACACCGTCATCACTGACGGCAAACAACTCCACAGCGGGTCGCTCATCGGCGAAACAGGCTTCCTGTGTTTCGGTCAGCCGCCCTTCCCTGTGTGCCTTTACCAGCGCCTTGTGCACAATCGTGCTGCCGAAGGGCGTGTCTCTGCAATCGCCGCCCCGGGGATACTGATTTTCCTTGTACAGGAAGTTTAGCGATCGCACGGCTCTCTCGTGTGCTGGCTCCACATGCCAGTTGCGCTCGGCAAAGACGTAATCCCTGAGCTTGCGCTGCGGCTCAGCAAACACCCGGGCAAACGAGCTGCCCTCTATATCCGCCGGGACAGATGCGCCCGCCAACTCCAACAGCGTAGGTGCGACGTCGACCGCACTCAATAAAAAAGGGTAGTCGGTGGGGACGGTAACACCCTTGGGCCAATGCACAATGAAAGGCGTCTTGATGCCAGCGTCATACAGCGACAGCTTTCCCCGGGGAAAGGGGCGGCCGTTGTCCGACATGATCAGCACCAACGTATCATCCAAAATACCCTGCTGCGCCAGTTCTTCGCGAACAAGGCCAACATCGCGATCAAAGCTCGAAACTTCAAGGTAGTAGGCAAGCAGCTCCCTGCGCAATCCCTTGCCATCCACGTAGCCGGCGGGAAGCTCAAAGGAACGGTGATCGTAGTACCGGGCGAACGCCTCGCCGCGATCATGTGGCCGGTGCGGATCGTGCGCCGCCAGCCACAGGAAAAAGGGCTTGTTTTTCGGCCTGTCACGCAGGAGCTCCAGCCAGTCGGAACTCACGTCATCGTATGTAACATCCCGCACTACGTCGAACTGGCCTTTTACCAACCCTCCGATGTGCCACTTGCCGGCGGCACCGGTGAAATACCCCGCCGCTCCCAGAAGCTGGCCCAGGGTGGCTTCAGATGCTGGCAGCTTCTGGTGCAGATTTACCAGTCCATTGGAATGGGGATACTTCCCCGTAAGGATGCTTGCGCGACTGGCACTGCAGGAGCTGGTGGTGAGGAAGGCACTCGTAAAGCGCATTCCGCGATCGGCAAGTTCATCTATGTTCGGCGTGTAGACATCGTTGTTGCCGTAGGCGCCTATGTCATTCCAACTCAGATCATCAGCGACGATGACAATGAAGTTCGGGCGGGACTGCTGCACAGAGATCGCATCAATCGTCAACAGCACTGCAGCAACCAGCAGCAAGACAATGGGCAACACCATGCGCAAACGATTCAATACTGTCTCCGTGCTGCGCGCCGCTTCTTCTGTCCTGTCAGAACGACCCACTACAGCTATGCAGGTTCCGTCAGGCGGCCTTTTGACCGATCAGAACCCAGTCGCTATTCTGAACTTCTCATCGCGGCCAAGTAAAGCGGAACGTTCAAGGCCAATTGTGCTGCGGGTGTAGTTCAATGGTAGAACTGGAGCTTCCCAAGCTTCAAACGTGGGTTCGATTCCCATCACCCGCTCCAAAAAAATCGCGACCGGCAGAGCACTCTCCGGGCAATTACTTAACGTTGAACCCACATCAACCCAGCACCCGCTTGAACGGTGGCAGAGAATCCAGAATTGCCCTGCCGTAGCGCTTGGTCAGGACGCGCTTGTCTAACAGTGTTACCCGGCCGGTATCCTGCTCCGTGCGCAGCAACCGGCCGCTGGCCTGGACCAGACGCAATGCGGCATCGGGTACGCTGATCTCCATGAACGCATTGCGCCCCTGTGCCTCCACCCACTCCGCCAGAGCTGCCTCCAACGGACTGTCCGGTACGGCGAAAGGAATTTTGGCGATGACCACGTGGCGGCAGTAGTCACCGGGCAGATCGACTCCCTCTGCAAAGCTGGCCAGGCCAAAAATGACGCTGCCCTGGTTGTTGTCGATGGCCTCGCGGTGGCGACGCAGGATTTCCTGCTTGCTGTAATCGCCCTGCATCAAAATACCGCCGGCAAATTCTCCACTCAGGCCGTTGTACACATCCAGCATCTGCCGACGCGAAGAGAACAGCACGAGGCTGCCCTCGTCGCGGCCAAGTATCTGTGGCAACTGGGTAATGATCGCCGCTGTGTGCGCCTCCGCGTCGCCGGGCTCACAATCCATGGGCGGCACAATGAACTGTGCATTGGCGTAATTGAAGGGGCTGGCAACCACCTTGTAGTTGCCCTCACGCGGCGCACCGGAGTGCAGGATGAAACGTTCGAAGGAACCCAGCGCGGTAATCGTGGCAGAGGTTACTATCACGCCCGCTGCCCGCGACCACAGGCAGTCCTGCAAAATGTCTGACGCGATCACGGGGCTGCAGCGCAGATCAAAACCATATTGCCCGCCGCTGTTGAGCAGGGTAATCCAGCGCGCCTGTGGCGGCACTTCGCCCTCCCCCGTTACCGCATAGGCGCGCCACAACGCGAGCGCGCCCTCGGCGCGGCCCAGCATGCCACCGATATTAATATGCCAGGTTTCCAGCGCCGATTTGTCGATGCCGGCAAAGTCGTCTTCCAGTGCGTCTTCCAGCAGTGATTCAAGACGGGAAAGCCCAGCGCTTAATTTCTCAAATTGCTGTGCCAGCCCCACTGCGATAGGTATCAGGCCCTTGGGCACGAGGCCGTGCGCAAAGCGCAACTGCTGATCGTCTCGACGCTCGTCAACATCCTCCGGGTTGAACAGGGTCGCAACATGTTGCTCGGCGACCTGCAGTGCTGCGGCAATGTCGTCCATCTCGCCCGGAAGATTTTTCAGGTGTCGCTCAATGCCGCTGATGCCCGCCAGTACCGGTGCCGCCTGCGCCAGAGACTTCTTGCTGTCCTGCAGCCAGGCTACCGTTGTGTGCAGGCGACAGAAACTGGCGAAGTGCGACAGCGCCTTGTCCGGAAGGTGGTGGCCCTCGTCAAAGATGTAGATGCTGTCTTCCGGCGCAGACAGGATCGCGCCGCCGCCCAGGGCCAGGTCCGACAGCACCAGATCGTGATTGGTGACGATGATGTCCGCCGACTGCAATTCGTCGCGCGCGCGGAAAAAACTGCACTGGCTGATGTTGGGGCAGCGCCGCCCGGAGCACTGGCTGTGATCGGTGGTAACGCCGTACCAGACCTGCTCGGGCACACTTTCGGGCCAGTTGTCGCGGTCACCATCCCACTCGCCACGACCAAGGGCGTCCAGCATGGCGTGGTAAACCGGCGTCGCCTCTTCATCCGCAGGCGTGCCCACATCCTCGGGGTAAAGTGACAGCAGGCCCGCCTCCCCTTCTCCGTCGGCCATCATGCGATCCAGTTTGGACAGGCAGACATAGCGGCGACGGCCCTTGGCCAATGCGTAGGTGAAATTCAGCCCGCTGTTCTGGCGAATGTCGGGCAGGTCCTTGTTGATGAACTGTTCCTGCAACGCCACCGTTGCCGTGGCCACGACCAGGCGGCGGTTCAACTCCAGCGCCATGGGGATAGCGGCCACGGCGTACGCGATGGTTTTACCCGTGCCGGTACCCGCCTCGATCACGCACACTGCCGGCTCGTCGGCATCGCCGGCGCCTGCCGGCGGAATACGCGCCAGGGTGTTGGCAATTTCCGCAATCATCTGCCGCTGGCCCCAGCGCGGCGACAGCGACTTGCTCTCAACAATGGCGGTGTACGCCGTGCGGATAGCTTCTTTCAGTTCTTCGGCGAGCAAAGCTAAGCTAGTTTGCTGACAACAGCGTTGGCATAGATACCCAGCGCATAGGGCCGGTGGCCCTCAGGCATTGCCTCGATGCGCGCATCAAACTCAGCCTCGGTACAGGCGCCGGATTCGCGAAAGAGATTGTCGGGAAGGGGAGCATCGTCGCCGTGCAGGCGCTTGAAGGCAAACAGGTTCGTGGGGTGGAGGCAGAAATCACGAATAATCTGGCGGTCTATCTCTGCGGCGACAGCCTCGGGAGACTCCAGACCGGCGGGCAGGGGCGTACCGAACGAGACATGCACGTGACCCTTGTTCCCGGCGATGCCCTGGGCAATGGAGGCAACATCCTCCTGCGCGGCTTTTTCGTATGCCCCCTCGCTGGCAAGTTGATGCAGCTCTCTGGCTTTCAGCGCATCGCACGGGTCGAGCTCATAGGAAATGGCAACCGGTACAATGCGCAGCCCTGCAATATGCTCGGAGAAGCTCTGCTGCTTTTTATCACGACTCATCGACAGCATCTTGATGATCACCGGCTCTGTGCGATCGACGCCGTCTTTTGCACGCCCCTCACGTTGTGCCAGCCATACGGGAGCGTTTTCCTCGCAAACGGAAAACTGAATATACTGGGATAACTGCTTCGAAGCCGCCAGCAACTCGCGCGGGCCGCTGACCGAGCGGCGCACGATAAAACTCTTGTTCAGGCGCATCAGATCTGACACCCAGGGCTTGGTGAGCAGGTTGTCGCCGATCGCGATGCGCACCGTGTTGCGCCCACTCTGGTGCAGGGCGTAGTTGGTAAACGCCGGGTCCATCGCGATATCGCGGTGATTGCTGATATACAGGTAGCCCTTGGCAGGATCGAGCTTGTCCAGGCCAGAGACGCTGAAACCGCCAGTGGAGCGCTCGATCATCCTGTCCATGTACAGTTTGATAACCTGCTGCATGCTGGCCACGTCCACCACACCGCGCACCTCGCGCGCCAGCAGGCGCCGCACCACGGGCCGCACCAGCCAGGGCATTGCCGAGGCTAGTTTGCCGAGGCGATAGGCGCCCAGTACATCGAGAAACTCAGGCGTTTCAAGCAGCCGCGCCAGTACCGGGCTTACCTCTTCATCCCGATAGGGGCGAATGTCTGCAAACGGATCACTCACGAAGAATTTCCCGGGGGGCGAAAGCGGCTCACCATACCCAAATTCAGGACATCAGTCATCCGGCAGATGTGTGCGCCTGTGATTTGCGCGGCGCTGACTTGCCCGGTGCTTTCTGCTAATCTTGCGCCCCGTTGATTTGAGCACATTCTGCGGAGGACACATGGACGCGATATCAGCAACCCTGATTACTTTTGGCGCGGCGGCGTTACTGGCCAGCTGGGTCATGCTTCTGATCGTGTCATGGAAGGAAGACTACACCTGGGGACTGTGCACCCTGTTTCTTCCTCCGCTGTCCTACCTGTACAGCCTTGCGCGTTTTGACAAGGCGAGCGACGCGCTGTGGTTGGCCGTTGCCGGCTGGGTGCTGATTCTCCTCGCACTCTGACACATGCGGAGCCCGCGCAGCAGAGAGTGGCTACGCCGTATTAATTTTTTGTAATTCGCACGCCCACAGGCCGAGTGGGCGTGCAAAAACGCCCGGTTAATCAGACAGTTAACGGATTACCCCAAACCTCGGGCGTCATCGGCGAAGAGTTGGGCCCAGGCCACCTGTAGTGCGATCAGGGCCGTATAATGCGCCACGCGAACGGCACCACCTGGCCGCTCCAACCACTATCCATAGCAACCTTTCCCAGGGGGAACCAGATGATCATTCGGACTATTGCAGCCTGTGCTGCAATCCTGTTTTTTTCGGCCGGCAGTTACGCCGCGAAGCCTACCAGCATTGCCTTCGTGGCGAACGGGCAGACGGACGAGGGCACGCCCTTTGCCACCTACACCGTCAAATGTTCCAACGGCCAGCAAGCGGAACTCACCGCGTGGAACAAGCGGCGCAAATGGTGTGTTGGCGATGCGGTGAGCGAGCAATGCGAAAAGAAGCAGATCAAGGCGGCCAAGACCGCTTGCAAGTAGGACTGTGCGCCTGACCGATTAGCACGCACGCATTCTGACCAGTGAGCCGCGCATCGACGCGGCTTTTTTGCGCGCGACGCTCGCGCACCCAGGCTATTCAATCATTCTCGAGGTAACGCCGGCGCAATTCTTCCCGCTCTCGTGGGCCCACGCCCAGCGCCTCGCGCAGATAGTCATCCACACTGGGGTAGTTTCGATCAATGCTGGCCAGGGCCTCCGCCAGATAGTCGGGGTGCACTTCCAGCATGGGCAGCACAGCCTCGGCCTGCAAATGTTCCATCTGGTACTTCCGCTGCAGGCGCGCCACCTGCTCATGGGGATCGTAGAAACGCTGCGTCAGCAGGTAATCCGCCATAATCACATCTCGCGGTACACCCAGGGCAAGCAATACCATGGCGACGGCAAAGCCTGTGCGGTCCTTGCCCGCCGCACAATGCACCAGGAAACGCGCATCATCGCGCTCCAGAATCTCGCGGAACATGCGGCTGTAGGTTGCAGTCTGGGCGTGCGCAAAATCGCGGTTAATTTCCAACATGAAGTCGAACATCGCCTGGCGATCGCCGACATGCCCTTCCGCTTCTTCGAAAAAACGTGAGTTACTGCCCGGCACAATGGGCAGGCTGGTAATTCGGGGTGGATTTTCAACAGGCAGGCGCGACGGCTCACTTTGCTGCTCCTCCTCCCGGCGAAAATCGAAAATCAGGTTGAGCTGTAGCGAGCCCAGCAACGCCACATCCTCGGCACTGAGATCGGCAAGCTGCCCCGAGCGATACAGGTAGCCCCATTTCACACGACGCCCATCACTGCCGCGATAGCCACCGAAATCACGGAAGTTAGGTGTGCCACGCATGGCCAGCCTGCGCTCGGCGGCCAGCACTGCATTACCGAACTCGTCACGCACATGGAACTGGTGGCGCTGTTGCGGCGGCAGGCCGGAAATCTTCGCCAGGCTGCGCGCGTAATCGTAAGCTGCTTTCGCGTTCACATCATCGGCAACCGCTTCCACAGTCACCTCTACCCCCTTCTCGGAGGTTTGCCACTCCACGTGGTAGTCGCCATTTTCTTCGCGCCACACGTGCACGGCGTCGGGGATCAACATTCCAGGTCTCTTCTCTCGCTTTTTACTCTGTGCGGATAACCGGGTGAGTTTACCCGGTACATTTGCGTGGCTA
The DNA here is from genome assembly GCA_030426545.1 of Gammaproteobacteria bacterium. GTDB lineage: Bacteria > Pseudomonadota > Gammaproteobacteria > Pseudomonadales > Halieaceae > Marimicrobium. The sequence continues at coordinate 20,108 of JAUHYL010000043.1, forward strand.
TCCGCCGGGCGGGGCGCCCTTGTATTCAAACACCGCTTGCAGCAGTGTCTTGATGAGGTTCAACTGCTTTTCGAGTGCCTCTTCACTGAACGGGTCCTGTCCCAGCAGATCGCGGTACATGGGCGCCATCGTGACGTAGGACATCACCAGATTGTTAAAGGCCATCACCGCCCAGGGCTGCAAGCCGGTGCTCTCCAGCAGGGAAATGTCGCCTTCCTCGATCACGGCGCCGGGCTGGAACATGGGACTGAACAGGCGGTCGATCAGTTCATTCGTGTGGGGGCCACCTGAGAGTGCCGCGTGTTGCAGGAGGCGCGCCAGGTTCGGATTGGCGTGGTGCTGGCGAACAATAGTTTCCAGCCACTCAAATACGCGCTCCTTGTTGACCGGGCCTTTTTCCAGCTCCGCCAGGGGCGCCGAAAAGTCCTCCAGCAGCCGTTCCAGCACAGCCTGGTACAAGGCTTCCTTGTTCTTGAAGTGGTTGTAGAGACTGGGAGAACGGATGCCCACGCGGTCCGCCACCTCGCCCAGCGACGTCGCGCTGTAGCCCTTCTCTGCAAACAGGTCTTCGGCCGCTTCGAGGATACGCTCTGCGGTGCTGGTCTGCTCGCTGGTGACTGCCTGGTTTTCCATGCCCATCGCGCGACTGCGCTGTTTTCCAATAACGACTAACTAATAGCTATTAGTATACCCCAGCCCACGGACCCCGAGCCAGCGGCGGCGCGGTTGACAAGGAAGTGGCCAATGTGAATAATCGCGCATCCTGAAATTACCCCTCCGAGGTATCGACAACGTGGCTAACTCAGCACAGGCCAGAAAACGCGCCCGCCAGGCGGTCAAACGCCGCGCCCATAACGCCAGCCAACGTTCGCTGGTACGCACCGTGATAAAGCAGGTCAATGCCGCGGTAGATAAAGGCGACGCAGAAGCGGCCCAATCGGCCTACACCAATGCCGTTCCGGTCATCGATCGCATGGCCGACAAGGGCATCATCCACAAGAACAAGGCAGCCCGTCACAAGAGCCGCCTGAACGCCCAGGTCAGGGCACTCTCAGCCTGATCAGACCTGGCCTGCCCTTCCTCCCCATGGGCAGCTAGCAGACTCCGAAAGCCGGCAGCCAAGCCGGCTTTTTTGTGCCTGTCGCGGTCACACCCACAGGCCAAAGAAGCGCCCTGGCCCCACCAGCTTCAGCCAGCGGAACATCGGCGACAAAAAAAGGGCCCGATCTTTATCCCTTGAAGAGACTGGATCGGACCCCGGCTGTCACTATCACTCCCCTGGCAGCGCGCTGGCAGCTGCCGCGGGGTATCAGGCGGCTGAGCTGGTCTGCCCCGCTTCATGCTCGGCATGCTTCTTGGCAAACTCTTCCAACATGGTCTGCTCATACGCCTGTGCCTCGTCGGTATCCAACGGGCGCTCCAGTGAGGACCAGTCGATATCGCCATCGGTGGCCAGGTTTTCGAACTCAAGAATGCCGAGTTCCTCGAACTTCGGACGCACGCGATCGGTGAGCAGGCCAATGCGATTGAGGTTGGGGATAACGCGCTGGAACAGCAGGTTGCGGAAGGTAGACATGACAAAGCCCTCAAGCACCTTCTGTCTCGCCTCCTCAACATCCCACCCAAAGTGGCGGAAGACATCGGTGGCCACCAGGCGCTCGCGGCTGATAGCACAGGCCTCATAGGCGAACTGTGCGCGCTCTTCGCGCTCCTCATCGGTCAGCGTTTTGACAAATTCCTCGAGGTAGTTCACGCCAAAGGTGACATGGCGCGCCTCATCGCGGGTTACGAGGTACACCACATCCTTGAGTATCGGATCGGGTGTGGTTTCGCGCGTGGTGGCGAAGGCGGAAAGCGCCAGACCCTCAATCACGATCTGCATGCCGATAAACTTCATATCCCAACGCGCGTCCGTAAGGATCTTGTCGATGATGCTCTTAAGGTGCGTGTTGATCGGGTACATCATGCCGATACGCTTTTGCAGATACTTGTTGAACACCTCCACGTGACGCGCCTCGTCAAACGTTTGCGAGCCGGCGTAGAGCTTGGCGTTCAGTGTGGGCGCGCAGGAGCAGAGCTGGGATGCCACCAACAGGGCGCCCTGCTCGCCGTGCAGAAACTGTGACAGGCTCCAGGCGTTCATGTGCAGCCAGAACTCGTCCTGGGTTTTCTCGTCCATCGCCAGGTAGGGCTCGTAGTCATGCAGGTTCATCATCTCCGGCGAGCGCATTTCCTCCGGCCAGGGACGATCCCAGTCAATATCGATCTCCGGATCCCAGTTGAGTTGCTTGCCGAGGTCGTAGAGCTTCTTGATGCGGTCGTCCTGGATTTTGTAGTCCCAGTTGTAGGCACCGGTGAGCGGCGTCTGGAAAATCTCGGCAATGTAATCGACATCGGCGCTGGTCAGCCTCTCGTCCAGGTCTGGGCCGTCTTTGGGATAGTCGGCGCCGGCAAAGGTCTGGATCTTGCGCGGGGTCTCGTTCTTCCATTCAACTTTCATGAGTACCACTCCGAAATTAGTGACGTCGAAGGACTATGCGGCAGCCCCACAAGCCCGACAAGGTAATCTCTTGTCAAATGTTGGTCATTTGTGGCCAAATGGCGTGATGCCGCATCCGACCACACCAGCCCAGTACATCCTCATCCTGCTCGACATGATGGAAGAGCGCGGCTATGCGCGCGAGCAACTGCTGGCCAACACCTCGTTGCTGCAGACGGGGATAGACAACATTGGCGCGCGCGTGGGCGACGCAGATTTTCGCCAGCTTGTGGGCAACGCGATGGACCTTTCGAGTGATTCGGCACTGGGCCTGAAACTGGGCCTGCGCCTGCACCTCAGCGCTCACGCAGTGCTGGGCCAGGCATTCATGACCTGCCGCGACCTGGGCGAAGTGCTGGACCTGCTCATGGCGTACTACCACCTGCTATCGCCGGGCCTGCACCTGGAATACGACGTCGTCGACGAACACTGCGTACTCACCATCATGACGACACCGGGTGATATCTACATCCAGTTTGGTTACGAGTTGCTATACGGGGCGTTCATCAACACGCTGCGCGGCATACTCAACGACCCGGATCTTGTTATCCGCATGGAGCTACCGTACCCCGAACCCCTCCACAGCGCGCTGTACTATGAGGTGCTGGGGAAGGACACGCACTTCGACCACCCCCAGGGACGCATCCTGTTCGACCGCACACTGTTGAGGATTCCGCTGCCCTCCTCCAACCCCGCTTTACGCAAGCTTTACGAGGCAGAATGTGCGCGCCTGCTGGCCGATATCGCGGGCGAGGCATCCGTCGCCGAACGCACCCTGAAGCTGCTGCGCAAACTGGAGGGGCAGTATCCGCAGATGCCGCAGATAGCGAACATGCTTAATCTCAGTCCACGCACCTACCGCCGCCGTCTGGATGAAGAGGGGCAGTCCTTCCAGCGGCTGCTGGACCAGGTGCGCTCGGAACATGCCACCCGGTACCTGCAGAATACGCGGCTGCCGTTGTCCAGCATTGCCTACATGGTTGGCTTCAGCGACGCTTCAAATTTTCGGCGCGCGTATCTCAAGTGGACCGGAAAATCCCCCAGCCAGGTGCGCAGTGGCTAAAGCGCTGGCGGTATATCTCGGCCGCGATGCGGCGCGGCGAATCGGCGACGAGGGCTGGTCGCCGGATTTGTTTGATCTGCTGATCGGCGCCTCCGGCGGCGCCAAGTGGCTTATCCTGGGGCACCTGGATCGCATTCTGTTCGGCGATTTTCTACCGCGAGGTACGCGCTCACTGAGTGCGCTGGGCTCTTCAATAGGTTCCTGGCGCCACGCCTGCCTGGTGCAGCCAGACCCGGTCGCTGCGATTGAACGACTGGAACACGCCTACCTGACACAGACCTACAGCAGCGGCCGGCCCGCGGTAACTGAAATCAGCGACGTCAGCCGCGCGATGCTGGAGCAGCTGCTGGGGCCGGAAGGCGTTCGCCACCTGGTCAACCATCCGCGCATCCGCTCCCACATCGTCACGGCGCGTGGCCGTGGCCCGGCCGGATCTACCTCCAACACCTTGCTTGCCACCGCTATGGGTACTGCGGCGCTGGGCAACAGTATCAGCCGGCAGTTGCTGCAAACGCATTTTCAACGCGTGGTTTTTCACAGCGGGGAACGCGCCGATTCGCATCTTCACTTCAGTGATTTCCAGACCCGCTACTGCCCATTGCGCGAAGAAAACACCCGCGAAGCACTGCGCGCCAGTGGTTCAATTCCCTTCGTGCTGACCGGCGAACGCGATATTGCCGGGGCGCCGCCCGGCCACTACTGGGACGGGGGCATCATCGACTACCACTTTGATCTCAGCCAGTATGAAAGTGATGGCCTGCTGTTGTATCCACACTTCAGTGCGAATGTAGTACCAGGCTGGTTCGACAAATTTCTACCCTGGCGCAAAACCGCTATCGCCGAGATAGACAAGCTGGTGCTGCTGTGCCCCACGCCGGCATTCATCGCCGACCTGCCCCATGGCAAGATACCGGATCGCTCGGATTTCAGGCGCATGGCACCAGAACAGCGCGTGCACTACTGGCAGGAATGCATCCAGCGCAGCCGCGCGCTGGCGGAAGAATTTGCCGAGCTGTTGCAGGGAAGCAACCCGTTGCGGGGCGCGGAACTACTCAGCTGAGCAGCGCTTTAAGCAGACAGCGTCAGGCGAAGCGACCCGCGCCGAGTTGATAGGTTTTTCCGCAGCATTCCTCGGATGTCATAACCGCCATCAACTTCGCGTCTTCACTGTAAGCCACCGTGCGCCGTCCGTCCGGCAGTTCGAACACCGCGACGGCTCGCCACGGTTCCATGCCCTGGTACAAGACCGTATAACCCGCTACGACGCCTTCGCCCTGCCAGTCTGACACCACTTCACGAATGTCGGTGGCGGCACGCACCTCCTCGGTAACATCGGCAAAAGACCAACCCTTTGCGGGTGGTTGCGTGGACCAGAGTGCACAGGCCTGCTTGGTGAGAACACCGCTGACGGTGGTCACGAGCCCCCGATCTCCCGGGTGCTCGCGCAGGCGTTGCGCCATCCTGACAGTTGCCTGAAAGACAAAATTATTCAGCGGCCCACCGGCGAATGTCATGCCGCCCGTCACGCTGAGATCGCCGCTTCCGGACAGGCCGAACTCCTCGCTCTGCACGCGCACGGCAAACGGAAAGCAGGAGTAGAGTTCTTTGTGGGCCACGTCGTTGAAGTCCACGCCGGCCAGTTCCATCGCCCTGCGGCCGGCGCACCGAAAACCTTCGCTGGCGCCGAGGTTGCCACGGCTGGACACCACCGCCATGAAATTTGCCTCGGTGGAAACCTGCGGAAAAACCCATTGCTCGCGCGGTACCGCCAGCGCTTCTGCGGTTGCGGCACAACAGAGAATCAGGCCGGCAGCCTGGTCCACCGTCCATTGACTGTTGTGCAACTTGGTATACGGAAACGCGAGCATTCGATTCTTCGCAGAGTGCTCGCGGATATGGCCGGCCGCGACCGGCGTGTCGTACCAGGCATCAGGATTTGCCGCGGCAATCTCGCTGAAGCGCGCGTACATCGCAGCCATCTGGTCGCGATGCTCATCGACACTCAGCCCCTGTTGATAACGCAGGGCGCTGTCCATGATCGCGTAATAGCCTACCGGCATACCCAGCCCGGCAGCGGCTTCGACCTCAGACATCATCTCTGCCGCGGGCTGCAACAGTACGTCGGGGGCCACACCCTCCTGCACAGTAACCGGTGCCTGGGCATTCGCCCGGGCCGCGCACTGGTCGCGGTAGCGCGCTTCACCACCGGCTATCAGAAGGATATCGGCATCGCCACTGACAATGCGCTGACAGGCACGATCAATCAGACTCTGCTGCAGGATGCCGAAATCGGCGAGCAGTGTGGTCGCCCCCGCCGCACCCAACTTCTGTGCCAGGATGCGACCGGGATCGCTGTAATCCCAAAGACTATTGGGCACCATGATCTCGTCGGCCTGCACCAGCAGAGCATCGCTGCCGGCATCTGCAGCAGCGCGGCGCAGTGCTTCCTCCATAAGCGCAACCGGCTCCAGCGCAGCGCTGTAATCGTCGACCTTTTGCTGCACCGCGCCCACACCCACCAACACCGGCGTGTTCGCGGGCACATCGCCTGTTGTATTTGCCACCGCGTCAACCATTGATGAATTCACCGGCATACCACTGCAGTTGTTGAATTTTTTCTTCCAGCGAAACGTCCGGCTCCATGGCATAAACATTCCTGAAGCCGATAACTACGCTGGTCACTCCGATGTTCTCCAGCTCTTCGATGCCCTCTTTGCTGAAAGCATTCTGGCCAGTGGTAAAAATCTGGAACGGTTTGTCGGCGGTGCCAAACTCTTCGCGCAACTGCTGCAGGCGCTTGATGTAGGCCGCAAGCTCCTCCATTTCGGCACCCGCGCACATCCAGCCATCGCCCACCCTTGCAGCACGCTTTAGCGCGACTTCGGTGTGGCCACCGATCAACAGCGGCGTAGGTGCGGCAGGGGCGGGATTCATCTTGTTTGCGGGCATGCTGTGCAGCTCACCGTCGAAGCCGAAGAACTCGCCGCTCTCCAGGCCGCGCAGAATCGCGATCTGTTCATCAAACCGCTTCCCGCGTTTTTCCCAGGGTACACCGCAGACCGCGAAATCCTCCTCCCAGGGACTGATGCCAATCCCCAGGTCCAGCCGGCCACCGGACAACGCCTGAATGCTCTGTACCTGTTTTGCCACCACCGGCGCCTGACGCACCGCGAGCTTGTACACAAACGTCGCAAAGCGAATGCGCTCGGTAACGGCGGTCATCGCCGTTATTGCGATCAACGACTCGATAAAGGGAATCGACTCCAGGAATTCCCGGCTGCCGTCCTCGTTGTAGGGATATTTGGAGCTGGCCTCCTGTGGATAACAGATACTGTCGGGCACCGTGATCCCGTCGAAGCCGGCTGCCTCGGCGGCCTGCGCCAGCGGCAGGTAGTGGTCTGGATCACACATGCCAACCTGGAAGCTGAATTTCATAGTATTCATCCTTTGATACGTCTGCTTCGTCGGTAGTGACGCAGCAAGCAGCCTGAAGTGGGTAGAGGCGTAATGTAGCGACTTATGGCCGTGCGGTCGTGGCAGGCGCTGAATTATCTGCGGCTGGCCTCAAATAGTGAACCCAGTCCTTGAGCGCGCTCGAACATTGCGGACAGGCAGCCTGCGACACAAACCTGATCGTTGGTACACTATGCAGTATGCTCGAATCTGAACCCGCAGACGCCAACCTTCAGCATGGCACCGACAGTTCACGCCGCTTCCTGTTCGATGATGCAGATATTCGCGGTGAAATTGTGGCGCTGGATCGCAGCTATCGCGACATTCTCGCGATCCACCAGTACGCGCCTGGCGTGGGGCGCCTGCTCGGCGAGTTTCTGGCGGCGAGCGTGCTGCTCAGCACAACGCTGAAGTTCGAAGGAAAGCTCATCTTACAGGTGCGCTCCAGCGGGCAAATTCCACTGCTGATGGCAGAATGTAATCATGAGCTTCACATTCGCGGTATCGCCCGCGGGGCCCAGGAAGCCACTGCGCTGAACAACGATCAGCTTCTCACGGATGGACAGCTGGCGATAACCATTGACCCAACGCAGGGACAGCGCTATCAGGGCATCGTGCCGCTGGAAAGCGATTGCCTTGCACACAGCCTGGATGCCTACTTTCAACAGTCAGAGCAGCTGGGCACACGTTTCTGGCTGGCAGCCGATGGCCGGCACGCCCGCGGCCTCCTGCTGCAGCAGTTACCGGCGGACGTCACCCCGGATGCGGCACAGCGCGATGAACAGTGGAATCACGCCTGTGCGCTGGCGTCTACGGTCAGCGACGAAGAGCTGCTGCAGGTAGATCTGGTCAGCCTTCTCCACCGTCTGTACCACCAGGACAGCGTACGTCTGTTCGACCCACGCGATGTCGCCTTCCGCTGCAACTGCTCACGCCAACGCACACGCAACGCGCTGGCCACTTTGGACCCGGCTGAAGTGGGCGAACTATTGCAGGAACTGGGCGTGATCGCCATGGATTGCGAGTTCTGCAATCAGCAGTACCGCTTCGACGAAAGCGACCTCGCGGACGTTCTCGGGGACGCCGGGTCCAAAACGTTACACTGATCACAGCTTGCGCCTTTTCACCGGGCCGATTCGTCCAAATTATGATCAATATAATTCACACAGCGGGGGAAACCCTGCCATAATGCCACCCCCCTGAAAATCCATAGAAACGCTACCCATAACGCCCGTTTAGCGGAGCCCGGGTCGCACAATTACAGACAGGAAACAGCATGACCGTAGACATCCAGACTGCCCAGGAATATACGGACCTGGCGCCCTCGCGACTCGTGGAGGAGGCCCTGAAGCGCAATGAAGGCATCCTCTCTGATACCGGCGCCCTGCTGGTTACCACTGGAGCACGCACCGGGCGCTCGCCCGCTGACCGCTTCACCGTCAGAGAGCCCAGCACCGAAGACAGTATCGACTGGGGCGGCGTCAATCGTCCTTTTGACGGGGACAAGTTCGACGCACTGTGGGACCGCGTTGAAGCCTACAGCGCCACCCGCGACCGCTTCGTCTCCCATCTGCATGTAGGCGCCCACAGCGATCACTACATTCCCGTCAAGGTCACCACCGAAACCGCCTGGCAAAACCTCTTCGGGCAGAACATGTTCATCAGGCCCGACAACTACAACTCCGGCCGCAAGGAAGAGTGGAATATTCTCAACGTGGCCAGCTTCGTCTGCGACCCGGAGCGGGACGGTACCAACTCGGACGGCGTCGTCATCGTTAATTTCGCGCAGCGCAAGGTGCTGTTGGCTGGCATGCGCTACGCCGGTGAAATGAAGAAATCCATGTTTGCCGTGCAGAACTTTCTGCTGCCGGAAAAAGATGTGATGCCCATGCACTGCTCGGCCAATGTCAGCGAAGCCGGTGATACGACCTTGTTCTTCGGGCTGTCTGGCACAGGCAAAACCACCCTTTCCGCCGATCCGGATATGTACCTGATCGGCGACGACGAGCACGGCTGGGCCAAGGGCTCGGTATTCAACCTCGAGGGCGGCTGCTACGCAAAAACCATCGACCTGTCGCAGAAGAACGAGCCCATTATCTGGGACGCCATTCGCTTCGGCGCCATTATCGAAAACGTGGTGCTGGATGAAAATCGCCACGCAGACTACTGCGACACCAGCCTCACTGAGAACGGGCGCTGCTGCTACCCGCTGGAACACGTCGAAAAGCGCACAGAAGATAACGCCGGTGGCGAACCCAAGTGCGTCATCTTTCTGACTTGCGATGTATCCGGTGTGTTGCCGCCGGTGTCCATCCTGTCCAAGGAGGCCGCGGCCTACCACTTCCTTTCCGGCTACACGGCGCGGGTTGGTTCTACCGAAGTCGGCGCGGCGGCGGGCATCAATCCCACGTTCTCCACCTGCTTTGGCGCGCCTTTCATGCCCCGCCCCGCGAGTGATTACGCGGAGCTGCTAATGAGGCGTGTTGAGGAATTCGATTCGCAGGTGTACCTGGTTAACACCGGCTGGGCCGGTGGCTCCGGCGCTCCAGGCGGGGCCGGTTCGCGCTTCCCCATTCCTGTCACGCGCGCGGTTGTGCACGCCTGCCAGAGCGGTGCCCTGTTAAACGTGCCCACCAAACACCTCGACATTCTGAATCTTGATTTCCCCACTGAAATCCCCGGTGTCGACAGCAAGTACGTGGATCCAAAAGCCGGCTGGGGTGATGACGCGGGCTACGACGAACAGGCGCGCAAGCTGGCGTCCCTGTTCGCGGACAACATCAAAAACTTCGAAGTCTCGGACGCTATCGTCGCGGCAGGCCCCAAGGGGGACTGAGCCACGGCGCGCCAGATCAGAACCGAGAAAAGCCTGCGAAAGCGGGCTTTTTTGTTACCCGATCACCAGGGCCATACCACTGCTGCCCCTCCCGGGGCCTGCCTAGGTCTGATCGATGATGTCAGGCGCCCGACGAAAGCGCCGGGGTAGCCTTGCCGCCAATTGTTCACCCAGCAGGTAAAGCGCCGGCACCAGCACCAGGGTCACCCCGGTCGCGAACAGTACACCGAACGCCAGCGAAATCACCATGGGAATCATAAACTGCGCCTGTACGCTGGTTTCGAACATAATCGGCAGCAGCCCGACAAACGTCGTCAGCGATGTGAGAATAATCGGTCGGAAACGATCTTCACCACCGCGCAGCAGCGCTTCGCGCACACCGTGGCCAGAGGCGCGCAACTGGTTGATACGATCGATCAACACGAGATTGTCATTCACCACCACCCCGGCCGCAGCGATAACACCCATCAGCGAGAACATACTGATCTGCCAGCTCAACAGCGCGTGGCCGAAGATCGCGCCCATAATGCCGAAGGGCACCGCCGTCAGCACCAGCAGCGGCTGGAAGTAGGAACGGAAGGGAATCGCCATCAGGGCATAGACAATTAACATCGACAAACCCATGTACTGCAGCAGTGCACGCAGGAATTCGCTCTCCTCCTGCAATTCGCCGTCAAGGTCCAGCGTGAGGCCCGGATAACGCTGCTGCAAATCCGGTATGTGGTTGCTGATAATATCTTCAACCACGGCCCTGGGATCGGCCACACCGCGCACTACATCTGCGGTTACTTCCAGGGTGCGCTTACGATTCAGACGCTCTATTACCAGGTAACCCGGCTGGAAACTGACTTCTGCCACTGTATCAAAGGGCACCTCGTCGCCGCCGGATGTGCGCACACGCATGTCGCTGAGGTTGTCGACCGATACGCGCTCCCGCTCGGGGTAACGCACCATCACGCGCACATCCTCGCGAGGCCGGGGTATGCGCTGCGCCTCTGCGCCATAAAAGGCCTCGCGCACCTGGCGCGCCAGATCAGACAGGTTAACCGACAGGTTTTCCGCGGCGGGCTTGAGGCCAAGTTCAATTTCCTCGCGCGGCGCCTGCAGAGTATCGTTGATGTTGTACACGCCGGGATAAAGACCCAGTTTTTGACGCAACTCGGCCGAGACCGCGCGCAGATCCTCGACAGAATGTGAGGCCAGCACCAACGTGATCGGGCTTCCCATGTCATTCAGCGTGTAGTCCATGCGGTAACTTTCTACCGGGCCGATCTCGCCGATCAGTTCGCGCCACTCCTGCGCCAGTTGCTTCACATCAACTTCCCTAGACTCGGCCTGTAACCAGGCGCGCACGCGATTTTCATACGCCACGGTAAACAGGTTGCCCAGCGCCAACGTGTCACCCGCGGTGTAACGCGGGTCCGCGTTGTACTGCGCCTGTAACTGGCCTGCGCCGGCTTCAACCTTTTCCAGAACGCGCTGTGTATCGCTGAACGGGCCGCCCTCCGGCAGTTGAATCTTCAGCTCCACAAAATCCGCGCGCACATCGGGGAAGAAACCGGACTCCAGCCAATTGCCCGCATACAGCGCCAGGCTGAACATCAGGGCTACCGAGAAAATCGCAACGACGATGACATTGGCACGCAGGCACCGCGCCAGAAAGGGCCGGTAAACATTGTGCGCAAGATCCGTCATGCCGGTGGCGCAGCGCTGTCGTATTCGCTCCAGCCGCCGCACGAATTCGAAACGGCTGGGACGCGCCGGGCGCATGTGCGCGAGATGGGGCGGCAGTATCAACATACACTCAACCAGTGAAAAGCTGAGCGCGAGAATGACTACTATCGGTAGAGGGATTCCGACTTTTGCCATATCGCCCGGCAACATCAACATCGGCGCCACGAAAATCATCGTTGAGATCACCGCGTACATCACCGGCTTGGTCACTGACCGGGTGCCCTGTATTGCACCCTTGGCTCCCGCCTCCCCGGCCACCTGGTGTGAGTGAACGGACTCACCCACGATGATGGCGTCGTCCACCACGATGCCCAGCACCATCAGAAACGCCAGTAGTGAAATCATGTTCAGGCTGACGCCCGTATAGGGCAGCAGAAAAAAAGTGCCCATAAAGGCCACGACAATGCCCGCGCAAACCCACATCGCCAGCAGCGGGCGCAAAAACAGCATCAGCACCAGGAACACCAGCAGCAGGCCACCGAAACCATTCTTGATGAGCATGCCGGTTCGGTCGCGAAACGGTTCCGCCTCGTCCAGCCAGACTTCCAGTACCACGCCCGCTGGCAGGGTCTTGCGCGTCTCCTCTATCCACTCGTGCACCGAGGCACTGGTTTTCAGGGTATCGGGGTTGGATGTGACAAAGACGTGCATATTGTGTGCCGGCATGTCGTTGAGCCGCACATCAACCTCGACGTCTTCGAAGCCATCGCGCACCACAGCGATATCACCCAGCAGCAACTGCGTGCCGTCGCGCTTGCTCAGCAAAGGAATACGCTCGAAATCCAGCCGGTCGTAAGCCTGACCGCGGGTCTGCAACTGGATATCCCCTTCCTCGGACTTGATCGACCCGGCAGGTAAAGAAAGCGACGAACCGCGAATAGCCGCCACCACATCAGAGAGGTTCAGACCGTACTGGCGCAGCGTCAGCTCTGAAACCTCCACCGACACTTCGTAGGGCCGCACATTGGTAAGATCGACCACCGACACGTGTGGCTGCGCGGACAGGTCATCGCGCAGACGCTCTGACAGTTCTTTCATCTCACGCTCATCGATATTGCCAGCCAGCGTAACCAGCATCATGCGGTGACGGTGTGCGAGTTCCGTAACAACCGGCCTTTCGGCGTCGACGGGGAGCGTGGAGATGGCGTCGACACGGGTTTTGACTTCGGCGGTAAGGCGTTGAATATCGTAATCCTGCTCCGCCTCAATTCGTACAGTGCCCATACCCTGCCGCGCGATGGAGCGTATCTCCTTGACGCCATTCAAATCATGCACCGCCTCTTCGATGCGTTTGCAGATTTGCTGCTCCACCTCGCTCGGACCGGCACCCCGATAGGGAACGGAAACACTCACTGTATTCAGCTCGAAATCCGGGAAGTACTTCTTATCCAGCGAGGGAATCGCCAACACGCCCCCGATGATCAGAAAAATCATCAGCAGGTTTGCGGCGATAGGGTTGTGCACAAACCAGCGAATCGGTCCGCCCATATCAGGATTCCCCGGTGGCCAGCTCCGCGCTGGCATCGCTGCGGGTATTGCTGGCGGCACTATCGGTGGCGCTGATAGTGACGGGCATGCCGACCACGAGATTCTGTGGACGGCGCAGGATCACACGCTGTTCCGGCTGTAAGCCCTGCAACCACACACGGCCCTTGTCGCTGCCCAGCACGCGCACGGCCTGTGATTGCACGCGTTGCTCACTATCCACAACCAGCACGGCACCGTCATTACCCAGTACGCTGCGCGGCAGCTCACTGACAGCGTCGAGTTCGCGCCCCGCGATGGTGGCGTTGACGAACAGGCCGGGCGACAGCGGCGGTCGCTCGCTACCCTCTTCACGCGCAAAAGGTCGCTCGACTTCCGCGACGGCATACAGCACGCGACTACTCTCATCGATGCTGGCATCTGTGCGCACGACTCGTCCCTGCCAGTTCCACTGTCTGTTGGCAAAGGTGGCGCTGAGTAGCACGCGCGCGCCCGCATAACTACCGTCGCGGTTTTCATCAAAGGTCAGTGGCAGGTCCAGCAGCGCTACCTGACGACCCGTCAGTGGTAACCGGACTTCAACAGCGTCCGTCGCATAAACCGTGGCAACGTGGGTGCCGGGGGCGACAAACTGGCCGATATCGACCAGCTTTTCACTGATACGCCCATTGAAAGGTACCGCGATACGGGTACGCTCCAGGTCGAGTTGTGCCGCTTTCAGGTCGGCCTCGGCCGCCGCGAGCGACGCCTCGGCCGCGGCAATCTGGGGCTTGCGCAGGAACAGGGCGTTGGCTTCACTGGTGCCAAGATCACGCCATTCGCGCCTGGCCTGCAGTGCACGGCCTTTTTCTTCGGCCAGTGTTTGCTTCGCAGCGGCCACTCGGGACTCCGCGCGGGCGATCTGCAGTTGATAATCGACATCCTCGATCTTGACCAACACCTCATCGGCAGCAAAAAAGCCGCCCTGGGCGAAATAGGGCGATACCTGTTCCACCCTGCCGCCCACCTGGCTCATAAGCCTGATCTGACGCAGCGGACGCACGGTGCCCTGCGTTTCAACCTCGAGCGCGCGGCGGGCGGGTTGTGCAGTGACGATTTCTACCGCTGTAGGGGCTATTTCCGGCGGCGGCGCCGGCGCAGGGCCGGGCTTTCCCACCAGCACGCCATAGGCCAGGGCACCGCCCAGTACAAATATCGTCAACGCTATGAGGCTGCTGCGTTTACGCATCGATGTCATCTGTGAATCCCTGAACCATCGGGGCGGAACAGTCTATCCCGCGCGGGCGGCTCAGTCTAAATATTCCGGGGTTTACTAACGCTTCCGGGAGTTACTGACCACACCCGGCAGGCGACGTTCCGCCAGGAACGGCCGAGGTCAAAATATGAACAAAAATACCGGTGTCGCTAGTATGTTTATTCTAATTTTTTGGCCTAATCTGCGTCCCAGTTGGTGGAGACCATTGAGTTTCCACACGCTTTAAC
>JAUHYL010000128.1 GCA_030426545.1 Gammaproteobacteria bacterium
GCCAGTGCGCCATCTGAACTATAGCCACCTGCACTATTTCTGGACGGTTGCCTGCGAGGGGAGTATTGCGCGCGCCGCCGAGGTCTTGCACATTACACCGCAGACGATCAGCGGCCAGCTGAAGTTGCTGGAGGAAGTCGTTGGCGAGCCGCTTTTCCAGCGCGTTGGGCGGGGTCTGGTGCTTACCGAAACCGGCCGCCTGGTGAAACAGTACGCCGACGAGATCTTTGCTCTGGGTGCAGAACTCACGCAGGTGGTTCGAGGGCGCCAGCCAAGCAGCAGTCCCGTGTTGCATGTTGGGATTGTGAATTCCATCGCCAAGTTGATCGCCTACCGGGTGATTGAGGCAGCGCTCTCCACCGATGAGCCGGCACGTGTGGTTTGCTCAGAAGGCGCGCTGGAGCCATTGTTGGCAGATCTTGCATTGCACAAGCTGGATCTTGTCATCTCTGATCGACCAATCCCGGTGGGTGTCAGCGTGCGCGCTTATAACCATCCGTTGGGGGAAAGCGCGATCGCGTTCTTTTGTAAACCCGCTGCGATGCGCCGTTATCGCAAGAACTTTCCGCAATCACTGGATGAAGCCCCGTTGCTCATGCCGGCCAATGACTGGGCGATGCGACGTGCACTCGATGATTGGTTTGAGCAGGTTGACGTAGAGCCGCGTGTGGTTGCTGAGTTTGACGATAGCGCCCTGCTGAAGATGTTCGGCGCAGCCGGCGCAGGGGTCTTTCCTGCGCCTCATGCCATAGCACCGGAAATTGAGCGTATGTACAGTGCGCGTGAAATAGGACTGGTGGAAGGCCTGCGGGAACAGTATTTCGCGATCTCTCCGGATCGAAGGCTGAAAAATCCTGCGGTGGTCAGCATCATCGAACGCGCGCGCGAGCAGTTGTTTGATCCCGTTGATGGAGGCAAAGGTTGAGTTCGACTTAACCGAATTGGCGCGCAGGTATAATCGCTTTGATCGAAGCGCTGCTCCTCTACATACTTTTTGCAGAATCGACATGGAGAGCGTTATGGATATCAACAAAGTGGTTTCGGGTCTCGCCAGCAGCGGGCTTCTCGGGGGCGTTGCCGGTGGTGCACTGGGCGGAGCGCTGGTCGGCAACAAAAAAATGCGCAAGTCTGCCGGCACCCTACTCAAGGTAGGCGGCGTTGCGGCGCTTGGCACGATAGCCTGGAAGGCTTATCAGGGCTATCAAGCAGGTCAAGGCAGTCCTTCCCGGCCGGGTAACAGTCCCACCAACGGGCGGCATCCTAACGGTGCGGGCATCGTGCGAGATCCAGTCTGGGACGGACTCGATGAGCAGTGCTTTGCCATCGAAGATGATAGTGCGGACAGTGGTTCCGCCGCCCTGTTGCTGGTGCAGGCGATGGTGTCGGCCGCAGGCGCAGACGGTCATGTTGACCGCGATGAGCGCAGTCGAATTATGCAGCGCGCGGAGTCACTAAATCTTCCGCCGGAGGAAAAGGCGCTGTTGTTCGATGTGCTTAACCAGCCCCTGACGATGGCGCAGATATGTGAACGGGTAGATTCGCCGGAGTTGGCGACAGAGGTCTACCTGTCGTCGCTGCTGGCGGTGGATACCAGTCACCCGGAAGCGAGAGTCTATCTGGACGGGCTGGCGTTTCGACTGGGACTTCCCCAGGGCCTGGTGAAAGCGTTGAAGGCGCGGTCCGAAGAGGCCGGAGAGCTGACCGCGGCAGCCTGACAGCGAAGGTTGGAGCTCGTCCCCAGGGGCGATGCCGTCGATTCAGAATAAGAAAACGAGGGCGTGCGGGTGTGTGCCGGCCCTATGAGAGGGCGAGCGGTGCTGCCTGTTTAGTGGGTAAGCCAATGGGCGTCGCTGACAAGGCAGATGCCGCCCGACCGTTGAATCAGTGGCCGCACTTTCTCCACGATTTTTTTCACCAGCCGGTCATCCTCGCAGGCAATGATAAACAGTGTATTGCTGGAGTCTCCTGCCAGCTCATCCCCGCGGCGAGTCCCTCGATCGCCGTCGCCGCTGGCGTTGGGAATAGCGGTGTAACCAGAGACTTTCAGCCCCTTGAGCATACTCACGAGGCGGGGTGCCATCGGCTCTTCTATAACGATCTCTATGCGTTTACAGGGTTTCATGTTGATCTGCCCTTGTCAGTGTTCAGCCGGCAAGCAGCCATTTGGCTGCATGATGATAGACAGGTATGCCGATTAGCAAGTTGAAGGGAAACGTCAGTGCCAGCGACATCGGCAGGTAGGTGCTCGGATTGGATTCTGGCAGCGCAAGGCGCATAGCTGCCGGTACAGCGATATAGGAGGCGCTGGCGGCGAGTACGGTAAACAGCACGAGGTCGCCCTCGCCCAGCCCAAGAAAGCGTCCGACAGTGAGCGCGAGTACAGCGTTAAAAACCGGCAACGCAAGTGAAAGGCTGACCATCGCCGGCAGGGGCGAACGCTCGCCGCTGTTAGTGTCCGAGCGTCGCAGATCGCCCAGGCGTCGCGCGGCAACAATGCCCATGTCCAGAAGAAACAGGCACAGTACGCCGAGGAACAGATCCTTGACGACCGGTGCGACCTCTTTCATTCCCTCGGGCCCGGTTATCCAGCCGATTGCCATGCTGCCGAGAATAAGCAGCACCGATCCGTTCAGGCAGGATTCACGAAGCAGGCCTGGCCAGTCAACCCCCTGCCGCACCTGGTCCCCGCTGCTCTCGCGATAGCGTGTGTAAAGGAGAATGCCGACGATAATGGCTGGCGACTCCATGAGTGCCATGGCGGCCACCATGTAGCCGTTCCAGTGTACGCCCTGCGTCGTCAGGTAGCCGGTGGCGGTGATGAAGGTCACAGCGCTGACCGATCCGTAGGTTGCCGCGGTCGCTGCCGCGTCGGCGATCGAAAAGCGGCGCCGCAGAATAAAAAAGGTATAGAGAGGTACCAGTGCGGACATTGCCATGGCCGCGAGCAGGGTCAGCAGTACGGTGGTATCAAGCTCTGACTCTGCCAGTGCTACGCCACCCTTGAAGCCGATGGCAAACAACAGGTACAAGGACAGGAAACGCGCGATCTGTCCGGGGACGTCGAGATCTGAGCGCACAAGTACCGCCAGTACCCCGAGGAAGAAGAACAGCAGGGGTGGCGAGCTGAGGTTTTCGAGAAACACGCGGTGCAGTCTACCGGGTGCGCAGCATATTGGCAGCCTTTGCCAGAACTTTATCGCGCAGGCCTTGCTTGTAGTCACTGAGTCTTTGGCGCAGTGCGTCGTCGCCGGTAGACAGCATCTGTGCGGCCAGTATGCCGGCGTTGGTGGCATTGTCTATCGCAACGGTTGCTACGGGTACGCCGGCCGGCATCTGTACAATTGAAAGCAAGGCGTCCTCTCCCTCCAGGCGTGTCGCGCTGACGGGAACGCCGATGACGGGCAGGACGCTGAGTGCGGCAGCCATTCCGGGTAGGTGAGCGGCACCACCGGCGCCGGCGATCAGTACGCGCAGTCCACGTTGCTCTGCGCTGCCTGCGTATTCGTAAAGTCGCTCGGGTGTGCGGTGGGCGCTGACAATACTCATCTCCCAGTCGACTTCAAGCTCGGACAGGATATCTGCCGCGCCCTGCATGATGGGCAGGTCGGAATCGCTGCCCATGATGATGCCAACGCGCGTAGTCATGAGGCGGCGGCTCGTGGTCCGTCATGCTCGTTGCCAAGATCACCCGCCTGCACTTTCGCCAGACCGTTTTCCGCCTGCACCAGGGCCGCCTCGGCAGACATCGCCAGCGAGGTTATGTGGCCCATCTTGCGGCCCGGTTTGGGCGCGCGCTTGCCGTACCAGTGGAGAAAAGTACGTCCGTGAGCGTCCAGCTGGCGTGTGTAGGGGTAGGGCGCAAGTGCCGGAGCCATGCTGTCGTCGTAGAGCAGATTGAGCATTGCGGCGGCGGGTGCGCGCGCAACGATCTGGCCCAGGGGCAGCCCGACAACAGCACGCAGGTGCTGTTCAAATTGATCGCACTTGAATGCATCCAGTGTAAGGTGGCCGGAGTTGTGCACTCTTGGAGACAATTCGTTGATGAAGACTTCGCCCTCTGCAGTGACGAATAACTCCACTGCGAAAACGCCCGCACTGCCAAGGCGCTGCACTGCATCTCGCGCGATCGTGTCACAACTGAGCTGTATGCGCGGTTCGATGGTTGCCGGCGTGGCCACGGTGCGCACCGCATTCAGTGCCGGGTCGAAGGCCATGTGCACCGGTGGGTAGGCGCGCAGAGCACCGCGACCGTCACTGGCCACTACCACGGCGACTTCGGTGCAGTTGTCCAGCATGGGCTCGACCAGGCCCGGGATTGGCCACAGTGCCGCCAGATCTGCTGCTTCCGTCAGAATCTGTACGCCCTTGCCGTCGTAGCCACCGGTGCGTGCCTTCTGTACCAGTGGCAGGGAAAGCGGGCCTGACAGCAGGTCCGTAGCGCTGGTAGTTTCGTCGGTCAGGATGTACGGCAGTGTGGGAAGGCCGTTGTCGAGTAACCAGCGTTTTTGTAGGCCCTTGTCTTTCAGACGAGCCAGTGTCTTTGGCTCAGGGTGTACCTGTACTTCTCGCCGTTCGATCGCTTCCTGTAGCCGTTCGATAGTGATATCCGGCACTGCTTCGAACTCAAAGGTGATGACGTCGCAACCGAGGATAAGTTGGTTCAGGGCGGTCGGATCGTCGTAGTCTGCCCGCAAAACATTGTCGGTTTCGTGCACGGCGGGAGCAGAGGTGTCCGGAGTCAGCAATGTGGTGGTGATACCGAGCTTGTGAGCTGCGCGACAGAGCAACATGCCCAACTGGCCGCCGCCGATGATGCCCAGGCGCCTGACTGGCGCAGGTTCATAGGAACCGTTATTGCTGAAAGTCTGCACGCAGCTGTCCCCCGCCCATTTCTTTAGTCAGCTTAGTTTAGAGATTGGTGATATCAGGAATAGTCGATATATCTAGATCAAGTATCAGTTTATATCGATGTATGGATCGGGATGGGGCGCGCGGTAAAGGCCGCGGTTTCCCGCGGCCAAGGGAGCATCAGGCGGCTTCGCGCGAATCCCCCTCATTCGCAGAATCGGCATCGTGCTCAAGCACGCTGTCCTGGCCGTCGATGGGAATGGTGCGCGGTTTCATCGCTTCGGGAATCTCGCGCTTCAGGCTGATTGTCAGCAGGCCCTCGCGGAACTCTGCGCCCGTGACCTCGACATATTCTGCCAGGTTGAAGCGACGCTCGAAGGGCCGATAGGCGATACCCTGGTGCAGAAACCGGCGCTCCTGCTGGGCAGTATCGCGCTGGCCTCTGATGCACAGCACGCTGTTTTCGACATTGATATCCAGATCCTCGCGGCCGAAGCCCGCCAGCGCCAGGGTAATGGTGTAGCGATCTTCATCGAGCATCTCAATATCGTAGGGCGGGTAGTTCACGCTGTGGTCGCTGCCGCGCAGGGCGTTGTCCAGCATGGAGCCAAGCCGATCGTAACCGACGCTATTGCGATACAGCGGGGTAAGGTCGATTGAGTTCATGATATATCCTCCAATTGAAGCAATATAAGTCAAAGCCCATGGCTTCACTGGGCCACGCCTCACAACGGCCATTGGCCCGGAGAATAATCTGGGTATGAAATCGGATAATTCAAGCGCACCTATGATGACGAAATTTTATATAGGCGCGGTGATTTATGCCTGGGTGTTCCAGGCGGAATGGGGTCGCAGGCCTGGCGGGATAGCGGCGTTTAGTGAGTGGCCTCACTGGCGCTTACGGTAACCCCCAATTCCTGCAGCTTTTGTCTGGCCAGGGGATCGCCCGTAGTCTCCCAGTGCCGGTAAAGCTTGACGATAT
>JAUHYL010000129.1 GCA_030426545.1 Gammaproteobacteria bacterium
CTGGGTAGTGGATAACGTTGAGTACAAAAAGGTTGGCACCGGTTGGGGAAATGGCGACACGTTTTGGGCCTGCAGTGAACGCTATGGCAACTGTACCGATTTTCACGCGCTTTTCGTTTCACTGGCCAGGACAGAGGGCATCCCGGCGCGCTTTGAAATAGGCTTTCCCGTTCCGGGCGACAGGGCGGAGGGTAACATTGGCGGCTATCACTGCTGGGTGCGTTTTTATCTGCCGGGGAGGGGTTGGGTTCCGATAGATGCTTCCGAGGCCGCCAAGCACCCCGAGCAACGTGAGCTGCTCTACGGCACACAGCCAGCCGATAGAATACATTTTTCAACGGGCCGGGATCTCGTGCTGTCGGAAGCGTCGGTTCAGCGTCCACTGAACTATTTCATCTACCCGTATGTAGAAGTGGATGGCCAACCATGGAACGGGTCTGTGGAAACCAGTTTTCGGTTTCGCGAGATACCCTCGGACGCGTACGTGGGCGAGTGAAGTGCCTGCCCGGCCTCTGAAAAGCGTGATTTGAGCGGCTCCCAATTTGCTCATCAGCCAGTTTATTGACGCAGCGCAATTACGTGGCGACTCCTCGTCGTATCCTGTGCGATTGATCGGACGGTGATCGGTCCAGACGCCTCATAACACTATGGCGCGAGGGTATGGCTGCATATGTAATTGTAGATGTCGAAATCTATGACATCGAAGCGTTCTTACACTATCAGAAGCAGCTCGCACCGCTGCTGGAACAGGCCGGGGCGCGATATCTGGCGCGAGGCGGAGAGTTTCGAGTGTACGCCGGTGACTACGAGCCTGGCCGGCTGATTGTGCTGGAGTTTCCTTCGCTGCGGGAGATGGACGCCTTCTATGAAAGTGAGGCCTATCAGCAGCTGATTACCCTGCGTGAAGCCAGCAGTGAGTGTCGTATCCTGGCCGTCGAGGGGTTGTAGGTGCCTGTCAGATAATGGGCACGCCGGATAGCCACGGGTGCAGGAATATCAGCACGCCGTACACGACCGCAGCTATCACGATATTGACCACCTCGGCTCCCCATCCCGGGGCTTCGTCCTTGATCCAGAGCCCTTCGCGCCGGTTGATCGCGACTATTTCTCCAATGCTCCACAGCAGTAGCCCGCCGAACAGCACCAGGGAGCGTGAATCGCCATTCACCAACAGGTGTGCCACAGCCCAGACGGCGACACCGGTAAGCTGCGGGTGGCGCACCACCGTGCGCAGGCGCGACGGGCGATTGCTCACCACCAGCAACCAGATGGCGATAGCGATCAGGCCCAGCGCCAACAGGCGGAAGCTAACCGGCAGAACATAGAAATAGGTAGTGGCGGCACTCTTCCAGCCCAGAATCATCAGCGCGAATGAGGCGAGCAGCAGTAGGGAGAAAACGCCCTTGTAGCCGTTGTCGCCCAGTTTTTGCTGTAGACCTGTCTTCAGGGAAGGTGCCAGGGAGGGTATGAAGTGCACCCCCGCGAACAGCACTACTCCGAGTATGAGCATCAGCATCGTGACGATTCCGGTTGACTGTGGTGCACAAAGAATAGCAGGGCGGCGCCAGAAAATCAGTCTGCGGTACGCTGCGTCGGTGAAGGGTTAACAACCCAAGAAGTCGGGTGGCTAACCCGGGTGGGCAGCATTTGTCTTGGCCATGCTGGCGGTGCTCCGCTAAGATTGGCCAATGCTTACGGACGATACAGTGGACTTGCCTGTTCAGGAAGTGCTCGAGCCTCTCAAGATTGCTTTGAGGGACAGGCATGAGGCAGTTTTGCAGGCGCCACCCGGCGCCGGCAAGACCACGCTGGTGCCGCTGGCGCTGCTCGATGAGAGTTGGCTGGGTGGTCGCAAAATTCTGGTGCTTGAGCCGCGGCGCATGGCGGCGCGCGCCGCTGCCGCGCGAATGGCGCAGCTATTGGGAGAGTCTCCTGGCCACACGGTTGGCTACCGCATTCGACTGGACGTGTGCGTCAGCGACCACACGAGAATCGAAGTGGTGACCGAGGGCATTCTGACGCGCATGTTGCAGAGTGACCCGGGGCTCGAAGATGTCGGAATGGTGATCTTCGACGAGTTTCATGAGCGCAATCTGGATTCGGACCTGTGCCTCGCGCTGAGTCTGCAGGGCCGCAAGCTGTTTCGCGAAGGGCCGCCGCTCAAGCTGCTGGTCATGTCAGCCACGCTGGATGGCGAGGCCGTTGCTGAACTGTTGGGCGATGCGCCCATCGTCACGTCTGAAGGGCGGCAATTTCCGGTAGAAACCGTTTTTGGCGAGCCCTATCAGCTGCGCGACTCCATCGTGCCCCCGGTTGTCAGCACCGTCCTCAGGGCCCTCGACGAAAATACGGGCAGCATCCTGGTTTTTCTACCCGGTCAGCGTGAAATTACGCGCGCGGCGCGAGAACTGTCTGCAATCCTGGTGTCCGGGGGCGATGACGCGGTGCGCGTAGAATCGCTATATGGCAATTTGTCGCTGGAGAAGCAGCAGCACGCCATCCAGGCACCACCGCCAGGCCAGCGCAAAATAGTCCTGGCCACCAACATCGCAGAGACCAGCCTCACCATTGAAGGCGTGACTGTGGTGATTGATTCCGGGCTCGCCCGTGTTGCCCTGTTTGACCCGGCTACCGGGATGACGCGGTTGACCACGCGGCGAATTTCCCGGTCGTCGGCGGAGCAGCGGCGGGGCAGGGCCGGCAGAACGGGCCCGGGTGTGTGCTACCGCCTGTGGAGTGAGGAGCAGCACCAGCGCCTCGTGGCCCAGCCAACGCCCGAGATCATGCAGGAAGACCTTGCCCCCATGGCTCTCCAGCTTCTGTCCTGGGGCATAGAGCAGCCCGCCGAACTGGATTGGTTGGATGAGCCCCCCGAAGCGCCTTATCAGCAGGCCGTCTCGACGCTGGAACTTTGCGGCGCGGCATTTCGCACCGGCAAAGGCGGGTGCCAGCTTACGCCGCACGGGGTGCGTTTGGCACAAATGCCGCTACACCCACGGCTGGCCCATATGCTGCTGGTAGGTTGCGATATCCATGCGACGGAAACCGCCTGCCTGATCGCGGCCATCCTGTCCGAACGCAATCCCCTCTCTGACGGTGGGGCGGATATCAGTCACGCCGTCGCCGTGTTGATGGGTGAAGCGCGCTGTCCGCCGGATCTCGATGGCTGGTTCAAGCGCAGTTGGCGTCAGGCCCGCCGCTATGCAAGGCTGGCGACCGAAATACACAAACCACGCAAGTTCGCCATGGATGCTGATCATGGCGATATTATCGGCGTGCTACTGGCCAGCGCCTATCCGGATCGTATTGCGCGCCTGCGCCCCGGTGGAGAAGGAGTTCGTTATCAACTCAGCAACGGCCGTACGGCGGAAATCTCCGCCAGTGACTCGCTGGCCGGCTCGGACTGGCTGGCAGTAGCCGAGTTGGGCGGTAAAGTTGGCGATGCACAGGACAAGATATACAGCGCCAGTACGCTGCAACCGGGTGCCTTTCGCGAGATTCTTTCGACCCTGGTGAGCGAACGCGAACAGGTGGAGTGGGATTACCGTAACGACCGTTTTGTCGCTGAAAAGCACCGTATGGTGGGTAGTATTGTGCTGTCCGTCGAAGCGCTGGACAAGGTTTCGCCCGAGGCAAGGGCGGAGGCGCTGGTGGGTGTGGTGCGTAAGAAAGGGCTGGACATACTGCCTCTGAGCCCCAACCTGCAACAGTGGCGTCGTCGTATTGAGCTGATGCGTGCCAATCCTGCGGACGGTGAAGAAAATCCCTGGCCCGATATGTCTGATCAGGGTCTGTTGGACCGACTCGAGGAGTGGCTGCTGCCTTACCTCGGGCAGATTCAACGGCAGGAAGATTTCCAGCATCTCGACCTGAAGAACATTCTACGCGCGCGCCTGCCCTGGCCCCTGCCGCTGGAACTGGAGCGTCTGGCGCCTGAGCGCTGGACTGCGCCCTCGGGCTCCAATATTGCTATTGACTACAGCGCGAATCCGCCGGTGCTGGCGGTCAAGCTGCAGGAAATGTTTGGTTGCGAAAACACACCTGCCGTCGCCGATGGTCGCGTGCAGCTGATGGTGCATCTTCTGTCCCCGGCGCAGCGGCCGCTGCAGATCACACAGGATCTGGCGGGCTTCTGGCGCGGCGCTTACGCGGAGGTCAGGCGCGAGATGCGTGGTCGCTATCCCAAGCATCCCTGGCCGGAAGACCCACTACAGGCGCTGCCAACGCGTCACACAAAGCAGCGGAGCGGGGAGAAAAACCGGCAGCACAGCAGTGCTAGTTGATACTGACCTGGCCCAGGTCGGCCGCCAGCGATTCTCTGACCTGTGACGGCAGGCGTACTTCCTCTACAGGGTAGGCTGAGTGATCAATGCCTGCGGCAATCTCGGCACCGTGTTGCACCGCCTGCACCATCGAACGTGTCAGTTCAAAGCGCAGGAAATGCACGGAGGATGTCTTCACCGCGTTGGCACGCTCCAGGTCCTCATCTGCAATCGCGTAGATGCGCTCGCAATCCTGTACCTGTAGCCACACCCGGTCTTCTATTCCGAGCATCTGCGACAGGCGTTCCTGCCGTTCCGCTGGATCGGGGAATTCCAGCATGAATGTCGCTTTCCAGTTGCTGCCATCGGGAATCAGCGGATTGTAGGCGGCAAGCTCTTCCTCAATCGCCTCCGCTTCAAACAGCCGTTCTATGCGCAGCATTTCCTGCACCTGGTAGCGTATGGTCAACTCGTCTTCGAAGTACAGGCGGGCATTTGCGCCCAGTGCGAGCTGACGTTGTTTCTTGTGTGCAATCACCTCGGCTCGAAAGGCAGCGCGTCGCGCTGCGTATTCCTCCAGGCTCCATAAGTCGTTGCGGGTAAGCGAGGGCATGGATAGGCTCCTAAAGCGCGTAGGCCTTGCGCAGCAGTGTCATCGGATGCTCGGCGCGATCAACCTTGTCGCTCAGGGCCGCCAGGTGATTACCCGCCATGGGGCAGTCGCTGGTGAAGTGCTCGGGGTTGGCCGCGTCAATCTTGCGCACCACCGGTCTGGCGATCTTGACGGCCTTGTCGTGCGTTTCAGTCTTCACCGCGTAGGTGCCATCGTGGCCGGAGCAGCGCTCCTGCGCCTCGACGGTGGTCCCCTCCACGAGTTGCAGAATATCGCGGGTTTTCAGCCCGATATTCTGCACTCTCTGGTGACAGGCAACCTGATAGGCGATGTTACCCAGCGCCTGGGGGAAATCGGTGTTTAATGCGCCGCCCTTGTGACGAATCCAGAGGTATTCGAAGGGATCAAAGAATGCCTGCTTAACCTTTTGTACGGCTTCATCATCCGGGAACAGCAACGGCAACTCCTGTTTGTACATCAGCACGCAGGAGGGTATGGGGGCGGTCAGGTCAAAGCCTTCGTCTACCAATTGGACAAGCAGCGGAATGTTCGCGTTCTTCAGTTTCTCTACCGCATCGAGGTCACCGAGTTCCAGTTTTGGCATGCCACAGCACTGTTCTCGGCTTACCAGCTCAATGTGGATGTCATTGTGCTGAAATACGCGAACGAAATCCTCGCCGACCTCGGGTGTGCTGAAGTTCCCATAGCAGGTTGTGTAGAGCGCGACCTTCCCTGTTGTGTTGCCGACCGCACGCGGTGTGATCTCGTGCAGCAGGGGTCGTACTCTTTTGCGGGTGGTATTACTGCTGAAGGAAGGTACGGGTGCCTCGGCGTGAATGCCCGCCAGTGATTGCAGTAGCTTGCGCCCCGTTTGCGAATGGTTCACGGCGTTGACGGTGATATCAACGAGTGGAATCGAGGC
>JAUHYL010000044.1 GCA_030426545.1 Gammaproteobacteria bacterium
ACCTCGCCGAATCCATTCGCATGCACCCGGATCAGGAAAGCCTCAGGGATATGATGGAAGAGGCCGGCTTCATCCAGAGCGAGTACCACAACATGACCGGCGGCATCGTCGCTCTGCACAAGGGCATCAAGCCCTGACATGGCCACGCTCATCGATCCAGCGCTGCACAGCGCGGCCCTGGGGGCGCTGGAAGTTACCATCAACCGCGCCCTGCAACTCGCACCGCACGGTGGAAAAGAACTCGCAGCATTTGACGACCAGGTCTTCGCCCTGCACTGCAGTTCGCCGGAAATTGACCTCTACCTGCATATCGCCTCCCACAGGATCCGCCTTAGCGGGATCTACGATGGCCCGGTCACCACGAGCCTGCGCGGCAGTGCGGCAGATTTCCGCGAGCTCGCAGCGTCCACCGATCCGGCGGCAACACTGATCAACGGCGATATTGAGCTTGAGGGTGACAGCGCGCCGTTCATCGAGCTGCAGAAGGTGCTCTCTACACTGAACATCGACTGGGAAGCTCCCCTGGTCAGCACACTGGGAGACGTGGCCGGGCACCAGCTTGCAGAATTATTGCGCGGCGCTTTCGCCTGGAGCAGGCAGGCAGCCACCAGCCTGACCCGACAGCTGGAAGAGTTTATTCACGAGGAAGCCAGGCTCAGCCCGCCGCGGCTTGAACTGGAAGATTTTTACGGCGACGTGCGTGAACTGGAGTTGCAGGTGGAGCGACTGGAGTCGCGCACCCGCAGGCTGCGGCAACAAATCGAACAGGCACGGAGCCCGAAATAGCTGATGTCTCGCGCTTCACGCCTGCTTAAAATTCTACGTACGGTCGCGCGCTACCGTCTGGATGAACTGATTGATCCGACGCGACTAACGACCGTACAGAAAGCGGCACTGGCACCCCTGCGCCTGCGACGCCCGCCAGACATGCCGCGCGCCGAACGCCTGCGTATGGCCTTGGAGGAATTGGGGCCGGTATTCATCAAGTTTGGGCAGATGCTCTCAACGCGACGCGACCTGTTGCCGAAGGACATCGCGGATGAGTTAGCGCAACTGCAGGACAACGTTCCGCCCTTTCCTGAAACACAGTCGATAGCAATGATCGAGCAGGCGCTGGGGCAAACTGTCGCAACACTGTACGCCGAGTTCGAGTCCACGCCCATGGCGTCAGCATCGGTTGCACAGGTTCATCGCGCCAGTTTGCACAGCGGCGAAAAAGTCGTGGTAAAAGTTCTGCGCCCGGATATCGAGCCGATCATTCGCCAGGATATCCGTCTCATGTTTACGCTGGCCAGGCTGGTCGAGCGGCATGTCCCGGAGGGTCACAGGCTACGCCCGGTAGAGGTGGTGTCCGACTATGAAACGGTAATCCTGGATGAACTGGACCTGGGCCGCGAAGCCGCCAATGCCAGCCAGCTTAGACGCAACTTCAAAGACAGCAAACTGGTGTACGTACCCGAGGTTTTCTGGGACTACAGCTGCCGCAACGTGCTGACCATGGAGCGTATTACCGGTATACCCGTCACAGACATGCAAACGCTAAGGGATAAGGGCACAGACCTGAAATTGCTGGGCGAACGCGGCGTGGAAATCTTCTTTACGCAGGTTTTTCGCGATAACTTCTTCCACGCTGACATGCACCCCGGCAACATCTTTGTAGATGCCACCGATCCCGCTGACCCCACCTATATCGCCGTAGACTGCGCAATCGTCGGCAGCCTGTCCGAGGCAGACCAGTACTATCTGGCGCGCAACCTGCTCGCGGTTTTTCAGCAGGACTACCACGAGGTGGCGAAGCTGCACGTGGAATGTGGCTGGGTGCGACCAGACACGCAGGTTCAGGAATTCGAGTCGGCCATACGTGCCGTGTGTGAGCCGGTTTTTGAACGCCCCATCAGCGAAATATCCTTCGGCCAGCTACTGGTATACCTGTTCCAGACCGCTGCGCGCTTCGATATGGAGGTCCAGCCCTCGCTGGTCTTGCTGGAAAAAACACTACTCAACATCGAGGGCCTGGGCAGGCAACTCTACCCGGAGCTGAACTTGTGGGATACCGCACAGCCTTTCCTGGAAAACTGGGTGCAGGAACGCTACTCGCCCCAGGCAGTCCTGAAACGCCTGCAACGCCAGGCACCTTCCTTGCTGGAACAGCTACCGCAACTTCCCGAGCTGATGCTGGAAAACCTGCATACAGCGCGCGCTCCGAACTGGCAACCAGGCAGGCAAACCGTGCACCGCACGGCGCAGGAATCGCAAGACAGACCACCGCGCCGAAGGCGTCGCACCCTGCTGGCAGGTATCGCGCTCGGGGCGGCGTTGCTGACGGCCTTTCCCGACATGGGCCAGCAACTGGCACAGGTGCCCCTGCTCAGCTGGCTACTGGCCGGTGTGGGCGCCCTCCTACTGTGGCCGCGGGACTGATACCCCAGCAAGCCTGTGTCATAATGTGACTTTCTCCGCATTTGTGGGTGCATGGCGCAGCGCGCCCTCGCCCGGACAGGTAGCATGAACGACCTAAGCGCACTCATGGCAGATATCAACTGGAACGAGCAGGGTCTGGTGCCCGCCATCGCGCAGGACTGGCAAAGCGGCGAAGTGCTGATGCTGGCGTGGATGAACGCCGAGGCGCTTGAACTCACCATAGCTGAACAGCGCGCTATCTATTGGTCACGTTCGCGCGGCAAACTCTGGCGCAAAGGTGAAGAGTCCGGCAATGTCCAGCAACTCAAAGAGCTGAGGCTGGACTGCGATGCCGACACCGTATTGATGAAAGTCGAACAGGTGGGCGGTATCGCCTGTCACACGGGCAGGCGGCACTGCTTTTATCAACGCCTGGATAGCGGCGGATGGCAGATCACCGAGCAGGTGGTCAAATCACCCGAGCAGATGTACGGGGGCAAGACATGAGTGATGTACTGGTACAGCTGGCAGCCACGCTGGAAGCGCGCAAGCAAGCCGATCCCGATGCGTCTTATGTGGCATCTCTGCACCGCAAGGGCCTGAACAAAATCCTGGAGAAGCTTGGCGAAGAGGCAACCGAGGTTGTCATTGCGGCCAAGGATGCCGGTGACAATAGCGGCAGGAAGGAACTGGTGGGTGAAGTGGCAGACTTATGGTTTCACAGCATGGTCATGCTGTCCCACCTCGACATCAGTTTTGACGAAGTACTCGAATGCCTGGCAGCACGCGCCGGCGTTTCCGGTCTCGAAGAGAAAGCAGCACGCAAGTCGTAATCGAACGCAACGCGGTCGCGACACGTCTAAAGAGGTAAGGACAATGGGAATAGGTGGAATCAGTATTTGGCAGCTGTTGATCATTCTGGCAATCGTGATCATGTTGTTTGGCACCAAGCGGCTGCGCACCCTGGGGTCTGACCTGGGAAGCGCGGTGAAGGGCTTTCGCAAAAGCATGTCAGATGATGCGCCCAATGACGGTAGCGCTCAGGACGACGACGCCGACAGCGAGCCAGAGAAACCCACAGAAAAGTAACCCCTGAATGTTTGATATCGGATTCGCCGAACTCATTATCATCGGGGTGGTCGCCCTGCTGGTGGTCGGCCCGGAACGGCTGCCTGAGACGATTCGCACTGCGAGCCTCTACCTCAACCGTATCCGTCGAGGCTTCAACGACATCAAGCGTGAAGTGCAGCAGGAGTTGCACAATGACGCCGTGATGCGCGAGCTGAAGGAGACCGGAGACCAGCTCAAGCGCGAGACAAGCTCGCTGGGCCAGGAGATACAGGAGAGTGCGCAAAAACTTTCGGATTCGGTATCGCCGAACGCTGGAGCAGGTGGTGAAACACAGAACGAGGCCGGCAGTGCAGACCAGCGCGACAACAGTAGCGCCGTAAAAACCGTGTCACCTGGTAGCGCTGACGTTGCACAGGGTGAGCCGCAAGACGGTCCCACCGACACGCCTCGCGGCATCACAAAAGACAAACCCGAATGACCGAGCAAGACAGCACAGACCAGGCCATGCCGCTGGTGGCGCACCTCACGGAGCTGCGCGACAAATTACTGCGGGCCATCCTGGCTATCCTGATACTGTTTATTGGCCTCTTCCCCTTTGCCAACGACATCTACGCTGCAGTGTCCGAGCCGCTGCGGGCCATTCTCCCGGAAGGCGCCACCATGATCGCCACCGAAGTGGCGTCACCGTTTCTGACACCGTTCAAACTAACCCTGTTCACCGCGGCCTTCCTCGCCATGCCCTACGTGCTCTATCAGGTCTGGAGTTTCATCGCACCGGGCATGTACCGCCACGAAAAGCGCCTGGCAATTCCGCTGCTGATATCCAGTGTTGCGCTGTTTTATATGGGCGCGGCGTTCGCGTACTTCGTAGTGTTCCCGCTGATATTCGCTTTTTTTACTAGCGTGGCGCCGGAAGGCATCGCGATTATGACCGACATCAACAGCTACCTGAATTTTGTGCTGAAACTCTTCTTTGCGTTCGGTCTCGCCTTTGAGATTCCCATCGCCGCCGTGTTATTGATCTGGGCGGGCATCACCACACCCGAGGCACTCGCCGCGAAGCGTCCTTACATCATTGTTGGCTGCTTCGTGTTCGGGATGTTGCTGACACCACCGGACATTATTTCCCAGTCACTGCTGGCGATACCGATGTGGCTGCTGTTCGAAGTGGGCGTGTATTGCGGCAAGATCTTACAGCGCCGTGGTACGAGCCGGGCGTCCTGACCCGTTTAAGTCATCTGGCGGCTCGCTGCCGAGTTCGATTCCGCCACTTCATCGTTTTGCCATCAAACCGCCGTCCGCAACCAACGTGATCCCCGTGGTGTAACTCTCGCTCGCCAGGTAGAACACCGGGTTCAGAATCTCTTCAGTGTCGGCGATACGCGGTATCAGGGCGGCATTCACCATACCCTCGCCATAGCCGGGGATGACATCAATGGCGCCGTCAGTCAGATCGGAGTGATAGCTCCCCGGGGCCAGCGCGTTAACGCGAATGTTCAGCGGCGCCCACTCCTGCGCCATCACCTCTGTCAGTGCTTTCAGGCCTGCCTTGGTGGCCGCGTACATGCCCGAATAGGCCGGTGTCGACAGCGCCGCCACCGAAATCACGTTGATGACACAACCACCACCGTGCTCACCCATGCGTGGCGCCAGTCGTGATGCCAGGTACCAGGGGCCCTTCAGATTCACGTCTACCATCTTGTCAAAGGCAGCAGGCTCGATATCCGACAACGCGCCCAGGGCGATATTCGTGCCGGCGTTATTGAGCAGGATATCAACGCGGCCGAAACGCGCGTAAACCGCCTCAATCAGCGCATCCAGGTCTTCCATGCGCCCGGTGTGAGCGGCGAATGCCAGCGCCTCGCCACCGGCGGATTCAATCGACGCGACCACCTCATCGCAGGACGCCTGCTTGCGACTGGAAACCACCACGCGCGCCCCCTCGGCGGCAAAGCCCAATGACATGGCTCGCCCCAGACCGCGGCTTCCGCCAGTCACTACCACAACCTTATCCTTGAATCTGTCCCCCACGGGCGCATACCTCCGCTGCAAAAGTGCATACCAAAAAAAGCCACCAGCACTTAAACTAGCATGAAGCACCCACTCACCCACTAGCGCATGGCAGGAAACCCTCGCCGGTAAAACCTGTTGAGCCAGCGATACCCTTTCACACACGGTCCCCATGACAGACAAGGAAAAAAGCAGGCGCGGGCTCGGCTCTCTCAAACCGGTACTGCGCTACCTGTTGGATTACAAGCTGCGCCTGGCAGGCGCCAGCCTCGCGCTGCTGTTTACCGCTGGCGCCACGCTTTCGATGGGCCGCGGACTCCAGGTACTGATCGACCAGGGTTTTGGGGGCGGCACGGAAGCCGACCTGCGCGGTGCGATCATCCTGCTTATCACAATTGCGGCGGCTATCGCCGTGGGCACCTTTGTTCGCTTCTACCTGGTGTCCTGGCTGGGCGAAAGGGTCAGCGCCGATATCCGTAAAGCAGTGTTTGAAAACCTGGTGCGCCTGAATCCGGGTTTTTACGAAACCAATCGTTCCGGCGAGATCATGTCGCGCCTGACCGCGGACACCACGCTGCTGCAGCAAATTATTGGCTCTTCCTTCAGCATGGCCCTGCGCTCCAGCCTGACAACCAGCGGCGCGCTCGTCATGATGTTCATTACCAACCTGAAGCTGAGCCTGATTATCGCGGTGGGCGTGCCGCTGATTCTCATACCCATACTCGTCTTCGGGCGCCGGGTACGCGCGCTCTCAAATCAGAGCCAGGACAGCATCGCCAGCGTCGGCAGCTACGCCGGAGAGGTGATCCAGCATATTCGTGTAGTGCAAAGTTACACGCGCGAGCCCTTCGAGGTGGACGCATTCAATCGCGAGGTGGAGCGGGCTTTCGGCATTGCCAGGCGCAGAATCCGGCAACGTTCATTTCTCATCTGCGGCGCTATTCTGCTGTTGTTTGTGGGCATGTCCGGCATGTTGTGGACTGGCGGGCAGGACGTCATCACCGGGCGCATGAGCGGCGGCGAACTCGGCGCATTCGTGTTCTACGCCGTCATGGTCGGCATGGGCTTTGCGACTATCTCCGAGGTATGGGGTGACCTGCTGCGTGCGGCAGGCGCAGCGGACCGCCTGGTTGAACTGATCAACGAAAAGAGCCTGATCAGCGACCCGGGCGGCGAGACACGCGTGGCACCCGGCACTCGCCCCGAACTGCGCATGGAAAGGGTAACGTTCCACTACCCCACTCGCCCTGAGCAGGCTGCCCTGCAGAACTTTTCACTGAACATAGAGGCGGGGAAAAGTCTGGCACTGGTAGGTCCGTCCGGGGCCGGAAAATCGACAGTGTTCGAACTGCTACTGCGCTTCTACGATCCACAGTCCGGCTGCATCCTGCTCGATGGCGTTGATATTCGCAACCTGGGCCTGCATGAACTGCGCGACAATATCGCGCTGGTTCCTCAACAACCGGCGTTGTTCACGGGCGACGTGCGTTACAACATCGCCTACGGCAAACTGGACGCCAGCGATGAAGAGATAGAAGCGGCCGCCAGAGCCGCACACGCCCACGAGTTTGTCAGCGCGCTACCGGGCGGTTATCAAAGCCACCTGGGGGATCAGGGCGTGCGACTGTCGGGCGGCCAGCGACAACGCATTGCCATTGCCAGGGCTATTCTGAACGACCCGCGCATCCTGTTGCTGGATGAAGCCACCAGCGCACTGGACACAGAGAGTGAGCACCAGGTGCAGCTTGCGCTTCAGGAGTTAATGCACAACCGTACGACCGTGATTATCGCGCACCGACTGTCCACGATTTTGCACGCCGACACTATCGCGGTGCTGGACAAAGGTGAGGTGATCGCCACGGGCACGCACGAAACGCTGCTGGAGGAATGCCCTCTGTACGCACGACTGGCGAAACTCCAGTTTCGCGAGCCGGGCAAGGAGGCGCTCAGGAGTTTCGATGCAGCAGTCGAACCCGATCCTTACGTTCTCGGTTGACCTTTACCAGATCCTGGAATGTCTCGCGCGATATGTCTGTTACCTCACCCAGCAGGTCGACGCCGACGCGCGTGTTGTTTGCCGCAACCTTGAACGGCGCGGTGAGCGGATTGGCCATGAAAATATCGGCGGCCTCCTGAAGCGCAGAGCGAAAATGCTCGCCCGCGGAGTGACGGGAGGATTCATAGGCCATGCTGACAACCTCAACAGATTCCATGAATGCCTCGATGTCTATCCATTCTTCAAGCGCCTGACGTTCAACTGTACGGCGCACGCCACGACGCATCTTTCGCGCCATATTGCGAAACTCGCGCTGAAACATGGGGCCAAGTATGGGCGCTGAAACCGCCTCCAGCTGATCCTCCATTTCCAGTTCACGCCAGTCAGTGGCGCTCAAGACCGAATCAATGTGGGGGAACACCAGTTGTTCTTCGACTCTCATATGATCAAAGATATGCGCGATGTAATCCCGCCCCTGCACAACCAGCTTATCGCCCGTTAGAACACCGCTGCGCCAGTTTTCCACGGCGCGCAGCAGTTGCTGGCCCAGCTTGGCTGTTTCATCGTGATCGCGCTGCAAGGTATCGACCTCGTCGATAGCGCCGGCATCAAGCTCCGCGACGCGGGCATAGATGAGATCCTCGCGCGGATGGTGAAATCGGTCCGGCCACGTGACCATGTAATCCATGATCTCGTACACAAGGTGCGGATCAATGAGTTCTCCTGCTGCGATGGTATCCAGTTGTCCACCGAGCAGCTGCATTACCCCCGCCATATGGCGATGTTCCGCGTACAGGGTTTTCATCAGTGGCTGCTCGCTCTTGACCACGTCTTTGTGCTTCTCCCAGTGGGAGGGATCGCTGTAGCCGCCGTTATCTGCCCTGGAAGGCTGTTCACCGGCACTGGTCTGCTTCCGGTTTTCCCGGGTTTTTCTGACGGTGTTCTTTGGGCCGCCCCCCGAAGATTTTTTCTTCGTCGTGTTTGCCCTGGACGCGGCTTTTGACCCGGTTGCCTTTTTTGCACGGGTGGACGTTTTCGACCTGGATTTAGGTGTGGCTTTCGATTTGGCCGTTGACCCGGCTTTGGTTCTGGCAGCCATTGGCACTACCTCCTGCTCTTCATTTAGAACTGTGGCTCAGGCCCAGTGTAAAGTGTAGCCCTGAAATTTAGTTAATGTCATTGATCCGGAACAGAAAACCCTGAATCAGCGGGTGCCGCTGACGGCCTGGCGGCAGCATGTATCCATGCCTTCTTGGCGCACAAAGCGAACTCTCACGCGCTACTCAGCATCAAGGACTGCCTGGCCATAACAGGCAACAAATTCAGGGGGCAGGCGCCTGGGTTTACCCGTGCTCAGTTCGATACAGACAAACTGCATCGCGGCCCGTAACAGTGTTACACCGTCGGTCGGCCGCACCACCTGGAAATGTCGACG
The DNA here is from genome assembly GCA_030426545.1 of Gammaproteobacteria bacterium. Lineage (GTDB taxonomy): Bacteria > Pseudomonadota > Gammaproteobacteria > Pseudomonadales > Halieaceae > Marimicrobium. Next base: position 8,913 of record JAUHYL010000044.1, read on the forward strand.
CATACTCAACTTACCATCCCACGACACGATCCACGTCGCGGCGACAATGTCATCCCCTTCCCGGGACGCCTGCAAATAATCAAATTCGCTGCGGGTTATCGCCATAGCGCGGTCCAGATCGCGATAGACCGCAAGGTCCAGCCCAAGGGAAACGGAGTGCGACCATGCCACCTGCTCACACCACTTCACATACACCGTATTGTTGGTGTGATTGAGCCCGTCGATATCTTCGGGCTGCACCACGGCATTCAAGGTATGCGGCGAAGGATGATCCCACGCCAGTTCAATGCGATCATTCACGTTGTTGCCTCGACAACCGCTTCGGCAATCGGTTCAACGGGCTTCAAGGCAAAATTCAGGTAGCCGTAGGCAATCGCTACCAGCGGGCACAGCAAGTTGAAAAAAGCATAGGGCGCGTAACTGAATGTCGCTACGCCCAGCGTCGCCGCCATGTAGGCGCCACAGGTGTTCCAGGGTATGAGGACAGAAGTCAGCGTGGCTGAATCTTCCAGCGTACGCGACAAATTCAGTCGCGATAGCCCAAACCGCTCATACTCGTTGCGATACATCCGTCCCGGCAGCGCCACCGCTATAAACTGATCCGCGGCCAGGATGTTGGTCCCCAGGCAGGTGACCACGGTTGTACTGATCAGGCCGCCGGCGCTGTTCACCCCACGCAGGGCCAGCTGCAGTAGATAGGCCAGGATACCGGTACGCTCAAGCACGCCGCCAAACCCCAGGGCACAGAGAATCAGCCACACGGTGTTGAGCATACTGCTCATGCCGCCCTTGCTCAGCAGTGCATCGAGGAATTCGTTACCACTATTCGAAAGATAGCCATCGAACAGGCTCATCCACACGCCACGCAGGAGCGTCATTGCATAAATGTTGTCGCCAAGTCCCCCCGCGAGACCAATAACCGCCTCGCGCTGAAACAACAGCGCAAACAGGGCGCCGACCAGCGCACTGAGGATGATGGCCGGGTAGGCCGGAAAGCGTCGGTAAACAAGACCCAGCATGATCAACAGTGGAAGTAGAAGGTGCACGCCGATATCAAACTGCTCAGCAAGGGCCTGCTGCAGTTCCTCGATCTGACTCGGGGTAGCCGCATCGGCGCTCCCGATAAAAAGAAACGCCAGCAGCGCCAGCCCAAAGCTGGGCACAGTCGTCCACAACATATGCCGGATGTGTTCGAACAGGTCCACGCCGGTCGCCGCCGCCGCCAGGTTCGTCGTATCTGACATGGGCGACAGCTTGTCACCAAAATACGCACCGGAGATGATCGCCCCCGCCGTAATCGCCGGCGACAGTTCGAAACTGCTGGCAATGCCCATCAGGCCGATCCCCAGCGTACCGGCGACCGTCCAGGAACTGCCGATGCTGATAGCGACAATGGCGCAGATTGCGGCGCTGGCCGCGTAGAATATACCCGGATCAAGCACCTGCACCCCGTAGTAGATCATCGCCGGCACCGTGCCGGCGAGAATCCAGGTGCCAATCAACATCCCCACCGCAAGCAGAATCAGGACAGGCGCCAGACCGACGGCAATACCGTCGACTATCCCCTGCTGTGCCTGGCTCCAGGGCACACCGACACGCCGTCCCACCAGCGCTGCAACGCAGGCCGCCATTATCAATGCGATCTGGTTGGCACCGAAGGATGAGTCGGCGCCGAACAGGTAGACAGACAGGCCCAGCAGAATGACCAGGAACACAATAGGCGCAAAGGCCAGAATCGGCGTCAACTGCGTCGGCAGCGTATCGGGTTGATTCAGGTCATCGAGGCTCATTGCAGTGGATGGGTTCCGGTAGGCAGAAGATCGTGCGGCGGCGCTGGCGAGCCGGTTCAGCAAGCAGCATGCCTCAAACCGCGCGTGCGACACAACCAACAGGCCTGAAAATTCGACAGGTGAGGCCCAGGGCCTCTGACAAGCGCGCGCCGCTGGCGTAGCATGACGCGATGACTCAGGAAACCGTGCAGGACATTCCGACCTACTATTACAGGGACAACTTCCTGCGCCTGTGTGACAGCGTGGAACAACAGTACGAAGACCTGCTGCACAGCGAAGAACGGGCTTTCCTAAGTGACTTTCGTTGGCTTTCCTTCGCTGAACAATGCCTGTACGTGCGGCTGATCTCACGCACCGGGCCGTGGTTTCGCGAGAGCAGGCTGTCCTACCCGGAGATCGGCGAAGAAGGCAGGGTAATTGATGCGCTGCTAGAGAACGGCTTTGTTCGCCGCGCGCAAAGTCTTACACCACAAGAGCTCGCTGCCCTGTTCACGCAGGCAGAACTGCGCCAGGCCTGCGCCGAACATATCGACACCGCAGCATGCAAAACCAAAGCGTCGCTGTTGTGTTCAATCGAGGCGCTACAGGCAACGGGGGAGGAGTTGCTTGCCATCAGCACTGCCATCGATACCCAACGCGTTGTGGCACCCGAGGCCAGCGATTTCGTCGCGTTGTTGCAGCTACTTTTCTTCGGCAACCGTCACCAGAGCATGACTGATTTCCTGCTGCAGGATCTGGGCGTTGTCAGCTATTACCCGTACTCACTGGATAGCGCGCAACGCATGTTCAGCGTGCGTGAAGCGGTTGATGAATACCTGTACTTCACCGCACTGGCAGACCGGCACAGGGAAATCGTTGAAGCTGACAGTCGCGAAATGCTACCGGCGCTGGCCAATGAAGTACTGGCGCGTACGCCGGCACACACCTCCTCCCGGCGCCGCTGGGACAAGCTGTGCAACCACCTTGCCCGGGATCTGGAGAGGCAATCATCACTCAGTACAGCAAAAGCCCTGTATGAATGCAGCATGCGTCACCCGTCTCGCGAACGACGGGCACGCATTCACGAACAGCAGAATGAACTTGCAGAAGCCATTTCCCTGTGCGAAACCATTCTGGACGAGCCCTGGTGCGAGGCTGAGCTGGAAGCAGCGGGGCGCATTTTGCCGCGCGCAAAACGCAAACTGAACGGCACGCCCAACAGGCGCCGTCAGGAGAGTTTTCCCGAACTATCGCTGACGCTGCCGCAGGATGCGGAAGCGGTAGAAATCAGCGCAGCCCGCGCCCTCGCAGAACACTGGACACAGGTGCACTACGTGGAAAACACCCTGATGAACGCCCTGTTCGGCCTGGCGTTCTGGGAGCAGATTTTCGCGCCGTTACCTGGCGCATTCACCCATCCCTACCAGAGCGTGCCGTTGGATATGTACGACCGGGATTTTCGCCTGCAGCGCAAGGATGCACTGAGCGCAAGGATCACGCACCTGGCAGAGGCAGACCTGACAGAAGTCATCACCGGGGCGTATGCGCGCTACCAGGGTTATCAGTGTCACTGGGTGAACTGGAAGTACCTCAGCGCCGAGCTGGTGGCGATTGCCGTCAAGCAGATTCCGCGCGCTCACCTGCTGGCGATCTGGGAACGGCTGCTGTTCGACCCGGGCGAAAACCGCAAAGGCTTTCCCGATCTCGTGGCTTTCGGTGATCAGCCAGGTGAGTATGCAATGATCGAGGTGAAGGGCCCCGGTGACAAATTGCAGGACAGCCAGAAGCACTGGCTACGCTTTTTTATTGAGCAAGACATCCCGGCGCAGGTTGCCTGGGTTAACTGGCTGGAGCGCAGCTGAACAATGGTCAGGCACCCTGTCTCGCAGCGGACGACTCCCCCCAGGCACCACGCTACAGCCAATCCATTCGCGCTCAGAAAACAGATCGCATCGACAGCGGTTTTTTCGGTAAGCCCAGAGCGATCCAGCGGTGCACCGATGACAGCGCGGGTACAATTGTGCAGAGGCGGTCATGCCGTCTGACCTTACCGTTTCAGTTACTGAGCTGGCGCGCTTCTGCCATCGCAGCGGTGATATCGATCACCGCTTCACACCATCGCCGACCGGCCCGGAGGGCATCGCCGGGCACCAGAAGCTTTACCGTGACCGGGCATCTACCTACCTCAAAGAGTACGCGATTGAAACGCAGCACCAGGCACAGGGTATCCGGCTTTGCCTGCGTGGCCGCGCCGACGGCTATGACCCGGAGGCGGCACTGGTGGAAGAAATTAAAACCTGCCGAATTGATCCGCACGCCATCCCCACTGCCGTCCAGGATCTGCATCTTGCCCAGGGGCGACTGTACGCCGCCATGATAGCTCGCGAGGGGGATCTGGCAGGCCTTAACGTCAGGCTTACCTGGCTCAATATTGACACGGATGAAACCAGTAGCCGGGATCAGTTCTATGCCCAGGCAGAACTGACCGACTTTCTCGATGAGTCACTCGATCGATTCTGCCATTGGCTGGCGCGCACAGAACAATTGCGCGAACAGCGGAATTCGAGCGGCACTACCCTACCTTTTCCCCATGGCGAGTTCCGCAAGGGCCAGCGCGAAATTGCCGAGCTGACCTACAAGTGCATCGACCAGGGCGCCCAGTTGATGATCGAGGCGCCAACCGGAATCGGCAAAACCGCGGCCGTGCTCTATCCCGCGGTGAAAGCCCTGGCCACCGCAAAGCATGACAAGATGGTCTATGTCACTGCCAAAACAGTCGGCCGCCTGGCAGCAGAGGATGCGCTAACGCAGTTTCGCGCAGCCGGTCTCAAAGGCGGCGCGTTGACGCTGAGCGCAAAAGAGCGCGTCTGCTTTTCTCCCGGCAAAGCCTGCCATGGCGACGACTGCCCGTTCGCGCGTGGTTACTACGACAAACTGCCAGCCGCAATGGGCGCCGCGCTTGACTCGCCCACTCTGCGCCGCGAAGACATTGAGAGCATTGCCCGCGAGCACGCGGTGTGCCCTTACGAACTGGCGCTGGATATGCTGCCCTGGGTCGATATCGTGATTGCCGACCTGCACTACGTGTACAGCCTTTACGGGCTGCTCGCACCCCTGATGGAAGACGGCCAGCAGCGCTGGTCGGTGCTACTGGACGAGGCGCACAACCTGCCCTCGCGAGCGCGGGACATGTTCAGCGCTAACCTGCACAAGGCTGCCCTGATGGCTGGCAAGCGCGACGCGCCCCCGCTGATCGCAAAGGCGCTGGATCGCATCAACCGACGCATGCTGGCGCTGGCCAAAACAGCATGGAACGAGCAGGAATTCCACAGCATGGAGACGCCGCCGGAAGCACTTCTGAGGGCGCTGGCTGAAAGCTGCGCGGATATAGGTCATGCGCTGGGCCAGGACCCGACATTGCTGGCCCGCACACCGGCGTTGCAGGAATTCTACTTTTCCGCCTTACATTTTTTGCGCGTAGCCGAGGAGTGGGGGCCGGAATACCGCTGCCAGTTATCCCGCAGCAGCGGCAAGCAAAGCCTGGCCATTTCCCTGAACTGCCTCGACCCCTCTCGTTTGCTGGCAAAGCGGCAAACACGCGCCCACTCCGTCACCGCATTCTCCGCCACGCTGTCACCCCTGTCCTGGGCGCGCGCAAGCCTTGGCCTGGAAGAGGAGGCAGTCTGCTCACGCGCCGTATCACCCTTCGATAAAGACCAACTGCAGGTACAACTCGCCACCGACATCGATACCCGCTACCGCAGCCGCCAGGCATCACTGCCTGCGCTGGCGGCGCGCATCGAGCGCTGGCTGCACGCTACCGCAGGCAACTGCATCGTCTATTTTCCCTCCTACAGCTATCTGCAGAGCTGTCTTGAGTTAATTGCGCCGGCGCCAGGCGCCCGCACACTCTGGCGGCAAACATCCGCACAATCGGAATCCGAGCGAGATGAGCTGCTGCAACTGCTACGCGAACGCCGCGATGTGGCCGCTTTCTGCATCCTGGGGGGCGTCTGGGGCGAGGGGGTCGATCTGCCCGGGGAGCAGTTATGCAGCGTGGTGGTGGTGGGCGTTGGCATGCCCCAGGTCAACCGCGATACGCGGGAGTTACAGGCTCATTTTCAGCGCACGGTGGGTGACGGCTTCGAATTTACCTTCCTCTACCCCGGGATGCAGAAAGTGGCCCAGGGCCTGGGACGGGTGGTTCGCACCGACCGGGATCGCGGTACCGCCCTGCTTATCGACCCGCGCTACGCGGAATCTGCCTACCAGGCCCTGTTACCCCCCTGGTGGCACTACGGGGAGCCCGCAGAATAGCCATTTTCCGGGCAATGGTCTGAAATCTGCACCTAGCGTCAATTTATTTGGGCCGCAAGGTCATTCCATAACCCTCAAAAACGCGTAAATTACCCTCACCTGCTCTCCCGCAACAGGTCATTTTTTGGCCTCCGGGATTCACAGCAAAAATGGCAGCCATAATTCCGATGCAGTGGCCTCTGTGCTACCCTCGGCGGCCGCCTGCAGCGCTGGCGGCGGGCAAAACCGCCGTGAAAACGCAACTGCCGCCCTTTGTTGGGCCCGGCCAGGACAATTGTCCCGCAGCCGAACGCAGGCGAACAGATAACAAACACGAACAGGCTTCGTCACCGCATACATCACAGGTTTAGGGAGTACACACCGCATGCGTATCGCCATTCCCAAGGAGACCCATCCGGGAGAGAACCGGGTGCCCATCATCCCCAACGACGCCAAGAAACTGGTGCGTCTGGGCGCTGAAATTGTCATCGAATCAGGCCTGGGAACCGGCTCCGGGTTCAGTGACGAAGAATACCAGGAAGCGGGCGCGAGCATCTCCAGCGACCGCAACGAGCTGTTCAGCAGCGCCGACATACTGCTGCGCCTGCGCAAGCCGGAAATCGAGGAAATCGCGCTGCTGAAAGATGGCGCGATCCACATCAGCTACCTCGATCCATTCAACGAGCACGGCCTGGTGCGGGCATTCAAGGATGCCAAGGTCACCTCTATCAGCATGGAAATGATCCCGCGCACCACGCGCAGCCAGAAGATGGACGCGCTGAGCTCCCAGGCCAACCTTGCTGGCTACGTGATGGTGATTGAGGCAGCCAAGCATTTGCCGCGCATCATGCCCATGATGATGACGCCCGCAGGCACACTGAAGCCGGCCAACGTATTTGTCATCGGTGCGGGCGTTGCCGGTCTGCAGGCGATTGCGACCGCCAAGCGCCTCGGCGCCAAGGTAACGGCCTTTGATACACGCCCCGTGGTGGCAGAGCAGGTGCAGTCACTGGGCGCCAAGTTCCTGGAAATCGATCTCGGCGAGACCGGTGAGACTGCAGGGGGTTACGCCAAGGAGCTGACACCCGAGCAGGTCGAAAAGCAGCGTCAGGCACAGAAGGACGTAATCGCCAAATCCGATGTCGTTATTACAACCGCCCAGGTGTTCGGTCGCAAGCCTCCGGTGCTGGTGACCAGTGACATGGTTGAGGGCATGGCGCCCGGCTCTGTCATTGTCGACATGGCGGCGGAAACGGGCGGCAACGTCGAAGGATCAGTGCCCAATGAAACGGTCGTTGTGAATGGCGTCACCATTGTTGGCCTGGGCAATCTCGCCGGTGAGGTGCCTCGTGATGCCAGCCAGATGTACTCCTCGAACCTGTTCAATCTGGTCGAAGACAGCTGGGACGAAGAGAAGAAGGCTTTCGTCATCGACTTTGAGCACGACATTCTGCCGGGTTGCATCATCACCCACGGTGGAGAAGTCACCAACGAAACCATCAAGAACGTACTGGAAGGGGGCGCTTAAGATGATACCTGCAGAAGTTTTCCTGACATTTATCCTCATGTTGTCCATCTTCCTGGGCTTCGAATTGATCAACAAAGTGCCTGCCACGCTGCACACGCCACTGATGAGTGGCGCCAATGCCATCTCCGGCATCACCGTGGTTGGCGCCGTCAGCCTGGCCGGTAGCGGTCACGGCGATCTGGCCCAGTGGCTGGGTGCCGGTGCGGTCGCCCTGGCCTCCATCAACGTGGTGGGCGGTTACCTGGTAACCGACCGCATGCTCGCCATGTTCAAGAAGAAGGAGGGATAAGGCGCCATGGATAATTTGATTCAGTTCGCCTACGTTGTTTCCGCCGCGCTGTTCATTTTCGGCCTGAAACAACTGGGTTCGCCCGCGACGGCACGTCGCGGCAACATGATTTCCTCCACCGGCATGCTGCTGGCCATTGTCGCCGCGCTGCTGGATCAGGGCATTGTTGAATACCAGTGGATCGTCGCAGGCATTATTGTGGGCGGCGCCATCGGTGCAGCGGCGGCGCGCATGGTACAGATGACTGCCATGCCGGAAATGGTCGCGCTGTTCAACGGTTTTGGTGGTATGGCCAGCTTGCTGGTTGGTGCCGCTGCGCTCAGCCCGGGAGCGGACACATTCACCCTGGTCACCATCGTGCTGTCGATCCTTATCGGCGGCCTGACCTTCACCGGCTCACTGGTGGCCTACGGCAAGCTGAGCGAGAAGATCTCCTCCGCGGCGGTACTGTTCAGCGGCCAGCAGGTTGTGAACAGCATTATCGTGGCCGCCATTCTGGGCAGCGCGGTGATGTTCTGCATGAACCCGGACAACACGCTTTGGTTGTTCCTGGTCATCGCCCTGTCGCTGGTGTTCGGCGTGATGGCGGTGATCCCCATCGGTGGCGCTGATATGCCGGTGGTGATCTCGCTGTTGAACTCCTACTCTGGCCTTGCGGCGTGCGCCGCGGGCTTCGCGGTCGACAACAACATCCTCATTGTCGCCGGTTCGCTGGTAGGGGCATCGGGCATCATTCTTACGCAGATCATGTGTAAGGCCATGAATCGCTCGCTGTCCAACGTGCTCTTCTCCGGCTTTGGTAGCGGTAAAACAGAAGCTACGGAAGTCGAAGGCGAGATCAAGCCGATCTCTGTCGAAGACGCGTTCTACGTACTGGAAGCCGCCAGCAGCGTCGCCATCATCCCCGGCTACGGCATGGCGGTTGCACAGGCGCAGCACGTGGTCAAAGAGCTGATGGAGCTGCTTGAGCACAACGGTGCTGAAGTGAACTTTGGTATTCACCCGGTCGCCGGCCGCATGCCCGGACACATGAACGTGTTGCTGGCAGAGGCAGATGTCCCCTACGATCAGCTCCTGGAGATGGACGACATCAACCCACGCATGGAAACTGTTGACGTCGCTATCGTGATCGGCGCCAACGACGTGGTTAACCCCGCGGCGCGTGAAGTGGAGTCATCGCCCATTTACGGCATGCCCGTCATTAATGTGGATTCGGCGCGCACAGTATTCGTACTGAAGCGTTCCATGGCATCGGGTTTTGCGGGCATTGAAAATCCGCTGTTCTACAAAGACAACACGCGTATGCTGTTTGGCGATGCGAAGGAATCCATCGGCGGGCTGGTTCGCGAGTTCAGCTAGGCAGGCAGCGCTGTCATTGGCGTTGTGTGAAGGCCGGCTGTTTAGCCGGCCTTTTTCGTTTCTGCGCTCGAGAATAGGGCGCGGTCACAGCCGGCATTAGCTAAACACGTCTGCCGCTAGGCATTGTCCCAATCAAACGCCAGGACGGCACGAATATCCGTTTCGCCCAGTGCCAGCATCAGCAATCGATCAAGGCCCAGCGCCACACCGCTGCAATCGGGCAGACCGTGCTCCAGCGCTGCCAGGAGTTGCTCATCCGCAGCGCGCTCGGGAAGTCCGCGCTCGCGCCTGTGCGCATTGTCGGCATCAAAACGTGAGCGCTGCTCGGCGGCATCCGTCAACTCACAGTAGCCGTTGGCCAGTTCCAGGCCGTCAACATAGAGTTCAAAGCGTTGGCCAACGCTTACGTCTCCGGCCGGTGCAATCCTCGCCAGCGCCGCCTGGGAGGACGGGTAGTCGTAGACGAAGCACATGCCCTGGTGAGCGAGCCGCGGCTCTATGACATGACTCATCAGCAGGTCCAGCCAAAGGTCGCGCTCGCCTTCGAGATCGCCAGGGTCCAGGTGCTGACGAGCGACCTGCGCCAGTTCCTGCGAGGTTGCCGTCATTGGATCCACGGACAACTGCTGCAGGAACAACTGCCGGTAGCTGATACTGCGGTACGGCCTGTCGCCCAATACACCGCAGACCAACTCGGCGACCTCTTCCATCAGCGCGTGGTGATCCAGGCCGGGGCGGTACCATTCAAGGAGAGTAAATTCAGGGTTGTGCCGCGCCCCCGCCTCGCCATCCCGGAAGGCTTTGCAAACCTGATAAATCGCCGGGCCATGCGCCGACAGAAGTCGCTTCATCGCATATTCAGGCGAAGTCTGCAGGAAGCGCGGCGCGGGCAGTGAGACACCGCGTTGCACGCAGAAAGGTTCGATTGCAGGGTCTGTGACACCGGCAGCGGCCAGCAGGGGGGTTTCTACTTCGAGCACGTCGCGCTCAAGGAAGAACGCGCGAATTTGATTCAGTAACTGCGCCCGACGACGCAGCGTTGCAAGTTCAACGCCGGGTCGCCAGTTCACAGTTGTCTGATCCAGTGGCGAGTAGCGAAGGGAGCCGGCTCAACTCACCGGCTCAGGATTTACCCGCCCGGCCCTGGTATTCGCCGGTACGCGTATCCACTCGCACCACCTCGCCTTCACTGAGGAACAATGGGACCTTGACCACGGCACCGGTGCTCAGGGTTGCCGGCTTGTTTCCGCCACTGGCGGTATCGCCCTTGAGCCCGGGATCGGTCTGCGTAATTTCCAACTCCACGAAGTTGGGAGGTGCGACAGAAAGCGGCGCGCCGTTGTACAGCGTCACCTCACACTTGTCCTGCTCCTTCAGCCAGATGTGGGCATCCCCCACCGCGTTGGCGTCCGCCTGGTATTGCTCGTAGGTGTCCGGCTCCATGAAGTGCCAGAATTCACCGTCGGTGTACAGGTATTCCATCGTACGATCCATCACGTCTGCGGCCTCCAGCGACTCTCCAGACTTGAACGTACGTTCCCACACGCGCCCACTTTTCAGGTTGCGCAGCTTTACCCTGTTGAAGGCCTGACCCTTGCCGGGTTTGACAAATTCATTGTCGAGGATGCTACACGGATCGCCCTCAAGCATGACCTTGAGGCCCGCGCGGAATTCATTGGTGGAAAATGTCGCCATGGCAGTATCTGCAGTTCTATCGATTCGGAAGGTTCCATAATACCGCAGCCGCGCAGCCAATGGCAGGTGTGCACTGGCTCCAGCGTGCTGGAATAGGCTATTCTTGATGGCACGCCAGAACAGTGCTCTCTTGCCACGCAGTGCGTCCAACCAGCGGAACGAGCACCAACCATAAAACAACAGGTGGGTAACACCATGGCAGACAGCCCGAAGATCAGGCTGAGCATACCGCGCCAGGATCTGGCGGAATTCACTCCGTTCCCGCTGACCATCGAGGGCGCGCGAAGTTGGGCCGACTCCCTGCCCGTGGTGAACACCATGGCCGCCGCACAGCTACTGGCCAGAGCCCTGGGCGACAGCAACCGCAGCCGAATCTCACCTGAAACCCGCTTCGACATTCTCGAAAGCCTGCGAGCAAATCTTGAGATAGCGCTTACCAGTCTGGGTAAGCGTTATCTCAAGCAACCGCTGGTGATGCCGGAAGAGCCCGGCAGGATGGCCGCATTGGCGGAGGAACTGCTCGTCGCCGCGGGCACCGCGTACACCATCGTCGCCCTGGAGACAATTCGCAGCCCGGACGGCATCGTGCAGATTCACCCCGCGCGACTGGCATGCCAGGCCATTCAGCGCGCTATGCACTATGCGGGGCTGAAAGTGCTGCAGTCACTGCAACTGTACCAGCCCCTGCCGCCGCAGAGCTGGCGCACGCTGCATCAGCTTTACGCGCTGGCCCAGAATCAGCAACTGCAGGATTTGCCCGTGCAGCGCGAAGGTGCGCCCGCGAGCAGCATCAAGTCCACGTACCTGCAGGCGCTCATCCTGAGCTGCTGCAAACCCAACCAGCTACGACAGTCCGACCTGTCCAGCATCTATTCCGCGCTTGCGCAATGGAGTGACCTGATAGCCCTGGAGGAAAGTGGCGACAGCAGCGCGCTGTACACGGTCGATCTGGCAAGCGATCAACCGCCAATGTACAGCTCACTGTGGGCGGATTCTGCAGAACAACAGCGGCTCCGCATCGACACGGAGCCGCTGGTGAAACAGCTGCGGCAATTGAAGCAGCAGGAAGCGGCAGGAAACAGGGAACGCCCCGGCAGCCTGGAAGTTGCCGAACGCAACAACGGTTCTGGTGACTATTCGACCCTGGCCCCGCACCTGTTGGACCATCTTATTCATTCGCTGGGCAGTATGAGCCTGCGCAATTTCAAGCGTACTCCAAGCCGCAGCATGCTGCGTGTCTGCATCGGCCTGAGTAGCACGCACTACCACGTGGCGGGCCGCACTGATTTCGAATCACTGACGCAGGATGCCGCCAGGGCAGGCTCAGCGAAAAGGAGTGGCGCATTCCCGTCTCCGGACAAAGCGGACGTCTGGAGTGACGCCAGCACAGGCCGCGACTACGTCGGAAACGAATGGCTACCGGGGCAGGCTCAGACCGAAAACAGCGAGCAGCGCGATCGACTGGATCAACGCACGCGCGAGGAGCTACTGGAAGAAGTGGAGGTACAACTGCCGCTGGATCAACGCTACCCCACCTACAAAGTGCAGCTTACCAATGCCAGCCCCGGCGGCTACTGCCTGGAGTGGCGAGAAGACCTGCCGGGTGAGGTGCGCACAGGCGATATCTTCGGCATCAGGGAAGAGCACGCAACTGAATGGATGATCGCCGTCGTGCGCTGGCTGAGCAGGCTGGAAAGCAGCCATTCCCTGATCGGGCTGGAGTTGGTCAGCCCGCGCGCCGTGGCATTCGGTGCCCAGGTTCAACACAACAACTCCGCCGGCGCCGCAATGCGCGTACTGTTGCTACCCGACATCAAACTGGTAGGGCAGGCACCCACATTGATCACACCACGTACGGGCTTTCGCGAGGGCCAGCGCATCTCCCTGCTCAACCGTCAGGAGAAAAAGCGCGTGCAGTTACTGCGCAAGCTCTCTGCCACGGCCAGCTACTCGCAGTTTGAGTTCGATTACGTGCAGGAGTTGGGAGACGTGCTGACGCAGGGAGACCAGGCTTTAAAGAACTCGCCCTACGATTCGCTGTGGAGCAATATCTAGCGCAGATAACCGCTGCTAGTCCGACGGATAATTATCCGACTGGTACTTGTCAGAAAACCCGAGCAGGTAAAGGATTGCATCCAGGCCCAATGTGGAAATCGACTGCTCCGCGCTGCGCTTGACCAGTGGCTTGGCGCGAAAAGCGATGCCCAGCCCGGCGATGCTCAACATAGGCAAATCGTTCGCGCCATCACCCACTGCAATCACCTGCTCCAGGTTCACGGCTTCTTCTGCCGCGAGCTGGCGCAACAACTCTGCCTTGCGCTCCCCATCGACGATCGCACCACTGATATTCCCCGTAACGACTCCGTCGGCGATGTCCAACTCGTTGGCGTAAACGTAATCGATACCCAGCTTTTGCTGCAGCGCGTGCGCAAAATAGGTGAAACCGCCGGACAGGATTGCGGTTTTGTAGCCCAGTTTACGCAGCGTGCCTATAAGGTGTTCGGCGCCCTCGGTGATTTTTAGCTGCGCCGCAACCTCCTGCAGGGCGCTTTCGGGCAGACCCTTGAGCAGCGCGACTCGCGCACGGAAACTTTCGCTGAAGTCCAGCTCACCGCGCATTGCACGCTCCGTGATGGCGCTCACCTCTTCACCCACCCCGGCGATGCGGGCCAGTTCGTCGATCACCTCCGCTTCAATCAGCGTCGAATCCATATCAAAGGCAACCAGCCGGCGATTGCGGCGGTACATGTTGTCCTGTTGAAACGCCAGATCCACCTCCAGCGCACTGGCGACCTCCAACAGGTTACGGCGGAAGTCGTCGGCATCTGCCAGTGACCCGCGGGCAGAAAACTCAACACAGGCCTTGCTCTGTGCGGGTATTTCTCCAAGAGGAATACGGCCCGACAAACGCCGGATACCGTCAATGTTCAAGCCGTGTTCGGCCACAACCGCGGTGACGCGTGAGAGCTGGTCTGCGGTGATCTTGCGAGCCAGCAAGGTAATAATATAGCGCGCCCTGCCCTGCTCCATCACCCAGCCATCGTAGCTATCGGCTTCGACAGGGCTGATGCGCAGACGTAAGTCCCGCTCAGCGGTAAACGCTTCGATCAGCGCGGCTATTGTCCCCGGTTCTCGGTCGCCCGGCACCTCCGCCAGAATGCCCAGTGACAGCGTGGCGTGGATAACCGACTGGCCAATATCCAGGATACTCGCACCCTGCCCGGCAAGGATGGCGCTAACGCCGGCCGTCACTCCGGGCTGGTCTTCGCCGGAAATCGTTATCAGCAATATACGGTTCACGGAAGCTTCCATTCAATTCTGGCGCCATTCTACGCACCGCGCTGCCGACTTGAAAGGTAGACAACGCCCTCTCGCAGCCGGGCATCCGGTGCGGTAGCCAGCAATCCCGACGGTACTAAAAGCGCCTGCAGGCACCACATGCGCTGAGCTCTGGTTTATACTGGCCGGCCAGCGGGCAAATCGACTACGCGGTGACACGGCCCTGTGAGCAAACGCTTTTCTGAATCCTCCCTGAGCCGGCAACTTGCGCTGGTCGCGGCCTGTCTCTGCCTTGTTGTCGGCCTGGCGATCGTTACCCTGGGTGCAATCTCCAGCCGCCACATGCAGCAACAGCTTCAGGAGCAGCACGGCGAAGCCCTGGCAGAGTTGATCGCCCATCGCGTCAGCGGCGCGATGGAAAATGGAGATCTGCTGAGCGTTTCAGCCACGCTACAACGCTTTATTGCCATTTCTGCCGCCGAGGAAGTTGTCATCACCGACGTCGAGGGCAAGATTCTCGGCCAGGCGGGAAGTTCCACCGGCAGACACCGATCCGAATTCAGTGCGGCGGTGCGTATCGAGTCACTGGTTGCCGGTGAGGTCCGCGTGGCGATGCGCACTGATGAAGCCGACGCCGCTCAAAACCAGTTAATTGTGAGCCTGTTGGGATTGGCGGTGCTGCTCAGTCTCGCGGTCTACGGGGGCACTCGCCATTTCGCGCAGCGACTGGGTGGACAACTCGCAAAGCTGGCGAACACCATCAATCTCGAAGACGCGCCGCTACAGGATAAATCCGCCAACGAGTTGCAACTGCTGCAGAGCCGCATCGAGGCACTGCCGATGGACTTGCTGCGCACCCGCAGTGAGCCTGCGCCGCAGGACGAAAACTATCGCACCACCAGCGTGCTTTACCTGCACCTGGCAAGCCTGTCGCGGTACGTGGATTCCCTGGATGAACACGCCCTGCAACGTTACACACATCGCCTGCACCAGGTGATCTATGCCGCTGCAGGATTTTACGGCGGAGACATCCACGTCGCACGCCAGTTCGGACTCGCGGTGTATTTCAGCGGAGACAACAAGGCCGGCAGCGCGCCATTTCGTGCCGCTTCCTGCGGGTGGCTGGTGGCCGCCGTATGCGCGGAGCTTGAAGAACATATGTCGTTATCGCTGCAACTGGCCATGGCAGTGTCGCGCAGCGAACTCGGCATAGGTGATGGCAGCGACATCTATCCCGGGCTTTACATGCAGCATACGCTGGATGAACTGCACAGCATTTGCCTGAGCGAGACACAGGGCGTGCTGCTCGCGCCCGCGCTCAGTGACGATGTGGACATCGCCAGCCGCCTGCGCGCGAGCCCCACAGAGCTGCAGGGCTACGGACTGGTCGAGGAATTTGCCGCCACCTATAGCGACCTGCTGGAGCGGCAACTACGACTGATCATGCGGCGACTCAACGATCCGGGCAGCGCTGCCTGACAACGCGGCCCCTTCGCCGTACAACTACCGCCAGCCCCGGACTTTGCGCAGAGCCATGCGTTTACGCTACTGCTGCGCCTTGCCCGGCGTCAGTTTTACCAGCCCAAACTTGTCGCCGATAACGTAGAGAGCCCCTGCGTGATACTCAACATCGCGCAGGCGTCTGCCAACTTTCCCCTTCCTTCCGGGCAGCGAATAATCCCACTTGTCGCTGACGTAAAAAATCTCGTCAAGGGTGACGCTGTCACCGTCAAAGGCGTAGCGATGCAGGTGCCTGCCGCGCAGGCCCGCGACGAAGAAATTACCGTGCCAGGGGCTGCTACTGTCATTCACAAACGTCGAGCCGCTAGGTGAGAGGTTCCAGGTGGGGAAGCAAAGCAGTGGAAACTCCACGGTATCGGACAGCGGCTTCACATTGAGAGAGCGATGGCACTCGAAACTGCCCCAACCATAGTTTGCGCCGGGTTTAATGCGATTGATCTCGTCGAACCGGTTGGCGCCGTGTTCAGCGGTGTAGAGGTCGCCACTCTCCGGGTGCCAGGCCAGACCCTGTGGGTTGCGATGGCCCCGTGAGTACACATAGCTGCCGGGTATGGGGTTGTCGTCAGGCACAGAGCCGTCCGGGTTCATCCGCAACACCTTGCCACCGAGGAACGCGATATCCTGCGACAACACGTCGGTGTTGGCATCACCGGTGCTCGCGTACAGCTTGCCGTCCGGGCCAAACTCGAGGCGCATGCCGGTGTGCTCGATGCTGCCCGGAATATCGTCTTTCAGAACCAGAGGATTTTCCAACAGGCCATCGTTCAACTCCCACCGTTCAATCTTGTTCAGTACGCGCTGGAAATTCCATTGTTCGGGTTTGGCGAAAGACGGATCGGTGTCGTCCAGTTTGTAGGTATAGGCCAGATACACGTAGCGGTTGCTATTGAAATCAGGATCGATCGCCAACCCCATCAGGCCGGCTTCGTGCGTATCGATCACGCTGACTTTCAGTGCAGTCAGCGCCTTGCCGGAGGCGTCCATAGCAACAACCCGGCCCTTCTTCTCCGTTATCAACATGGTGCCGTCGGGCAGGAATTCCAGGTCCCAGGGCAGACGCAGGTCATCGCTGACCAGTTCTGCTTCCGGCGGCTCCCCGGTAAAGGTCGCCGATACAAGGTTGTAAGGGTCACTGACCAGGCTCACCGTAGGCAGGCGATCAGCAAGGTTCTGGCACTTGTCACGATCATCGCTCTTGGCGCAGGCATCGACATCGACGCTGATCTTGCGCTGCAGGCAGGGCTGCTTGTCATCCCGGCAATCCAGCACCTGCGCACAGTGTTGTGCGCCCTCCTCGCAGCTGCCCAGGGACGGCGCGAGCGGCTCCAGCCGGTACGCTGCCTCTTCCGGGCTGATTTTCTGGCCGCAACCCACCAGCGCCACGCAGGTAATCAGCCCCAGGCAGGTTAGAACTTTTTTCGGTGTATTCATTATTCTCTGCACCACTTTATTCAGTACACAACATCATTGGGATCGGCCAGTTTATACAGCGCTCGCCGTATCACCAAACACACGGTTCACAGTTATTGAAGCGGCCCAGCCGGCGCTGAGAACCCGAAATGCCTCAGGACTCTACCTTCATTTCATCCACCTTCTGGAAACCCCGGGGCAACTTGTTGCCACGACGGCCACGTTCACCTCGGTAGTGCTTGAGGTCCTGGCCCTTGAGGGTCAAATGCCGCTTGCCGGAATGAATCACCAGGGCATCTGTCTCCTCCAGTACCTGCACGGCCACCACAAATTCGTCGCGGCTCTGCACGCGGGCAGGCGGAATGCTGATGATCTTGTTGCCCTTACCCCGGGGCAGCTGCGGTAACTCCTCCAGCGGGAACAACAACATACGTCCCTCATTGGATACAGCCGCCACCCAGGCACCTGCAACCTTCTGTATCAGCGCAGGCTGCAGCACCTTGCCGCCCTTGGGCAGCTTGATCGCCGCCTTGCCCGCCCGGTTCTTGGTTTGCAGGTCGCCCAGTTTGGCGACAAAGCCATAGCCCGCGTCGGAGGCGAGCAGACAAAGCGTCTCCTCAGGGCCCATCAGCAGTCCCTCAAAACTCGCACCGGACGGCGGGTTGATGCGCCCGGTAACAGGCTCGCCCTGCCCGCGCGCGGAGGGAAGGTTGTGCGAGGGAATAGTGTAGGCGCGGCCCGTGGAATCGAGAATTACCGTTGGCTGATTGCTGCGACCCAGCGCCGACATTTTGTAGGCATCGCCCGATTTGTAACTGAGTGAAGTCGGATCGATGTCGTGACCCTTGGCGGCGCGAATCCAGCCCTTCTCTGACATCACAACGGTAATCGGATCGGCCGTCATTAACTCCAACTCGCTGAACGCTTTCGCTTCGTCACGTTCAACCAGCGGCGAGCGACGCGCATCACCAAACTTCTCAACGACCGCTTTCAGTTCGTTCTTGATCAGCGTTTTCAGGCGCGCTGCGCTGCCCAGCGTTTTCTTCAGTGAATCGCGCTCGTCTTCCAGTTCTTTTTGCTCAGCGCGAATGTTCATCTCTTCGAGCTTGGCGAGATTGCGCAGTTTCAGTTCAAGGATGGCCTCTGCCTGTGCGTCGGTAATCTTGAAACGCTTCATCAACGCGGGCTTGGGCTTCTCCTCGGTACGAATGATGTGGATCACTTCATCGATATTGAGGAAGGCGACAAGGTAGCCCTCCAGGATATGCAGACGCCGCTCCACCCGTTCCAGGCGGTACTCCAGCCGCCTGCGCACGGTCTCTGTACGGAACTTCAACCACTCCTTCAGCAGCACGTCCAATCCCTTGACGCCGGGACGGCCATCGATTCCGATCAGGTTCAGGTTGATGCGATAGCTGCGCTCCAGATCCGTACTGGCAAACAGATGGCTCATCAGGGAGTCCAGGTCCACGCGGTTGGAACGGGGCACGATGACCAGGCGCGTGGGATTTTCATGATCGGATTCATCCCTTAGATCTGCGACCATTGGCAACTTGCGCGCCTGCATTTGCTGGGCGATCTGCTCCAACACCCTGGAGCCGGACACCTGGTAGGGCAAAGCGTTAACAACCACGTCTGAGCCTTCTTTCTCCCACACAGCGCGCATGCGCAATGCGCCACGGCCGCTCTGGTACATATCCAGAATCTCTTCCCTGGGCGTGATGATCTCTGCATCGGTGGGGAAGTCCGGCGCCTGTACATGCTCGCAAAGTTCGGCGACCGTGGACTTCGGGTTCTCCAGCAGATGAATGGTTGCGGCAACAACCTCGCTGATATTGTGCGGCGGAATATCCGTCGCCATCCCCACGGCAATACCGGTGGTGCCGTTCAGCAACACGTTGGGCACCTGCGCGGGCAACACAGACGGCTCGTTCATCGTGCCATCAAAATTGGGAACCCAGTCAACCGTGCCCTGCCCCAACTCGCCGAGTAAAACTTCCGAGTAGGCGGTCAGGCGTGATTCCGTGTAACGCATTGCGGCAAACGACTTGGGATCGTCTGGCGAGCCCCAGTTTCCCTGCCCGTCGATCAGCGGATAGCGGTAGCTGAAATTCTGCGCCATAAGCACCATGGCTTCGTAGGCGGCGCTGTCCCCGTGCGGGTGAAACTTGCCGATAACATCACCGACGGTCCGCGCAGACTTCTTGTACTTTGACGAGGCCTTGAGGCCCAGCTCACTCATGGCGTAGACGATGCGTCGCTGCACGGGCTTCAGGCCGTCACCGACATGGGGTAGCGCCCTGTCAAGAATGACGTACATGGAGTAATCCAGGTACGCCTTCTCCGCATACTGCTTGAGTGACACCTGCTCGATGCCGTCGTTATCAATCTCTATATTTTCTGACATAACTGCGTACTTGCGATGATGGTGGTGATGCTGAAAGGTGCCGCCGAAGGTAATACGCAACGGCACTCACATGAAAGCCCAGATTTGAAAAACCGAACGTAGAAAGCAGAACCGCAATCCAACACGTCAACCGGCTCGGCGGGTGCCGCGCAGGCCCACCAGTTGTTCGTTGAGGTTGACGATAGAGTTCGCCATATCAATGAGCAGGCTGTGAATGGTCGACGGATTGCTCTTGATCAGCTCCGTGAACTGCTCCTTGGGCACCTTGACGATGGAGCAACTTGTTTTCGCCCGCACCGTGGCACTGCGATCTGCGTGGGTGAGCGCCGCCATGGCGCCAAATATCTCGCCGTCACCAATGCGCCCCACCGTCACATCATCGACCAGCACTTCTGCCACGCCGGTCGACATGTGGAACACGTAATCAGCCCGGTCGCCCTGCTGGATAATGATATCTCCGGGCTCGTACATTTCGAAACCCGGGGTGGTGGGCGCGTCCTCCTGCTTGTTCACTGCCGCGATGCGGACCATCATGCCGGCGTAGGTGACCAGCAGTTTCGTCCACAGCCTGACAGCCGCGGGATCATCAAACACCCGCTGCAGAAAATCCAGCGCAGGATACGCATCGACAGCGGCGCCCGCTTCACTGCCGTAAGATACCGCGATGAGTTCGTCGCTGTTGCCGGTGATATCCGGCAGCAGAATGTCGCCCTCTTCCAGGGTGAAGATCGATTTACCCTGGTAGCGGGCCGCAATGGAGCCGCTGTTCACCACATAAAAGCGCGTACCGTCATAGCCGCGAAAATTACCGGCCGGTGTCGGCTCTACCTCAAGAGCAATAGCCGGGAGGTTAACCACTTCCAGCAGGCCACGGGTAAGCTCGCGATACTGCGCGGCCAGGTTATTGAAATCCTGTTCGTCAGTGCTGGCCTGCATGCTTATTACCCCACTTTGCTGGCTGCCCCGGGGGACAGATTCCGCCTATAGTAACAACTAAAGGCGTGGTGGAGAATCACAGCGCCTCGTATTGCACGCCGAGAGAGGAAGCGAAAGCGGCTATGCAGGTAGAGTGGAAGACAAGCACCTTTGACGCCCTGCGCAACGACGAGTTGTACGACATACTGCAGCTACGGATGCAGGTTTTTATTCTGGAACAGGATTCCATCTACCTCGATCTGGACGGCAAGGACCTTCAGGCCAGCCATATGCTGGGCACGGTAGCGGGCGGCCTCTGCGCTTACCAGCGCTGCCTGCCGCCGGGAGCGAGCTACCCCGAGAGTTCTCTGGGGCGCATTGTCGTGGCGCCGAAATGGCGCGGGCACTCACTGGGCAGGGAGTTGGTGTCCCGCGGCATCGCGTACAACCTGAGTACCTGGCCAGACAGCGGTATCTGTATCAGTGCCCAGGCTCATCTGCAGCCGTTTTACTCGGAATTGGGATTCTGCGGTGAGGGGCCGGAATACCAGGAGGACGGTATTCCCCATCGAAAAATGCGTTACACGCAACCGGGGGGTGTTGTACCCGGCAACTGACCGTGCCTCAGGCGACCTCAAGTAAAAAAGTAACCGGCCCGTCATTGACCAACTCCACCTGCATGTCGGCCCCGAATTGCCCGGCGGCGACCGCCTCATGCAGCGCGCTCAGTCGCGACAAGGTGTAATCGTACAGGGCCTCAGCCTCTGCAGGCGGCAGAGCAGTGCTGAAGCTGGGACGCAGACCCTTGCGCGTATCGGCGGAAAGCGTGAACTGGGAGACCAGTAACACGCCCCCCTGGATATCCACAACGCTCTGGTTCATGCGCCCCTGTGCATCGGGGAAAACCCGGTAGGCCAGTAGTTTTTCCAGCAGGCGGTCCGCGCTATCGCGGCTGTCACCCTTGTCGAGCCCCAGCAGTACCAGTAAGCCGGTGCCAATCTCGCCCACACGATCGCCGTCCACCGTCACACTGGCGCGGGAAACGCGTTGCAGCAGGGCTTTCACGCGCGACCCTTATCAGCCACGCGCGGCGCGCTTGCGCTCGTGCTCCTGCAACAGCTTCTTCCGCAGTCGGATACTCTCGGGGGTGACCTCAACCAGCTCGTCATCCTCGATGAACTCCAACGCCTGCTCCAGGGAATGTTTCACGGGCGGCGTCAGCGTCAGTGCCTCGTCGGTGCCGGAGGCACGCACATTGGTAAGCTGCTTCGCCTTGGTGGGGTTCACCGGCAGGTCGTTACCCCGCGAGTGCAGGCCCACTATCTGTCCTTCATAAATTTCGATGTTGGGGTCGACAAACATGCGCCCCCTTTCCTGCAGGTTGTACAGGCCATAGGCCAGCGTCTTGCCCTTCACCATGGAAACGAGCACGCCGTTGGTACGGTGAATAATCTCGGCATTCTTCACCGGGCCATAGTGGTCGAAGACGTGCGTGAGGATACCGCCGCCCGAGGTCATGGTGAGGAACTGCGAGCGGAAACCGATCAGCCCGCGTGCCGGAATAATGAACTCCAGCCGCACCCTGCCCTTGCCGTCCGGAACCATGTTAACCAGTTCCGCGCGCCGCAGGCCCAGCTCTTCCATCACCGCGCCCTGGTGCTGTTCTTCGCAATCGATAACCAGTTGCTCGAACGGTTCGTGAATCTCGCCGTCGACTTCCTTGCGAATGACCTCCGGGCGCGACACCCCCAGCTCGAAACCCTCGCGGCGCATGGTTTCAATCAGCACTGACAGGTGCAATTCGCCCCGGCCCGATACCTTGAACTTGTCCGGGCTGTCGCCGGGTTCCACGCGCAGGGCGACGTTGTGGATCAACTCGCGCTCAAGACGTTCCTTGATATTGCGCGACGTGACGTACTTGCCTTCTTTTCCTGCAAACGGCGAATCGTTCACCTGGAAGGTCATACTGACCGTAGGCTCATCCACGGACAGCGCCGGCAAAGCCTCCGGCACGTCCGGATCACACAGCGTATCGGAAATATTCAGGCCTTCTATGCCGGTAATGCAAACAATGTCGCCTGCCCGCGCGGCACTGACTTCAACACGCTCCAGGCCGAGGTAGCCCATCACCTGCAACACGCGGCCCTTGCGGGTTGCGCCATCAGCGTCGACCACCACAACCTGCGCGTTGGGCGACAAACGGCCACGCGTAATTCGGCCTACCCCGATAACGCCAACGTAGCTGGAGTAGTCCAGTGCCGAGATCTGCATTTGCAGCGCGCCATCAGTATCAACCGCGGGCGCAGGGACATGCTCTATCACGGTTTCAAACAGGGCCTGCATGTCGTCACCCATGGCTTCGTGCTCCAGGCCCGAAGTGCCCTCGATTGCCGAGGTATAGATGATGGGAAAGTCCAGCTGCGCTTCCGTCGCGCCCAGTCGATCAAACAGGTCGAAGACCTGGTCGACCACCCAGTCCGGCCGCGCACCGGGCCGGTCCACCTTGTTGACTACCACGATGGGGTTGAGCCCGCGCTCAAACGCCTTGGAGGTGACAAAACGTGTCTGCGGCATAGGGCCATCCACGGCGTCCACCAGCAGCAGCACGGAATCGACCATGGACAGAACGCGCTCCACTTCGCCGCCGAAATCCGCGTGCCCGGGGGTATCGACAATGTTGATGTGATAGCCGTTCCACTCAATGGCCGTGTTCTTGGCCAGAATGGTGATGCCGCGTTCCCGCTCCTGGTCATTGGAGTCCATCACCCGCTCGGCGCCCTCTGAGCGCCTGTCCAGGGTACCGGACTGCTGCAGCAGGCAATCGACCAGGGTCGTCTTGCCGTGGTCCACGTGGGCAATGATGGCAATATTGCGTAGTTTCTCTATCAAGGTGATTTCCCGCAAACACGCTGGCCCGCGATGCGCTGACCTGCAAAAAGGCGCGGATTATACAGCACGGCCACAGGAACGACAGGTTGAAAAGTCCCGTTTAACGCGGGGGAAAAGGCATCGAAATTGGGCCCCAGACGGTGGGGCTCAGGGGGCGTAGACCTTGATATCCAGCGCTGTTGATTCACGCAGGTAGCTGGCGTGCAGCCTGCTCATCACTCCCTGGCCGCAATACAGCAGGTAAGTCCCACCGCTATCGAGCTCCGCGGCACGGCGGTGCAGTTCGTAGAAGGGGATCCTCAGCACCGGCACTGGCACCGGCACCCGCAGTGGCGACAGCTCCTCCTCTTCCGGATGGCGGATATCAACAATAGTGGCGTGCGCCAGTGGCACCGTGAGCACCTCGACCTCGGTGCGCTGCAAATCCTCCAGCGCCAGCTCGTCGATGCGTGACTGACGTCGATTGGCAATGGCCCGCTCCAGCACCGCCATATCAAACGCGGCCTCGGCCGCTTCTACCTTGTCCAATCGCGCGCGGGTAGTGGGCTTGACCGAGATGACCCCGCAGTATTCAGGCATATTGGCAGCGAACGCCTCTGTGCCGATTTCGGCCGCCATGCGCACAATCTCTTCTTTGTCGGTGGCCACCAGCGGTCGCAAAACCAGGCGATCGATCACCTTGTCGATCACCGCCAGGTTGCGCAGTGTCTGACTGCTGACCTGGGCGACGCTCTCACCTGTCACCAGCGCGTCAATTTCCAGTTCCTGCGCGACGTGATCAGCGGCGCGCAACATCATGCGCTTCAGCACCACTCCCATCTGGCGATCATCCACCTTGCTCAGCAGCTCCGCCACCACTTCCTCGAAGGGCACCGTGATAAACAACACGCGCTGGTTGCAGCCGTATTTCTGCCAGAGGTAGAGCGCCACCTCCTTTACGCCAATCTCGTGGTCGCGCCCACCTAGGTTGAAAAACAGAAAATGCGTGCGCATGCCGCGCTTCATGGTCAGGTAGCTGGCCA
Source organism: Gammaproteobacteria bacterium (assembly GCA_030426545.1). GTDB lineage: Bacteria > Pseudomonadota > Gammaproteobacteria > Pseudomonadales > Halieaceae > Marimicrobium. The sequence goes on from JAUHYL010000044.1 coordinate 33,292, forward strand.
CAGGCGAATCGAAGCCGCCGGAAATCAACGACATCACCGCATCGATACTTCCGATTGGAAACCCACCCAGCCCGCGGTGACGCTTTGCGATGACAAAAAGGCTTTCATCGCTGATCTCAATATCGACCGTCACCTCGGGAGAGGTCAGATTTACGCCGGCCGCCTCACTGCGCGCCAGCAATGCGCCGCCGACCTCTCGCTCTACCTCGACCGAGGTAAACGCGTGCCGGCCGCTGCGTTTGCAGCGCACGGCGAAGGTCTTGCCGCGCAGACGATCGGCATAGTCAGGCAGGACCCTGTCCACAATTTCATCCATCGCCGGCAGCGGATACTCCTTCACCTCCAGGATGTAGGTAATACCGGCGATATTGCGCATGGACTGCTGCA
>JAUHYL010000045.1 GCA_030426545.1 Gammaproteobacteria bacterium
CATCGCTCTGTATGGAGTATTTGGACTCACCCATTACTATCGAGAGGCGGCAAACACCGCAACGCTCAACCGTGCCTTGCTGTATCTCATTCCCCTCGGCGTCTATCTCATCACCGACCGCATGCTCCAGGCTTTTCGCCCGCAACGAATCGAAGATCAACAATAGCCCCATCGGAGCAGGCATCGGTAAACTCCGTTTATGGATATCTATCTCGTAGGTGGCGCGGTCCGCGACGCGTTGCTCGAATACCCCTTCACAGAACGGGACTGGGTCGTCGTTGGCGCGACGCCCGCAGATCTGCTGGCCGAAGGCTTCACCCAGGTCGGCCGCGACTTCCCCGTGTTTTTGCACCCGCAGACCAAAGAGGAGTACGCCCTTGCGCGCACCGAGCGCAAACAGGGCCACGGCTACCACGGCTTTGCGGTGCACGCCGACCCAGGTGTCACGCTCGAAGAGGACCTGCAGCGCCGCGACCTCACGATCAATGCCATGGCCCAGCGCGACGATGGCACGGTAGTGGATCCCTTTGGTGGGCAACGGGATCTGGAACAGCGCGTGCTGCGGCACGTGTCACCGGCCTTTGTCGAAGACCCGTTGCGGGTGCTGCGCGTCGCCCGCTTTGCGGCACGTTTTGCGCATCGCGGATTTACGGTCGCGCCCGAAACGCAGGACCTGATGCGCGAGATCGTGTCCCAGGGTGAACTCGCACACCTGTCTGTGGAACGCATCTGGGTCGAAATGGAGCGGGCCTTGCGCGAGGCCGATCCCCAGGTGTTCGTGCAGGTGCTGCGAACCTGCGGTGCCCTGAAGGCACTCATGCCCGAAGTGGAGGCCCTGTTCGGTGTTCCCCAGCGCGCCGAGCATCATCCCGAAGTGGATACAGGGGAACACCTGCTGCTGGTGTTACAGCAGGCCGCGCGCCTTTGCCGGGAGCGTGACCGCCATGAGAGCCGTATAGTGTTCGCCGCGCTGACCCATGATCTGGGCAAGGGCATCACGCCCATTGATGTACTACCCAGCCACCGCGGTCACGAACATGCAGGCCTGCCGCTGGTCGAGGAACTCTGCCAGCGCCTGCGCGTACCCAATGACCACCGCCAGCTGGCATTGACGGTCTGCGAGCACCATCTGAACTGCCATCGCGCCCGGGAACTGCGTGCTGTCACGGTGCTCAGGCTGCTTGAGGCCACGAGCGCGCTGCGCGACGATGATCGCTTCGAGGCATTTTTGCTGGCCTGCGAGGCCGATGCGCGGGGACGACGGGGTTATGCCGACCGGCCTTATCCCCAGGCGGATTATTTGCGTACGGCGCGCCTTGCTGCGCTCGAGGTGCGCGCCGCGGACGTACAACGCGAGGGTCTGCAGGGACCCGCGATTGGCGAAGCACTGCGTGCCGAGCGCGTGCGGCGCCTGAAAGCGCTGCGCCCCAAACTACAGGACGTGGCTACAGACTGACTTCGGTCAGCGCCAGCGCAGTCTGATCAAAACTCTGCCAGTGATCGGCAAAGGTGCGACCGGTACCCGGATGACGGGCATCCGGTGCCAGTTCGGCCAGCGGGCGCAGCACAAAGGCCTGCGCGAGCACATCGTCGCGCGGCAGCACCACCCCATCGACCTCACCCGCGCACGCCCCGTACAACAGCAGGTCGATATCCAGCGTGCGATCACTGTAGCGCGTGGCATTGCGCGCCCGGCCGTGAGCGTACTCGATGTCCCGCAGCGTGCGCGCGAGCTCACCCACCGAAAGATCGGTCTCGGCCTGCACTACCAGGTTCCAGAAGGGGGCGCCATCGAAGCCCACAGCGGCGCCCTCGTAAACAGCAGAGCAGCGCAGGGCACCGAGCAGTGCCCGCAATGCGTCCAGGCCAACGGCCAGATGATGCGCCGGTTGTACGTTGCTGCCCAGGCCCAGAAAAATGGCGGTCATGCGCTCGCAGTACCGCGCTCGATGCGCACAGCCACATACTCCGCCTCGGGCACCGCGCCGGGTTTGCGCAGCGTGAGCCGCAGCCAGCCTACGGCAAACTCACGCTGCAGCAGGTCGGCCAGCGCCGTAGCCAGGGCTTCGATGAGTTGAAACTTCGCTTCGACGGCAAACGCTCGCAACCGGGCGCTGACCGCCGCGTAGTCCAGTGCGTCCCGCACGTTGTCAGATTGGCCGGCGGGGGCCAGGTCCCAAGCCAGTTCCAGGTCCACCAGCAGGGTCTGGCGTACTTCGCGCTCCCAGCCGTAGACGCCGATCACCGTCTCGAGGGTCAGTCCCTGTATCAATACTCGATCCATCAGCCTGCGGCTCCCGAGGCTTCCGTCAGGGGCGGCAGCTCGGTCATGGGCCAGCGCGGGCGCACCTGCACTTCGACGCCATCGCACTGCCCCGCCGCCAGGCGCTGGGCCCCGGCGTAGGCGATCATCGCGCCATTGTCTGTGCAGAACTCCATCGCCGGGTAATATACCTGGGCACCGCGGGCACCCAGGGCCTTCTGGAGCTGCGCGCGCAGATTGCGGTTGGCACTCACGCCACCGGCCATCACCAGGCGACTGAGATGCTCCTGCTCCAGGGCCCGACGACACTTGATGACCAGGGTAGAGACCACGGCCTCTTCGAACGCCCGGGCCACATCTGCGCGATCCTGATCCGACAGCTCACCGTCAGCTTCGAGCTGCCGAATCGTGGTCAGGGTATGGGTTTTCAGACCGCTGAACGAAAAATCGAGGCCAGGGCGGTTGACCATGGGACGCGGGAAGTCAAACCGTTGCGGATCGCCTTCTGGCGCGAGCCGCGCAATATGCGGCCCACCCGGATACGGCAGCCCCAGCATCTTCGCCGCCTTGTCGAAGGCCTCTCCCGCGGCGTCATCCAGCGATTCGCCCAACATTCGATAACGCCCGATTCCATCAACCCGCACCAACTGCGTATGGCCGCCCGATACCAGCAGGGCTACAAAGGGAAACTGCGGCGGATCCGCTTCCAGCATGGGCGCCAGTAGGTGGCCCTCCATATGGTGAACGCCCAGCGCGGGCACACCCCAGCCCCGCGCGAGTCCCCGCGCCAGCGTCGCCCCCACCATGAGGGCACCCATCAGGCCCGGGCCCGCCGTGTACGCCACACCTTCAATGGCTTGCGGTCCGCACTGGGCGTCAGACAGCACCTGCTCTACCAGCGGCAAGGTCTTGCGCACGTGATCGCGCGATGCCAGCTCAGGCACCACACCGCCGTACTCGGCGTGAACGTCCACCTGGCTGTACAGGGCGTGAGACAACAGCCCTTTCTCGGTGTCGTAGAGGGCGACACCGGTTTCATCACAGGAGGTTTCGAGGCCAAGAATCAGCATGGTGGGGGGCCGGCGTTCGGTTCCGGTTGCAAAGATGCCGCATCATACGCCCGGGACGCTTTTCAAATCCAGCGTCGAGGCACGCAGCCGGCAAACGGGCAGAAGCGCGCTGTTGCAGTGCCGGCTGTTGCGGGCGGTAGGAGACCGCCCCGGCGCGTCGTAGCGGGGCCGCCACAGGGGTGGCAAAACCCCACGGGAACGTTTAGAATGCGCGCCCTTTACCGGCTTTCCGCCGTCAGGCCGCTCGCGTTTTGGCATGGCCACGGCGCAGTCCCGAAGGGAAAAGCTGAACATTATCAACAAGATAAGGAAGGACTGAATGCCCTCCATCAAGGTCAAAGAAAACGAGCCCTTCGACGTAGCGCTGCGTCGTTTCAAGCGCTCCTGCGAAAAGGCTGGCGTTCTGGCCGAAGTTCGCAAGCGCGAGCACTACGAGAAACCTACTACAGTGCGCAAACGTGCCGGTGCGGCCGCCGTAAAGCGACACCTCAAAAAGCTCTCTCGCGAGAATCGCAAGCGCGTCAGACTGTACTGATCACTCCCTTGATCGCAGCGACAGCCCATTGCTCAACGCCTCGACCCGCGCAAATTCCTGCGCTCAACGTCTGACCGTTTCATGAGCGACGACGTCTCCCCGGCAACACTCGCAGAAACACTCCGCGCGGCTCAGAAAGCCGCCATGAAAGCCCGCGAGAAAGAACGACTGGCCACCATCCGGCTAATTCTGTCTGAATTCAAGCGCATCGAAGTCGATGAGCGCATTGAGATTGATGATACTCGGGCACTGTCCATACTCGACAAAATGGTCAAACAACGACGCGATTCGGTTGAGCAATACGAAAACGCCGGACGCGATGATCTGGCAGAGCGAGAAAAAGCCGAAATCGTCATCATCCAGGAATACCTGCCCGAACAGATGAGCGAAGCGGACATCAATGCGCTCATTGATGAGGCACTGGCAGCGACGGAGGCCACAGGTATGGCCGCCATGGGCCCGGTGATGGGGCAACTCAAGCCCCGCCTGCAGGGTCGCGCCGACATGGGCGCCGTCAGCGCGCTGGTCAAGGCCCGGCTGCAGGGCTGACCCGGACGTTTCACGCCGGGAGTAATCCGGGAGTTCCATCGAATCCTTTACCCGGCCCGCAAGGGCGCCAGGGCCATACCGCTAACCAGCGCCAGGATTCCTTCCACTGCGCCGTCCCTGAAATCCAAAGCGGCTAAAAATACCCGCGCCAGAAGAATGGCGTTAGACTAACCAGCCAATCTTGAGCAGGACCGCATGGCCGGATTGATCCCACAGGCTTTCCTCGACGACCTACTGGATCGCGTCGACATCGTCGAGGTGATAGACCGCCGTCTCAAGCTAAGAAAAACCGGTAAAAACTACTCCGCCCGCTGCCCTTTTCACGACGAAAAAACGCCCTCTTTCAGCGTCAACCCGGACAAGCAGTTCTACTACTGTTTCGGCTGCGGAGCCGGCGGTAACGCCATCGGCTTCGTGATGGAATACGACAACATCGAATTTCCCCAGGCCGTAGAACTACTGGCCGGAAACCTCGGGCTGGACGTTCCCCGCGAACCGGGTCGCGGTGGGCCGCAGAGTGAACAACAGGCATCCAGCAACAAACCGCTGTACGCACTGATGGAGCAGGCATCGCGCTACTACCAGCAGCAACTGCGCCAGCACCCGCACAGGGAGCAGGCCGTTAAATACCTGAAGGGGCGCGGTTTGAGTGGCGAGATAGCCGCCCGGTTTCAGCTCGGCCTGGCGCCACCCGGCTGGGACAATTTGCTACAGGCGCTGGCAAAAACCGACGAGCAGCGCGACGATCTGGTGAAAGCCGGCATGCTGGTGGCCAGCGAAAAGGGCAAAATCTACGACCGTTTTCGCGAGCGGATCATGTTTCCCATCCGCGACAGGCGCGGGCGCGTGATCGCTTTTGGCGGCCGCGTCCTCGGCGATGACAAACCCAAATACCTGAACTCGCCAGAAACGGACATCTTCCACAAGGGCCGGGAACTCTATGGCCTGTACGAGGCACGCCAGGCCAATCGCAACCTGGAACGTATTGTTGTCGTTGAGGGCTACATGGATGTGATTGCCCTGGCGCAGCACGGCATCACCTACGCCACCGCCACACTGGGTACCGCCACCAGCAGTGCGCACCTCGAACGCATCTATCGACTCTGTCCCGAAGTGGTTTTTTGCTTCGACGGCGACGAGGCCGGACGCAAAGCCGCCATCCGCGCTCTGGAGGCCACCCTGCCCTGTATGGAAGACGGGCGCCAGGCGCGCTTCCTGTTCCTGCCCGAGGGTCAGGATCCGGACGATGCGGTACGCAGCGGCGGCAAGGGGCACTTCGAAACGCTGATGGCCGGCGCCCGGCCCCTGGAGAGCTTTCTTTTCGACACCGTCTCCAATGGACTGGACATGGACAGCCTGGACGGCCGCGCGCGCATGAGCAAGCTCGCCCTGCCCTACATCCGCATGCTGCCCGAAGGCGTCTTCCAGCAGCTGATGTACCAGGCACTGGCCGAACGTACAGGGCTGGAACTGAGCAGTCTTATGGCTCTGGAAGCGCCGCCGCCAGCGCCGCTGAGCGAAGAGCCGCCCGACACCATCGAGCCTTACTACGACACCGGGCCACCGCCGGACTTTGATCAGTCTGCCCCGGTGATGGAGGAAGCCGAAGACCAGCCGCCAGCGCGCAAACCGCCCCCGAGGGGATTCTCCAACCTGTGCCAGAAAGCGATGGCGCTGTTGCTGCACCAGCCCAATGTTGCCCGCCTGGTTGAGCCCGGCGAACTGCGCGAGTTGGAGGGCGAGGACGGCAACATGCTGCTGGAGCTGCTGGGACTGCTGCATCGCCGTCCGGAGTCGAGCACCGCCATGCTGCTGGGGCACTGGTACGGCACGCCCCAGGGCGATCTGCTGAGCAGACTGGCAGGTCAGGAGCGGGTCATACCTACCGAGGGCATCGAAGGGGAGTTTCGCGACACCATCACGCGCCTCGTGCAGGACCTTCCCCACCACTCTAAATTGGCCGCTCAGGTCGACAAACTGAAACACACGAACTACGCTGAAGTGAGCGAGCTGGAGAAGCAGCGACTGAGAGAACTGCTGCAGGAAAAAGTGCAGCGGGATGCCAGTCGCAACAAGCCCCGGTAGCCCGCAGTATCCGGCGACAGGCTCTGTCGTACGCGCGACCATCCGGCCCCTAACCCACACAGCCCCGGCAAGTGGGTCAGCCTGAAGCGAGTGGGAAGACCCCTGGCTCTGCCGGCGCCCCAGGCGACAGCGAGGCCACCTCACCCGCACCACAGGCCTGGGCAAATTTACGGCGAATTTTCTAGCCTGAATCGGGTCTAAACGAGTGATTTCACGGGAAATTTCAATGATTTCTGGTAGGTAGGCCGTGTTTTTCCGGGTATAATCGCCCGCTTATTTTTGACCACGAACTTTACGTTCCAGAACTTTACAATCCATAGGTGTCAGCTTACATGACAGACGTTGCCAAGCAACAATCACGCCTGAAGGACCTGATCGCCCGCGGCAAAGAGCAGGGTTATCTCACCTACTCCGAGGTGAACGACCACCTGCCCCAGGATATTTCCGATCCGGACCAGGTCGAAGACATCATCCAGATGATCAACGATTTGGGAATTCAGGTTTTTGAATCTGCCCCCGATGCAGACGAACTTCTCATGGCAGAGGGTGATTCCTCAGCCGACGATATCGCAGCCGCGGAAGCCGCAGCAGCCCTTGCTGCAGTGGAAACCGAAGCCGGCCGCACCACAGATCCGGTACGCATGTACATGCGCGAAATGGGCACGGTGGAGCTGCTGACCCGCGAGGGCGAGATCGTCATCGCCAAGCGCATTGAAGAGGGCATCCGCGAAATGCTCTCTGCGCTGGCGCTGTATCCCGGCGCAGTGAAGGCCGTGATCGACGAGTACGACCTTGTCGCCAAGGAAGAGCGTCGCCTGGCAGACATCCTCGTCGGCTATCTCGACCCGACAGAAAACGTACCCTCCGCCGCAGAGATCGCGGAAAACGCCACAAATGCGGCCAACAAGAAGAACGACGATGACGACGAAGATGAAGTCGACACCGGCCCCGATCCCGTTGAGGCGAAAAAGCGCTTTACAGCAATCAAGCGGCAGTACAACAAGACTGAGAAAGCCATCGCCGCCAAGGGTCGTCAGGACAAAACCAGCATCAAGGAGATGGAAAAGCTCGGCGAGCTGTTCAAGTTCCTCAAACTGACGCCTCGCGTTCAGGATCCGCTCACCGACACCCCGCGCAACCTGCTGATGGCCATACGCGACCAGGAGCGCGAGATCATGCGCATCGCGGTCAAGGAATGTGGCATGCCGCGCAAGGATTTCATCGCCTCTTACCAGGGCAGCGAATCGGATGTGCGCTGGGTAGGACGCAATGCGCGCAAAAAGGACTATGGCCCGAAGCTGTCAGCGCAGAAAGAGATCATCCAGCGCCTGCAACGGCGTATCGCGGCAGTTGAAGAACGCAGCGGTCTGAGCGTTGGCGAGATCAAGGAGATCAATCGTCGCATGTCCATGGGCGAAGCCCGGGCACGCCGCGCCAAGAAGGAAATGGTTGAGGCCAACCTGCGCCTGGTTATCTCCATCGCCAAGAAATATACCAACCGCGGTCTGCAGTTTCTCGACCTCATCCAGGAGGGCAACATCGGCCTGATGAAAGCGGTCGACAAGTTCGAGTACCGCCGCGGTTACAAGTTCTCAACCTATGCCACCTGGTGGATTCGCCAGGCGATAACCCGCTCGATCGCAGACCAGGCGCGAACTATTCGTATCCCGGTTCACATGATCGAGACCATCAACAAGCTCAACCGTATTTCCCGACAGATGCTGCAGGAAATGGGCCGCGAGCCCACACCGGAAGAGCTGGGTGAGCGCATGGACATGCCTGAAGACAAGGTGCGCAAGGTGCTGAAGATCGCCAAGGAGCCTATCTCCATGGAGACGCCGATCGGCGACGATGAAGATTCGCACCTGGGTGACTTCATTGAGGATCACACGATCCACTCGCCGGTTGACGCCGCCACCGGCCAGGGCCTGCAGGAAGCGACCAAGGATGTACTCGCCGGCCTCACGGCACGCGAGGCCAAGGTACTGCGCATGCGTTTCGGTATCGACATGAATACCGACCACACGCTGGAAGAAGTGGGCAAGCAGTTTGATGTAACCCGCGAGCGCATTCGCCAGATTGAGGCGAAGGCACTGCGCAAGCTGCGCCACCCAACGCGGTCAGACTACCTGCGCAGCTTCCTGGACGAAAACTAGGCACAACACCACACCGGGCGGCGGTTCCACCACCGCCCTTGCTATTCCCTGAAAGACACAGCTTCCCGCTAACCTTGGAGCGCCAAACCTCCCCGTCCAACCTTTCATCGGAGACTTTGCAGTGACGGCAACCTGCCTCATCTACGACAGCGATCTGCAACACGCCGAGCAACTGTCCGTCCTGTTGGCAGAGTGCGGCTTTTCAGTCACTTGCGAAGCGGCACTCACTGAACTTGATGATGAGGCGTGCACGAGCTTCGATCTGATAATCCTGGACCTCGAGGACAAAGCGCTCGACAGCGTTCAGACAATGCTTGAGCAAGGGATTCGAGTAGGCACAGAATACTTCGTCATGAGCGACCAGGATGCGCCGGAGTTGGCAGACCAGGCGGTACGTATGGGCGCCAGCTACTACTTTTGCAAACCGGTCAACGAAGACAATCTACGCCCTCTGCTCGCAGACATTGCGGCAGAGGCTGACACGCCGGCCCACGACACTGACGACAACGAATGCACGGTTGACCAGTTTGGTTTGTTGCGCGGGAACTCGCGAAGCATGCGCAAGCTTTATCGCCAGATCCGCAAAGTGGCGCAGAGCGATATCAGCGTCATGGTAGTCGGCGAAAGCGGCACGGGGAAGGAGCTTGTTGCCAACACTCTCCACCTGATGTCGGGGCGGCGCGACGGACCTTATGTCGCCTTCAATTGCGCAGCGGTTCCAGAAAGTCTCGCCGAGAGCGAATTATTCGGCCATGAGCGGGGCGCTTTCAGTGGCGCCACCCAGCGGCATCGAGGCTTTTTTGAACGCGCCAGGGGCGGCACCCTGCTGCTCGATGAAATCACCGAGATGAACAGCGATCTGCAGGCCAAACTGTTGCGCGTCCTGGAAACCCGCCACCTGCGCCGGCTCGGCTCCGAGGAAGACATCGCGCTGGATGTTCGCGTCATTTCAGCATGCAACCGCGACCCGGCCACAGCCGTGCAGGAGGGCACCCTGCGCGAAGACCTGTACTATCGCCTCGCACAGTTTCCGCTGCAGGTACCCGCCTTGCGTCATCGGGGATCCGATGTTCTCGGGCTTGCACGCTTTTTTCTCAATGAACTCAATGAAAAGCACGAGACAAATCTCACGCTGAGCGACAAGGCCAGCGAGGCGATCGAAAACCACGACTGGCCCGGCAACGTGCGCGAGCTGCGACACCGCGTCGAACGCGCCTACATCATGTCTGAAACGACCCTGGACGATGAGCTCATTCATGCCATCTCCCAGGGCGCGTCTCTGGGCCCTGTGGATGAATCGATCGTGAGCGTACCGGTCGGCACCAGCATCGCCGACATGGAGCGGGCACTCATCGAAGCGACGCTCAAACATACCGATAACGATAAGCCTGCAGCTGCGGAGCTACTGGGCATTAGCGTCAAAACGCTGTACAACCGATTGCGCGACTACCAACCGGATTAGCCAGGTACACTCCCACAACGGCACCGCGCTGTTCATGCGGACTTTGCACCCTGGCTTTGCTGAGACGTAGCGACCGCAATCACCGAGCAGATCGCGCCCTCAAGGACAGCGCCCACTCTCGAGCGCGCCTAGGATCGCGGTAACAATCTGAAGCACGCGTTCTCCCTATCCACCGCGACACGCTGCCAGGGGATTTCCAAGGTCTGCCATGGCGTGGCGAGTTCCACCTCCAGAATCCTGCCGCTGTGCAAATCAATCTGCACACTGGACACCGCGCCCACACTTTGCCCATGTAACCCGACCATTTCCCAGGCCGGGGTAAACTGCGCCCAAACTGCAAGATTCGGCTCTTTACCACACGAACGTTCCATACCTTCCTTCTGCACACCTGCGCTTCCACCGTGCCACCGGTTAAGATCCAAGCTCTGTCGGAGATAATGAAGCAGATACCATGCCAACGATGATCGGCGGCAATCCGCGCGCTCTACTCGCTTGCTGACCGTTTCTAGGGAACTTCTTACACACGCTCGTGAAATTTTTTCCAGATTGAACCGAAAAGCACGGCTGTACGTACCTACACACGACCATCCAACACTGGCACGCGCCTTGCATTGCTACTCACGCACTCACCTGAAACGCATTTTCTCAACGGGTGAGTCCATTCATCACCACCAGGAATCACAGGAGTTAACATGAGTACGGCGCAGACAAAACACGACAGCTACGACAGCTTTATGAACACACTCGACGTGTTTAACGACGCAATGGACAAGCTTCGCGACAAGCCGTTGATCAAGGATCTGATGTCGCTGGTGGACAAGCAAACGGCAGGTAGACAATTCGGTATCGCTGTTTACGGCGACAATCCTGACAAGCCGTTCGACTACTACACTGTGCGACTCCACAATCAAAGGCTGGAACTCGTCTCGCGGGGCAAGGACGCGCCAGATTTGGACTGGAAAGTGTCCATCGACTACCTCGAAGACGTTGCAGAGAACCCCGAGAAATACATCGATAATCCGGCGAAGCTTGATTTCGAATGGCTGAAGCACAGGCTGCAAGACGCGGCTTAAACCCCGCCCGGCGAACTGCCGGGTCCATTCTTCCGGGCCGTTCATACGGCCCGGCCTTTTCATAAGCTTCATTTCGAACTGAACCAGGAGACTGTCGACCATGGCGATTACATTGGAACCCCTCCCGTTTGCTGAGGACGCACTTGAGCCGCACATTTCCAGGGAAACAATCGAATTTCATTACCACAAACACCATGCAGGCTACGTCGACAAGCTCAACGACGCGATCGCCGGCACAGACAGGGAAGATCAGTCACTGGAAGAGATCATCGCGTCTTCTGAAGGCGATGTGTTTAACAACGCAGCCCAGGTTTGGAACCACACGTTCTACTGGCATTGCATGACGCCCGATTCCGTCGGCGCACCGGACGACACGCTGGCGCGGGCTATTGACGCCAGCTTTGGCTCTTTCGACAACCTGCGCGAGAAGTTTCTTGCCAATGCCGGGAGCAACTTTGGCTCCGGTTGGACCTGGCTCGTCAAAGATTCCGGGGGCAAGCTGGACATCCTCAACACCGCAGACGCCGACACCCCGCTAAAGCACGCAGGGATGACGCCGCTACTGACCGTCGACGTGTGGGAGCATGCCTACTACATAGACTATCGCAACGAGCGCGGTGACTATCTCGACACGTTCTGGAAACTGATCAACTGGAAATTTGTTTCCAGCAACTTTTCCTGATACAGCCACCGAAGACTCCAGGACGATACACGTGAGCTTGAACATTTTGGCAGCGGCGCGGACTGAGCATACGACCCATACACGCGCCGACATAAACCTGACTGCGTCCTCACGCATACTTGCAGTGATCATGTTGCTAATCAGTTGCGCGATGGCGGCGCACTCGAGCAGCGCAAATACGGCTGCGGGTATTGCAAGCGAAACCAGCGAGGCAGGTGCCAGCGCACAGGATTTGAATGAACTGATCGACCTGCTTGAAAACGCGGACGCACGCGAGGCCTTTCTTGAAAAGGTCAGACACCTTGAGCAGGCGAGAGAAGCCGTGGAACCAGCAGATCCCCTGGAGCTGAGTCAGGCCATAGAACTCGACCAGAGGGTTGGGGAATTCATCAACGAACACCTCGCCCTGGTCACGAACTCTGAGTTCCGTGCTGGCCGCCTGGGCAGACTTGCCCTGGTCTTCCTGCTGACGCTGAGCGCAGCTGTGCTCGCCTACCTGAACGCGTGGGTGTCTCGCATACTGGACAGAAAGCTGGGTATATTGAGAAACCGCCTGCAACTTGCCGATGTGCGTTTTCACTCGGTCTTCAACTGGCAGCGCTACAGCGGATTCCTGTTGATCAGTATCAGCTGGCTTTACGCCCTGCTGGTTGTGGTGTTCGACCAGGCGCCAGGGTCTCCTGCCAGCAAAATCGTGATGGCCATTCTCCAGACTACTGTGGCGGTTCTGCTGGTCGCACTGGTGTTTCTGCTCATCTGGGAGACTATCAATGCATCACTGGAATCCCTGACCCAACGCAAAGACGCGTTGAGCAGTCGACGCGCGAAAACGCTGCTACCGGTGGTGCGCAACATCATAACGTTTGTTCTCATGGTGCTTTCGGCGCTGGTTATTCTCTCTGAGCTGGGGATTGACGTTGTGCCTCTGCTTGCCGGTGCGGGCGTGGTTGGTATTGCAGTCGGCTTTGGTGCGCAGAAGCTCGTTCAGGATTTCATCACCGGCTTTACTATCATACTCGAAGACCTGCTTCAGATCGGGGACGTGGTTTCAGTCGCAGATCGCCAGGGAGTCGTGACACATATTTCCATGCGCAAACTCGAGCTGCGATCGCTGGAAGGCACGGTGCACACTGTCCCATTCAGTGCCATTGAGATCGTTGACAATCTGACCAAGGATTTTTCCTACTATATGTTCAACCTGGGCGTAGCGTATCGCGAAAACATCGACGAGGTGATTAAGTGCCTGCTCGAACTCGACGAAGAGATGCGCGCCAGCGAAGCGTATGGCGAGTCGATTCTGGAACCGCTTGAGGTGTTGGGCGTTGATGAGTTCGCCGACAGTGCCGTAATCATCAAGGCACGGACAAAAACCCGCGGACGAGATAAGTGGCGTGTTGGGCGGGAGTTCAATCGTCGAATCAAGTACGCGTTTGATGAACGCGGCATAGAAATCCCCTTTCCGCATCAAACGCTATACTTTGGTGTGGATAAAGACGGCAACGCACCACCTATGCCACCGGTGCGTGACACTAACGGGGCATATGCGAGAGAACAGTCAGACTAGATACTGTTCTGGCTAGTTGATACCACTACCCACTGGAGGGCTTTACGATGGGAATAGAAGTTTCTGGAGTACTCGGCTTGCTGATACTGGTGTTGGATATCTGGGCAATCATCAACACGCTCGGAGCCAGCACCAGCACCGGTTCAAAGGTGTTATGGATCCTGCTGATTCTGTTACTACCTGTGATTGGCGTGATTCTCTGGTTTTTCATGGGGCCGCGATCGAGCAGTGCCTGAGTAGAAGACCGTCGTTTTCTTATATTGACGTGTGATTTAAACCAAACCCTCAAAACAAGGAGCAACACCATGCAAACCAAATTCCTCAGCGCAGCAGCCCTTACAGCCTGTCTATTTACCCTTGCCGCTTGCGACAGCAATGATGGGCCGATGGAAAAGGCCGGCGAACGGGCCGACGAAGCCTATCAGGATGCCGGTTCGGCGATAAAAGACGCGGCAGAAGACGTCCAGGATAAAGCAGAGGACGTTGGCGATAGCATTGAAGACAAGGCAGAAGAAGCCGGTGATGCCATTGAGGATAAAGCGGATGAACTAAATCAATAGCGTCCAGCTACCGTGGCGGGAAACTGCACAGTGCAGCTCCCGCCACTTCTAGCTCGTGGTACTCATAGAGCGCCGGCTGCAACCTGCTGGCAAGGTGATTGCTTTCATAAAACGCCTGGCAGGGACTCACTACTCAGCTAAGAGAGAACGCGAGCGCGAACAGTGAACTTGTCTGCCAAACAAAGCGCCATGCGCTTCGCCGTAAGGCCATCCATCATACTGCGCATGTTGGCAGAACTGTACGGTGTGCTTGCCTTGCTGGCAATGGCACCCGGCACCGTTGCACTCACGAGGCCACATGGGCTTTTGCTCTGGTGAATGCCTTGCCTGTACTGCTCTGGTTCGCAAGCAGATTGCTTCCAGAGCCCTGCAAAGTACAACAGAACGAAGCACTGATCATAGTCGCGTTACTTTTTATCACGTCCCTGTGTTCTTCACTTGTGGCGATGGCGACAAACCCCGCGTGCTATAGGACATCGACCCCGGGACCGGGAGCACGGATCGTGTCCTGTGCCTGGCAGATGACGACACTTCCACTGTGCTTGCAGCCGTTGTGGCCAAGTCCATAGAACTCGATCGCGTGGTATTAAGCCTGGACGATCGAGACCTGAAAAGCACCTGCACGCAACTGGGGCTCGAAAACGTCATTATCCCTGACCGGCGCGTGGCCGCGGAGCTACTTTCTTTTGCCGAGGGTGACGAAGAATGTCCCGAATGAGAAACGACGCGACACACTATCATCGCGCCGACCATTTCAAACGGACGAACTAGTTCTCCAGGGGCGTAAGCTTCACCAGACCATAAGTGTCGCCAATCACGTAAAGCGCACCCCCAAAGTATTCCACATCGCGCAGACGTCGGCTCAACTGCCCCTCAGTGCCGGGCTTCTTGTAATCCCAGCCATCGCTGACATAAAAAATCTCATTCTCAACAAGTTCATCCTTGCGTTTGTCATCGAACTTGTAGCGATGCAGGTGCTTGCCGCGTAAGCCCGTGACAAACAGGCTGCCGTACCAGGGGCTCGCCGGATCGGTTACGAACGTCATGCCGCTGGGTGACAGATTCCAGTGCCTGAAACAGACCACAGGGAAGCGCCTGTCTTCCGGCTCTGCGTGCTTGGCCATTTTCGTATCGCACTTATAGCTGCCCCAGCCGTAATTCCCGCCGGGCACAATTCTGTTGATCTCGTCAAAACGCTGCGGGCCGTGTTCGCTGGCGTACATTTCGCCCGTCTGGTCCCAGGCCATGCCCTGCGGGTTTCTGTGCCCGCGGGAATAGACGTAGCTTTTCGGGTCCGGGTTGTCTTGCGGGATCGTCCCATCCGCGTTGGCTCGCAGTATTTTGCCGCCCAGGAAATCCATATCCTGCGACTGATGCCACCGTGTCGCATCACCGGTGCTGACATAGAGTTTGCCGTCGGCGCCGAATTCTATGCGCAGGCCGCAGTGCTCTACCGAACCCGGCAGGCCATCCAGGATCAGGGTTTCATCCTGCAATTTGCCGTCGCGGAACGTCCATCGCGACACCTTGTTGAGCACCCGCTGGTGCGTCCACATCTTGGGCTTGGCAAATGCCGGATCAGTATCATCCAGCTTGTAGGTATAGGCAGCGTAGACAAACCCGTTGTCGGCGAAATCAGGATCGATCGCAAGCCCCATCAGTCCCGCTTCATGGGTGGTAATAACATCCAGAGACAGCAGCTCTTTGCTCGTACCATCGGGAGTAATATGCTTCAGCTTGCCTTCTTTCTCGGTCGCCAGGAGCGAACCGTCTGGCAAAAACTCGATATCCCAGGGCAACTTCAGGGTATCGCTTACAATTTCAGCCTTCACTGTTGGTTTGGAAAGCGGTGCAGAAATGAAATTGTAGGAATCAGTGAGCAACGTCACTTCGCGCAGGCGCTCACTGAAATTCAAGCACTTCTGCCGTGCTTCTTTCTTGGCACACTCCTCCACGTCGAAGTACACCTTGCGAAAAACACACTTGTTACGACCCTGCATGCACTGAACCAGCGGCTGGCAGGGGGTCTGCCCTTCTTCGCAGTCGCTTACGCGATAGTTCTGGGGCTCCTCGTTGCTGTCTATTGGACCTGTTTCCGGAGCCGCGTTGCTATCAAAGGCGAGGATTGCCGCTAGCAATGCCGCCGGCAATACGATCAGCGGCCGGTGGCGTGCTGGATTTCGGAAAGAGAACATAAGGGCAATCCCGTGCATTGGTGCGAAACGACGGGTTAGCTTAGCCCTAAGGAAACGGCGAGACAACTGCGACGACTGGGCCCATTGAGAGCTGGTTCACAAACTCGCCCCGGGGCGTGACAACTGCCGATTACCGGCAGGGTTTATTGCAGGCGTAGCCACCTGCACCGCACTGAGCTCCAAATCGGAACAGGTGCAGGTGGCCGCAACTTCAGCGGCCTGTTAACCCGCCGACTCTTCCCGACTGTCACTGCCGCCGCGGTTCTTGCGCTGCGAGGGATGCAGGGACTTACCCAATATGTGCTCACTTTTGCCGATAACATGAGCACTACTGCCCACGATCAGTGGATCCGCGCCGCGAACAATCTTCGGATCTTTCCCCGCGTAGGGAAGTGTCGACAGGAAGTGCTGCATGGCATTGAGCCGCGCGCGCTTCTTGTCATCAGACTTGATGATCGTCCAGGGGGCGTCAGCCGTGTCGGTGTAAAAGAACATCGCCTCCTTGGCTTCGGTGTAGTCATCCCACTTGTCGATGGAGGCCTTGTCGATGGGCGACAATTTCCACTGTTTCAGCGGGTCATTCATGCGTGCGTTAAAACGCGCCACCTGCTCTTCCTGGGTCACAGAAAACCAGTACTTGAACAGGCGGATGCCGGATCGCGCAAGCATACGCTCCACGTCGGGACACTGGCGCATGAACTCCAGGTACTCGGTCGGGGTGCAAAAATCCATCACTCGCTCTACGCCCGCACGGTTGTACCAGGAACGATCAAACAGCACGATTTCGCCCCCCGAGGGCATATGACTGATGTACCGCTGGAAGTACCACTGGGAGCTCTCTGCTTCTGTCGGCTTTTCCAGCGCCACCACGCGGGCACCCCGAGGATTCAGGTGTTCCATAAAGCGCTTGATGGTACCGCCCTTCCCCGCCGCATCACGGCCCTCAAACAGGATAACCACCTTCTCACCGCTTTCTTTTACCCACTTCTGTACCTTCAGCAGCTCCACCTGCAGCTTCTTCTTCTGGTTCTCGTAGGACGCCTTCCCCATCCTGGTGCTGTAGGGATATTCCCCCGTTTCAAAGGAACGGCGGATCGCCTCGGGGTTATGGCGCATCTCTGCCAGTTCATGCAGTACAGCACCGTGCTCGGATTTCTCGTTGGCCGCTACTTCCAGATTGCCGATTTTGTCGTCCATTGCTGATTTATTCTCCGTTTATTGTCGAAAAAGCTTCCCTGCCCGATCACGATCCGGGAAACGCGCAAATGTGTATGGAATTGCTTCAATTCTGGCAGTAGGCCATTCATAATGGAAATAGTAATTCATTAATGTTTGCATAATTTTTAATTATCGTTATGAACCTCACCCAACTGCGCCTGTTCCGTGACATCGCCCGCGAAAAGAGCTTCGCCAGGGCCGCCAGAGGCAACCACATGACCCAGCCAGCGGTCAGCGTACACATCAAAAAGCTGGAGCAGGAACTGGGCAAGGTACTGTTCAAGCGCTCGCCGGGCAATATTCAGCTCACCACGGACGGCCTTGAAATTCTCGATGACGTGAAGGAAATCCTGCGCCTCAGCGAGGGTTTGAAGATGCAGGCCAGCCTGCAGCGCGGTGAACTGGTGGGCAGCATTCGCCTGGCCACCATACACAGTATCGGCATGTACGAGCTGGGCGACTTTCTGGCCGCCTTCATGAAGGCCCACCCCCGGGTTGCCATCCACCTGGAATTCCAGCGATTCGACGACATTTACGAACTGCTGCTACAGGAAAAGATCGACCTGGGCGTTGTCGCCTACCCCGAAAAACGCACAAATATAGAGAGCATTCCCTACGGCCGGGATGAATTGGTGCTGGTTAGCTCACCGTCCCACCCCTTCGGTAAGCGCGCTTCGATCAGCCTCAATCAATTGCAGGGCGAACCCTTCATCGCCTTCGACCAGGGGATGCCGACCCGGCTGGCGACGGACAAATTGCTGGCGGAGGCTGGCGTAACGGTGGACGTGCGCATGACCAACGACAATATCTACACCCTCAAGAAGGCCGTGGAAGCCGGTGTTGGGCTGGCCATTGTCCCCTCTGGCACGGTAAACGAAGAGGTAGATCGCGGCACCTTGGCCAGGCTGCGTATTCGGGATACCGACACCACAAGACCGCTGGCATTATTGAAGCGACGTCGGGCGAAACTGGGCGCTGCCACCGAAACATTCATCGAACAGCTATTCCAGTTTCAGTAGCGCGGCCCAAGCCGATTCCGCGCCAGTCAAACACTTCATTACAAACACACTCAGCAGCGTTCACTCCGTAAAGTCCGCGTGCTATGTTCAAGCCCGTGTGTAATCCAACCGGCCCCGCAGGCTTACGAGAATCAGGATGTCCGATCTAACGGCACTTTCCGCGTCAGCGCTGTGCGACAGGCTGTGCGACGGCAGCGTGACGGCGCTGGACGCGCTGGATGCGTTTGAACAGCGCTATCGCGAGCACAATCCGGCATTGAACGCGATCATCAGCACCGACTTCGACGCCGCTCGCAAGCGGGCAGGCGAAGCGGACGCCGCGCGGTCGCGAGGCGAGCGCTGGGGGCCACTGCATGGCCTGCCCATGACGCTGAAAGACAATATCGAGACAGCGCATCTACGCACCTCGTACGGCGTTGCGGACTGGCGCGACTATCGCCCACCGACACATGCAGATGTTGCTCAGTTGGTCACAGAGGCCGGCGCGATCATCTTTGGTAAAACCAATCTGCCGGCACTGGGCACAGATACGCAAACCTTCAACGAAGTGCACGGACAGACCAACAACCCGTGGAACCTGGCGTATACCCCGGGCGGCTCCTCCGGCGGCGCGGCCGCGGCCCTGGCCGCCGGGCTGACACCGCTGGAAATTGGCAACGACATTGGCGGCTCCATTCGTCTGCCCGCGCACTTCTGCGGGCTGTACGGACACAAAGCCTCCTACGGGTTGGTATCGGCGCACGGACCGAAACCGTGGGAGGCCGAGCACGCTCATTTCCCACTGGATGTGGATCTGCTGTCAACGGGCCCGCTGGCGCGCAGCGCGCGCGACCTGGCGCTGGCAATGGATGTCATTGCCGGCCCAGCGTCCAACCAGCGTACCGCGTTCAGAGCGCAACTCGCCGACAGTCGCGTCCACTCGCTGGGTGACTTCCGCGTCGGCGTGTGGCTGGACGACCCCGGCTACGAAACCGATCCTGCGATGGGCGATGTCCTGCAGCGGGCAGTGGATGCCCTCGCCAGTGCCGGCGCAAACATCGTAACGCGCAAGCCCAACCTGTCGCTGCAACGCTCCCACCAACTGCGCAACGAGTTGGAAGCCACGACGCTAAGCTACACCTGCCCCCAGGATACCTACGACTGGGCGCTGCAGAATGCACAGGACACACCAGCGGGTCGCAGCGCACTGACCTGGGCACAATCTGTCAGCATGCGCTGTCGAGACTGGCACAGCATCAACCGCGAACGCCTGATCATGCAACAGCACTGGCACGAGTACTTCCAGTCAGTGGATGTGTTGCTATGCCCGGTCGCGCGAATCAACGCGCACGAACACGACCACACACCCATTACCGAACGCAGCATTGATTTCTGCGGCGAGTCATCGCGTTACTGGCCCATCATTGGGCCATGGAATGCACTCGCCCTGGTAGCCTATCTTCCGGCTACCGTGGCGCCTGTGGGCCAAACGCCAAATGGGCTGCCCGTTGGGCTGCAGATCATCGGCCCCTACATGGAGGACCGCACGCCCATTCGTTTTGCGGAGTTGATCGAGGAACACGTGGCCGGTGAATTTCAGTTCCCGGATGGTTTTGCCCCATAGCCAGGCAGTTGAAGTGCGATGGCGGGAAAGGTTGACGCAATACCGCCCCCAGCGCGTAGGACACCTGCAGCAGACAGCACGGAGAGCGGGGTGGGAAAGATACAGTGTGAACACCAGCATGCGGGCAAAACGCCCTACCCACAACCGGGAGACACTGGTGTAAGATGGTCACAAATAACAACACCGATTAAGAGTCCGACACTTTTCCATGACGCAACACGAATACCTTTTCGTCGCGCTTTCCATCATCCTCGGCTTGGCCATTACCCGGCTGTTGCACACCGTGGGCATGTTGATACGGGCGCACCGCGAGGTGAGTTTTCACTGGTCGTCGGCGCTGTGGGCCTTCTGCGTAATGAGCTATACCCTGCAATTTTGGTGGGTAGGCTGGGGGCTCAGGGAGATAGACAACTGGCGGTTTGCTGACTTTGCCGTCCTCGTTGCGGGCTCAATCTTCGTTTACGGCGCTTCCGAGATGGCGCTTCCAGTCCCCGAGAGCCAGCAGGACCTGGACTTACTGCGGCACAGCCAGAACCTTGGCCGATTATCTGCACTTTCCATGCTGCTCTATTTTACTATCGGACCCTACGTCAACATCACACTGTTTGGCGGGCCGGTACTGCCCGCGTTAATCCTTCCCTCGCTGGGCATCCTCCTGATGATCTGGATTATCGCATTCCCCCGCTCGTTCAAATGGGTGGCGTTGATCTTCACGCTGTACACCGCGGGTATTCTCGCTATCACAACATGAAGAAACAGCCGAAAAAATCCGCCGACGAAATTTCTGACAAGGAGCGGCTGCGCCGGGAAGAGCTCGCGAGAATACAGGCAGAGCACGCGCGCAACGCTGATGCGAGCGAAGAAGACAACGACGACGCAAACGTGAGCACATTCATTCTGCCCGGCGATTGATAGCTAACCGCCAGCCTGGCACGCACCCCCACTCGGATACTCGAATTACAACAACACGCTGAGAACCAACCATGACAAAAAAATCTGGTACTTTGATTCGCCACCGCGTCTCGCTGCTCCTGACGGCCTGCTTCCTTATTCAGTTACCCCAGGCACTCGCCCAGTCGGGCACGCTGGAAGAGGTGATCGTGACCGCCCAGAAGCGCGAGCAGAACATGATGGACGTGCCGGTTGCACTCACCGCGGTATCGCCCGAGGATCTGGATATATTCGGCGTGCGCGATACCGCCGACCTGACCAAGCTCAGCCCCTCACTCACCTATGACCAGACGGGGCTGGCGCAAAATTCCGGGTTCCGGATACGAGGCATCGGTACCGTGGTGTACTCGGTCAGCGCCGAAAGCGCGGTGGCGGTTGTTATCGATGACGTGGCAACCACCCAGTCCGGGCAGGCACTCGCCGACCTCACTGACATCGAGCGCGTCGAAATTCTCCGCGGCCCCCAATCCACACTGTTTGGACGCAACGCCTCGGCCGGCGTCATCAACGTGGTAACACGGGGGCCAACCGATGAGTTTGAAACCAGCCTCGAAGTAACGCTCACCGACGATGAACAACAGAAAGTCAGTGGCGCTCTCTCAGGCCCGGTAACCGACTCGCTGGCCTACCGACTGACCGCGTACTACGACGACATCGACGGCTGGGTGGACAACCTGTACGACGGAGGACAGGTGGACGGATCCGAAAAGTGGGGTGTAAACGCTCGCGCGGACTGGGATGTTAGCGATTCGCTGGTGTTGAAGTTCCAGGGTAAGTACGACGACAGCGACAGCGCCTGCTGCTCACCCGCCCTGAGTTACGTTGAAGATGTGAACGCGGCACTGGTTCTCACCGTCGTGCCACTGACGGAGGCCTCACCGGAGATCATTCCCTTTATCGACGACGAGAACCGCACCGTCAATCTCGACGATGAACAGAAGATTACGTCAGAGAGCCTGCAGCTTTCCGTGAAAGCGGAGTGGGATATTCACGAGCACAGCGTGATGTCTATCACCGCCTACAGCAATTGGGACTTGAGCGAGCTTAACGAGCTCGACACCACCGCTTTCGATCTGCTGAACTATCCTTTCGGCGGCGGCACACTGGGAGATCCACTGGGCACCGGCGTCGAGCCCTTCACGCTGGCCAGTAACGGCGGCGTAGTGCAACTGAATGAGCTGGAGGTAGATTTTTTCTCGCAGGAGTTTCGCCTGCTGTCGCCCGAAGCGGACTGGGGCAACTACATTACCGGCATTTACTACTCCAGTATGGACGCAGATCGCCGCTTCGATCGCTACGCGCCGGGGCTTGGTATTACGGCGGGGCTGGACGCTCACAGCCTTTCCGACAACGTGGTCAGCTCCGTTTCAGCGTTTGGGCAGGTAACCTGGAATCTTGGTTCAAAATCCAGAGTGACACTGGGTGCCCGCTACCAGTACGAGGAAATCGAATTCGATCTCACCGATATCGACTTTTATGGTGGCGGCCCAAACACCGACACCTCTTACGATGACGACGACAGCGTGCTACTGGGCAGCCTTGCGTACCAGTACGACGTTTCCGATAACGGCATGCTGTTCGCGCGCTATGCCCAGGGCCACAAGGGTCAATTTTTTGATGCCGCAGCCTCAACGGCGTTCACCGGCGAGTTGGTGCCCGTGGACAAGGAATCTTCCGATGCGTTTGAGATCGGCTACAAGGCCGAGTTGTTCGACAACAGTATGCGCCTTGAGCTGGTGGGCTTTTACACCCTGTACGACGATTACCAGGCCCAGCAGACCACACTGACCGAGGCCGGTGCCATTGTCTTTTCAACCGAGAACGTGGGCGAGCTAGAGACTTACGGTATCGAGCTGGACAGCACTACCCTCATTGGCGACCACTTCACCCTGCAGGCGGCGGTTGCCTGGGTGGACGCGACTATCGAGGAATATCCCAACGCGGAGTGTTACTTCGGGCAGACCGAGGCCATGGGCTGCACCACCGGCAGCGATGGCGTCAGCACACAGAACCTGGCAGGCAAGGACCTGCAGAATTCTCCGGACTTCAAGTTCAACCTGGCAGGCACCTACGTGTGGCCAGAGGGCAATCGGTTGCCTGGCGACGTCTTCGCAAACGTGGCCTACAGTTGGACTGACAAGGTCAACCACGATCTGCAACTGGCGCCGTGGATGGAGGCCGACAGCTACGGCGTACTAAACCTATCGGTTGGTATCGATATCGAGAGCAACCTGAACTACTCACTCACGCTGTTCGCCAACAACCTGCTCGACGAAAGTTACGACAGCGGCCTGCTGGACAGTTCGCTGGCCGCCGCAACCGAGGCCACCAGCAGGTTTGTGCCGCGCGATTATTCGCGCTACTTCGGCGTGCGGCTAAGAGTTGAGATGTAGCGCTCACCATGGGCTGCACAGAGATCGGCCAATACCTACTGTGTAAAGTCCCGCTTTACAGCGGTTGCAATCCACGGGCGCGCCAAGTACAGTGCGCCCCGTCAGCTAATGCTGTCTAGCGTCATCCTGGTTGCAGGCACCTTTATGTGCCGCCCACCCCGCGAAACTTCGCAACGGTGGCCCACTTCCTCGCAAGTGCCTCTTTGAATGCCGCGCGTGCCCTAGCGCACATCACGGTACGTACACCCCTACCCTGCGGTGCACCAGCCAAAACCTGCCAGACGGCAGCCATTACTGCGGGTAACCGTTTACCCGGAAGGAATACTATGAAGTTCAACGAACTCGGTCTTGCCGAGCCCATTACGCGTGCCGTGCACAAGAAGGGCTACGACAAGCCATCCCCCATTCAGGAGAAGGCCATTCCCATCGTTCTCAAGGGCCAGGACCTGATGGCGTCAGCCCAGACCGGCACGGGCAAAACAGCAGCATTCGTGCTGCCCCTGCTGCAACGCCTGGCTGACGGGCCGCGCCCGGCCGGTAAAAAAGTTCGCGCACTGGTCGTTACCCCCACAAGGGAACTGGCTGCGCAGGTGCATGCGAATATCATGGACTACAGCATCAACACGCGGCTCTCCAACCTCGTAGTCTTTGGCGGTGTAAATATCGGGCCGCAGATTCGCAAACTGCAACGCGGTGTGGACATACTGGTGGCAACGCCGGGCCGCCTCCTTGATCTACACGGGCAGAACGCAGTGCAGCTGGATAACGTGGAAATTCTGGTACTGGATGAAGCGGATCGCATGCTGGATATGGGCTTTATTCACGACATACGCAAGCTGCAGTCATTGCTGCCCACCCGCAAACAATCATTGCTGTTCAGCGCAACGTTTTCAGGCGAAATTCGCCAACTGGCGAAGACCATGCTGCATCAGCCAGTTGAAGTAGAAGTTGCACCGCGCAACAGCACCGTGGAAAGCGTGCAGCAATGCATACACCCCGTGGACAAAGCCCGCAAGGCAGAGCTACTGGCGCATCTAATCAACAGCAGGAACTGGCACCAGGTACTGGTGTTCAGCCGCACCAAGCACGGCGCCAACAAACTGGTGAAGACGCTCGCCAAGTCAAACATCCGCGCCACCGCGATACACGGCAACAAGAGCCAGGCACAAAGAACGCGCGCACTGGCAGATTTCAAAGCCGGCAAGGTTGACGTGATGGTCGCCACCGACATCGCCGCGCGCGGCATCGACATAGTCGAACTGCCTCACGTGGTGAACTTCGACCTACCCAACGTACCGGAAGATTACGTGCACCGCATCGGTCGCACCGGCAGAGCCGGCGCAACCGGCGAAGCAATTTCGCTGGTAAGCGCAGACGAGTTCAAACAGTTGCGCGACATCGAGCGGCTGATAAAGACCAACCTGCAACGCGAAGAAATCGAGGACTTTGAGCCCGACCACCAGCTACCCGAATCCAACCAGGCACCCAGGCAGCGTCAGGGTGCCGGCCGCAAGCCGACGAACTTCAAACAGCAGCCGGGAAACGGCAATCGGCGGGGTCGCTCGCGGCGCAGAGGTAAAGCCAGAGCGGCGTGAAGTAACGCCTCGCTGAGTGAGCCCCTGATTGCCCCCGGCAGTCTAGGCTTGCTCAACGTTCTTCTTTATAATCGCGCCTTCCCTCCTGTGGGCCCATAGCTCAGTTGGTTAGAGCATCCGACTCATAATCGGTTGATCAGTCCTATAGGCCCTGCAATGAGGAGAAAGTGGCCAATTTCCAGCCACTCAAATCTATGGAAATTCGATGATAATCATAGGCTTATGATATCTTCGACTGTTATATGGGCCCTTAGCTCAGTTGGTTAGAGCATCCGACTCATAAGGAATCTTGTGACCCGTGGCAGTAATGCCATGTGGAAAAACTGGATGAATTCAGGGAAACCTCAGCGGGTAATGCCGGTGGCAATCCTGAGCCAAGCCTGCCAGGCGTGGCAGGAAGGTGCAGAGACTAGGTGGTGCGGTGCGATCTCACCGTGTAATACACCAGTAGCGTCCAGCACCCCAGCGGGTAGTGCCGTGGGTGATGATATAGTCCAGGTCAGGGGGAAACTCCTGGTAGCCAGAATCGGCAGGTCCGGCGTTCAAATCGCCGAGGGCCCACCATTTTCTACTTTCATACATGCACTTAACGGCCCCTATACTGAGGTCTTTTTGTATATTGAGCTATGAATTGCGTTGTTTGCTATTGAAGTGATCCAGACCCACGCAGAAAGCAATTTTTGCCCAAAATTCTCCCTTGTCAATAAAGTTCATAATGACAAAGCGAAAAAAATCACTGAAAAGAGAGCGTACGAAAAAGCGATCTCAGAATCAGGATTCTCCGAAGCTGCAGTCGCCTAGGGCCACTGATAGATCAGGCACGCGACGGCTGCTAAGTAAGCACACAGTTCCAATTATTGCCGCTGTGATAGGCGTAGTTGGATTGATCTTGGTCGAGCTTCTCAAAACCTTCGTACCGTCAAGCACACCGACAGTGCCTCTGCAGACGATAGGTGAGGTTAGTAATTTCGGCGAAGGAGTTCAGATAATCGGATCAGAGGGATTCGAGATTAAGTATGAAACCTATGGGGTAACACGTGGCCAATTTGATCAGCTCGTACAGGAACTACAAGTGTCACGAGAGATGGCGAAACGGCTGCTCAAAGTCTTAAAAGAAAAGGATGTTGAGCTATATGAACGAGAGTCCAAGTTCAAGCAACTCCTCGTCATGTATGCAGAGCTAAAGAACAAGGTAAACGCACGAGAAGACGATGTTTCCCAAGAGGTAGTTAAGCTGCTTGAACGTGGAGAGCTTGAGGAAGCAGAGCAGCTTCTGACTGAATCCCTCCAGAGACGATTAAGTCGAATAGGCGAAGATCGTGTTTCAGCAGCATCGGATGCATTCGAGTTAGGTAGACTCAAATTACTTCAACTCGACATTTATGCCGCCTTTGATTTCGCTCGGCAGGCAGTTGAGCTTGATCCGAGCAATATCGAATATCTCACCGGGCTGGGGACTATTGAGATCGAGCTAGAGAACTATGAGTCCTCGACTGAACACCTGAGCAATGCGCTTTCGTTAACAATTGAAAAGTATGGCGAGAATTCCCCTGAAACTGCCGACGTATACAGCCGCTTAGGTATAGCCGCGGTTATGGGGGACATGCATCACGAAGCAGTAAGCTACTTTACTCGCACTATCGAGATAGTTGTAAAGGTATATGGGGAAGATTCCTATATAGCTGATCAAATGCGCAACAGTTTGGCCGGCGCGTTAGCCGGCGTGGGGGAAATTGAACGAGCCAATGAACTGGCTGAAAGCTCGATAAAGAAACTACTCGAGAATAGGAACAACCCACATTACGCTCTTGCGCTCAATAATTTTGCGATATTCAAGCGCAACATTGGTGAGTTGCAAGAAGCGATAGCGGCATTCACTCAAGCAGAGGAGGCGTATTGGAAAGAAAACGATAGGCCGGGCCCGTTTCTCGCCAATATACTTTCAAGCAAGGGTGAAATTATGATCGCAGTCGGCAATTTGGATGAGGCTATTCCAATATTGGAAAGAGCTAATAAAATTTACACAGAAATCTACAGTCCATCTAGCACTAATGTAATATCTTCGATACAAAATTTGGGCATGGCATGGCATGCCGCAAAAAACTATTCGAAAGCTATTGGCTATTACCATGAAGCGCTCGACTTATGTAGGGATAAGTATGGCGAAAATCACCGGTATACGATGACCTTTTTGAATTTGATTGAGCGCGCGGAAAATGAGCTACCCTTGAGGGTTTACTTTGAAGATTTTGATCGTGGGCTGCGGGTAGAAGAGCTCAAATAGGAAGTGAATTTATGAGAGTGTTAGCTAGCCCATGATTGCTCTGTAGACATTCTGAATTATTTGGTCCTTCTCATTAAACGGGTTTACTGTGCAGCTAAGTGGTCGTGCATTCTGATAGGTTTGGTACAGGTTTTTCACTATCGAATCCAATACCAGTAGGGCATCTTCAATCTCTTCCAAGCTTATCGCTCGGAAAAGAGATTGGTGTTCGTTTTCCTGAGTAAACACTGCGTGAGCTATTACTCGATTCCGTATGGTTTTGCATTCTGCTTGCAAAAATCTCCTAGGGCCTTTAGCCATACGGAATAGCGTCTTCAAGTCCGCCAATCTCGGAAATTGCGCTCCGTCAAGGTAACCGGGATTCAACTCAAGGGCTTCCGGCCGTCGTAGTCTAAATACTGTAGCCGTATAGTCGTTCACATTCTCTATACAGTGTCTGTTGAAATCAGAAAAAGACTTCCCATTACTAGTATCGTCAGCCAAGCGACCCAAGTAAACAAAGAGCGTATATTGAAGGGCGGCGGTGTAGACTCTCCAGAAATCTGCATTTTCGTTGGCGGCGTCTACAGCATCACCATCACCCATTGCCATCCAGAACCCCATATAGGAGTAGAGCAATGTGAGCGCGCTCTCGGTTTCGCCTCGCATGAAATCAAACCAAGACTTCGAATCCATTTCTAGAACATGCCGTTGCACCAGGGAGTGTGATGTGCGATTTGAAATCCACTTTATGCTCGCCAAATAACCGATTCTGAAGCCCTTTATAAAGGGACTGGCAGGGTCATCAACAGTATCTCATGGTTCGAGGTCGCTCCTAAATTCACCAATTCAGAAACGTAGAAACTGAAGTTGACAGACTGCGTTCATCGGCAGGCTGCAAACCACC
Organism: Gammaproteobacteria bacterium; assembly: GCA_030426545.1. GTDB lineage: Bacteria > Pseudomonadota > Gammaproteobacteria > Pseudomonadales > Halieaceae > Marimicrobium. Next base: position 28,144 of record JAUHYL010000045.1, read on the forward strand.
TCGGTCTTGTTTTTCCCCTATCAGCGTACTTATTAGTCTCTGCTCATCACTCTGAGATTGATCATCTGACGCAGTGCCCGACGAACTCTTCACTCGAGGCGGCTTCGCAACCCATCTAGTGAGATTCTGACAGACATCACCGTAAAACTTTACCAGCTCATCTTCCGCTATCTCAACGAAAGCTTTGACACTCTTAAACTTCGCGCCCAAATCAATGATTCGAACTAGCTCGAATGAGCTTGGCATGTCCTTTATATTGGGCGGAATAAGTCGACCACCACCTTCTTCTAAAAGCTCTGCGACAGGCATTAATGTAGTTGGTATTCGCTTAGGCCAGCTTGCCTTCAACACCAGATTATCTGTGTTACATCCCTTCAATTGTCTTGCCAACCAGTTTATCGAGGCCGTCTGCCGCTTCGTGTCACCTGGAGCATCCAGCCTGATAGACAAATCCAGCGTCTTCCTTAGGAAATCACCAGTCAACACAACCCTACCTGCTGTATTGGGTATTTCTATCTCTGCCGACAGGGCATGCTTGGCAGTTAAATCGTGAATATCATCATGCAACCTAGAAGCAGGATCCTTTACGTGCCTTCTAGGCAATGATGTTTTTACCGGCTTGCCCAAAGCAACAGACAACTGAATTGCCAAGTACTTTTGTAATTGATGCCAGCTTGCCACAGCTTCAGATACTTCATTTCCCGATTTCTTTAGTGGGGCACCTTGGTGGACTTCCAGACAGGTGCTTTTCCAGCCGGGCGACATTCTCAAACCTCTTGTGACACCCGAATAGTCATGTCGAAGGAATCGCACAAGTTCGTTCAATATGTAAGCCTGCTCAACATCATCAACAACCTTGCTTTCGATTAGCAACAGAGCCTTTGACAAAATAGATAGCCAAGAAAAGTGAAACAATCCGGTCGAACGTATCTTTTGCTTACTTACCTTGACAGGGTGATGAGTGGCTAATGCAGCAAACTGATTAGAAACTGTGATAACGGCGTCCACGCCCTGTGCTTTTGCAATATTAATATACTCCTCTACCTGATCAACATTCAGCTCACTTTGACCCACCTTGGACTCAACCAGAGCGCTCCACATTTTCTTTCCGGTCGTTACTATTATCAGGCCATCCGGACGTGATTTCGGATTGTCGCCCTTGAAAGATACTTCCGTGAAAGACTGAATAGTTGAACGTTTACCGATTGGCGCACCCGCATCAGACAAGACCGCATGAGCGAAATCTGGAACAACTGTAAATGCAGCCAGAACGACGGAGGTTGCCCTCTCCTCTTTTTTACTATCGGCGACGACGGGCACCAGTCTAGCAGGAGAACCCTTTATCAAATTTGATCTAAGTTTTTCCGCATTCATGCCTTAATCCATAATCCAAAATAAGCCCAATATTTTTGTACTTTACAGCATTATGAATTGCAAGGGTTTTCAGTAGTCTATGTTGCTGCGATACGTTTTCACCAGACTTCAAGAAAATTCCTCGGATCGAGTATCCGCGTCGAGATAATTGCTCGACCAGCGATAGTTTAGAATTGGGAAGTAAGTCAACCGACCAGCATCCTGTACCTGGCCACCTAGGTGGCTTGCAGTGTTGCCCGTTATAGATGCAAGAACAAAGCGGGCTACTATTGCGGAATCTCGACCATCGCAAACCACTCATGGAAAGTACAAGACACAAGGATCGCTTTCAGGTGTTGGGACGGTTATACGATACCCTTTGAAGGTATGCGTTCTACCGTTTAACCCTTGGCAGAATCCTGTCCAGAACCTTGTACATTTCCTTTGCTGCATTCGGCTCTGAAACTATCCTGACAGCTCCTGTGCCGGGCTCGTTATCTTCCTCATAGTCATCCTGCATTGGCAGACACCCAAGGAAAGGAGAGCCGCCAAATCTAAATACATAATTGTCTCCTTGGATGACACCGCAAGCTGCACACGTATTAGCCCAGTATCGCCCATCCCACATTTTGGAGTAACGATTCTTAATAGTCTTAGGCCGAGGTAACGGTGGCTCGGTCTCACAAAACGGTACGCCTTGCCACCAGAAAACCGGAATCTCCTCATGGCACTTAAAACACTCAAAGGTTTCTGCGATGTAGAGTGCGCGGGTAGGGTCTTTGAAGGGAGTGTATAGGTATCTATCAATTCCCCACTTGTCAGCCACAGTTTGAATGTGTTCGGGGTCGCCAGCGCAATCAGTGCAAAGCTGCGGCCCTTTCAGCCGACCTTCCAAAACATGCCAATCCGCTGGTGACTCCATGACGTTTTCAGCTTGCAGCTCCACCCAAGGAACCTCAAGTTCATTGGCCTTGCGCTCGCCAACCTGGTGGGTATGGCGTATTTCAATTGCCAATGCTGGTGTGTTACCCCTATATCCAATCACATCACAAACAAAGCTTGAAATACCAACTTCTTCCTTTGCGCTTGAGAATGTGCCAGGGGGAAGCTCAGTTTGATATTCAATTCCACACGCATGGCAGCCCCGCCAAAGCAAAATCAGTTTCCTGCCTGCCGCGTTATCACGTATTGAGCGGGCAACCAGCATTTTGGCAGTTTTGTGCAGTACATGCTCAGGGCTGCAATTTGAAGAAGGCGCGTGGGAAAAGTGTTTCACCCTAACCTCGCCGGCCCGAAGTGTCAGACGTTCATTACATGCTGGACAGGTATAATGGCGCCCCTTTGTGGCGTCATCAGCAGCCACCAACGCGCCAAGGTCATCACAGCCATAGGGCACCGACAATGCGAGTTGCTCACTCACAGCGCGCAACCTCCAGTACGTCCAGCAATGACTCACACGCAAGCCTGTTCCAGCTTCCCGTGTAGCAAAGGAAACCGGCCTCAAAAAAATCCAGATAGAAGCTATCCACTCGGAAGCGCCTACACCGTCCGTAATCAGAAAAAACCCAGCTTAAGATACGTAGCTGAACTTTCGAAGTCATCACTGTGTAGCCACACACGTCGCTTTTTCACGCAGGTGACTTTCCCCCAGGAGGCACCCCCGCCCTCTCGGCACTACCCTAAAACCACCAAGGAGAAATGCCATGCTTCGGATCGCAATCTTATACCTGTGCTTCACCCCGCCCATGCTGGCTCTCGCACAAACCCCCATACAACGCCAAGGCGATTCCTGCCCCACGGGCACCTACCGCTCCGGGGACTACTGCAAACTCCTCCCCAGCTCCCGCGACCAGTTCATCATCCAGAAATCCGGCAACAACTGCCCTCGTGGTTTCTATTCCCATGGCAACTATTGCAAGCGTATTTCGGGGAGCAGAAGGAAAGCCATCCCCAGAGAGTCAGGCAAGAAATGCCCCACTGGCTGGCGCAAATCTGGAGATTACTGCGTTGAGATCTAGGTGAGTGAAGCCACACTTGCGAAATCTTCGAAAATTCCTAGAAAATCATCGAAATACCACCAAAATACCTTGCCTATTTCATCGAATATCCTGAGTTCGGACGCATATCGGAAACATGGAAAATGTGCAGGATACGATGCTTTGCAAGGCATTGTGACAGATTCGGGAACTGCAAATCTTTGATGCTGGATATAGACACGGCATGGACTAGTTCACCTAATAGGCAACCCGGCACTCAACCGAATCGCCGGGCTACGAACTGGTTGAATTTTAGACACTTGGAATAGAAGTCCTGCAGTGCAGGCCCCTCTTCTGTATCCTCTCTTGAGATCACCGCTATCAATTCTTCCCAGGGCACAACCCGAATCTTGATCTTCTCCATCAGGGGCTCGAACGCCTCGTCGTACCAACGGGCTCTATCTGCTTCGTCGTATTCGCTCACCCGCTTCTGAAGCGTTTCTTGAATATGGCCCTCGTCCATATATGTTGAAAAAATTCCCTCATTTATCCGGCTCTCAGGGGCAACCACCAAGAACGCAATCGCTTCGAGTTGATTCGGGTGCAGCCCCGCCCTTCGGATGACCTCAGCTATACACGCCACATTCCTGGCTGCCTGGTTGTAGTACCCGGCATTCGTAACCCGGGAAGAGAGCTTGCTGAACATCTTCGCTTCAGTAACGATGAACTGCTTCGCTTCAGGCAGCAGTGACAGATCACCTGCCCCATTGTCGCCGATACTGAAGTGGCCGATGACACCATCCGCATGAGTCCAGGATTCCGCTAGCTTGTCACCTCGGTATCGGGGTAGAAATGGCGATGGCAGGAGTGCCTCAGAGTACCAGTTGCTGTCTGCGAGAAACTGAAGATCATGCTCAACGCTCCGGTGGTGTTGAAACCAGTCCAGCACAAGTCGCAGCATCCAGCCCTCGTTGTACAGGTCCGTGGCTGGGAAGTTCCTGCTGTCGCTCGCGGCGTTGCCCAGTAACTCTGCGATCCGCGTTTCTGCAATCTGTCCGTTTGAATGTACTTCCATCGATAGTCAGTCTAACAATAGACGCGCTTTCGTGCGGCTTTGATCAGGGGGGGTACCTCCCCCTTTGCCACCGCATTCTCATCATCACCTCCCCGTGAAAATTTTTCAGTAACCCCTAAAGGCCACCCGGAAAACTGAGAAAAGGCGTGTATCTACAATAGAAGCCTTTCGGGTTTCGTCACCGCCGTTCTGGCAACCATACCAACAGCTCAGCAACACCAACCATCACCTGTAACCGCAAGGAGGCCCATCTATGGCCAAACGTAAATCAGCATCAGCCGACAGCAACACCGAACC
>JAUHYL010000046.1 GCA_030426545.1 Gammaproteobacteria bacterium
CAGAACACCAGGCGTACGACACACGCCTGGCCACCTTTCGCGCCAATCGCTCGGCCTTTGCCTTTACCTCGAAATTTGGCAGTGCGTTTCAGTACTACGCCGAACACGGGCTAACCGAGTTCCCTGCGCAGGATGCTCCCACGCCAGACGTGCTGGTGGAAGACGCGATGGCGTTTGAACTGGGTGGCACCCGTATCGAGGTGATCGCGTTGCCCGGCGCAGAAACTAACGATTCTGTCATCGTCTGGCTGCCGCAGCACCGCATCTGCTTCACCGGAAATCTTTTCGGTTGCCCTTTCGGGCACTTCCCTAACCTGGTGACCATCCGGGGTGATCGCTATCGCGACGCGCTGGTAGTGGCCAACGCCGTGGAGACCGTTCGTGCTCTGGAGCCTGAGATGATCTGCTACGGCCACCACGGTCCGGTGCTGGGCGCCGACCTGATACAGGACGAATTGCGGGCACTGCACGGAGCAATACTGCATGTGCATGACGCAACCGTCACGGGTATGAATGAGGGTAAGGATGTGCACACCCTGATGCGTGACATATCGCTGCCTCCCGAGCTTGAGGTGGGGCAGGGCTATGGCAAGGTTGCGTGGGGAGTTCGCGCAATATGGGAAAACTACGCAGGGTGGTTCCACCACGAATCCACCACCGAGTTGTACAGCGTACCTGCATCGGCAGTACATGCTGACCTGGTAGAGCTGGCCGGCGGCGGTGAGGCGCTGCTGGCGCGCGCCGCCGAAAAGCTGGCAGAGGGTAGCCGCGAAGCGGCGTTGCACCTGCTGGATATTGTTCGCAATGGCGGTGAAGACAGTGCCGCCAGTCGCGCGCTCGCCGTGCAGGTACACCAGTCCCTGTTGCACGATACCGATAATTTCTGGCTGTCTTCCTGGCTGCGCAACCAAATTGAACTACTGCAGAATTTTGACAACGGGAACTTGGTGGGCTGAACGCTACACTCTATAGTGCGCGCACAAGTCGTCCCGTTGCACGCACCGGGCGTTCTGGCCCGCGACACCGGGCAGCGTGCGGACGGTATGAACTGACACATTCAATTTGAGGATGGAAACCATGGGAACCTACGCTTTAACCGGAAGTGCTTCTGGCATCGGTGCGGTACTGAAATCATCCCTCGAGGCCGAGGGTCACACACTGGTCACGGTTGATATCAAAGATGCCGACGTGGTTGCGGATCTCACTACAGCGGAGGGTCGGCAGGCAGCCGTTGACGCGGTGCTGGAGAAGGCGCCCGAGGGTCTGGACGGCTTCGTTCCCCTGGCCGGACTTGGCGGCGGCACGGCACCGGATTTGCTGATCACCAAGCTAAACTACTTCGGTACCGTGGAGTTGTTGCAGGGACTGCGGCCGGCGTTGGAAAAGAAGTCCGGCACGGTTGTCTTGCTGTGCTCCAATTCTGCGCCCATGGATGTGGTTGATGACGCGTTCCTGGCGAGCCTGCTAGACGGTGACGAGACGACAGCGCTGCAGCTTGCCGAGACCATTCCCGCCGGTACCCATTACATGCAGACCAAACGGGCGCTGAATTACTGGATGCGCCGCAATGCCATGGACTATGGGCGCAGTGGAATTCGCATGAACGCGGTTGCCCCCGGTCCCACGCTCACACCCATGGCCAAGCCGCTGTTTGAGAGCAAGGAATACGCTCCCATCATGGAAAGCCTGCTCGACCAGACACCCATACGACGCGCCGCCGAGCCGGAGGAGATCGCCGGCTGTATTCGATTCCTGCTCAGTGATGCCGCCAGTTATGTTCACGGCTCGCTGCTGTTCATTGACGGCGGCTATGATGCGCACGCCCGGCAGGACCACATTTAGCATAACGCGCCTGCGCTGTTCCGGTTGCACTGCTCGCGGGCCTGTTTCAGGGCCCCGCAGTGCGTTTGCAGGCCAATCCCCGGCGTCCCTTGCCTACCGAACTGACGGAATACGTTATTTCACCTCGCCGTTTCCTGGTCTAATCTGACTGATAGTTGTCGTTCCCCGCCAGTCGGAAATTCGAGGAGAAAGCTGTGGCCGCCAATTTTTCCCACTTGCTGCAGCCAGGCCGTATCGGTTCCCTGCAGCTGAAAAACCGCATGGCTGTTGCCGCGATGGGTGTGAACCTTGCCGAGGAAGACGGCAGTTGTGGCGAGCGGATTCTCACCTACCATCAGCGTCAGGCGCAGGGCGGGGCGGGCCTTATCGTGATGGGCGCCACGGGTATCGCCTGGCCCGAAGGCATGGTACAGCCGCGCCAGGTGGCCATTTCGGAGGATCGTCACATCCCCGGCCTCAAAGCCGTGGCCGACGCTTGCCATAAATATGGCGCAAAGCTGGCGGCGCAGATACACCATGGCGGTATCGTCGCGGGCCAGGGGTTCAACGACAGGCCGGTGCGTATTCCCTCGCTACCACCCAAAGGTAAGAGCGACCTCGGCGACTACATGCTGCCGGAGGAAATGATGGCGCTGTATAACCCGGACGCGCACAAACCCGACCTGCAGGTGATGACCGTTGAAGACATTGAGCGGTTGGTAACGCGCTACGCCGAAGCGGCGGCACGTGCCCGCGAGGCGGGAGTTGACGGTGTAGAGATCCACGCGGGTCACGGGTACATCATTTCGGAATTTCTTTCTCCCGCCATGAACCAGCGCGAGGACACCTATGGCGGTTCGCTGGAGAACCGGGCGCGTTTGCTGTTGCAGGTTGTCGCAGCGGTGCGGGCAAAGCTTGGCAACGACTATCCGGTCTGGGTAAAACTGGATTCTCAGGAATTCGGCCGCGAGCAGGGTATTACCCTGGAAGACGCCAAGGCCACCGCACGCATGGTGGAACAGGCAGGTGTGGACGCCATCGCCGTATCCGCTTACCACGAGCCCTCCCGGGGCGCCACGCACGCCGACTCCAACATCCCACACCCCGTGGAGCAACTGGTACCCAACACCAGGGCGATACGTGCTGCTGTCACTGTTCCCGTGATCGGTGCCGGCCGCATTGAACCGGAATCTGCGGATAAGCATATCGGCAGCGGGCACTTTGATTTCCTGAGTATGGGGCGCAAGCTTCTGGCAGACCCGGATCTGCCCAACAAACTGGCAGCCGGACGGCGCGACGAAGTGCGTCCGTGCATTTACTGCTACTGCTGCGCCAGTCAGATTTACGTGCGCAATGCGGTGAAATGCGCCGTCAACCCTGAGACCGCGCGCGAAACCGAGCTGAGCATTGTGCCCAGCGAAAACCCGCGTGCCATTGCCGTCGTGGGCGGTGGCCCGGGCGGTATGGAAGCGGCGCGGCGACTGTCGCTGCGGGGACATCGCGTCACCCTGCTGGAAGCGGGTCCGCGATTGGGTGGCACGCTGCAATTTGCCAGCATTCCCTACGAGCCCAATCAACGCCTGCTGCGCTGGCTGCGGCAGCAGGTGGCGGCCTCCACCGTAGACGTACGCCTGAATACAACTGCCACACCAGAGGTGCTGAAAGCACTGCAGGTGCACGAGGTCGTGGTGGCCACCGGTGCCAGCCGCGCTATGCCCGACATCCCCGGTAACGCGCAGGATTTCGTCTTCAGTGGCGACGAGATGCGCGCCCTGATGCTGGGCGAGTCTCACCCCGAACTTGAGCGCAAGACCAGCGCTTTTACGCGCCTGATGGTAGGCGCCGGTGCAGTGACCGGCGCGACCGCGATTCCCGACGTTGTGCGGATAGCGTCGAAAGTGTGGATGCCGCTGGGCAAGCGTATTGTCATCATCGGCGGCGAACTGGTGGGGCTCGAGCTTGCAGAATACCTGGCCGAGCGCGGTCGCGAGGTAACGGTCATCGAGGAATCCTCGCGCGCCGGTAAGGGGCTTTTCCTTGTTCGCCGCATGCGCCTGCTGGATGAACTCAAGCATCACCTGGGTGTAACGGTGAACACCGACGCCACGGATGTGCGCATTGAAGATCAACGCGTGGTGTATCGCAACGCACGCGGCCAGGAGCGCGGCGTGGCGGCTGATCACGTGATTGTGGCGCAGGGCGCCAGTGGCGATTCTTCTGTTGCAGATGCGCTCTCGGAGGCGGGTTTCACAGTGCATTCGATTGGCGATTGCAATGGCGTGTCCTACATCGAAGGTGCCCTTGAAGCAGCGGCCGAGCTGGCAACCAGGTTGTAAACACCGCTATTTGGCAAGGCGGTATAAGGCCTTGAACAAAGGGGTTGGATAATCCGGCGCTTTTTCTCCATGTTAGGGGCTTGCCCCTGAACAGGCTCAAGCGAGAGACAGCCCATGGAGAACTACGCCGGCACCTTCAATCCAGACCTGCAACTGACAGACTTTGATCACAGCCTTCTGGCCGCCTATGGCCGGGAAATTATGCTGGCCAACCATATCCATGATCGCAGCGCGCTGATGCCGGTGGCGATGCAGTTCGGCATGACCGCGCAAACCGATGTGGCCTGCGATGAATGGATGAGTTCCAGCCCGATTTACAATGTACGCAATCGCCGCTTTCTCAATATTACCGGTGACGATGTCAGTGTCGCGCTGAAAAGCCTGCAGGTGGATATCGGGGCACCACACAATTTTCTGAATTTCCATTACGATCTGGTGTCGGGCGAGGAGGGTTACTTCTGGACCAGTACCTGCGGGCCGTACCTGCATGTACGCGCGATCTCCAATGCTGACGAGGCGCTGGAGACGCAAATATGTCACCACATGGAGGATCCAACCTTCGACGCGACTGTGATGGCGGTAAACCCGCTGATGCGCTGTCGCCCGGTTTATCGCCCTCCCTATATCGACACGCCTGTTCCGGAAAAAGGCCCCTGCAAATGGCAGGTGGCAATACAGCGCGATATCGGCCTGGTTGAGGATTGTCCCAATCTGGACAAGGTACAGCGATCGCTGGCCGCCAACTTCGAATTTTCGCAGCCGGTGCTGAATGGTGACGGACTGCCCGATTACAGTGGCGCGTTTCAACGCGACTTTTGCCTGGAAGACCTCGATCACGCCAAGCTGGCACTGTTGTGCAAGGAGTTTATGCTGCATGTGCTGTTGCTCAACTACGCCTGTTACACGGCGATCGCCGAGCGCTTTGGTGAAGATAAAGTGGAGCCGATAGAGCGCGAGCAGTGGGCGCACCTGGCGCCAATCACGGTCTATCGATTACGACGCACCTTCGGTATTGAAGGCGACGACATGGGGGCGATTCTGAAGGTTCTGCAGCTCAATCCTTTTCTGCCGCAGGAATACTTTTCGGTCGGGTTTGAACAGGTGTCTGCCACTGAAGGGTATATGTGGTTAACTGAATGTGCCGCCTGGGGAGAGCCGGTGAAGCGCGGGATCGCCAGTTTACCTCTCACCCATCCGCAGGCCCCCGGTTTTGACGCGCTGGTGCACGCGGTGAATGCAAAAGGCCGGGTAATGTTGATCGAGGCTGACGCGCTGCCTGAATGCGCAGCGGCAGATGACGCTGTGCTCGCCTGGAAGATAGTCATCGATCCTGCCGGCGAGCCTGTGGCGCAAAGCGAGTACGCGAACCTGGTGGGAGCGGACGACCTGCGTCGATTGGATAACCGCACGCACGTCTACAATTACGCGTATTACGACGCTCTCGAAAGCGCCGGGTAGGGGGAGCTCACGCGGGCAGGAATTCCGCAGCGTCCACGTCCAGGCAGTGCTGCAGGTGGCGCTGGATCATGGTCATGAACATGCGGTCACCGCGCTCGTCCGCTGAGCTGAAACTCGCCCCCAGTACGGTCAACAGGATGCCGTGCTGTGCAAACTCCCGGTACTGGTCCCAGCAGTCCTGGAAGCTCAGGCTGACGCCCTGCCTGTCCAACTCTGCGCGGTAGCCTTCGATGAGGTCCTTCTCCCAGGCTCTGCGATCTTCTGTTTCGACGCTGCCGCCGAGGAAGTAGGCTGCGTCGGTGAGAACGCTCGATGCGCCGGGCGTCTGCCAATCCACAGTCGTGGCCGATTGGTTGCCATCAAACAGAATGTTTTCGGTGCGGAAATCGCCGTGCGCCAGTGTTTTTGGACCCGTAAAGCGCGTGACGAAGTGGCTGTGGTTGTGCACATTGCGTTCGCCGAATGCAATCATCTCGGCGCTCATACCGTGGCCGAATCGATCGACGAAGCCGGGCCATGACTGTTCCATCAGTGACGCGCCGAACGCGCCGCCATCGTCCGAGGCGGGGGTCAGCACGTGGTCGCAGTCACTGAAGTCCTCACCGTAAAACGTCGCTGCCAGCTTCGCCGCCTGCGCCAACGCGAGCTCAGTATGCTCGCGTGATTCGCCGATAAACTGGCTGCCGGGCTCGGCAGGGGACATGTCTTCCATCAACAGCAGAAACTCGGTGCGATCCTCGCTCAGCTCTGAGCCGAAAATGGTCGGGGTGCGCATGTTGGTGCGCGGCGCCAGCTCACGGTAGAACATGACTTCGTTGTAATACGCGCCCTGCGCCCCTGCCATGGCGCGGGCATGTTCGTCGTCGGCGGGGAACTTGGCGATCAGTGTGGACGGTGCTGCCTGCGCATCGCCGGCGTAGGTCAGGGTCAACCTGGCGTTGTCGCCCATTTTGCCGGTGCCGATCAGCTGGTGCGCAACATCGGTGACCTGTGCATCCTGCAGGTGGCCGCTCTCGATAAGGTAGGTGTTCAAGTGCGCCGCGGTGAGTTGCGCGGCGGTAGTGGGGAAGTCAGCCATAGTGTGTCCCTTGGATGTGCCCGAAGGGTAGAGCATAGGCGAAGACCCTTGCCCTGTGTTAGGGAGGCGGGCCATTCTCCAGATCGTGGTGAACTATAGTGTACTAGGTTTGAAAGATCGTTCGGGGCCGGAGAGGCGCCTGGCGAATCAATGGGCAAAAACTAACAGGAGAGAAAGATGGGCAGACCAGTGAGTGCGCAAATTTGCCTGCACGGGGCAATCGTGATGTTCGCGGCATTTGTTTCCGGCGGCATGATTGGCATGGTCGCAATGGAACAGGCAGCCGGTGAGGTCGAACACTGGAAACTGGCGCATAACGAGGCGCTGATTAACAGTCTGGTACTGTTTGCCGTGGCCGGATGCCTGGGCAAAATCTCGCTCAGTTCCGGCAGGGCCAATGTCGTGGCGGTTTGCCTGATTCTGATGGCCTACTGCAATACACTTTTTGGTTTCATGCGTGGAATGACGGGCGTCATGGGTTACCAGTTTGATGATTCCCTGGCGAATAACGTTGCCACCGCGGCGGGTATGCTCGGGGTCCCGCTGGCTGTCGTTGCGTTTGGGTTGATTCTTCTCGGGGCGTTCGGCGCGGGATCGGAGCGGCGAATCTAGCCATTGGGGCAAACACGTTAAACTTTCATTGGTGCATCTTGCAGACACCTGCGCCCTGGCTCCGGCCCGGCGGGCCAGGGCGTCAGTGACCCTGAGCTGTTTAAAAAAAGGCCGGCAATTGCCGGCCCTGGGATTGTTCGCCTGGGACACTCAGAAGTCGTAAGCGATCTCAACGCCATAGGTGCGCGGCAGGTTGTAGATGGTGCCGGCTGTTTCGGTGACATCCACCAGCGGTGTGCCGCCGGTGATGTAACGCTCGTTGGTCAGGTTGTTGGCCCAGGCGGTGACGCGCAGGTTGTCATCCTGGGATATCCAGCTCAGCCGCGCGGTCAGGTCTTCCTGATCGACCTGGTAGAGGCCGGAGAGGCAACTGGCCCGGTCGAAGCAGTTGTCCACGCCGGTGCGGTAGGACCAGGAGAGGAACGGTACGATGGTGCCGAAGTCTGTTTCCCAGTTGTACTGCGCCGCCAGGAAGTAGATCTCCTCAGGCAGGCGGGGCAGGTTTTCGTCAGAACGATCAATCGGGCAGTTCATCACTGCGCCGGTGCCGACAGTGACCGAGGTGCACTCGGGGGGTACCACGCCGCTCTCTGGCAGGCCGAGGATACGCTCGTCGTCGTAGTCATCCAGTTCACCCTCGTTAAAGGTAATGTTGGCCGTGATCTGCAGGTTTTCGATCGGTATCACGATGGTCTCGATCTCGATGCCTGCAATGGAAGACGACTCGGCGTTGATCAGCGCACCCGCGATTCGCCCGGTATCCGGGTTAATTCGAATGGTGGTCAGCTGGCGATCGGCATAGTCGGTATAGAACAGGGCGACATTCATGCGCAGGCGCCTGTCCCAGGCGTCCATTTTCACGCCGAGTTCGTAGTTCCACACTTCCTCGGGATCGTATTCCTCGATCAGGCCCGTCTCCACCGATACCGTGTCGGTAATACCGCCGGAGAGGAAGCCATTGGCGATGGTGGCGTAGGCGCTACCGCCGTTGATGAAGCCCCAGTCCTCGAAGGTGTACTGCAGGCTGGCCATGGGTGTGATGTCGTCGTTGTCGACCTTCATGTTTTGTTGGGCGAGACCATTGTCAGCCAGCACAAACAGGTGATCCGGGTTGAAGCTGTCGGGCCCGCTGGGGAAAAACGTGAAGGTGTCGCCCAGTGGTGAGCGCTCGGCGTCGCCCGTGGTGGCAACCGTACCCAGATCGGGAACGTAAAAATCACGTTGCAGTTCACGCTCCTCCCAGGTGTAGCGGACGCCGACCGTCAGTCGCCAGGATTCATTGAAATTCCAGTCAGCCTGGGAGTAGATCGAAGCCGATGCGTTCTCCGTTCCAATCGCGGTCACCGTATTGGTGTAGAACGCCCGGTTGGGGTTGAACACGGCGTTGAAGAACGGGCCTGAGGGAGAGGCGGGGCCTGTAGGGTCGGTTTCCTCGAAGAAGCCGAAGACGCCGACGACATAGTCCAGCTTGTCGTCAAACAGCGTACCGGCAAACTGGAACTCCTGGCTGTAGGCGTCCGTCTCGCGTTCATCGGCGCCGGTCCAGCCATAGTTGTTGCGCCCGAGAAGTGGAATGCCCATGGCGTCCAGCTCGTCGGTCTGCCCGCCGATTGTGTTGCGCCAGGCGGTAATGCTCTTGAAGTTGATGTTCTCTGTGATGTCCCAGTCTGCAGTCAACGACAGTGTATTGGTCTCTGCACGGTAGCGGTTGGGTACGACATCTGCCTGGATCTTATCCTTGCCCAGCGCCTCGTTGTCGGCACACCACTCCTTGATGGTCTGCCCGGTCGACGGCTCGATGATGAACTGATCCTGCAGTGCCGCCTGCCAGCCGGCGCCCGGGATACCTTCTACCACCTCACAGTTCTGCCCGCGGGCTGCCTGGTTGGTGTCGGTAAAGGTGTAGTTGAGATCCAGTGTGAGGTCGTCAGCCGGAATCCAGCGCAGTTGGGCCTGCAGGCCCTTGCGGCCGATGTCGGTGTAGTCGTCGCCGTCCACCATGCCGGGATTGCCGTTGGAGACAGCCTTGGCGTAACCATCGCGCTCGGTAGACCAGGCAGAAATGCGCGACATCAAGGTGTCGCCACTCAGCGGAATATTGACGGTGCCCTGCAGGTCGAGTCGGTCGAAGTTGCCAAGACGTACTTCGGCATGGCCTTCAAACTCTTCAACGGGCTTGTTGGTGGTGTACAGGATGGCGCCGCCGGTCGTATTCTTCCCAAAGAGTGTGCCCTGCGGCCCACGCAGTACCTGCACACTCTGAATATCGACGTTGTCCAGCACGGCGCCGTCGGGACGTGAAACGTAAACACCATCAACGTAGATGCCCACGCCGGAATCGAAGTTCACCCCGGTATTCCTTGCGCCCACGCCGCGAATGAAGACGTTGCCTGTCCCCGAGGCACCATTGCCCTCGTACATGTCCACGTTGGGTACCACTTTGCGCAGATCCGAGATATTGGTCAGGCCAAGCTCCTGCAGGTTGCTGCCGGACAGCGCGGTCACGGCGATGGGTGTCTCCTGCAGGGTCTCCTCCCGTTTACGTGCGGTGACGACGACTTCCTCCAGCATGGCTTGCGCCTGGGCGGCCAGTGGAACTAGTCCCATCGTGCTTGCGGTGAGTGCGGCGGACAAACTGGTAGTGAGCAGGCGTTGCTGGGTGCGCATTAGACAGTACCTCGGTTCGGTTATCGTTTTTTTAGGGTGAAGCGGTTGCCAAATCGTCGTCAAAAACCTGAGCTGGACTCTGGAGCTGCTGCCGTTAAAACGGTCTGTTATTAACAGTGGTCAGGCTACCTGGAAGAGTAGTCTAGACTACCGGTTATTGGTCATCGCAGTGACCGTTTTAGGGCACTGCCAGGACGATACTGCAGCCAACGAATGTAGCATCAAGTGGATGGGCTGGCCAACTTGCTCGAAGCGAATTCCGGCGGTTGATTCAAGTATGCAGTCTCGCCTTTGATCCGCTGGCTTAGACGCTTGCAGCGCTGCTCAGATGAAACGCCCCAGCAGGGCGCTGACCGCATTTTCAACGCGCAAAATACGCGGACCCAGGCTGACAATCTCACAACCTGCTTTCTCAAATTGTTCAACTTCATAGGGGACAAAGCCGCCCTCCGGACCGATCGCCAGCAGCGTGTCCGCTGTCAGGGTGGACGGACAGGGCGGATGGTTGCCGGGGTGGGCGAGTAGCAGTGATTTCCCGGCTGCGAGCGCAGGAAACTCGTCTTCAATCCAGGGCTTGAACCGTTTGTGCAGGTGCACGGCGGGCAGTCGCGTGTCGCCGGCCTGTTCCAGGCCCTGCAGCAGGTAGTTGCGAATGCGCTCCTGTTGCAGCAGCGGAGACTGCCAGAAACTCTTCTCCACGCGTGCACTGTTGATCAGGTGCAGTTCGCTAACGCCAAACTCCGCCACACTGCGCAGGATGCGGCGCAGCATCTTGGGGCGGGGCAGGGCGAGCAACACAGTAATGGGCAGCTTGGGAGGTGGCTCGCGCTGCAGTTCAACCCGTAGCACTGCCTCCTGCGGCCCCAGCGCTTCGATCGTTGCCATGCCGATCCGACCGTCGATCTCGCCCACGCGCAGCGTGTCGCCTACTGCGCTGCGGTGCACGGCAACCAGATGACGTAGCCTGTCGTCATCGACGCGTATGCGCAGTTCATCGACGCGATCACTGGCGTCGAACAGCAGAATATTCACGGCTCTGTCAACCGGCCCACAGATCGTACTCGTCTGCTGCGGTCACCTCGGCTTCGACAAAGTCGCCGGGCTGCAGGTTGGTTGCCCCGTTGAGGTAGACGCGCCCGTCGATCTCGGGCGCATCGGCGGCCGAACGGCCGATTGCGCCCTCGTCGTTAACCTCGTCGACAAGGATCTCAATGGTTCTGCCAATTTTATCCTGCAGCTTGCGGGCACTGATTTCCTGTTGCAGCGTCATAAAGCGATCCCAGCGCTCCTGCTTCAGCTCCTCGGCCACCTGATCGGGCAGGGCGTTTGCGGCAGCGCCGGTAACCTGTGAGTACTGGAAGCAGCCGACACGATCCAGTTGCGCCTCCCGAAGAAAGTCCAGCAGTATGTCGAAGTCTTCCTCTGTTTCGCCGGGGAAGCCGACGATAAACGTGCTGCGCAGCGTGATGTCCGGGCACACTTCGCGCCAGTGCTGAATGCGCTGCAGCGATTTCTCCGCCGCGGCGGGGCGTTTCATGGCTTGCAGAATCCTGGTGCTGCCGTGCTGGAAGGGGATGTCGAGATAGGGAAGAATCTTGCCCTCGGCCATCAGTGGTATCAGTTTGTCCACGTGGGGGTAGGGGTACACGTAATGCAGACGTACCCATACACCAAACTCCGCCAGCGCCTCGCACAGTTCCTGCAGGCGTGATTTTAGCGGGCGCCCGTTCCAGAAGCCTGTGCGGTACTTGATATCTACACCGTAAGCGCTGGTATCCTGCGAGATAACCAGCAGCTCGCGCACGCCGGCGCGTACCAGCCGTTCTGCCTCCTCCATTACATCGCCGATTGGCCGGCTTACCAGATCCCCGCGCATGGAGGGAATGATGCAGAAACTGCAGCGGTGGTTGCAGCCCTCGGAAATTTTCAGATAGGCGTAGTGCCGCGGTGTGAGTTTGATGCCCTGCGGCGGGACGAGATCTGTGTACGGATCGTGTGTTGGCGTATGCGGCACGTATTCATGCACTGCGCTTACCACTTCCTCGTACGCGGCCGGCCCGGAAACGTTGAGCACCCTGGGGTGCAATTCCTGGATGCGCTGAGCGTCCTCGCCCACGCCCATGCAGCCGGTAACAATGACGCGCCCGTTCTCGTCAAGCGCCTCGGCGATGGCGTCCAGCGATTCCTGTTTGGCGCTATCGATGAACCCGCAGGTGTTGACCACGACCACGTTCGCATCGTCGTAGGTGGGCACAATATCGTAACCGTCGAGCTTGAGCTGGGTGAGAATACGCTCGGAGTCGACCAGCGCCTTGGGGCAGCCCAGGCTGATAAAGCCTACCCGTTTGTTTTCTGTTTCCGTCATCGTTGCCTTCGGTCTGCTGTTGGTTTGTCGCGTTGCAAACTGCGCTGGTGGTGCCCTGCTGTTGGCCCGAGTACACTAGCCGCTGTTATCTCCGGGGCCAACAAGAAAAGGCCTCGGCACAGGTCCGTCCAGAGTGGATTTTCTCCGCGGGTACTGATTATGACATTGCGCGAGTGCTTTGACGCTCACCGCGGCAGGTTAGCGGGTAAGGTAGATCATTTTTTCGACGTTTACGAGAAGCATCTCGCGCGCTTTTGTGGCACCGATGTCCGCGTGCTCGAGATCGGCGTGGATCGTGGTGGGTCGCTCGAGCTGTGGCAGAAGTACTTTGGGGCTGAGGCTGCGGTGCACGGAGTTGATATCAACCCCGAGGCGGCCGGGTTCGCGCCGGCGGGTTGCAAGGTGCACATAGGCTCGCAGGTCGATCAGGAATTCATCCAGGCGATACTCGATGAGCACGGGCCGTTTGATGTGGTGATCGATGACGGTAGCCACCTCATGCCGCACCAGATTCAAACGTTCGAAATGCTCTACCCGACGCTGTCCGAAGACGGCCTGTACATTTGCGAGGATGCTTTCACCAGTTACTGGCAGGAATACGGCGGCAAACTCCGTGGCGCTGACACCTTTATGGAATACGCCAAGGCACTGGTAGACGATCTGCACGCCTTCTGGATTCTGGACGAGGACTATTCACCCGGCCCTTTCACCCGAATGACCGAGGCGATTCATTTCTACTCCGGGGCTGTGGTGTTTCAGCGCAAGGCGGTTGTCGAGCCTGTGTACGTGTTGCGCGCGGGTGAGACCTGCAGTTCAGTGGAGATCGCTGAATTGAAACGTATCGCCGCGCGTCAACTCGAGAAGCCTGTGTAGGCCAGCCGCATGCTCCGGCTGGTGCTGATCAGTCACGAGTATTCGTCGGACGTCGCCTAAAAGGGGTGTATTTCTTCCACTTCGTAGAAGTGAGCGTCCATCGATTCTGGCGGATTGGCTCCCATGGCGGCCTGAAATTCCGCCATATGTGGCGTGTTGAAATGCGCCTGCAGGCTTTCCAGGTTGTCCCACTTTTCGGTAATTCTGATTACGGTGGGGTCGCTCAATTCGATGCTGAAGGTGTAGTCCAGACAACCTTCCTCGGCACGGCTGGCAGTTTCCATGGCCGCTATAGCGCTCTGCATCGCATTGATGGCTTCCTGGCTGCTTTTAACGATGGCGTTCACGACGATCATGCTTTACTCCTCTTTTTAGAATAACCCGGTTATCCGGGATCGGCTGGGCCGAATCTGTGTGACGGGGTGGTGCAGCGGTTCTGTGATACTGCTAGCGACGTCCGCGTCGCCAGTCCCAGGGCGCGATCGGTTTGTCGCCCGCCCAGAGTCCGCGGCCTGTGTCGCGCGCCGCTTCCTCGGCGGCTTCCAGGTGGCGTTCGTGCGGAGCGTGGTAACGATACCACCAGGCATGGCCGCCCTGAACCAGCGCGAGGTTGATATTGGTATCTCCCTGGTAAACCGTGCCCACGGTGCGCCCGTAGTCGTCCTTCTCGATGATCACCACACCCACCTGCTGTTCGTCCACCAGCGATGCCAGTGCGCGCCGTGCCGCCTGCCCGTGCGGTTGGTCGCGCTCCGGTGCGTCAATGCCGAAAAAGCGGATTTTGTGCTGCTGCTTGTGGCGGTCCAGTACTGAAATGGTGTCGCCGTCCGCCACCCGTACGACGCGCCCGGTAAGATCAGCGCGTGGCGGCGATCGGCCCTCGCGCGCTGCTCCCGCCGAATTGACGGCGTCGGCCGCCTTGCGCCAGGCGGCATCGGGCCGGTTGGCATAGTCCGAAACGGATTCGCCACCTTCGTTGAGCAGCTTGCCAGGCCATTGCACGGCGCCGGTGGTCGCGTATTCCCAGACACTGTACGCCACAGCCAGCGCAACGAAAAAGATCACGTTGCGCACGGTGGCGTTGCCTTTGCCTGCTTTGCCCGAAGGCGTGCTGTTCTGCTGGCGCCTGGCCTGTGATCGGCTCTTGTTGCGCGGCCAGGGCGGTCGATTCCTCACGGGATGTCTATGTTCTGGTGTCAGGAGGCGTCATTGCCGACCGACAGGGCCGCGCCCTGCGCACTGCGGAACCAGATCGGGGAAGACCACGCGCGTTCCTGGATGGTCGCCGGCAGATCAGAGCGCGGTTTTTCGTCCGCTCGAATCGCGTCCCAGGTAGACCAGCGACAGGTGGGATTCTCCAGCACGCGAACGTAATAGAACGCCTCCTGATTCGGTGAGAATGCCGGATCCCGCCACAGCGTCTTGAGTTCACTGGCACCGATGCCGACGCTGGTTGAACAGTCGGACAGGTCTACGCTGGCTCCGTTGTCCGGGCAGCGATGGGTTTGCGGGTTGGGCGTAAGGCCATCTGAGCAGGCCACGTCATAGACCTGTTCCTGGTGCTGACCGTTCTCCAGCCAGCCCTTGATGACCTGCACACGCTGCAGCGGAGTGCCCATTGGGTCGGCGACCGCCCACACGAGAAACCCGGGCTCACGTTTGCCCGCCGCGGCGAGGTCGCTGCCCATGCTGACCCCGCTTGCATAGGCATCAGCGATCAGTTGCGGGTTTTCCAGGCTGTTGTCGTCGAAGTCGTAGCTGGCGAAAAAGCGTACCTTTATGCGTGGCCCTGAGGTGGCGAAGGTCTCCTTGCGGCGAAACGCCTCGTAGATCGCTTCACGCGTATTTTTCTCCGCCCACACACCGGCGACGCCAGAGGCGGACCAATACTCGAAAGACGAGGTGGCGAGATAATTTTCGCCATCGACTTCTTTCAACATGCCGGGGTCAGAAAACCGCACAGCAATGCCATAGAGGAATGACACGGGAACGCTGCCGCGCAGTTCAGGCGTACCGTCGATCATGCCGGCCTTGGAGAAAAAGTTTGATTCGTCCTCCGAGATGGCACCGGTATGGGTGTCACTCGCGGCGACGAAACCAAATTTGTAGGGATTCAGTACCCCTTTTTCCTGCAGCGTCAGGCCACGCAACAGGGCATCGCGCGCGTAGCTGCCGGCCGGTTCCGAGTACAGCTTGGTCGCCACGCGGTAGGGTGCGATTTCGAAGTCCGCCCACTCGTCATTCTTCGACAGCAGCGGGTGTGTTTCAGACGTGCCCTTTACCTGCGTTATTTCCACCAGCGGTTCATTGCGCATGCGCAACTCCGTATAGGCGTCGTCCATCGGGTCACCGGCCCAGTTCTCCAGTTTGAACATCTGTCCATTGGAGCCATTGGAGTTGTGTGGAATGGCGAGGCTCTCGATACCCTGTGCGCGCAATCCGTCCATCCAGCGCCACAGGCCTTCCGGATTCTGTGAGTTAAAACGCGAGAAGGGGACTGCCGGCAGACGTTCTGTATCGCGGAATATCACGTTGCGATGCAGGTTGCCGCGATCGTCCGTGGAGGAGGTGTACTCGAAGGCGGCAAAGGTGGTGAAACTGCCCGGTTCATAGGCATCGTTGGCGGCGCGCACACTGTCGCGCCAGGCGGACTTGCTGATCGCCGCCACCAGGTTGCCATCGATACTGCCATCGAGAATGCCGCCCAGAACGGCGGGCAGGAAGTTGCTGAATGCATCCCCCCGGGCGGTCAGGCTGGTGACCGTCATGTTGTCCGGCGCGTTGATGTTGTGCAGTGGTTCGCTTAGCTCGTAGCGGGAAAAAGTGCTGTCGGTGTCCGCCGCTTCGCGTACCACCCCCAGCAGCATCGCGTGATCGGTTACCGCGTAGAAATCCAGCGGGCGTTGCAGTTGCACTTCGTAGCCGCTGGGATGTTGCAGTGCTTCACCGCGGGCGTAGCGGTAGGCGTCCTCCGGCGTGCTGATCGTGCCAAAGACGTAGGCGTCGAATGAGTAGGCGGTATGCACGTGGAGATCGCCGAAATAGGCGTTGCGATCCGGGTTGTAGACGCCGTCCGCCTCCAGGATTTCGTTGTTCACCGGGAGCAGTGAATTGGTGTTGCGACTGGCGCCGGCAATGCCTACCGATTCGTTGGTCTGCCTGTCATCCAGGCTCTCGTCGCTGGAGCAGGCAGCGAGGGCGAGTGCTGTTGTGGCGGCCAGTAGAAAGCGTGTCGTGTGCGGTGTCACATACATAGTGGTGATCCCTTCTTATGCGTTGGCCGATCATAGGCGCTGCTTTGCGCAGCGTCCAGCGGGGTCCACCTCTGGGCAGGGCAGATTTGCCACCGTTGCCAGCAGGTAGATTCCCCGTTGCCGCACGGGTAATAGATACGGCGTCGGGAGATAGCGCTATCCTGTAGCGGTAGAGTGTGCTCAATGAAATGCGGGAGGAGTTATGTCGAATGTCATTGTAGAGAAAGAGGGTAGGACGCTGGTGGTTACCATTGACCGTCCGCAGGTGCGCAACGCGGTCGACGGAGAGACGGCGACGCAGTTGGCCCAGGCGTTTCGCGACTTTGACAGTAATGATGATTGTGATGTCGCCGTACTGTACGGCGCCAACGGCGTCTTCTGCGCGGGGGCGGACCTCAAGGCGGTGGCCGCTGAATCGGGCAGCAACCGCCTCACACCCGATGGCGACGGCCCCATGGGTCCCTCGCGTATGCAGCTGGGTAAACCGGTCATCGCGGCGGTCGCTGGGCCCGCCGTGGCCGGGGGGTTGGAGCTTGCCTGCTGGTGCGATCTGCGTGTGGCAGAGCGCAGTGCGGTGTTTGGTGTGTATTGCCGCCGCTGGGGGGTGCCGCTGATCGATGGCGGTACCATTCGTCTGCCACGTTTGATCGGCCACAGTCGCGCGATGGATATGATCCTCACCGGGCGTGCGGTCGGCGCCGAGGAAGCCCTGCACATCGGGCTGGTCAATCGCCTGGTGGAGGATGGTGAGGCGCTTGGCGCGGCGCTGGAACTGGCGGCTACGTTGAGTCGCTTTCCGCAGAAGTGCCTGCGCTCGGATCGACTCAGCGCCTGCGAACAGTGGGCCATGCCCTTGGACGATGCGCTGGCCAGTGAATATCGGCGTGGCGTGGAAGTGATTGCCTCCAGGGAAACGGTGGAGGGGGCAATGCGCTTTGCGTCAGGGAAGGGGCGGCACGGAGCGTTTGATGAGTTTTAATGCGCAGCAATGCCCCGGGACGCGTTAAACGCGCACGTGGGTAAGTCTGTCCTGTGCGCCTACGCGAATCTCCTGGCGCAGTAGTTCAATCAGCGCCAGCGTGTCGCTGCGTCCGAGAAACTCCCCCAGCGAGACACTGTCACGTCGATCGTGCAGCGTCACTGCCGGACTCTCCCAGGGATGCGCTTCGGGCACGATACTCAGCCCTGTGGCGCGCTTCTGGAAGCGCCAACTCTGCAGCGGACAGCGAAATCCTTTGTCCACCGTGACGGTATCGCCGTCCAGCGTAATGACCTGGCGGTACTGCAGTTTGCGATTGACCAGGTAGAGCGCGACGGCGAGCGCTGTCATCTCCAGCCCGGCCAGCGGCAGGATAGGCCAGGCGCCGGCAAGAGCGAACAGGATGGCCGCTCCCAGTGAGGGCACCGCCAGCGCGAGCAGAACCAGCTGGTTGTCGCGCCAGGTAGCGGACTGATCTGGCCGCGCCACGATCATTAATCGGGTTCCACTGCGTTCGCTGCTGACCACGATGTAACCTTCGCTTTGTCGTTCTTATACAATGCAGTCTAGTCAAAAATTCCGCGGTCGCCTACTCTCACCGGGTGTTTAACGCGATGGGGAGTATGCCGCCAGTGCCTGACCGACACGAGCTGATCATCGAGCCGGCGCAACTCCTGCGCGGCAGCTCCGCCGTGCTATTTGACTGTCGCTTCTCTCTCGTTGATCCCGCAGCGGGGCGGGCCCAGTACGAGGCCGGCCATGTTCCGGGCGCGCATTACCTGCACCTTGAAAACGATCTTTCGGCGCCGGCGGGACGGCATGGCGGGCGCCATCCGCTGCCGGATGCAGCAAGCTTCGTTGCCACCCTGGCGCGCTTTGGTGTCGACCGCGACACGGAGGTTATCGCTTACGACGCCTCACGTTTCGCGTTTGCCGCCCGCCTGTGGTGGCTGATGCGCAGCCTGGGTTACCAACCCCCGCGCCTGCTGAACGGCGGCCTGCCCGCGTTTATTGAGGCCGGTGGCCAACTGGAAACAGCGGTACCGGAGGCGAGCCCTTGTGCCGTACCCGAGGCGGGCGCCTACCGTGGCGTATGCGATATCGACGGCTTGCGGCAGGCGCAGTCGGCGGGCGCGGTGCTGGTGGATTCACGCGAGGCGGCGCGCTACCAGGGTATAGAGGAACCCATCGACCCCGTGGCGGGGCACATACCCGGCGCCCTCAACCACCCCTGGCAGGGGGTCAGCGCCGCGGACGGTAGCCTGCTGAACCTCGATGCACAGCGCGCCCACTGGGGCGATACTCTGGCGGCGGATGAACTGGTGGTTTACTGTGGTTCGGGCGTAACCGCCTGCGTCAACCTGTTCTCGCTGGCGCTACTGGGCAGGGGCGATGCCACGCTTTATGCCGGTAGCTGGAGTGACTGGTGTTCCTGGTTATAGCGCCCGTCTGCGCGGTGGCTGCAGCGCTTGTCCGGCAACTGATACGGCTCGGGAGTTGATATGAAAAAAATTGCAAACGAGGCGGAACTGGTGGTACATGCACTCAAGGTTGGCGAGGCCTACGCGCGCAAACGCGGTGTTGGAAAATTCGAGGCCACGGATTCAGCCAAGCAGAAGATCACCTACCTCTATCGACTGCTGGTGCACGACAAGCTTATCCAGCCGCTGGCCAAAGGTCAGGAGAATGAGCCCAATATGCGCCACAAGCTCGCACTCTGGATGTCGCGGCAACTGCCGGAGGATCACCCGCTGCTGAAGTAGGCATGACGGAGGGTCCGATGTCCCGTGCCTGGCCCTCGTGCGCCGCTGCTCACGCACCCGGGCGATGTCGTCCGCTAAAAGTCCGCCGCTGATTCGCCGCTTATCCATGCGCCACTGGTCGGGTGTTCAAATCCCAGCTCGGTCGCGTGCAGCAGCAAGCGGTCAGCCATTGCCAGCGCCGCCGCGTGGGCATACATATCGCAACCGAGTATGGGGTGGCCGATCGTGCTGAGGTGTATGCGCAGTTGGTGTGATCGCCCGGTGACCGGTTGCAGCAACAGGCGAGTCCTGTCCGGCAGCCGCTGCAACACGGTGAAACGAGTCAGTGCGCTCTTGCCGCGGTCATGGCAGATTTTCTGCCGCGGTCGGTCAGCCCAGTCCGGGGCGATGGGCAGGTCGATCTCCCCGCTGTCCCGCTCCACCTTGCCGTAGACGATTGCGTGGTAGGACTTCTCCACGCGGCGCTGCTGGAACTGGCGGCTGATATGCGCATGACTGGCCTTGTTTAGCGGGATGACCATGATCCCCGACGTGTCGAGGTCAAGGCGGTGCACGATACTGGCGTCGGGGTAGCGCTGCTGCAGTCGCGTGATCAGGCAGTCGCGGTTCAGCGGGTGTCGTCCGGGTATGGTGAGCAGCAGGTGCGGTTTGCGCACCAGCAGCAGGTCCTCGTCCTCGTACAGAATCTGAATGGCTTCCTGACTGTGGGGTACGAGGTAGGGTGGTGGTTGCTGCATGGAAGCCCGGAATTTTATGCTAGTTTACCCGCCAGCGGAAAAAGGGGCAGGCAATGGCCGACGATGGATGAAAGGGCACAAAGCTTACAGCAAGCACTACAGCGAATCATTCCCGGCGCCCGGTTAGAGCCGGTCAGCCTGTCCGCAGGTCGCGCATTGCAACTGCTGCTGCTGAACAGCGACTACCCGCAGGGCGAGCTGGACCCGGAGGGTATGGCCCGCATCATGGACAACCCCCTGTACTGGGTGTTCTGCTGGGCCTCGGGGCTGGTGCTGGCGCGCAGATTGCTGTCGTCACCTGAACAGGTGGCGGGCAAACGTGTGCTGGATTTTGGTTGTGGCTCCGGCGTGGTGGCGATTGCCGCCAAATTGGCGGGGGCGCGTGAGGTCATCGCCTGCGATATCGATGCGCAGGCGCTGGAAGCCACTGCAGTCAATGCCCACCTGAACCGGGTGGCGTTGACCCTGTGCGATGATTTTTACAATGTTGACGGTGAATTGGATCTGATTGTGGTTGCCGATGTGCTCTATGACCAGGGCAACTTTCCGTGGCTGCAGCGCTTTGTGCAGCGCGCGCCGCAGGTGTTGATCGCCGATTCCCGCGTGAAACACTTTGATTTCCCACCCTATCGCGAAGTCGGCCGGGAACCGGGTTGCACGCTGCCCGACCTGGATGAATCCCCGGAGTTTCGCGACGTGCGACTTTACCAGGCTGGGTGAGGTCGCTGTGTGGTCTGCCGCCGACCAATTCTGTACACTTGCCTCACCGTTTGCCGCCATTCCTGCCGCGCTGAGATTGATCGACTATGAACCCTAATTATCTTGATTTTGAACAGCCCATCGCCGAGTTGGAGGTGAAGATCGAGGAGTTGCAGCTGGTCGGTTCGGACAACGAGATCAATATCAGCGAGGAGATCGAAACGCTGCGCGAAAAGAGCGTCAAGCTCACGGAAAAGATCTTCTCCAACCTCAGCGCCTGGGACATTGTCCGCGTGGCGCGTCACCCGCAGCGGCCCTACACCCTCGATTATCTTCCGCGCGTCTTCACCGAGTTCGACGAACTGCACGGCGACAGGCGCTTCGGCGACGACAATGCCATCGTCGGTGGTATTGCGCGGCTGGAGGGCCGGCCCGTGATGGTGATCGGGCAGGAGAAGGGCCGGGCGGTGAAAGACAAGGTCATGCGCAACTTCGGCATGCCCAAGCCCGAGGGTTACCGCAAGGCGCTGCGGCTGATGGAAATGGCCGAGCGATTCAAGCTGCCGGTCATCACCCTGATCGACACGCCCGGAGCCTACCCGGGGATCGACTCTGAAGAGCGCGGAATCTCTGAATCCATCGCGCAGAATCTCGCGGTGATGTCGCGCCTGGCAACGCCGGTCATCTGCCTGGTCATCGGCGAGGGCAGCTCCGGCGGGGCACTGGGTATCGGCGTGGGCGACCACCTCGCGATGTTGCAGTACGCCACCTATTTCGTCATTTCTCCCGAGGGCTGCGCCAACATCATCTGGAAGAGCTCCGAACACGCGCCGGACGCCGCGGAGGCGATGGGGGTAACGTCCTCGGTTCTGCAGGAGCTGGGTATCGTTGATGCCACCATTGACGAGCCCCTGGGTGGCGCCCATCGCGACGTCGACCTGATGGCCCGGCGCATTCGTGAACACCTCGTGGCACAGTTGGACAACCTGTCCCAATTGCCGCTGGAAGACCTGTTGGCCAAGCGCTACAAGCGCTTGATGTCCTACGGCAACTGACAGGTCCACCGGGCCTGCGGACAGGCCTCATGCCAGACGATAACGCACCCGAGAACGCCCCGAACGTGCCGTCAGCCGCCTGGCTCGATACTCAGCTGGACGATTTTTTGCCGGCGTTTGCCGCCGCCCCTCGCTGGGTAGTGGGCTTCAGCGGTGGCATGGATTCCACAGTACTGCTGCAACTGCTGTGCGACTGGCGCAGCCGACACCCACAGGCGCCGCCGCTTGGCGCTGTTCACGTCAATCACCAGATGCAGCCCCCCGCCGAAGACTGGCAGGCGCGCTGCGCGGTATTTTGCCAGGCGCGCGATATTCCCTTGCAGATCTGCACGGTCAGTGTCGATGGGGCTGGCGAGGCGGCCGCCCGCCGCGCGCGCTACGCGGCTTTCGAAAAGGTGCTGGGTGCGGATGACGTGCTCTTTCTCGCCCATCACCTGGATGACCAGGTGGAAACGTTTTTCCTGCGCCTGCTGCGCGGTGCCGGCCTGGAGGGTCTGTCGGCCATGCCCGCCAGCCGCCCGCTGGGCCACGCCGTGCTGGCGCGCCCGCTGCTCGCGGTAAGCAGGGAAGTGATTGCGGAGTATGCGCAGCGCCGCGCGCTATCCTATGTTGACGACCCGAGTAACGCGGACACCGCGATAGACCGCAATTTTCTGCGCGCCCAGGTGCTGCCAATGCTGGCAACGCGATGGCCAGGCTACCGTGCAACCGTGACGCGCGCGGCTGGGCACATGGAGACGGCCGCGCGCGCGCTCGCCGGCAGTGCGGCGCAGCCGGCGCAGTGCACAAGCGTGACCGGGGAGCGTGGCCTTGCGCTGGCCGCATTGCCCGCTGAGCAACCGGAGCAGGCCGCGCGCACCCTGCGCGACTGGTTGCGCGGACGCCAGTTGCAGGCCCCCAGCCGGGCACTGCTGCAGGAATTCCTCCGCCAGTTGGGTGCGTCCGGCAGCGAGGCGGCACCGCAACTGCAAACGGGTGACTACACCCTGGTGCGCTTCGGCGAGGGCGTATTCCTGTTGCCCGATCTCGAAGACCTGTCCCCGAATTTGAGCCTGACGCTGCTGCCCGGTGAAGAGACGCGTGTGCCCGGCGTGGGTGTCTGCGGACTGCGGCGGGCGGCGGTCGGGGAAAGCGGGTTGCTGTTGCGCAGCGGTGATGTCCCCCAGGTGCGCTGGCGAGTCGGCGGTGAACGCTGCCGCCCGCAGGGCCGTGCCGGCAGTACCAGCCTGAAGAAATACCTGCAGGAAATCGCCATCCCGCCCTGGTGGCGTGACCGGGTGCCCTTGTTTTACCTGGAGGATGAGTTGTTGGCGATCGGTGACTTCACCCTGTGCCAATCGCGCCGACTGAGGACCGCTGAGGCGGCCGAGGCAGAGCCGCTGTGGCAGCCTGTCTGGCGGCGAGAAATCGTCGCGGTTGATTGAGCTGGCTAACCCTTTCTGGTAACCTGATTTCCCATCTTTTTGCGGGACGTGCGCCGGTAAGTGTGCTCTGCGGAGTGCTTCTTTTAAGCATCCGGGAGAGTACGGTAGCGGGTTCTGTTTGCCCCGGCGAAACTTACAATAAAGGCTATTCATGACGCGTTACGTCTTCGTCACAGGTGGTGTGGTGTCCTCTCTTGGGAAGGGCATCGCAGCAGCCTCCCTTGCTGCGTTGCTGGAGGCGCGCGGCATCAAGGTCACTCTGCTCAAGCTTGATCCTTACATCAACGTCGATCCGGGCACCATGAGTCCCTTCCAGCACGGTGAGGTTTTCGTTACCGAGGACGGTGCGGAAACCGATCTCGATCTCGGTCACTACGAGCGCTTCACCCGCACCACGATGCGCAAGGCCAACAATTTCACCACAGGCCGCGTTTATAACGCAGTGCTGCGCAAGGAGCGCCGCGGTGACTACCTCGGCGGCACAGTGCAGGTGATCCCCCACGTCACGGACGAAATCAAGCGCCGGGTCGTGCTGGGCGCCGGTGATGCCGACGTGGCCGTCGTGGAGATAGGCGGTACCGTTGGCGACATCGAAGGCCTGCCCTTCCTGGAAGCGGCGCGTCAGCTCAAAGTGGAAATGGGCCCCAGCCGGGCCATCCTGATGCACCTCACACTGGTGCCGTACATCGCCACTGCCGGCGAAATCAAAACCAAGCCGACGCAGCACTCGGTAAAAGAGCTGCGCTCTATCGGCCTGCAGCCCGATATCTTGCTGTGTCGGTGCGCGGTGGAAATCGAAGAGAGTGCGCGCAATAAAATTTCGCTGTTCACCAACGTTGAAGAGCGGGCTGTCATTCCGCTGCTGGACTCTGACTCCATCTACAAGATCCCGCGCATGCTGCAGGATTACGACCTGGACGATTTTGTGGTGGAGCGATTCGGGATTGATGGCGGCAAGGCAGATTTGTCGGATTGGGACGACGTTATCGAACGTGAGTTTGCACCCAAGGACACCAAAGTCCGCGTCGCCATGGTCGGCAAGTACATGGATTTGCTGGACGCGTACAAATCGCTCAATGAAGCGCTCGCGCACGCCGGCCTGCAAACCATGACGGATGTGGAAATCCTGCACATCGACGCCGAGGACATCGAGCGCGACGGTACCGGCATGCTGGAAGGCGTGAACGCTATCCTGGTACCCGGCGGTTTTGGTGACCGTGGCGTTGAAGGCAAGATTACAGCGGTGCGTTACGCGCGCGAGAACGATATTCCCTACCTCGGCATCTGTCTGGGTATGCACGTGGCGCTGGTAGAATTCGCGCGCCATGTCTGTGGTCTGGAGGGTGCCAACTCCACCGAGATGGATGCCGGCACGGCGCATCCCATCGTCGCCCTGATTACCGAGTGGATGAATGCCGACGGCAGCGCCGAACAGCGCGATGAATCCTCCGACAAGGGCGGCACCATGCGCCTGGGCGCACAGCCCTGCCACCTGGAACCCGAATCATTGGCGCGCCGTATCTACGGCAAGGACACAATCGAGGAACGGCACCGCCACCGCTACGAGGTAAACAACAACTACCTCGAGCAGTTGCAGGCGGCGGGCATGCGCATCGCCGGCTGGTCAGCGGATCGCTCGTTGGTAGAGATGATTGAGCTGCCCGAGCACCGCTGGTTTCTGGCCTGCCAGTTTCACCCGGAATTCACCTCTCGGCCGCGCGGTGGCCACCCCCTTTTCACCAGCTATATTGAAGCGGCCCGGGCCCATGCCACGGCGCAGGCCGGATAGCAGCGAGGGCAGACTTCGTGACCGATGAAACCGTTTATATCGGCGATATCACAGTCGATAACAGCGCACCCTTTGTCCTCCTTGGCGGGGTCAACGTGCTGGAGAGTCGCGACTTCGCGCTCGAGGTAGCGCAGCACTATGTCGAGGTGTGCGCGCGGCTGGGAATTCCCTATGTATTCAAAGCCTCCTTTGACAAGGCCAACCGCTCATCAATTCACTCCTTTCGCGGGCCGGGCCTGGAGGAAGGGCTGTCTATTCTGGCTGAGATCAAGTCAACCTTTGGCGTGCCGGTGATAACCGATGTTCATGCACCTGAACAGGCCGCGCCCACGGCGGAGGTGTGTGACATTATCCAGTTGCCGGCGTTTCTCGCGCGCCAGACGGATCTTGTGCAGGCCATGGCCGCCACCGGTGCGGTGATTAACGTCAAAAAACCGCAGTTTCTCGCGCCGTCGCAAATGGCCAATGTGGTGGAGAAGTTCGCCGAGTGCGGCAACACGAAAATCCTGCTGTGCGAGCGCGGCAGCAATTTTGGCTACGATAACCTGGTGGTCGACATGCTCGGCTTTGGTGTTATGAAGAAGACCTGTGGCGATGCGCCGCTGATTTTTGACGTGACGCACGCGCTGCAGTGTCGCGATCCGGGCGGGGCCGCCTCGGGTGGTCGACGTTCCCAGGTTGCTGAACTGGCTCGCGCAGGGATGGCGGTGGGCCTGGCAGGCCTGTTTCTCGAGGCGCACCCGGATCCGGACAACGCCCTGTGCGACGGGCCAAGCGCTTTGCCATTGGCGCAGTTGGAAGCCTTCCTGAGCCAGGTTAAAGCAGTGGACGATGTGGTGAAGTCACTGCCACCGGTCGATATTGGCTGAAGGCGGTATGGTTGCCCCGGCGCACCCCTGTGCGTTTAACGGTGGCGGCGCCAGTTTACATCCCTGTCGACGAAAGCCGGCGACACAGACTGATAGTCAACAACGAACAACCTTTAGGACGGAGCTTTATTGATGAGTAAAATCGCCGACGTGCAGGCTTTCGAGGTCATGGATTCCCGCGGTAATCCCACGGTTATGGCTGAAGTAACGCTGGAGACAGGGCAGGTGGGCGCGGCCTGTGCGCCCTCCGGTGCCTCTACCGGATCGCGCGAGGCGCTGGAACTGCGCGATGGCGATGCTGACCGCTACCTCGGCAAGGGCGTACTCAAGGCCGTGGGCAATGTGAACGGCCCGATTCGCACATTGCTGCTGGGTGCGGACGCGGAAGATCAGCGAGCGCTGGACCAGGCCATGATCGACGCCGATGGCACCGAGAACAAGGCCGAATTCGGCGCCAATGCTATTCTCGCCGTTTCGCTGGCCGCTGCGCGGGCCAGCGCTCAGGCCAGGGGTGTTCCACTGTACCGGCACATCGCCGACATCAACGGTAGCAGTGAGCTTTCCATGCCCGTGCCCATGATGAATATTCTCAATGGCGGCGAGCATGCGGATAACAACGTCGACATACAGGAGTTTATGGTGCAACCGGTTGCGGCGCCGACCTTTGCCGAGGGGCTGCGTGCAGGCGCCGAAATTTTTCACCAGTTGAAGAAGGTGCTGGCTGCACGCGGACTGAATACCGCTGTCGGCGATGAGGGTGGTTTTGCGCCCAACCTGCCGTCGAACGAAGCCGCCCTGGAGGCGATTGCCGAGGCCGTGGACAAGGCGGGCTACAAACTGGGCAGTGATATCACGCTGGCCCTGGATTGCGCCGCATCAGAATTTTATCGCGATGGCGTCTACGATCTGGCTGGCGAGGGTAAGCAGTTCTCCAGTGAGGAGTTTGCTGGCTACCTGGCGGATCTGGCTGCCGCGCACCCGATCATCTCCATCGAGGACGGCCTGGATGAATCTGACTGGGATGGCTGGAAAATTCTCACTGACAAGATTGGTGACAAGGTCCAGCTGGTGGGTGACGACCTGTTCGTGACAAATACCAAGATCCTGCAGCAGGGGATCGACAAGGGAGTAGCGAACTCCATCCTGATCAAGTTCAACCAGATTGGCAGCCTGTCTGAAACCCTGGATGCAATTGCCATGGCCAGGAACGCCGGTTATACCGCGGTGATTTCACACCGCTCTGGCGAAACGGAAGACACCACTATCGCCGACCTGGCTGTGGCCACCGCCGCGGGACAGATCAAGACGGGTTCCCTGTGCCGTTCTGACCGTGTTGCAAAATATAATCGCCTGCTGCGTATCGAAGCTGAACTGGGTGGCAGTGCGCCGTACCGGGGCCGCGCTGAGTTTCCTCTGGCATGAACGGCTTTTAACGATGCGCTGGCTGCTGGGTATTCTGGTGTTGCTGCTGGTGGTATTGCAGTACCGCCTGTGGTTTGCCGAGGGCAGTCTTGCAGAACGTCATCGCCTGCAGAAGCAGGCTGAAGAGCAGGCGCGCATCAACGAGGAACTGCTGGCGCGCAACGCCGTGCTGGAGCGCGAGGTACTGGAGCTGCAGAACGGTAACGCCGGTGTCGAACAGCGCGCGCGCGAACAGCTCGGGCTGGTACGCGAGGGTGAGACCTACTTCCATGTTGCAGATGACCCGGACACGGCGGATGCCGAGCCATGAGTAACCGTGCACGCTGTTGGGCCGTGGTGCCGGCGGCTGGCATCGGTCAGCGTATGGCCGGTGATGTTCCAAAGCAATATCGGCAGATTGCCGGCAGGTCGATACTGGAACACAGTTTGCGCGCACTGCTGGGCTGCGATCGTATCGAGGGTATCTGCGTTGCGCTGCATCCCCGGGACGAGCACGCGGCACAGATTGCGCTGCTCGCGGATGAAAGAATTATTACCACGCGGGGTGCCGCGGAGCGCAGTGGCTCGGTGCTTGCGGGGCTGAAGGCGTTGGCCGCTGCCGACGAGGATGACTGGGTGCTGGTGCACGATGCCGCACGCCCGTGCCTGCGCAGCGAAGATGTGACTCGTCTGATCGAGCAAGTGCTTGTTGCGCGCTGTGGTGGAATTCTCGCCCAGTCCGTGGTGGATACCGTGAAACGTGCCGATGCTGACGGCTGCGTTGTCGAAACCTTGAACAGACAGCGCCTGTGGCGTGCCCAGACACCGCAGATGTTCCGTCTGGGAGAACTGCGTGCCGCGCTCGAGGCGGCGGAGGCACAAATGACCGCGATCACCGATGAGGCCTCGGCCATGGAGCAGGCAGGTCACCCGGTACTCATCGTGCCCTGTGGGGGGCATAACCTGAAGGTGACGGTCCCTTCCGATTTGGCGCTCGCCGGGTTTTACCTCGGCGCCCACGATTAACCTGCACAGAGCAATGCCAATGCGAATAGGTCACGGCTACGATGTTCACCGCTTCGGCGAGGGTGAGCATATTGTACTGGGCGGTGTGACGATTGCGCACCGGCAAGGATTGATCGCGCACTCCGACGGAGATGTGTTGATACACGCCGTTTGCGATGCGCTGCTGGGCGCGATGGGTGAGGGCGATATTGGCCGACACTTTCCCGATACCGATGCTGCTAACGCGGGCATCGACAGCCGAATTCTGTTGCGGCGGGTACAGGCGCTGGTAGCACAAGCCGGCTGGGACCTGGCTAACCTGGATGCCACGCTTATCGCGCAGGCGCCGCGGATGTCACCGCACATCGATGCCATGCGTGCCAATCTCGCTGCCGATCTGCAGGTGGCCAACAGCCAGGTCAATGTGAAGGCGACCACCACTGAGGGCCTCGGTTTCGCCGGGCGCGAGGAAGGCATCGCTGCCCATGCCGTTGTTTTGTTGCAAGCGGCCGGTTGATGCGCCCCGCCTGGCCCGCGGCGGGCGGTGAGCCGCCGGCGAGCGCGCTGATCCGCTGCCAGCCCGAGGATTTCTTCGTTGAGGAACTGGCAGGCTTTGAGCCCAGCGGGGATGGCGAACACGCTTACCTGTATATCGAAAAACGCGAACTCAATTCTGTTGACGTGGTGAGCCGGCTGGCCGAACTGGCGCAGGTGCCGCAGCGCGACATCGGCTTCGCGGGTATGAAAGATCGTCGCGCGGTCACGCGGCAGTGGTTCAGCGTGGGGCTGGCGGGGAGAGCAGAGCCCGGCTGGCAGCAGTTGGAGGCGTCCGGTGAGATCGCGGTGCTTGCCGTGGCGAGACACCGCCGCAAGCTGCGCCGCGGCAGTCATGCGGGCAACCGGTTTCGTATCGTGTTGCGAGACGTGCAGGGGGATCGCGCCGAATTGCAGCAGCGACTGGAAAGCCTGCGCACCACCGGTGCGCCGAATTATTTCGGTGAACAGCGCTTCGGCCGCGACGGCTCGACACTGGCGGCGGCCCAACGTTGGTCGCAGCGCGGCGGCAGGGTGTCGCGTCGTCAGCGCGGCCTGTACCTCTCTGCATTGCGTGCGTTTCTATTTAATGAACTGCTGGCGCCGCGTGTGATTGACGCGAACTGGACGGCGCTGGAGGCGCCGGGTATCTGCATGCTGGCAGGCAGCAACAGCTACTTTTCCTGCGAGGCGGTGGACGAGAAATTGTGCGCCCGTCTTGCCAGCGGGGATGTCCATCCCGGGCTTCCTCTCTGGGGTCGGGCGAGTCGCGACGACTCCGCACCACTGGTGCAGCGCTACAAGCAAAGCCTTGGCGAAAACGACTGGATTGGCGAGTTTCTTGTCGGCCAGGGACTGGACATGGCGTGGCGTGCCACGCGGCTGCTGCCGGATGACTTTTGCTGGCAGTTTTGTGATGATGGCCGCCTGCAAATTGACTTCGCTCTGGGTGCCGGCAGCTATGCCACTGCGCTGTTGGCGGAATGTGTGCGCTGTAAGGACGGGAGCAGAATGAGTGGTAACGGCAGTGAACAGGGCTGATCTCAGCGGAAGCGGAATGACTTCCCAGCGCACGCGCGAGCGGCTGGTGCAGCGCCTTGTTGACCAGGGCATTACCAACCATGCGGTGCTGGAAGTCATGCGTACCACACCGCGCCACCTGTTTCTCGACGAGGCCATGGCACACCGAGCCTATGAAGACGTCGCGCTGCCTATTGGCTTTCAGCAAACCTTATCGCAACCCTACATTGTCGCGCGCATGACGGAGCTGCTGCTGGCAGACGGGCCACGCGAGCGGGTACTGGAGATTGGTACCGGGTCTGGCTATCAGACTGCTGTACTGGCGCAACTGGTGGACGAGGTGTTCAGTGTTGAACGCATCAAGGCGCTGCAGTTGAAAGCGCGCCAGCGCCTGCGTCAACTCAAGCTGCGTAACGTGCAGATGAATCATGCCGACGGCGGCTTGGGCTGGCCCGAGCGCGGCCCCTTTGACGCGATCCTGTCGGCAGCGGCTCCGGAGCGGATACCCGAGGAGCTACTGCAGCAGCTGGCGCCTGGCGGGCGGCTGGTGATTCCGGTGGGCGCTGACGAGCAGCACCTGCAGGTGGTGACGCGCACCCGTGAAGGTTTCGAAACTCAAATTGTTGAGCCCGTGTATTTTGTACCGTTACGGCCAGGTACGGAGAAGTGAGTCCATGACTTCACTGGGAATTTTTCTGCGCGGTGTCCTGATGGGAGCCGCGGATATTGTGCCAGGGGTATCGGGCGGTACCATGGCTTTTATCACCGGCATTTACGATCGACTGGTCGCCAGTATCCGCGCATTTGATCTGGCGTGCCTGCGACGGGTGTTGCGAGGCGACATCGCCGGTGCATGGCAGCATGTTGACGGCGGTTTCCTGCTGGCGCTTGTCGCAGGCATCGCCACCAGCGTGCTGTCACTGGCGCGCGCGATTTCCTGGGTACTTGAGCACCATCCGGTTCCGCTGTGGGCGTTTTTTTTCGGCCTTATCCTGGCCTCCGCACTGGTGCTTCTGGGAGAAGTGCAACGCTGGACGTTTGGCCGCCTGTGCAGCCTGCTGCTGGGTACCGGCATAGCGTTGTATATTGCGCTGGCCCCCGCTGCCGATCTGGACGTGGGTTACGCCGGAGTTTTCCTGGCTGGCTTTATCGCCATATGTGCCATGATTCTGCCCGGAATATCCGGGAGCTTTATCCTCGTGTTATTGGGCATGTACAGTGCGGTACTGACGGCGCTGAAGTCCTTCGATCTGGTTTTTATTATCGTTTTTGCGTTTGGCGCAGGCCTGGGGCTTATGTGTTTCTCTCGCCTGCTGTACTTTTTGCTGCAACGATTTCACCAGGCGACCATGGCGTTGCTCACCGGTTTCCTGTTCGGTTCGCTGACCGTGGTGTGGCCCTGGAAGCGGGTGCTGGACTGGGTGGCGGGGCGTAATGGCGAATTGAAGCCAGTGCAGCAGCTGCCCGTGACGCCCGCTGAGTTTCACGCGTTCACGGGGCAGGAGCCGCAGCTTGGTTTGTGCATTGCCCTCATGCTTGGCGGTTTCCTGATTGTCTGGTTTATCCATTGGCGCTGGGGTAACTCCTGAGCGGAAGCGCGGGAGGCGGCGCGTGATGCAATGGCCGCATCGCAAGCTGGCGTGCCTGTTGGTGGCGGTGCTACTGGTTGGTTGCGGCGGTAACGCCCGCGCACCGGTGGAAGACCGCTATGCGCGCCCTGTACCCGCACCTGCTGTCCAGAGCCATAGCACGCGCACAACGTATCGCGTGCAACGTGGCGATACGCTGTACTCCATCGCCTTCCGCTACGGTATGGACTTTCGCAAGATGGCTGCGGCGAACAACATCCCTGCGCCTTACACCATTTATCCCGGACAGACGATCATCCTGCACGAGGTGGTCGGGAACCCATTGTCCAAAACTACGCCACAAGACAAGCGTCCGGGCGTGGCATCCACCACGGCATCATTACCACCTGCCTCGAAGACAGCGAGCGATAACGCTGCAGTGCCAACTTCAAAGTCGGCGAGCACGCCTGCACCGCCTCCCGCGAGTACCGCCGCTACCCCGAAGGAACCCGCCGCCGAGGTATACAGCGGCGCCACGGTAAGCGCCTGGCGCTGGCCCACCCGGGGGCGGGTTACCCGCGGGTATTCGAGCAGTGTACACAAGGGAATCGATATCGATGGCCGGCGCGGCGATGCCATTTTTGCCGTGGCGCCTGGCAAGGTCGTGTATGCCGGTACCGGGATTGTCGGCTTCGGGGAACTGCTGATCATCAAGCATAACGACGTCTACCTGTCCGCCTACGGCCACAATGATCGGCTGCTGGCTCGCGAGGGGCAGGTAGTGGCTGCCGGGGAGAAAATCGCGGAAAAGGGCAGCAGCGGCACTGACGCGGTAAAGCTGCACTTCGAGATCCGCAAGGAGGGCAAGCCGGTTGACCCGCAGAGGTTATTGCCGCGGCGCTGAAAAATGGCGAAGAATACGCGCAGGACGGCGGATTCACCATAAGAACTATAACAATTGCTCATGACTCACAGATTCTTCATACCTGTTTGCAATTTGTAATAATTCTGGGTTAGTCTGATCGGCCCGGCGCGAATTTGACTGCGAATTCGTAAAAGAAAAAAAGTGGGATGCAGCCATGGATGTGGATCCAACAGCAGCAGGATCAAAACGGGCGTCGAAGTCAAAAACCGCTGCCAATAAGAAAGTGTCCGCTGGTAAGAAAGCCTCCTCTGACAAGGGAGCCCGTGCTGACAAAGGC
>JAUHYL010000047.1 GCA_030426545.1 Gammaproteobacteria bacterium
CACGGGCGCGAATACCCTTTTCCACCGGTTTGTACAGGGAGTCCTCCGGCAGCTGAATCGCTTCTTCGGCGTGATCACCAAACGCCGATCGAATGCCGCCGGGTTGTACGGTGATCACATCGATGCCCAGTGGTTGCAACTCCATGCGCAGGGCATCTGAGAGTGAGTGCAAGGCCGCCTTGCTGGAGCAGTAGGCGCCGGCGAACGGGGTGGTGAAGGTACCGACTATACTGCCGACATTGACCACCGATGCCCTGCCAGAACGCGCTACTGCTGCGCGCAACAGGTCCATCGCCGCGCGCGTCATCGCCACAGGTGCAATGACGTTGGTTTCATACTGCCTGCGCAGATCGTCGCGCGTGAGGTCAACGACAGCACCGACCTGCGAGAAGCCCGCATTGTTCACCAACACGTCGAGCGCGCCCGCTTCGCTGCGCACACGGTCAAGGGCGTCGCCAATACTCTGCTCGTCATTGACATCCAGTGGTAGCGTGGCAATGCCGCTATCTGCCAGCGGCTGCAAGGATTCAGGGCGGCGTGCCGTGGCGAAGACACGGTGACCCCGCCCGTGAAGTTCTCTGCACAACGCCGCGCCGATACCGCTGGAGCAACCGGTTATCAGAATCGTTTTTGCGCTCAAGACAGTGCGACCCGTGCAGTCAGCTATTCAGCCGCAGGGACAGGAGGAAATTCGGCGAAGATGGCCTGCACAGCTGCACGGCGATTCTCCGCGGCCTTCTCCGGCTTGAGGTCGTCGCGAATGCGCGATTCGAATACCGAGCGCCATACCGACTGCAGCTTCACCGGGTCTATCATGTCGACAATAAACGTTCCCTGCGTGTAATAACGCACCGACACATCGGACACACCGACGCCAACCCCCGTGCCGTAGCGCGGGCCACAACGCCAGCAATTGTAGGCGCTCACGCTGTTGTAGCTGCGCACGTCGGCGCGCTCCTGGGTCACCAGGTGCCAGGACAGCAGCATATCTGCCTGCGCGGAGTCATCGACCACCTGGAAACCCTTGCGCTGCAGTTCCTCCTTGATGGACTTGTTGATTCGCGAGATCTGAATATCGGAAACGACCACGCTGGCCGTGGCGGTACGATCAAAGGGCTGGATGGCAATCTTCTGCACGCCGGAAAAGTCGTAACTGTCATCGAAATCCGCAACGGCGGTGGGTGTGCTGCTACAGGCTGCAAGGCACATCAGCAACAATGCGGAAACGAGGACTTTGAACTGGGAGACCGGGTTAAACAGGCGGCGAGAGAGATTCATGCAGTACTCCTGGGGAATTGGGGTTGGGTCTGGGTAGCCATCGACAAGCCTGCACACTCTAAACGACGACGACCCGGAACAGCAACCTAATTGCATCGCGGCGCACGCCATCCAAACTCGCTATCGCGCAGTGGCAGACGGCCGGGGTGCTGCCGGCCTGAAACCGCATGCAGTCACCCTGTTCAGGCACTTCATGAACACCTCAAACTGCCGTCGCCCGCGATCGTCTCAACAGCCCGCTAGACACGGGCAAAGCGTCGTTCGCGGCCGGTGCGGCGTTCGCCGATTTCAGTCTGCGTCAGCAAGTGATTCCGGGCACCGCCAAGCGCGCGACGGTCACCGTCCAAACGGCGCCGGTCCCGGTATTTGAGGTAGCGGCATGAACAACTGGCCGCGTCACAGGCGTCGAGTGGCAATGGCGGGATATTGTCATCCGCCACGAGATAGCGAACATTGGCAAGAGACTGTACCGGGCCACAGGCATCGCTACCCGGCTCAATTGACGTTGAACGGAAGGGATAGACAACAGCGGGCGATTGCGCGGGTGGCGCCGCAGACAGCCCCGGACCGCGCGCAGGCTTGTAAGGCGTCACGACCGCGGACTTGTGGTATTGCGAAAGCGCAAAATGCACCACCGCCACCACCGCCAGCGCTACCAGAACGGACAAAATCAGAATCGAGGCACTCATCAGCTACTCCTGAACCCGCAAGTCATGCGATGAAACGGCTTCGTTTCAACAACTTACAACTATAGAGCAGGATTGTAACAGCGCAAGCAAGGCTACCCAGTTGGGACAGCCTCACCCCGCCAGTAGTGCTGATCAGGTCTCGACAAATGCCCGCTCAATCACGTAGTGCCCGGCTTCCCCGTGTCGCGCCTCGGCAAAACCGCGACTATCCAGCAGCGCGCTGATGTCCTTCAACATGGTCGGACTGCCGCAGATCATGAAACGATCGACCTCGGGGTCAATGGGCGCCAGCCCGACATCCGCCGG
This sequence comes from Gammaproteobacteria bacterium, assembly GCA_030426545.1. GTDB lineage: Bacteria > Pseudomonadota > Gammaproteobacteria > Pseudomonadales > Halieaceae > Marimicrobium. The sequence goes on from JAUHYL010000047.1 coordinate 2,274, forward strand.
CAGCCTGCCGATACGCAGCAGGTCAGTGAGGCGGCCGTTGTGACGGAACTTCTCCCGGGTCACAGTTGGGTAATAAATAAGCTTTTCCCGCACGGCTTCTCCCAGGTACTCATCTTGCGGCAACGCCTCGGTGATAAACGTCTGGTAGGCAAGTTCATCGATGTAGCGGCAGCCGTGCGTCAGGATCACACGCTCGTACTGCTCGTAAATATCAGGGTCGCGAATTACGCTCAGAAAAGGCGCCAGCCCGGTACCTGTGGCGATGAGGTACAGGTTTTTGCCGGGCAGCAGATTGTCCTGAATCAGCGTGCCGGTGGCCTTGCTGTTGACCAGTACCTTGTCGCCTACACTCAGGTTCTGCAGCTTCGACGTTAACGGGCCATCCGGTACCTTGATACTGAAAAATTCCAGCTCGTCAGCGTAATTGGCGCTCGCCATGCTGTAGGCACGCAGCAACGGCCTGCCCTCGGTCTCCAACCCGATCATGGTGAAATGCCCGTTCTTGAATCGAAAACCGGGGTGTCGCGTGGTCTTGAAACTGAACAGACGGTCAGTCCAGTGATGAACTTCCGTCACCTCTTCGCGCAGTAATTCCGCCATGCTGTTTGCTCCTTGATCGCTCGATTGGGAACAGACTACTGACTGGCTTAATATGAGTAAAACAGATATATTCTATATTCATAATCGATTTTATAGATATATGCGCTATAGCCTGCGACAACTTGAAGTCTTCCTGGCCACAGCCCGCTTTGAGAATATCAGCCGTGCGGCCGGCGCCCTGGCAATGTCGCAATCGGCGGCCAGTGCGTCGCTGAAGGAACTGGAAAGCCAGTTTGACGTGCGCCTGTTTGATCGCGTTGGCAAGCGCCTGCAACTGAGCGAGTTGGGGCATCAACTGCGGCCGCAGGCGGAGGCGCTGCTCGATCAGGCACTGGCATTTGAACAGGCGCTCTGTGGAAAGGGCGTTGAGGGCAGGCTGCATGTCGGCGCGACGCTCACTATTGGCAACTACGTGGCCGTTGAAATGATTGCTGCGTTTCGCAGCCAGTACCCGCAGGCCGACATCGCGCTGCAGGTCGCCAATACCCAGACGATTGCCGCCCGTGTCGCCAGTTTCGAGTTGGATATGGGCCTCATTGAAGGCGAGCTACAGCACGCTGATCTCGATATCACCCACTGGCGCAAAGACGAGCTGGTGGTATTCGCCAGACCCGATCATCCGCTGACAAAAGAGCGCGCGATTACTGACACTCAACTACTGGCCGAGAGCTGGATTCTGCGTGAACCCGGTTCAGGCACGCGCCAGACGTTTGACCGCGCCATGCAGGGCCTCCTGCCCGATCTCACTATCAGCATGGAGTTACAGCACACGGAAGCGATCAAGCGCGCTGTTGAAGCGGGGCTGGGTATCGGCTGCCTCTCGCGTATTTGCCTTGAGGACGCCTTCAAGCGCGGATCACTGGCACCGTTACCGGTACCGCAGCGTAATTTCCAGCGCGAATGGTTCCTCATCACACATCGCCAGAAGTACCACAGCGCCGCGCTGACCGAGTGGATACAGCTGTGCAAGGAAAACCCATGAGGCGACGCGCCGTGCGGTCTTGCCTTTACCCGTGGCTGCCTTAAACTGGCCCATCCAATTTTCCCGGCACGGATGAAAGTCAGATGAAAACACGCGCGGCAGTGGCCTTTGAAGCGGGCAAGCCCCTTGAAGTAGTGGAAGTGGATCTCGAAGGACCGCGAGCCGGTGAAGTGCTTGTCGAGATCAAGGCCACCGGCGTGTGCCACACCGACGCCTTTACACTGTCCGGAGATGATCCGGAAGGGGCTTTCCCTGCAATCCTCGGGCACGAAGGTGCCGGTGTAGTGGTTGAAGTCGGCGCGGGCGTGACCAGCGTCAAACCCGGCGATCACGTCATTCCCCTGTATACACCGGAGTGCCGCGAGTGCGATTTCTGCCTGCACCCAAAAACCAACATGTGCCAGTCGATACGCGAAACCCAGGGTCAGGGCCTGATGCCCGATGGCAGCAGCCGCTTCTCACTGGACGGCAAACCCATCCTGCACTACATGGGGTGCTCCACGTTTTCCAACCACACGGTATTACCGGAGATCGCGCTGGCAAAAGTACGCGAGGACGCGCCCTTCGATAAAATTTGCTACATCGGCTGTGGCGTTACCACGGGCATCGGTGCTGTCGCCTTCACCATGAAGGTAGAGCCCGGCTCCACTGTGGCCATCTGGGGGCTGGGTGGCATCGGCCTGAACGTTATCCAGGGCGCGAAAATGGTCGGCGCGTCGCGCATCATCGGCGTTGATATCAACCCGGACAAGGTGGCGCTGGCCAAACAGTTCGGCATGACAGATTTCGTCAATCCGAATGAAGTGGATGACGTGGTCGGACACCTGGTGGAGATCACCGGCGGTGGACTGGACTACACCTTCGAGTGCATCGGCAACGTCAACACCATGCGCCAGGCACTGGAGGCCTGCCACAAAGGCTGGGGCGAAAGCTGCATCATCGGCGTCGCTGGCGCGGGGCAGGAAATCTCCACGCGGCCCTTCCAGCTGGTTACCGGTCGCTCCTGGCGCGGCACGGCCTTTGGCGGCGCCCGTGGTCGCACCGATGTGCCAAAAATCGTCGACTGGTACATGGACGGACGCATCAACATCGACGACCTGATCACCCACACGATGCCTCTGGACGACATCAACAACGCCTTCGACCTGATGCACAGCGGTGAGAGCATCCGCTCGGTAGTGCTTTATTGATGTCTATGGAAAAGATCGGCGAAAACAAAAGCTTCGGCGGTCGCCAGCTGCGCTTCAGCCATCACTCTGAAGCGCTGCGCTGCGAGATGAACTTCTCGGTCTACCTGCCGCCCGCCGCAGAACAGGGCGAAGTACCCGTGTTGTACTGGCTGTCGGGCCTGACCTGCACCGACGAAAATTTTGTCCACAAGGCGGGCGCGCAGCGCTACGCGGCCGAGGCCGGTATCGCCATTGTGGCACCTGATACCAGCCCGCGCGGTGACGATGTTCCCGATGACGACGCCGGTGCCTACGATTTTGGTCTGGGTGCGGGCTTTTACGTCAACGCCACGCAATCCCCCTACTCCACCCACTACCACATGTACGATTACGTGGTAGAGGAACTGCCGCAATTGGTAGCCGCTGGCCTCCCACTGGACAAAGGGCGCGCTGGCATCTTCGGGCACTCCATGGGCGGGCACGGTGCGCTGAGCATCGCGCTGAAAAACCCCGGGCGCTACCGCTGTGCATCGGCCTTCGCACCCATCAGTTCTCCGCTCAACTGTCCCTGGGGCGAAAAAGCGCTGAGCCTCTACCTGGGTGACAATCGCGACGCCTGGCAGGCGTACGACAGCGCGGCATTAATGCGCGCCGCAACCACACAATTGCCCATGCTGGTTGATCAGGGCGATGCAGACGATTTTCTGCAGGAACAACTGAAGCCGGAGTTACTGCAGGCGGCTGCTGACAGCTCGGACTATCCTCTCACGCTGCGCATGCAGCAGGGCTACGATCACAGTTACTTTTTTATCGCCACCTTCATCGGCGAACACATCGCGTTTCACTGCGAGCACCTGTAGCGACCCAGCCTGCAGAGCCCTGGCCGGCGCGACTGAATTTCAGGGTTCGAAGACGGCCATAGAACCCACCGTCGCGCGGTTGTTTTTGTCACGACGGGCGAGCAACCAACGTCCGTCCCGGCACACCCATTCATCGCGGTACTCACCCAGCGTGCGAAACGACAGGTCACTGTCGTCGCGCCTGGACAAATGCGTATCGCATACATAGCAGCGACTGCGGGCGACCGGTTCAGCGCGCGGTGCGGTTCCCTCCTCTTCTCCCGCCGGCTGATAGTCAACGACAACGTTGCCAATCAGGTGCTGCGTCGCCCCACAGTTGTCCAGAAATGAACGAATGTAGGCCACCACATGCGCCGCGCCAGACACTTCACCCGCGCCAAAATCAGCAGTGATCTCCTCGGCCAGTAGCCCCGTGAGCCCGGGCCAGTCGCGCCCGTCCATGGCGCTCGCAATGGCCATGATGTTGCGGCTGATTTCTCGCTCCGCCAGGAGCACCTTTAGATTCACCTGCGCGTTCTCCCTGCCTGTCGATCCAGACCTGACTTTACCATCCGTTGCTTGCACTGAGCAGCGCAGATGCCCGCCCCGACGGCGCACCGGCGCACTCCCGGCCGGACGGCGCGACCGGGTGCGCCGACTCGCGCGACTCCCATTCGGGCCATGCACCGCCTTTACAACCGGCCCGGCAGTACCTAGGCTCATAAGCTGAGCTGGATGACACCAGCCAGCACATTGCCAGTGGTGCAACAGCTGCTTGCCCGCCCCCGAATACCCCCTAGAGGCCGTATGCACATGACAACCAGGCTGAAGCGTCGCCAGCTTCTCAACCAACTCGCCACCCTGGGGGTACTCGCAGCCCTGCCCGCCACGGTGCTCGCCCAGATCATTACGCGGGAACCACCGCGCAGCCCATTCGGCTCCAATTCTACCGCCGAGGAAGTTACTGAAGGTCTGGACCTCAGCGCGCTCACCATCGCCATCACCGGTTGCAACTCGGGCCTTGGGCAGGAAACCATGCGCGTACTCGCGCTGCGCGGCGCCCATGTCATCGGGATCGCACGCACGCGGGAAAAGGCGGAAGCTGCCTGCGCGCAGGTGGAGGGTCGCGCCACGCCCGCCTTTCTCGATCTCGCTCAATGGGATTCCATCGTTGCCTGCGCGGACACTATCCGGTCAATGAATAGTCCGCTGGACGGCCTCATCACCAATGCGGGCATCATGTCACTGCCCGAACTGGAGTTGGTCAACGGGATCGAAAAGCAGTTTGCGGTCAATCATCTCGGCCACTTCATTCTTATCAATCAATTGATGGAGACAGTACTGGCAGCGCCGCAGGGGCGCTTTACGATACTCAGCTCGCTGGCCCACAGGAGCGCTAAAAACGGTATCGAATTCGATAACCTCGACGGCAGTCAGCACTATGACCCCTGGGATGCCTACGGCGTCTCCAAGCTGGCCAACGCGTTGTGCGCGCGCGAACTCGCTCATCGCATTTCGCACACGGACGCCACCGCCAACAGCGTGCATCCCGGCGTGATCCGCACCAACCTGGTGAAGCACCTGCCCGCCTGGCAGCAGTGGGGCGCCAAGTATTTCGGCTGGTTGTTTATGAAGAGTATTCCCGAGGGAGCAGCCACCCAGACCTATGTCGCTACTCATCCAGATCTGGCAGGCGTTCGCGGCTTCTATTTTGCCGACTGCAATGTAGACGAAGGAGAAACCCCTTATATGCAGGATGACGCAATGGCGTCGCGGCTGTGGCAGGTATCGGAGGAAATTACCCGAGACTACCTGCCCGCCACGCGCAAGGCATGAAACTCGATTTTCTGTACTTATCGGCAGTCGCTGCTGGCGCGGCCCGATATTTCATTGTAGAGTGCCAGCAAACCCTGAACTCCGCGCTTTTGCTCAAAAGCAACAGGGCCTGGCGCCGGCGTCGACACCGGGGGCTGTCAACAAGCTCGCCCCAGCCTGCGGTTAGCCGCAGGTATTCACAGACTAGTGCAAACAAGGATGGCATTCGCTATGGCCATGTTCGATAGACCCAAAAGCAAACCGGCATCACCGCCGGCTACATCCGGGGAATCCAGTCCCCGCCCCACTGTTCCCAGTTCCCCAGGCAAATCGAGGAGTGACGCGATGATCGGTCCGAGTATTACAATCAAGGGCGAAGTCATTGGAGAGGAAGACCTGCTCATTCAGGGCAAGGTCGAAGGCACCATCAACATGAAAAACCAGGAGCTGTCCGTGGGCGAGTCCGGCCAGGTGATTGCCGACATCAGCGCGCGGGTTATCACCGTCGATGGTGAAGTCACCGGCGACATCGCAGGCTCCGAAAAGGTTGTTGTCTCCAAGTCGGGCAACGTCAAGGGCAATATCGTTGCCCCGCGTGTGACGCTGGAGGATGGCGCCATATTCAAGGGCAGCATCGACATGGATCCTGGCGACAGCGTTAGCAGCAAAGCAACGCTAACTGAGCAACAGCCTGCCAATTCGCCGGTGCCGAATCTCGATCTGAAGAGCGGTTGATTCGACCCTCTCCAGGGTTGAATCGTTCGCAATGACTCTCTCCGGTGCGCGCATTGCCTCCGGAGCTGCGCCCGTGCAAAAAAATTCACTACAAACATCCCAACTTCTACCCACACTGTTTCGCAACCTCGATGAAGAGCGACGCCTGTCGGTGCTGCACATCGGCCCAACCTCCAGCGATACCATTAATTTTTTCTCCGGCTTTCGCTGTCGCCTGCAGGTGTTTGACCTGTTCGCTGAATTACCGTTGCCGGATATAGAAGAAACCGAGCGGGGACTGGAGCCATACCTGCAGGAACTGCTGCAGTTTCCCGCGGACACCCGGTTCGATGTGTGCCTGTTCTGGGATTTGTTCGATTACCTGGATGAAAATGCGCTGCCGGCATTTCTCAGCGCACTGCGGCCCTGCCTCGCCTCTACGACCCTCGCCCACGGCTTCACCGTGCACAATCCGCGCACGCCGGCCAACAATGTGCTCTATGGCATCAAGGGTATGGACCAGTTCAGTCTGCGATCGCGCCCCACAACCCTGCCGGGCTACGCGCCGCACAATCAGAACAAGCTCAAGCAATTGCTGCACTGCTTCAGAACAGAGCGCAGCGTGTTACTGCCCGATCGTCGTTTGGAATTACTCCTTCGAGCCAAGCTTGACTGAGCAGGAACTTTCTCCCCCGGAGCGCCTCTGAAAAGATACACCGCGCGGATCTGGAGCGCCTGCTGTGTTCTATACTGTCCCTATGCAACGTACAACCGATAAGCAGTGGCTAACCCTGCTGTGCGCAGGCCTCGTCTGTGCGAACCTGGCCAGCGCCACAACCGTGTATCGAACGGTCAGTGCGGACGGTACGGTAAGTTTTTCCGACTCGCCACCGGCGGACGGCTCGGAGGCACAAGCCCTCGAAATCGACACGCCCAAAGTACAGCCGGACGCACTGCAAAAGGAGCGGCTGGAGGAAATGCGCGATACCACTGACCGGATGGCGGCAGATCGCATGGCGCGCGAGAAACACCGGGCAGAATTGCGCAAATTGCAGCGCGAGGAACAATACGCAGGCACGCCACCCAACACTGACAATGTCAGCTACTCGACGCCGGACTATTACTACCGCCGCTACTGGAATAGCCCCGGATATCGGCCACTGCCACCGCATACCCGGCCGCCTGTAAGGCCACTTCCCTCGGCGGGCAATTATCCAGCTTCACTGATTCGACGCCATTATCAGCCGCCTGTGCGCAGGGCATTTGAGACCCCGAGACGCTGACCGCAACGGCCCATATGGACGCGGCAGCGAAAGCGCGTTTACAGACGGAATATCAGCAACAGGCAGTCGAGGGCTACACAAGCCGCGCCTGGGCAGGATCAGAATCTGCGCGCGACGCCGGCGCTGAGCATCCAGATCGAGGAATCGTTAAAATCGATATCGCTGTCCAACTCTGCATAGGAGAAGCGCAGATTGGGCGACCACTTACCCAGAAAGTCACCGCGAAAAATCAACAGGGAAGACAGCGCCCAGCCGTCCGAATTGTGCGTTTCATTGAAGATCGGGTTGCGCTCGTCACCACTCAGTCGTGTGTAAACAACCTTGGTGCCCCATTCCAGCGTCCTGCTGGAATAAACATGATCCAGCGCCACCGCATAGCCCTCCTGCGCCATAGCGCCGCCATCGCTAGCCTTGTCAACATAGGAGATCGAGGGGCGCAAGCCGTTCTGTTCATTCAGCGCATAGCGGTAATTCAATTCGAGCACGGTGAGATCACCCTCGCGCTCGAGCAGGCGTCGCTCCTCTGGCGTCAGGCTGTCGATACTTTTACCGCTTTGTTCATCGGATATTTTACGTTGTTTCAACGTTGCATGAACGCCGAAGGGTGATTGAGCGATGCCGTCCCAGACCACGCGAAAACCTGACACATCCTGGTTGGTATCCTCGCGTTTTTCGCCCGTCAGGTAGGGATCTCTGTACACCTGCGTTTCGAAACCGACCGGGCGCAGCGCATCCACTCGTAGCTGCCCCAACTGATCGAAATCATGGCGCAGCGACAGCCGCAATGAGCGGTCGAATTCTAGGATGTCGGTGAAATCGTTGCCCATTGAAAGGCGGGTTTTTTTGTTGGCAAAAGTCCAGCCAATATCAAAACTGAACATCGAAGAAATGAAATCCTCGGCATCCGGGCTGTCCAGCGTTTCGATACGGTTGTCGCTCAGGTCCAGACCAAAGTTCTCGATACTGGCGATAAAGTTACTCTCCATACCGCCGCCCATGACGCCCAGATTGACCAAACCGTGGAGGCCCGGCTCATGTAGTTTGGGTAATGCCATGGCCGGCAACGCGATGCTGGCCATCAGCGGCAGCAGCAGGATTCTTGTCATTGGTGTGTTCTCCGGTGGGCAGGATAGGCCGGTACAAATTCTAACAAAGCGATAAAAGACCGTCCGCACTCCTTTGCCGGGCAAAATTCACACCCTCCACACGGTTTAGCCCGGGCCGGACAGGGAACTGGACCTGCGCTTCCGCCTCGGCCGATCCTTCACGACGCGGTGCGGACCGATCCTAACGTGACCTCCCTTAACCGACTGACCCAATTTATTGCCTTGCAGAACCCGGCGCTTGTGGCCATGCCACCACCTGCTGCGCAATAATAGGCGAGCCCCTCAACACGCTGCGCCAGGAAAGACTGCCCATGAACAAGAAACCTGACGGCCGTACCCGGCTATCTGCACCCGCTTCGCCCCTGACCGGGACCACCTGGTCCGCGTCGCTATTTGCACTACTGTCCGCACTGACCCTGGTCGGCTGCTCTGATGGATCGGACCAGTTGGTGACAAGCGCATCACTGACGGCCGTGCCCACGGCGGCCCCGGAGGGCGCACCGGGAGAAGCGAAAATTCTGTCACTGCGGGTCACCCTCACAGAGCCGGTCAACCAGCCGGTGACCGTGCGGCCGAGTCGCATCGGCGGCACTGCAACGCCGGACGATGACTACCTGGCGAGTATCGGCGAAGCCGTCATCCCGCCCGGTGCGCTGGACGGCTACCTGACCATCGAACTGTTCGGAGACGCCACGGAAGAAAGTGCCGAAACCATCGAGTTGGCTATCGACGTATCGGGCCCGGTAAGCGTCACTTCAGACACTGTTACCGCCACCATCGCCAATGACGACAGCCAGTGCGACACCCCCTTCACCAAGGACCCGAACCCCTGGCTGGTAAACGGCGCAGATCCGCTGAATTTCGCCCATCGGGGCGGTGTGACGGACTTCCCGGAAAACACGCTCTACGCCTACGCCGAAGCAGCGAAAGCCGGGGCCGATGTGCTGGAGATGGATGTTTACCAGACCAAAGACAATGAACTGGTCATCCTGCATGACCTGACGGTGGATCGCACCACCAATGGCAGCGGCGGCGTGGTCGACCTGACGCTGGCAGAACTGCGTGCGCTGGATGCAGCCTACTGGTTCGTCCAGGGTCAGGGCACACCACACGATTTACCCGAGACGTCCTACCTGTTTCGCGGCATCGCGACGGGGCTGAAGCCCCCACCACCCGGCTACAGCGCAGAGGATTTCCGCATTCCCACGCTGGAAGAGGCCCTTGCGCGATTCCCACACAACCTGATCAATATTGAGCTCAAGCCCGACCTGGACGGCAGTGGCAACTACGAAGTGCAGATGGCAGAACTCCTGCAACGCTACGGGCGCTCCACGGACATGATCGCCGCGTCCTTCGTCGACGAAGCGGCGGTCAATTTCAAAGCAGCGGCGCCGTGCATTTACACGTCGGTACCGCTGGGCCAGGGCACGGATCTAATCCTCGGCTTCCTTGGCACGGGTGAGTTTCCGCCCGTACCGGAGCACATCACCTGGCAGGCACCGCCGGACACCAGCCAGATTGGGCAGGTGGACATAGAACTCGAGATTGTCACCGAGGCATTCGTCGAAGCCAGCCATGCAGCCAACCTGGCGGTACAGGTGTGGACAATCAATACCTGCGAAGAAATGCTGCGCATGATTGATCTCGGCGTGGATGCCATCATGACGGACGCGCCGCTGTTGCTCGAAGAAGTGCTGGCCACGCCGCCCGCAGAGCGCAGTTGCGACTGACGAGGGCACGGCCGTCGCTGCGGCCGGCCCCACCAACATCACTGCACCACCCCCGCAAACCCTAATGGAGAACAACCATGACAACCGTGATCGCCGCCCTCCTCATTCTCTGCATACTGCCGATAAGCTGCGCGTGGATCGCCGGCTATCACCGGCACAGGCAGTTTGGCAAGGTCGACAACAAGGAGCCACGCATCCAGTCGCAACAGCTCACCGGCGCCGGAGCGCGTGCGGTCGCGGCGCAGGCAAACAGCTGGGAAGCGCTGGCGGTTTTCAGCGCCGCCGTACTGGCTCTGTTCATCAGTGGCGTTGATCTGGCAAGCGTGAGTACGCTGGCGCTGGTTTTTACGGCATTGCGGATAGTGTATATCCCGCTGTACCTGGCAAATATCGATGCGTTGCGCTCGCTGGTCTTTCTTGGCGGATACGGCATCTGCCTGTACATGTTCTATCTCGCGCTGTAGCGCGCTGGCGGGGGTACCGCTTGCCCGGCGCCTTCGCCCCGAAGAACTTCAGTACGCCGCCGATAACTGGGCGGCGCGCCAAGGGCAGTCGCTAGAACGCCAGGGCCTTGCTTTGTAGCGGAAACGCCAGCCCACCCTCCAGCGCGCTGATATTCGATACGCGCGCTCGCTGTTTGATCAGGTCGGCGTCCGCGGGGCGCAGGAATCCGGCACCGACCGCAGCATCCGTGGCAGTATCAATAGCGCTGATGTAGCTATCCGGGGTGGGATACAGCATGTCCAGCGTGGCATCACCGAATAACTCGGTCGTACCAAACAGGCCACAGAATACGCTGGCCGGTGGTTGCCCCTCCCCGGAAAGCACCGCGACGGGCGCATCGACGTAAGGGGTTCGAATCCCGCCACGGACATTGCCCAGGTTGTCCAGCGCAAACGCCTGCTGCGCTTCATCCAGCGTCAGCCAGGGCGCCGCCGGTGCCGCTTCGCCCGTTCTTATCCACGCGTCCAGTGCATGGATAGCGGCTTTCGCTACCCAGTGTCCGGGGCCGTCATTCACCGGGAGATCGCACTGGATGAAGGGAGGACGCGCGTCCTTGTTTGAGATGACGTCCGCTACCGACGGGTCGTCACCGACGTCCACCGGGCCCTTGATCGTGGTGTACACATCGGAGTGGGCGGCTCCGGCCACTTCCCACAGGCGGTAGTTATCTGCATCCGGCTGGCGCATGGCCACAGAGTTCAGCAGGAAAATATCGGTTTCTGTCTGCAGCCCGATCACAGCCTCCGGCAGATCGGTGCGAATAAACGTTGGCTCCGGCGCCGGCAGCGCAGCCTGCGGCTCCTGTGAAAGCGGCGCGCCGCCGTCACCGCGACTATGAATCAGAAAGGCGTCAAACACGTCTACCAGCGGATGCACCGCATTGTAAAACGTGGTGAGGCGGCCGGCGGACTGTGACTGGCCCACCGCAATCATCCGCTCCACGCGCAGCCCATCGAGCGGATCGACCCCCAGCGGCCTGCGCACCGCCTGGGCCGCCTGCGCGAAAATATCATAGGAGAAACTATCACCGGGATGGCTTAGCGATGCGTAGCGCTCGCCATCAACCGCTTTCAAGGGCAGGCCAAAGGGACCTCCGCCCTCGATACCGGCAAACTGCGCCGATACGCCCACCCAGGCATAGCCTTCCCGGCGCAGTTCAGTGTGCAGTTGCAGCCAGTCCGGCGCGGCGTCCAGCCCGCCGGAGACGTTAAACCACTCCACCACCACGGTGCCATTGAAGTCCGCCGCTGCGGCCGGGCGAACAACCACCATGCGAACAACGTAGGGCTCGGATTCCGCAGCCTGCACTGTCCAGAAGCCATCGTTGCCCAGTTGGTCTGTTGCCACGTAGGAGACCGCATCGCCGGAGATAAAAAACTCGCTCTCGATCAGACCAATCTCTGCCTCATCGATGCTTAGTCCGGCATAGAATGGCGTGCCCGGCGTATAGCCCTGCTCGCGCAGGTCCACTTCGAGAGGACCGAAGCTAATCACGCAGCAGTCCTCGCCACCGCCGCCTGTGACAGGGCCCTGCACCAGCGGGTTGGCCGGCTGCGGTTTGACCGGCCCGGCAGGATCATCGCTGCCGTCAGAACAGCCACCCACAAGGAGCAACGCGCAGCACAGCAGCGCGGCCGGTGCGCCGCGCACATGCTTCCCTACCGTGTAACCGCTCGCCATGTCAGGAACCTCCTGTTACCGTGCGCCGTGTCCAACAGCGGGAAAACTTTCGGGGACGCCCACTGCCAAAAGCCGGCCCAATGCAGACCAGTATAGCGACTGGCGACAATTTCACTATCCGCGTTGCCTGCGCCCAAGGACGGCTAGCCGAACCGCCCATGCCTGTCGCTGACCCCGCCTCGCACCCACGTGTCTGGGCTCATGTGACTGCCTCGCCCACTGACAGTGGTGCCGCGGTGGAGGCAGCGCGCATTCCGCGCTCCTCATTCACGGTAAGCAGAAGACCCAGGCCAAGCAGGAAAAAGCCCAGCGTGGACAGCAGCGCAAGCTGATAATCGCCGCCACTCAATTCGGTAATCACACCGTAACTGATCGGCCCGATAATGGCGGCAGCGCGATTCGCCAGACCCCACAATCCGAAAATTTCGGCGTTGCGCGCCGCTGGTGTCAGCCTGCCGATCAACGCCCTGCCACCGGCCTGCGTGGCGCCCATGGATAAACCGATAAGGTTGCCCGCAAACCAGACGTGGGCCGGCGCGCTGGCGACAAATGACACCGAGATTGCCGCGATCCACACGCACAGGGCCAAGGACAAACTGGGCACCGAACCCCAGCGATCCTGCAGGTAACCAAAGCCAAAGGCGCCAATCGCGGCGGTCACGTTGACCACCATGATCAGTGCGATCAGCTGACTGCTGGTAAAGGCCATCACCTCCTGCGCGTAGATGGCCGCGACCACGACCACCGTGGACACCCCGGCCTGAAACAACACCAGGCAAAACAGGAATCGGAACAGATCAGGCATATGGGCGGCATGTGCAATTGTTTGCATGACCTGTTGAACGCCGAGACGGATGTAGGAAACACTCGCGTGTGGCATCGGGATCGCCCGCTCTCGCAACCACAGGAATGTGGGGGCCGCAGACAGCGCAAAAATGACCGCCGTCAGCACCAACGTTACCGGCACATAGTGGGCTGCGGTCTCTCCGCGCCCCTCCGCCCAGGTGATATACAGCAGGCAAAATGCGAGTGTCAGCAGGCCGCCGAAGTAACCAAGGCTCCAGCCATAGCCCGAGATGCGCCCCATGTCCTGCGGCTGGGCAATCTCGGGTAAAAAGGCCGCGATCAGGTTTTCTCCGCTGGAAAATGCCACGGCGGAAAGCACCAGTAAAAACACGGCCAGGTACAGGCTCTGGGGGCCGGTGGCCGCCAACAACGCGGTCGAGATAACGCAAAGCGCCGCGGTAAGCATCAGGAAGGGTTTCTTCATGGCGCGGTGGTCGGCTATCGCGCCAATAACGGGCCCGCTAAGCAGCACGATAAAATTGGCCGCGCCAATCGCGAGCGTCCACAACAGTGTTGCGCTACCCGGCGAGCGCCCATCCAGCGGCGCCGCCACCACCGCGACGAAGAAGGCGCTGTAAATGGTCGTCAGCACTACCGTCGTGTAACCGGAGTTGGCGAAGTCAAAAAACGCCCAGGCCCAGATTTCCCGCCGACTCGCACCCTGTGCCGTCACGTTCCCGTCCGCGAGTTCTGCCTTATCATCTGCTGTATCGATGGTGATTTACTCCAGTGGCGAATTTACCCGCAGGCAAGACTATCCTAACATCGGCGCAGTCACCTAGCGGCAGGACTTACCCGACATGGCAATACCGGCATCACTGCGCGACAAGCTGTTCGACGTAACCATGGCCACGGTCGACGGCGTTATGGCAGCCTGGCCGCAGCCACTGCCCTCGAGAGAAGCACTGGAGCGCTGCCGCATCATCGCCCACCGCGGCGAACACGACAACCAGAAGGTCTTCGAAAACACGCTGCAGTCTTTTCAGCTGGCGCTCGATGCGGGCGTCTGGGGCATAGAGTGCGACATACGCTTTACCCGGGACCGGGTACCCGTTATCTGCCATGATCCGACGGCGTCGCGGGTTTTCGGCGCCGCCATCGAGATTGGCCGGACGACCTTCACAGACCTGCGGGCCGCCCTGCCGCAGATTCCCACGCTGGACGAGCTCGTAGAGCAGTTCGGTGGCCGCGCGCACCTGATGCTGGAATTGAAGCATGAAGCGTGGCCAGCGCCAGAACACCAACGCGATCGGCTGCGCGAAGCGCTGGCACCGCTGCAACCGATACATGACTTCCACCTGCTGAGCCTGAACCCCACAATGTATGAGCGTGTGGACTTCGCCCCCGAAGGCTGCTTCCTGCCCGTGGCGGAAACCAATGTCGAGGCTATCAGCCGCTTTGCCCTGGAGCGGGGCTGCGCCGGCCTCGGCGGACACTACCTGCTGCTGGGTAAGGCCGTTAAACAACGCCACGATCGCGTGGGACAGCAACTGGGTACAGGATTCCCCACCTCCGGCAATTGCCTGCGCCGCGAACTCAATCGCGGTGTGCAATGGATATTCACCAATCACGCGGTGAAGCTGGAAACGCTGCGCAGAGACTATCTGGCAGCGCATGACCGGTAACTCCATCCAGCGTTGTCACTGACAACGGCGCATCCTGGGCTCCCAATTGGGAACCACCTGGTTGCAACGAGCGCGCTGTAGAAGCATTGCTCGCCCGCATCGATGCTGGCACCATGGCCACATGCAAGCCTTCGATTACAGCGCCCTGCCCTTTGCGGTTCGCGAGGATCTGGCGCAGGCCTACCGCGAGTACTGGCGCAAGCTGGCCGCTGCCGGCAGTTGGTGGTCCGGGGAGCAGCGCGTGGCGATCGCACAGGAAGTGCGCAACGCGCTGCGCTGCAGTTACTGTGCAGAACGCAAGCAGGCACTGTCGCCCTACCATTTCCCCGGTGAGCATGAGCACAGCCATAACCTGCCAGCCATCGCCGTCGATGCCGTCCACCGTATCGTGACCGACCAGGGCCGCATTACGCGCGACTGGGTGCAGCACATTCAGACGCAGGGCCTGAGTGAACCCCACTACGTTGAACTGGCCGCGGTGGTTGTCACGGTATTCAGTATCGACGAGTTCAATCGAGGCCTGGGCCTGCCGCCCGAGGCGCTTCCGACACCGCTCCCGGGCGAACCTGATCACTATCTGCCAGGTAACACCGACAGCACAACGGGGTTTGTCGCCATGCTGCCGGCGCAGGGCAAACTGAACGCCAGAGAAAGCGGGCTGTGGTCCCCGGGACGGAGCGCCAACGTGTTGCGCGCCCTTAGCCTGGTGCCAGACGGCGTGCGTGACTGGCAGTCTGTTGCAAATGCGCAGTACCTGCCAGCGGAGAAACTGGTTCGCTTCACCGCCGCAACCGGGCGCAGTATTAATCGCCCGCAGATGGAGCTCATCGCAGGGCGGGTATCGTCCTACAACGAATGCTTCTACTGAACTAACTCACACGCCACCATGCTCAGTTTGAGCGTGGACTCTTCCGATACCGATCTCGACTTGCAGGTGATAAACGGCGCGGGTGGCGGCGGAATACCCCTGGGCGAAGAACTGCGACTGTTCGCTGAAACGCTCGCATCACGCGACGAAAAGGCGCTGGGCGACGCGCGAGAAACCCTGTTGCGCGTCGCTGGCGCAGCGGTACTTGTCGATGCAACAGCCGTTGCCGCCAACTTTCAGCGCATGGTGCGCATTGCCGACTCAACCGGTATCCCGGTAGACGGCCTGATGGATGCGCTCAGCGGTTCAATACCGGATGAACTGGAGCTGCGCCGCTTTCACTCCGCCGGTAACACGCCACCGCGGGGTCGCTTTCACGCGCTCAAATCGTGGCTGGTGCGCAACATCGCGTTACGCATGCTGCTACGCGGCGGGCGAGACGCCAGTCGCAACCCGGACAACCACTAAATCGGTCATACAACCCCGTAGGCCAGCATCGCGTCGGCAACTTTGATAAAGCCGGCAATATTGGCGCCCTTCACATAGTCGATGTAGTCATCATCCTCGGCGCCGTGCTGTGCACACTGGGCGTGAATACCGACCATGATGTTGTGCAGGCGGCGTTCCAGTTCCTCCGCGGTCCACGCCATCCGGATGCTGTTCTGCGTCATCTCCAGGCCAGAGACGGCCACGCCACCCGCATTCGCCGCCTTGCCCGGACCGTACAGCATGCGGTTTTTCTGCAGTACATCGATACCCTCCAGCGTGGTGGGCATGTTCGCGCCCTCCGACACCCCGATACAGCCATTGGACGCCAGCACTTTCGCGTCATCGCCGTCGAGTTCGTTCTGTGTTGCGCAGGGAAAAGCGAGATCGCAGGGCACATCCCAGGGCCGCTTACCGGCGAAGTAATCACAACCAAACTTTTCCGCGTACTCGGAAATGCGGCCGCGCCGCTTCACTTTCAGGTCCTTCACCCAGTCCAGTTTTTCCGTATCCATGCCATCCGGATCGTGTATATAGCCCGACGAATCCGACAGCGTTACCACCTTGCCACCCAACTGCAGGATCTTCTCCGCGCAGTAAATCGCCACGTTCCCGGAACCTGAAATCACGCAGGTTTTACCAATCATCGAATCGCCACGCTGTTTCAGCATCTCCTCCATGAAGTACGCATTGCCGTAGCCCGTGGCTTCGGTACGGATAAGGCTGCCCCCAAACTCCAGGGCCTTGCCCGTCAGTACACCCGAAAACTCGTTGGTCAGGCGCTTGTACTGCCCGAACAGGTAGCTGATCTCTCGAGCACCCACCCCGATATCGCCGGCGGGTACATCCACATTCGGACCGATATGGCGATACAGGGCCGTCATGAACGACTGGCAGAAACGCATGACCTCACGATCTGACTTCCCTTTGGGGTTGAAATCTGCCCCGCCCTTGGCAGCACCCATGGGCAAGGTGGTGAGGCTGTTCTTGAACGTCTGCTCGAACCCGAGAAACTTCAGAATGCTGAGATTGACCGAGGGGTGAAAGCGCAAACCCCCCTTATACGGGCCGATCGCATTGTTAAACTGTACGCGATATCCCCGGTTAACCCGGATATTGCCGTTGTCGTCTTCCCAGACCACGCGGAACATCAACGTGCGGTTGGGCTCGGTCATGCGCTGGATAATGGCGGCGTCCTGGTACCGCGGGTTATCCAGGATAAACGGAATGACCGATTGCGCCACCTCGTGCACAGCCTGGTGAAACTCGGGTTCATTGGGGTTGCGCTTGCGCAGGCCAGACATGAAGCGTTCGACCGAGAGATCTTCATACATACCTTGTTTTCCTTATAGGTAAAAAATCGCCAGCAACAGAGTGCCCGCACGTTGCGCTGCTGCCCTGGGTAGCGTACAGGTTATGAGCATACCGAATTTTCTGGTGCCGAACCCGCTTTGAAGGATATAGCATCTGGATGGTGCCTGGGCGCTCCGGGGACACAAGGTGGGCGCTGGCCCTGGCACCAGACTTGACATAATGTTAATTATAACTATCTTTATGATTTAACAGCCTGATCAGTGCCCCTGCGGAGTGGCATTGGCCCACTTGAAGAATTGATAAAACCGCGTGAATGCCCCACGCTAATCCCTGGCAGTTGAGCAGTCACCACCCTGCCCCTGTTACCGAGGAGAAAACCGAATGATGCGCGCTCCCTACCGCCATTTCCTGTTAGTACTCGTCCTGTGCACCTTGGCAGCATGCAACGACGACGGAGCTTCTGGCCAGGCTTCCGCGGAGATAAGCAGCCGCAACCTCGCTCCGGCAGACGAGCAACTGGCTGCAATTTACAACCGCAGTTGTCGCAGTTGCCACACCGTTGCCGCTACCGGCTCACCGTTGACTGGCGACACCGCCGCCTGGGAAGCGCGTATGGAAAAAGGCATGAGTACGCTGGTAGACAATGTGGTGAATGGCTTCGGCGGTATGCCACCGTTCGGTCTGTGTATGGATTGCGACGCAGAGCAATTCGAAGCGCTGATTCACTTTATGGCCACGGGCGGCTAATCCCATGCTGAATCGCCGCAACCTGCTGTCCGCCATGATTACCGCCACGGTCGCCGCAAGTGCAACGGGCGGGTGGCCAGTGCTGGCCAATGCCGCCCCCACCAGAAAGCGCCTGCCCTGGCGCAACTGGTCGGGTTCACAACAGTGTCTGCCCGAGGCACGCAAAGCGCCGGCCACTGTCGCGGAACTGCAGGAACTGGTTGCCGCCAGTACCGGCACGGTTCGGCCTGTCGGTGCCGGGCACTCCTTCACGCCTCTGGTTCCGACTGACGGTACCATCGTTTCGCTGGCACGCCTCAGCGGCATCGTCGATCACGACAGCGAGAAGCTACAGGCCACTGTGTGGTCCGGCAGCCGGCTCGGGGATCTCGGTAAACCCCTGGATGATATAGGGCAGGCGTTAATTAACATGCCCGATATCGACGAACAGGCGCTGGGCGGCTGCCTGGCGACGGCTACCCACGGCACCGGGGCCAGCCTGGGTTGCATGTCGACTTTCGTGCGCGGCCTGCAGCTGGTCGACGGCCGCGGAGAACTACACGAGTGTGACGCCAACAACAATCCCGACTTGTTTAACGCGGCACTGGTGTCCATGGGCGCGTTGGGCATCATCACGCAGGTGCGGCTACAAAACATCGCCCCGTACCGGCTGCGCAGGGAAACTCACTGGCGCACTTTCGAAGAGATCGTGGAAACCGCCGAGGCGCTGGCAGACAAACACCGCAATTTCGAGTTTTTCTACATTCCCTTCTCCGGCATGGGCTTTACCGATAGCCAGGATTTCACCGACGAACCGCTGGGCTCGACGGAAAAACTCGATGGCAATGAAGGCGTAGAGGATTTGCGCCTGGCACGCGACCTGATGAGCAAGATGCCCAGAGTGCGTGAGCTGGTGCTGGGCAGTTATATGCGCACGCTGGACAGCGAAGTCACCGTGGAAAAGTCCTGGCGGAACTATGCCAGCGAGCGCAATGTACGCTTCAATGAAATGGAGTATCACCTGCCGCGGGAATACGGACTCAAGGCGCTGCAGGAGATTCGCGAGGTCCTGGAGTCGAATCACCAGGAGGTGTTCTTCCCCATCGAGTTTCGCTACATACACAGCGATGACATCTGGTTGAGCCCGTTTTACGGCAGGGAAACCTGCTCGATCGCGGTGCATCGCTATTTTGAAGAAGACTACCAGCCGTTTTTCAAGACCATTGAACCCATCTTTCGCAAATACCACGGGCGCCCCCACTGGGGCAAACTGAACACACTCACCCGTAAAGAACTCAGCAAACTGTATCCCCACTGGGACGACTTTGCTGAGGTGCGGCGCAGTTACGATCCGCAGGGGCGTTTCCTGAATGACTATCTCCGATCTCTGTTCACATGAGCGGCGTATGAGAGTAAGCATGCAGGTGTCACCGTTGTGAAACGGCGCACCCTTGTACTTGGCGGCCTCGCCGGGGCGGCGGGCCTGACGCTGGTTGCTCGTCCGCGCGACGTCGGCGAGAACCACGCGCCGTACTTCGAAAAACTCGCCGCCGCGCTGGATCAACACCAACGGGCCGGGCCAACGCTGTTGATAGACGCGCAGAAGTTGCAGAATAACGTACGCACCCTGCAACAGCACATCAACAACCGCTTCGCTTACCGCATCGTGGCCAAGTCACTGCCCTCCCCTGACCTTTTGCAGCGAGTGATGACGCTGTCGGGCAGTCAGCGCCTGATGCTGTTTCACCAGCCGTTTATCAACGCAGTGGCCGAACGCTTCCCACAGGCGGATATCCTCCTGGGCAAGCCCATGCCGGTGGCAGCGGCGCGCAATTTTTACCAGCGCTTCAAAGTAGGCGCTTTTGACCCGGCCGCCCAGTTACGCTGGTTGGTAGACACACCGCAGCGCCTGGCTGAGTACGAACTGCTGGCCGTGGAACGCGGTACAGACATGCAGATCTGCCTTGAACTGGATGTGGGTCTGCATCGCGGCGGCATCACAAGCACCGATCAGATGCAGGCAATGCTGGATACGCTGCAGCGCTCGGAGAGGCTGCACTTTGCCGGTTTTATGGGGTATGAGCCTCACGTGGTCAAGGTACCCGGTAATCCGCTGCGCTATCGCGACCAGGCCGTGGATGCCTATCGCGTTTTCGTCGACACCGCGCGCCAGCACCTCGGTTCCGAGTGGCCTGAGGACGCCGTGCTGAACTGTGGCGGTAGTCCGACCTACCAACTCTACGACGAGGGCGAATTCCCCTTCAATGAACTGGCGGCAGGGTCCTGCCTGGTGAAACCCACCGATTTTGATCTGCCCAGCCTCGCCGACCATGAACCCGCGGCATGGATCGCCACCCCGGTACTGAAGCGTTCGGACTCACTGCACATTCCGGGCATAGACCTTGGTCCGCTGCAAAGCCTGTGGAACCCAAACAGGGAACGCGCCTTTTTTACCTACGGCGGCTACTGGAAAGCGGTCCCCGAATCGCCGCAGGGACTGACCACCAACAGTGTGTTCGGTCGCTCTACCAATCAGGAAATGCTGAACGGCTCGTCCACTATCGATTTACAACCCGGTGACTGGGTATTCCTGCGTCCCACGCAGAGCGAATTTGTCTTCCTGCAGTTTGGTGATATCGCCGTGTACAACGACGGCGTGATTACCGAGGACTGGCCCGTCCTCCCGGAAAACGGACCGCGCGCAAGCTGAACGTGTTTACGCTATGATCGGCGGCACTTCGTTTTACCAATCCGGGAAATATTACAATGATCGATGATCTATTTTCGCTGTCGGGCAAAGTCTGCGTGGTTACCGGTGGCTCGCGCGGGCTGGGCTTCTTCATGGCAAAGGCCTTCCTGCAGGCGGGCGCTGAGCGTGTCTACATCACCGCGCGCAAAGCCCAGCAGTGTGACGCCGCGGCAGAGGAACTTTGCGCGTTTGGTGACTGCGTCTCCCTGCCCGGCGATCTCAGCAGCATGGACGATGTGCTGTCACTGGCAGAGAAACTCAGGGAACGCGAAACAAGCATCGACGTGCTGGTGAACAATGCGGGGCGCGGCTGGCTGGAGCGCTTCGAAACATTCCCCGAGGCGGGCTGGGATAAAGTCATGGACCTCAACGTCAAATCGCCGTTCTTTCTTACGCGGGAACTGACGCCACTACTGGCCGAGGGTGCCACGGCAGACAATACTGCCAGCGTCATCAACATTGGATCTATCGCCGGTATCTGCGGCGCCACCGACACCTTCAGCTATGCGCCGAGCAAGGCCGCTATCCACCAGGTAACACGCAATCTCTCGGCCCTGCTCGGAGAACAGCACATCCGCGTGAATGCCATTGCGCCAGGGCGTTTCTTCACCTCGATGACAGAATACGCCAGCCAGGACAAAGCCCAGTACGAAGCAGAGATCGCCTACATTCCCCTGCATCGCTGGGGCGAGGAAAAAGATATCAGCGGTGTGGCATTGCTGTTGGCGAGCCGCGCCGGTGGGTTCATAACCGGTGAGATAATTACCGTGGACGGCGGCACTTCAGTCGTCAGGTAGCCTGCATCACGCTGCACGCCCGGTGGTTGACGGCGGCGATAGTGCACGCGAAGTCACAGGCGCGGACGGGCTCGACCCGGTGCTACTCACCCGCTGATCGCGCCTTTTCCAGCCGCCAGCGTTGCGCGAACCTCTGCGTGGCGCTTACGACCAAGCCGGTACTGCGAGTAGACCCACATGCCTGTCAGGGTCAAAAGCAACAACCCCGGCCCATAGATCCAGCCAAGGCGCAGCGCCATCGTGGAAGTCACCTGCGTGGCGTCCTCGACGCCGTCAAAACCCGCGAAATCTATACACAGCCCGGCGATAAATGAACCGAGCCCAAAGCTGACCTTCTGCGTGAGCATCATCGCCGAGTTCAGAATGCCTTCCTGGCGGCGTCCACTTGCCAATTCCACTTCATCCGCTACATCCGGCAGCATCGCGCCAGCCACGTTAATCCCCGCGATGAAGAACACCTGGTAAAGCACCGCAAACGCACAGACGAAAAGCAACAGCGCCGTACTACCGGCGGCAGGCGCAAACCCATAGAGGAAGGCCATAATCGCCACCGGCCACACCAACATTTCAGCACTCATCACGCCGAGAATGCTGCGCCGCTTGCCTAGTTTCGGCACACCGCGGGTCGCCAGCCAGAACGCCGGAAACAGCGCAAAGAATATGGTGAGCATGAAAACGCCCATCTGTTCGCTATCGAAACCATAAATGAAATTATTGACGTGCAGCAGCATGGTCTGGGATACGCCAAGGCGTGTGGTGATCACCAGGCTGGCGAAAAAAAGCACGGCGACCGAGTGGTGACGCAATACGCCAAGAATGTCACCAAACGCCTTCCACCAGGCGCGCTCCTGTTGCGCCTTACTGGTTTTCTCCAGCCAGGGAATCCGCCCGCGGGTGCCCGCCAGGGCGACCAACATGCCAAACACCGCCAGCGCTGCAGCGAAAAAACCCACGTTACGATAGCCCTCGGCGACAGAACCTGCCGTGGTCGCAGCAGGGATGATGAGAAACCAGGCAACCACCTGTATCGTCAGCCCTCCCACATAACCCAGCGTATTGCGATACGTCGCCACGCTGGTTCGCTCGGTGTAATCTGGTGTTAGTTCCGCACCGAGGGCCATGTAGGGCACCGTAAAAAACGTCAAAAAGGTGCGGACGGTGATGGCAAATACCAGATACCAGGCAAACAGCTGTGACTCGCTGAACTCCGTTGGCGGATTAAAGATCGCCAGTAGCGCAAAGGCATAGGGCACGATAGCAAACAACATAAACGGGTGGCGCCTGCCCCACTTGCCGCCCTTCCAGTTATCTGAGACAGAGCCAATCAACGGGTCGGAAACGCCATCTGCGATCAGAGCCAGCATAGCGGCAAGCCCCGCAAGGCTGGCAGATAAGCCCAGAAACTGTGTGTAATAGAAGAATAGAAAATAGTGGAAGCAGACATCTTTCGATGCCCACGCAAACTGGCCCAGGCCATAGGTAACGGTTTGCCGTGTTTGCAGGGGCGGTACAGCGGGGGTATCGCTCACAAATTCTCCGGCAGGTTCTTATTCTTTCGGCGCCGCCAGCCATTTCAGTAGCGCCTGTTTTATCAGACCTTACTTAACACTGAAAATATTGACAAGCAATTTGCGCCATAACTCAATGCGTCTATTGTGCTGAAAACTTCAGGACCGGCCCCTCGAGATCCGATGTGCGGGACGCCACCGGATGCAGTTCGCCGCGTACCCAGGCCGTGAACTGATCGGCATAGTGGGCACTGAGCGGATGTCCGGATTGCCCGCCAGGGATAACCGAGAGTACCCTCGGGGGCTTTTCCATAACAGCCACGGCTCTGACGGTCGCACCGTGATTAACGTTATTGGGACGTGCGTAGCTATAGTTGGCCCTACCCACGGTCGAAGCGCCACCTCCCAATGGGAGTTTGGGCGAATTAAACAATAAGCCAAACAACGGCACGGCCTTACCCAACTCGTGCTTGAGCTGCACCTGATGCATGTCATCCAGTCGCCATTGCGCCACATCGCTACCAAGGTCGGGGGCAAGCTGGGCCACGGTGTCGTTGAGTGCTTCACTGACCAATAGTTCCCTGCCCGGCTGCCACCATGGCGAAGTCCCTGGTCCGAGAATTAACGTGTCCAGGGCCTGATTGAGCACGTAATTGCGTCGCAGCAGTTGCGGCCACAAGTCACCCAGCGAGACAGCAAATACCCGCTCGGCGATTGCGAGATACCAGCGTTGAAAAATCAACGCGGCGGCGCTGTCCGGAGACGCCACCGGGCTGGACCGCCACTCAATCAATAATCCTAGCGCAGTGACCGCGCCCGGATCGAGCAACGCCCGGCGAGTCTGTGACAAGAGTGCTGGCAACAACTGTCGCGCCTGCCCATCTAGCCAGTCAGTCTGCAACGCCTGCATGTCGGCTGCTGAAAGCGAATCAGCCCCAGCCAGCACCTGTTGAATACGCGCTATCCGGTAGGGTGCGGCATTGTCTGCAGAGACCAGGGGCTGCCCTGCCGCGCGGCTCACGCGCGCGTTGGCAGCAGCCAGATAGCCCGCAGCCGGGTTCTCCCACTGCGGCATCTCTGCAGCAGGTACCATGCCCTGCCAGCGCTGTGCAGGGTCGGCTCCATTCAGCGGCCAGCGGCCCTCCCCTGCGCCGCGCCGTGGCAAAACGCCGCCGGTGCGCAAACCGATGGTGCCGTGTACATCCGCATAAGTCGCATTGAGCGTCGGAGCGTGGAAGGCATCCAGTGCCTGCGTAAACTCCAACCAGTTACGCGCTCGATTGAAATCCAGCAGGCTGTCGAGACTGGGACGCTCAAGTCGCTGCACCGCCCACGCCAGGCTGATCGGTGGTTCGTCGTTAATCAGTGGGCCGTTGAGGGTATGCACGATTTCCAGCGTTTCGATTGAGCCACCGGCAACGGGAATCTCAACGCTTTCCCGACGCGCTCGATACCAGCGCTGCCCATCCAGGAAAAGCATGCGATCATCGACAGAGCGCTCCTCTACAAATAAATCCTGCGTATCGCCGATGTTGGTAAAGCCCCACGCTATATCCTGGTTGTAACCATTAATGACACCTGGAAGTCCCGGCACTGACCAACCGCGCAACTGCTCCCCATCGCCATAAAACAGATTAACCTCGTAAAACAAATTGGGCAGACCCAGTTCATCGTGGGAATCGAATGCGTACAGTGGCACACCAGCGGCAGTGCGCTCGGGTGCTATCACCCAGCCATTGCTGCCAAAGCCCAGCGGGGGCATCAGCGGGTTGCGCGCCGGGTCGAGGCTGGCCAGGCGCTGCAGTGCGCCCTGCAGCGGTGCCGCGGCAGAGGAAGACAACGCTACAAAAGGGTAATCAGGATGCTCGCTACCATCGGTTTTGAACACCGCCAAGCGGGGTTCATCCAGCCTGCTGCCAAGCGCCAGGCGCAGCAACTCGTTTTCCATATTGTTCGCTGACTGGTAAGCCATCAACGCGCCCAGAGCGAAAACATCGCGACGCTCCCAGTGTGGCCGATCCGCACGCAGCAGCAGCATTTCGGGCGGTAACAGAGGGTATCTGGCAATAGCGGCGTTGACACCGATAAGGTAAGCATCGACCAGTGCCAGGGTGGCCGCACTGGCATTTTCCTCAAGGCGCGTTGCAAGTTGGGGTACGCCAACAGTCCAGAGCTGCCTGTCCGTGTTTAGCAGATCACGCCCCAGTAGCTCGGCCATGCGCCCCTGACCAGCGCGACGCAACAGCTCCATTTGCCAAAGTCGGTGACTGGCGTGCAGCCAACCTTGCAGCAACAGCGCATCTGGCAGGGTAGCGGCTTCGACATAGGGCCTCTCCCACGCATCGAATCGCACCTCTGCGCTGGCGTCCAGGCCGGCCAGCCTAATAGCACCGCTGGTCGGTGCCAGTGAACTGGCCAGCACCCACCAAACGAGCAGGCCGGCTACTGCCAGTAAAAGCAAAGGAGCAAAGCACCACTTCCTGACCAGACGGGCTGTCACCATGGAAGCTGATCGATGTCCACGTTGCCGCCGCTGATGACCACCGCCACGGTGCGGCCGGCAAAATAGTCGGGATGCTCGAGTATCGCCGCCAGGGGCACCGCTGCGGAAGCTTCGATCAGCAACTTCATGCGCGTGAGCACCAACCGCATCGCGCGAACGATGCCTGCATCGCTGGCGGTAAGAATGTCATCCACACTGTCGCGTATCATGCTGAAATTCAGTTCACCCAGAGATGAACGCAGACCGTCGGCAATGGTATCGGGCGCGGTCTGCAACTGGCGCACGCCGCTACGAAAGCTGCGCTGTGCATCATCGGCGCCAGCGGGTTCTGCGCCCACTATACGGGTTTCAGGCCACAGGCTGCGGCTGACAAGGGCTGTGCCTGACAGCAACCCGCCCCCGCCTACCGGCGTTATCAGGATGTCCGGCGCCTGCGGCAGTTGTGACACCATTTCCAGCGCGCAGGTCGCCTGCCCGGCGATGACGTCCCGGTTCTCGAAGGGTGGAATAAACGTCGCCCCGGTGCGCGCGCACACTGCCTGCAATGTCTCTTCACGCGCCTTTTGGGTGGGAGCGCAAAACGTGATCTCGCCGCCATAGGCGCGCACCGCCTCTACTTTGGAAGCTGGCGCATTCTCCGGCATCACAACGTGGGCCGTAACCCCCATCCGCTTTGCCGCCAGCGACAAGGCGGCGGCGTGATTGCCCGATGAATGTGTCGCCACACCCCGCTCGCGCACTTCCCGCGGCAATATCAACATCGCATTGTGCGCACCACGCGCCTTGAAGGCGCCGGCTGTTTGCAGATTCTCACATTTGAACAACAGACGGCAGCCCGCCTGGGCGTCAACAGTCGAGCTGCTCAGTACCGGCGTTTCATGCACGTAAGGTGCAATACGCAGTGCCGCCGCCCGCACCTCATCAATATCGATGTTTCGCTTCACTTGCTCAGTCACAGCTTCTCCCTAGGCCCGCTTCAAACCCAGCATCCAGCCGAGGTGGCGACGCAACAAGCGCATCAAGTCGTTACGATCCAGCTCATCGGCCGGCATGGCCAGCGCCTGATACTCCAGTGTCGTAATCGTGTTGAGCAGCAGTCGTGCGTCAATCTCCGGGTCGTCCCGATTAAAGCGGCTGCAGAGCGCTATCAGTGGCTCCAACAATTGCTCGCGGTGCTCGATACCCATACGTCTCAACTCGGGGGATAAACGCGCATGGGTAAAGAAAATCTGTTCCACGGCAAGACCGACGGGCTTGTCCAGAATCTGGGCGGTCAGGTAATCCGCCGCACGCTCTGCGAGTTGCTCGCAAATAGTATTGCGAACGTCGGACCGCCGCAGCTCGGTGGCCGTGAAGCCGTCCAGGTAAGTGAATATTTCCTGCCACAGACGCTCGACCTCGGGGCGCGACTGAAGGGAAAAAAGCGCAAATGCTTCCCGTATCATGGTGTCGATGTCTTGAAAATAGTAGGTAGTCAGTGACAATTGCACGCCCGCCTCCGCAGCGACGGACCTGTGCGTCACGCCGCGCGTTCCTTCACGCGCTATCAAGTTGAGTACAGCCCGCAAAATTTTCAGACGCGTCTGCTCCCCCTTGGCACTCAAACCTCTGGAGGCCTTTAGATTCGCCGCACGGGCGGCTTGGTGTGCTTTTCTGCTTGTTGTAGTCACGCTATGGTCGTTACCTTGTTAGTTGCGCTAAAGTCGAACCGGTCATGGTGCTACCGCGACTTGGAAACAAAGAGCATCATTTTGTACAATCGTACAATAATCTGCCAGAGGCATACAGCGCCCCACCCGGGCATTGTAGCGCGAGGATTGTTGAGAGAGGCAATCTGGCAGCGTCTAGAACCATTACCCGCTACGGAGCGCCCCATGAGCCACATGATTTATCCCAACACCAATCTCGCGGCCACCGAGGAGATGGTGATCGAGCGTGGCGACGGCATCTACGTTTATGACCAGAAAGGCAAGCAATACCTGGAAGGTCTGGCGGGGTTATGGTGCACCGGCCTCGGTTACGGCAACCGGGAACTGATCGACTGCATCAGTGCCCAGATGTCGAAACTCTCGTATACACACATGTTTGGTGGCAAAACCCATCAACCCGGTATGGATCTCGCAGACAAACTATCAAGTCTCGTACCGATGAAGGATGCTCGCGTGTTTTTCGGCAATTCAGGTTCAGACGCCAACGACACCCATATCAAGCTACTCCGCTACTTCTTCAACGTCACAGGAAGGCCGGAAAAGCGGAAAATCATCACCAGGGAGAAGGCTTATCATGGGGTGACGGTGGCTTCCGGCTCCCTGACCAGCCTCCCGGGCAACCTGGCACACTTCTCTGCCCCGTTAGAGGCACTGGGTGTGTTGCGCACTGACGCTCCGCACTATTACCGCGGCGCACTGGAAGGCGAAAACGAGGAGGCCTTCGTGGCGCGCCTGGCTGGCAACCTGGAGGAACTGATCGTCAATGAAGGTCCGGAGTCTATCGCGGCCTTCGTGGCCGAACCCGTCACGGGTGCCAGCGGGGTCATTGTACCGCCCCCGGGCTATTATGAAGCTGTGCAGGCAATCCTGAAGAAGTACGACATCTTGTTCTGGGCGGACGAAGTGATCACCGGTTTTGGCCGCACTGGCAAACTGTTTGGTTGCGAAACCGTTAACATTCAACAGCCCGACCAAATGACCCTGGCCAAGCAGCTCTCTTCCGCCTACTACCCCATTAGCGCTGCACTGATACGCGGCGACATTTACGACGCGATGGTGGCACCCAGCAATGAGGTTGGAATTTTCGGTCACGGTTACACTTACTCAGGCCACCCAGTAGGGTGTGCCGCCGCACTAAAAACGCTGGAAATATACGAGCGGGAAAATCTGTACCAACACGCTGGCGAAGTAGGTCAGTACATGCAGACGCGTCTGGCAAAACTCGCAGATCACGAGCGAGTTGGAGAGGTACGCGGCGTCGGTCTGATTGCAGCTGTGGAGCTGGTCACAGACAAGCGCAGTCACGCGGCCGACAGTGCGTTCGCTGCTGCTGCTACGCGTGCGTGCCTTGAAAACGGTCTGATTGTGCGCAACGTAGGTGGCAACTCCCTCGCCATGTGTCCGCCCCTGATTATCACGCGTGAACAGATTGACGAAATGGTAGACAAACTCACGCAATCTATCGATGCGGTGTGCGCACACTGATCGGCGTCCTTAACCGCAACATAACGGCACCAGTTACAGAGTTAGAACCCCGGAGTCACTGTCTTGTCACGGTGCTTTCACGGGGCGGCAATTCGCCCACCATCACCCGATGAACCTAAAAGAACCCTGTCGTGCTTCCCGTCAGTAGCGAATTGACCGGTAGGCAAGCAGCAACAGCCCCGCGTTAACAATCGCGATGACGCTGATCATCCAGACCGGGCCGTCTGCACTAATAATCGGCGCCACAATCAACGGACCCAGACCGCCGCCCAGCAGCGTCGCCAGGCCGTTGTAAACACCCATGGCACCAGCGGCGTTGGCAAGCGGTGAAATGCGCTGTACCAGCGCAAACTCGCAGGCGTTAAACGCCGATGCCATAAACATGCAAACGGCAAAGCAAGCCAGCACCACATACATGTTCTCTGCGGTGAGGGCAAAAAATATGGCCAGACCGGCACCGGCGCTTCCTATTGCACCGACAAGTGCGCGCTTGTTGAGTCTGTCTCCCAACGTCGCCCAGACCCCGATGCCGAGAATCGAAAAAAAGTAAGGCAGCGCCACAAGAAACGTAATGTCAGCAAACGCAACGCCCCTGTTGCTGGTGAAATAAGTGGGAAGCCAGCTCGACACACCCAGCGCAATCACGTTGTTGGTAATGCCAATGAAGCAAAGTAGCAGGAACTGCGGCATCGCAAGCAGCTCGCG